>CADAQX010000022.1 GCA_902790215.1 uncultured Bacteroidota bacterium | reverse complement strand
CGAGGACTGCGACCCGGTGCAGAACCTGACCGTCACCAACGTGACCGAGACCAGTGCCGACATCAGCTGGCAGCCCGGCCCGACCGGCGACCACTGGCAGGTGGTACTGACCGACGGAACTGGCAGCACTATCAGTGACAATGTCACCGCTGAGCGGCAGGCCACCTTCAGCAACCTGACACCCGGCACGAACTACACCGTCAAGGTGCGTACTGACTGCGGCGACGGCAACTACAGCGCCTACGTCACGGCCAACTTCCGCACGCTGGGCAGCGAGGGCATCGAGGATGTCGACGGCATCAGCTGCCGCATCTTCCCGAACCCGGCCACCAGCAGCACCACCATCAGCGTGAGTGGTGTGAACGGAACAGTCCGCATTGCAGTGGTCGACATGAACCGCACGGTAGCCACCGAGACGCTTGAGTGCAGTGCAGACTGCGAGAAGACCATGGAGGTCGACAAGCTGGCCCAGGGTGCTTACTTCGTGCGCATCACGGCCGACAACACCAACATGGTACGCAAGCTGATAGTTAGATAGATTCTATAGAAACTATAGATACTATAGGCTTTTTGAGGTCGGGCGGCGCATCGCGCCGCCTTCGCGCGGAAGTTACTTTTTATTCTGTGCGGGATTACGCCACCTTACGTCAACGTTCCTCACCGTTCCGAAAGTGTCGCATATTTGTCCCCAACGTTCCTCTGTGCACCTTCCGGACTCGATGTTGCGTCGTTCTTTGTCATATCGTTTTCCGATATGTTTCCCTCATTTTTCCCTTTCTGAAAGGGAAAACGAGTGGAAAACGATCGAATAACGAGCGAATAAATGACGGCGCTTGATGGTTGCCTCAACGACCGATTATACTTGCCAAACTTTAGTTCTTTATATTTCCGTATATGTGACGAAAAAGTTGTAATTTTGCAACGTGAAAAAAACGCTGCTGTATGAGATATCCGTCATTCGGCCACTGGTGATTTTCTTGCTGGTGGTGTATCATTCGCTTTGTGTCTTTACGGGTGGCTGGACACCTCCGCAAGGCGTGCCGGACAATGCCGTCTATTGGTGGTTGGGGAGACTCATCAGTGGTTTCCGTATTGAGACGATTGCTTTTGTGGGCGGCTATGTGTTTTGCTACCAGTGTGTAGAGGCGGGCAGACGCACGAATGTACTGCCATTCCTGTGGAAGAAGTTCAAGAGGCTGATAATCCCTTGTTTTGTCTTTGGGATAATATACTATGCCATTTTTTGTTATCGCCCAGAGCGGTTCCGCCTGTATGTGGCTTTCTGGCGTGTTGCCAACGGGATTTCGCACCTGTGGTTTCTGCCTATGTTGTTCTGGTGCTTTTCGGCCTGCTGGCTGATTGACCGGTTGCTCGACTGGCTGTCGCGGCGCCACGGTGCATGGCTGCCCTGGGTGGGATGGCTGTTGTTGGTTGTGCTGGCAGGCGTGTCGCTGCTGCGTGTGACGGGTTTGCGCATGGGTCTGTCGCGGGCTCCCTATTTCCTGTTTTATTTCTATCTGGGCTATTGGCTGCGGCATGTGCTGTTTGTACAGCGGTGCGGCGTGCAGTGGGGTTGGGGAGTGGCGGCGGTGCTGTGGGTGCTGTATCTGTTGTTTCTGTTGCTGCATCTTCAGACTACGCATTTGCGACTGCCGGGTTTCGGATTCGATTGTCCTCACTGGCTGCGGGGTTGCAGCCGGGTGGTGCTGCGGCTTCTGGCACTGGGTCACACGGTGTGTGGACTGCTGGCGTTGTATGCCACGGTATCGTTGTGGCTGTGGCGGCACCGCGCTCCAGGGTCTCAGCCGTCGGCATGGCTGAGGGAATGCTCACGGCTGTGCTACGGAGTGTATGTGCTGCATATGTTCTTTCTGCAGTGGTTTTACTACTATTCGCCTATGCCGGTCTGGTTCTGCGAGACGGAGGCAGGGGTGTGGCTGCTGCCGTGGTGCGCGCTGGCATTGACAATGGCTGCAAGCACACTCGGCACATGGCTGCTGTTGAAGACACGCACAGGCCGTTTCTTGATAGGCTGACGGTTGTTGCAGGATGAATACGAGAAATTGTTTTTCTGATATGTGGAAAATATTTCGTACTTTTGCAGCCGATTTATTAACCACAGGGGTGCTTGAAAACCCCCTTTAACAAAACAAGACACATGAAAGATAAGACTCAAGAGGTGAGCAAGTTGTTTTATATATTCACGACTTTGTTCACCACCTGCCTGCTGGCAGCAAATCTGTTTGCTTTGAAGCAATTTTCCGTGGGGCCGGCCCATTTCACCGGTGCTTTGCTGGTGTTTCCCATCAGTTACATCATCAATGATGTGGTGGCAGAGGTGTGGGGATTCCGCCGCGCCCGTAAGTTGATTTGGATGGCCTTTGCCATGAATTTCCTGTTTGTGATGCTGGGTGCGCTGGTCGATGTGCTGCCCGGCAGCAGTGGGAACGACGAGGCTTTCCACGCTATTTTCGGTTTTGCACCGAGGGTGGCGTTGGCATCGTTCCTGGCATTCCTGGTCGGCTCGTTTGTCAATGCCATGGTAATCTCGAAGATGAAGGTGCGGTCGAAGGGGCGGCATTTCACCCTGCGCGCAATAGTGAGCACCGTGGCGGGCGAGGCATGCGACTCGATGATTTTTTTCCCCATTGCCTTGGCAGGAATTGTGCCGTTGAACATGATGCCCAGCTTCGTCCTGTGGCAGGTGGGACTGAAAACATTGTATGAGCTGATTATCCTGCCCATTACCGTGAGGGTGGTGCGCATGGTGAAACGTCGCGAGGGTGTGGATGTGTATGACACGGGCATCCGTTACCGCTTGTTTAAATAGATTGTACATGGATAGAAAAGAAGATAATTTACAGCAGTTGGGTCATGCGGTGGAATACCGCATGGATTATGCCCCGGAGGTGCTTGAGACGTTCGAGAACCGGCACCCAGACAATGATTATTGGGTGGAGTTCCTCTGCCCGGAGTTCACCACGCTGTGTCCCATCACCGGGCAGCCGGACTTTGCGGAAATCCGCATTCTTTATATCCCCGACCGTCGCATGGTGGAGAGCAAGAGTTTGAAGCTGTACCTGTTTTCGTTCCGCAATCACGGCGACTTCCATGAGGATTGCGTGAACATAATTATGAAAGATTTGGTGCGGCTGATGGAACCCCGCTATCTGGAGGTGACGGGACTGTTTACCCCGCGCGGTGGCATTGCCATACACCCGTATGCCAATTACGGACGCCCAGGCACGGCGTATGAACAGATGGCGGAGCACCGGCGGATGAACTACCGACTCCCGTAGGCGCGACGGTCTCTGAACAGATTTTTTTTGATGAAAAAGAAGAAAAAGTTTGCTATGTCAAAAAAAGTGTGTATCTTTGCAAACTCAAAAAGGTACGAAAAGAGACCCGATTTGAAAGAAATAATTAATACAATATAGTTAATAACAATCGTTTACGAGCCACTGCTTAAAACGGCAAAAGAACAAGAAAAAGATGAAAAAAGGAATCCATCCCGAGAATTACAGACTCGTTGTGTTTAAAGACATGTCCAACGACAACATGATTCTTACCAAGAGTTGTGCCGCCACCAAAGAGACCGTCACCTATACCGACGGTAATGAATATCCGGTTGTGAAGTTGGAAATCTCCAACACTTCGCATCCTTTCTTTACTGGCAAGTTGAAACTTGTTGATACCGCTGGTCGCGTTGATAAGTTCATGAGCAAGTACAAGAAATACGCCAAGAAGTAATTTGTTTTAGGTTTTTAGATTAAAAGCCCTCACTGCAAAGTGGGGGCTTTTTATTGTGTGTCGGTACAGTGGTGTCACTGTGCAAGCCAGCGGTACATGATCTCGATGGGGTGGAAGGCATGGATGCCGGTGCCGTCGAGGATTTGCTGGCGGCAGGAGGTGCCGGGTGCGGCAACCAGAGTGGGGGTCTGCGACGGGTTGTCCTGCGCCATGGCCTTGCGGACGGCAGGGAAGAGGATCATCTCGCCTATGGCGAGTGAGGTCTTGTAGTGCTCTTTCTCGTAGCCGAAGGAGCCTGCCATGCCGCAGCAGCTGGATGGGATGACATGGAGCCGGCAGCCTTTGAGCAGGCGGAGCATGGCGGCGGTTTTTTCTACACCTACCAGCGACTTTTGGTGGCAGTGGCCATGGAGCCAGATTTCGACTTCGTCGGTGCGGAATTGTTCTGCGGTGATGTTGCCGCGAGCAACCTCGCGCATGATGAATTCGTCGTAGAGTAAGCAGTTCTTGGCCAGTTTTTCGGCATCGGCGCGCATTTCCGCTGGAACAAGGTCGGGATATTCGTCGCGGAAGGAGAGTATGCAGCTGGGTTCAATGCCCACGAGGGGTGTGTCGTCGGATACTTTGTCGTGGAGGAGTTCGACGTTTTTGCGCGCAAAAGATGAGGCCAGATGCAGGCATCCTTTGGATATGGCGGCACGGCCGCTTTCTACATGCTTGGGTATGATGACCTGGTAGCCCAGTGCTGTGAGCAGACGTGCGAAGGTCTGTCCCAGCTTAGCCTCTTGAAGGTTTGTGAACTCGTCGGCAAAGAGCAGCACTTTCTTTGAGGAACGCGCAGCATGGCGGCTGTCTTTCTTGACGAGTTGGCGCATGGTTCGCGGAGAGAGGGACGGGATGCTGCGTTCCGGGGCAAAAGATACTAATTTCTTGATGATGGAAGACGACCAGCCGGCAGTGGCGAAATAGTTGTAGAGGGGATAGACAAGGTGTCCGAGCTGCTCAATCATGGCCATGCGGGCCACCATCCAGCTGCGGAAGGGGGTGCCGTGGCGGTCGTAGAGCATCTGCAGGACTTGGGAGCGGATGCGTGTCATGTCCACATTGGAGGGACATTCGCCTTTGCAGCCTTTGCAAGCCAGGCAGCTGTAGAGGACTTCTTTGATTAGATCGGACGGGTCGGACTTGTCAGACAGGTCGGACAGGCCACGGGTTAGCAGTTCGCGCAGGATGTTGGCACGGGCGCGGGTGGATAGCAGCTCGTCGTGCGACACTTTGAATGTGGGGCAGAGTGTGCCGCCAATGGCATTGCTCTTGCGGCAGTCTCCAGCACCATTGCATTGCTCTATGCTGCACATGAGGTCGTGGTCGGGACAGAGATAGGTCTGGTTAACATCGTAGCGTAGCCCTTCGTCCATTGGCGGGGCATCGACAATCTTGTGCATGTTGAAGACACCGTCGGGGTCCCAGCATTGTTTTACCTGGCGCATGAGTTGGTACACCTCTTCGCCATACATGAGCGGGATGAACTCGCCGCGAAGGCGGCCGTCGCCGTGCTCACCGCTGAGGCTGCCGCGGTGTTTGCGCACGAGGAGGGCGGTTTCCTCTGCTACCTGACGGAATAGCTTCCGGTCGCGGGGCTCTTTGATATTGAGGATGGGGCGCAGATGGAGTTCGCCGGTGCTGATGTGCCCATAGTAGACGCATTCGAGCCCGAGACGCTCCATCATCTGCTGGAATTCGTCGAGGTATTGTGGCAGTCGTTCAGGGGCGACAGCCGTGTCTTCGATGACTCCAATAGGTTTGTTGTCGCCTTTGACGCCGGTGAGCACACCGAGACCGGCTTTGCGCAGGGCCCATACCCGGCTGATGTCATTGCCATAGACCCTGCTGCAATGGTAGGCGAGGCCTTGGGCAATGAGTTCCTTTTCAAGTGCGTCGGCATCTTGTTCCATGTGGTCGCCGTTGAACTCGGCAATAAGCAGTGCGGCGGGTTCGCCTTGGATGAAGAAACGGTTGCGGTCCTGTGTGCGGTTGTTGCGGCAGAGCTCGAGTATCTTGCCGTCCATAAGTTCAATGGCCACGGGATTGTGGCGCAGTGCGACAAGGTTGGCCTGATAGCTGAGGGGGAGGGAGTGGCAGTGGGCACAGAGCACCATCTGCTGCTGCGGTGGAAGCGGGTCGAGGGATACCTTTATGGCGGTGATGAAGCAGAGGGTGCCCTCACTGCCGCAGATGAGTTTGCAGAGGTCTATGCCTTCGGGCTGCTCCGGATATCCGGGGAGGGCGTTGAGTGCGGGGTTGATGGCCTCGTCGATGGCATAGCCGCAGCTGCGACGGCGCAGGGACGGGTCGGGGAAGTTGTCGGTGATGAGTTTCCGGGTGTCGGGATTATTGGCCCAGCCTTCCAGTTGTGCATATATCTTTTGCAGCAGGTCGCTGCCTTCGCGTGTGGCGGTGGAAAACGGTGTACCGTCGCTGAGCAGTCCCCGGATTTCGAGCACATGGTGGCGGGTGCTGCCATAGACAAGCGAGTGGGTGCCGCAGGAGTTGTTTCCCACCATGCCGCCTATGCAGCAGCGGTTGCTGGTGGAGGTCTCGGGGCTGAAGAATAGCCCGTATGGCTTGAGGGCGAGGTTGAGTTCGTCGCGTACCACACCGGGTTCCACCCAAGCATATCTTTTTTCGGTATCGACCTTTAAGATGCGGTTGAGGTGGCGGCTGATGTCCACCACAATACCGTTGCCCACCACCTGACCGGCGATGCTGGTGCCTCCGGCACGGGGTATAAGATGGGTGTGGCGACGGCGGGCCTCATGGATGAGCTCGATGATTTCCGCTTCATTTTGCGGATAGGCCACAGCCATGGGTATTTCTCGGTAGGCAGATGCATCGGTGGCATAGGCTATGCGGTGAAGGGTGTCGGTGTGGAGGGTCATGTCGGTGCGGGGAAATGATTAGTAATCGAGGATGGTTTGCAATATCTTCTCGGCGGCGTGGGCGTCGCCAAAGAGATGAGGAAACTGGACGGGGTGGTCGGCCAGCTGGCGATATGCCTCGATAATGCGGTTGTAGTCGGCATCGGCTATGATGCCGGCACGGTGGTTCACAATCTCCACCCATTCTGTTTCGGGGCGCAGGATAACACAGGGCTTTTCAAAGAAGAAGGCCTCTTTCTGCACTCCGCCACTGTCGGTCATGATGAGTTTGGCGTTCTGCTCCAGCATGGTGATGTCGAAGAAGCTGGCCGGGGGGATGACTGTTATCAAGGGACAGCTGGATAGTGGCTGCTCCGGCGTGTTGTCGAGTATTTTGCGTGTGCGAGGATGCAGGGGGAGAATGATGCGTATGTTGTCCTGACGGGCGATGTCGGCCAGTGCGCGGAGAATAGACTGCAGCCGTTGGGGATTGTCGGTATTGTTGTCACGGTGGATGGTGGCCAGTATATAGCCGCCGGGCTGCAGGTTCAGCTGCTGCATAACGGTGCTGTGCTGGCTGGCGAGGGTGGAAAAGTAGATGCTGTTGTCGTACATCACATCCCCGCAGTTGCACACCCGCCTTTTCTTGCCGTGGAGGAATGTGGCCGGGCTCTCCATAAAGCCTTCCCGTCGCAGATTGTCCACGGCGGTCTGAGTGGGGGCAAAGCAAATGCTGGAGAGCTGGTCGCACACGATGCGGTTAATCTCTTCGGGCATGGTCATGTTAAAGGAGCGCAACCCTGCCTCGATATGGAACACGGGTACATGTATCTTTGACGCAGCCACTGCACCGGCCAGGGTGGAATTGGTGTCGCCGTAGAGGATTACTCCGTCGAAGGTTTCCTTTATCAAGATTTCCTCTATGCCGCTTATCATCTTGGCTGTTTGGCTGCCGTGGGAACCGGAACCCACGCCCAGGTTGTAATGCGGCTGTGGGATGCCCAGTTCATCAAAGAAAACCTGCGACATGTTGGCGTCGTAGTGCTGACCGGTATGGAGTATCTTCTCTTCGATACGGCTGCTGTACAGATTGGCCACAGCACGGCTCACAGCTGCGGCTTTGATAATCTGGGGACGTGCCCCTATGATGGTGAGTATCTTCATGGTGTCTATTTGACTACGGCATCAATAAAACGTTGTGCCAGAGTTTTGTATTCAAGGTTCTGCAGGGCGTAGTCGCGCCCCAGTATGCCCATGGCTGTACGTTCTGCCTCGGGCATGTCAGCCAGTTGTGCTACGGCCTTGGCCACTTGGTCGGGACGCTCGGCAGCCACCTGCAGCCCGCAGCCCACACGCTCTATCATACTTCCCGGCTCATCGACGGAGTTCACAATAGGCTTGCCCGCCACCATGTAGTCGGTGATTTTGTTGAACGATGTGCCATACTGGTGCAGAATGCTGTGCACTCCTCCGGCATAGCAGATGTCGAAGCGGTCGAGCAGTTCCGGAATAGCCCGTTTCTCTACAGGGGGTAGGAAATGAATGTTGTCCAGCTGATGCATTCGGGCAAGGGCTATGAGTTCCTCTTTCTGCGGACCCTGTCCCACCAGCACGAAGGCAATATCGTGGCGTGTCCGCAACAGGTTGGCGGCTTCTACCAGTACATGCATTGCCGTGGACTGAGTATGTCCGCCGGCAAAGCCTACAATGGTACAGCCTTGTTCTTTCAGCTGGTTGAGAAGAGTTGTATGCTTTTCAGGTAATAATGTCTGCCCGGACATTGGGCTCCACTCCTCTTTCCTGAAGCCGTTGGGAATGCAGCAGAAGCGGTCGGCACTGAGGCCGTGGCGCTGCATGTGGGGGAATGCTTTGTCAAGGATGGAGACCACCATGTCGCAGTGGCGGTAGGCGTAGTTCTCGCCACGCTGCAGCAGCCAGATGAATGGATGCCAGCGCGAGTAGTGTCCGATTACCATGGGCGAAAGGGGCCACAGGTCGTGCACCTCATACACCAGCCGTGCATGGTTTCTCCGTGCAATGCGGCGGCAGGGGTAGATGTCGAAGGTGTAGACCGAGGAGGCTATCACCATGTCGGGACGCAGGTCGTCCCAGAGTTGCATGTTCCGGTACACCTGCCACACGAACCGGAACATGGACAGGGCACGGGCGGCACCGTTGCCTTCATAGCTGCGAGCAGGCAGCCACAGGTATTCGATACCGTCGATGGTTTCGCGTCCTGCAGCGGGCTGTTGTTTGCGCAGGTGGGAGAATGCCGACCCCACAATCATCACCCTGTGACCCATGGCCACCCATTCGCGTGCCATATAGTAGGAGCGGAACTCCATGCCGTACTGCGGGGCACCTGCATAGTGGCTAATCATCAGGATGGTCATGCGGAGAGTATTAGGGTTGTGGTGGCTATAGGCTGTTAATCAGATTCTCGGCCACAGTGCGCACATCCTCACGGGTCAGGTAGGGGTGCATGGGCAGCGACAAGACACTTTTGGACAGCTTCTCGGCATGCGGGGTCAGCGCAAAGCTGTGCACCTCCTTGAAAGCCGTCTGTTTGCTCATCGGGGTGGGATAGTACACCATTGTGGGGATTCCCTTTGCCTTCATCTTTGCCATCAGGGCTTCGCGGTTGAATGTGCCGTTGCCCGAAGGAACACTGAGGCGGATGGTGTATTGTGCCCAGCTGCTGGTGAAGCCTGTGGGTACGGTGGGCGGGGTAATTTGAATCTCTTTCTTTAGGAATTTGGTCATGCCGCCCAGAAGCTGGGTGTAGTATTCGGCATTGCGGTTTACAGCCTCCAGTTCGTACTCCTTGAATGCTTTTAGTTTCACCCGAAGGATGGCAGCCTGAATGGTGTCCAGACGTGAGTTGAGGCCGATGCGCACATTGTCGTACTTGTAGCTTCCCTTGCCGTGCACACGCAGCGAGGCTATCAGGGCAGCCCACTCGTCATTGTCGGTAAACACGGCTCCGCCGTCCCCATAGCAGCCCACCGGCTTGGCAGGGAAGAACGAGGTGGTGGAGATGTCGCCGAAACTGCAGGCACGGCGCACCGTAAACCCTTCGCCCGTGGCATTGGGCATCTTGATGCTGCCACCGAAACCCTGTGCGCCGTCTTCTATCAAAGCCATGCCCTCGCGCTTGGTGATGGCACGCAAGGCGGCATAGTCGGCGGGCAGGCCGAACAGGTCCACAGCTATCACCGCTCGGGGCCGCAGGGTCATATTGTCGTGCACCGACCGCACGGCGTCGTCCAGGCTCTTGGGGTCCATGTTGAATGTGTCTGGGTTCACATCCACGAATACGGGGGTGGCACCTTCCAGCGACACCACTTCCGCTGTGGCGAAAAAGGTGAAGTCGGGCACAAACACTGCATCGCCTTTTCCCACTCCGATGGCTTTCAGAGCCAGTGTCAGGGCATCGGTGCCGTTGGCACACGCCAGGCAGTGTTTCACGCCTACATATTCAGCCAATTCTTGTTCCAGTGCCCTCACAGGGTCACCCATAATATAGGCTCCCGAGGCAGCCACCTCGGTCATGGCCCGGTCGATATCCGCTTTAAGAACTTCGTACTGTTTCTTTAAATCCCTAAATTCCATATAGTTTTATTGTTGAATGTTTACATATTCATCTTATTGTCGAGGCCCGGTCAGCAGTGAGTCGTACAACTGCCGGAGATTCTCCTCCTGCGAAGCCCAGTTGAACCGTTCTGCCACCGCTCTGCGGCCGTTCTCGCCCATTTGTTGTGCACGGGCTGGATTGTCCAGCAAGTAGTTCACCGCGTTGGCAATGGCATGGACATCGTGGGGGTCGATGCAGATTCCGCAGTCGTTCCCTTCCACAATTTCCTTCCAAAGTTCGAAGTCGGTGGCTACTACCGGGATGCCAGCCATCATGTACTCAAACATCTTCAGCACCCCCAGCGTCCCCTTGCGGTAGCCCACGTTGGGCGAGTAGTCCAAAAGGACAAGTCCAATATCAGCCTTGTCGTAAATCTCATGTACCCGCTCGGGCGGCAGCACTCCCACGTATTCCACCCTGCTCCACATTTCCATGGACTGCAGCCGTTGCATATAGGAGGGGAAAAAGGACTTCCCGGCCAGCAGATAGTGCGCACGAGTGTAGCGGAGGCTCTCAATGATGTATTCATGCATATAGCGCTCGTCCACGCCTCCGGCAAAGCACACATACTTCACCTCCCGTTCCTGCCACACATGCGGAGTGTCGCGGAATACGGGGTAGTTGGTCACCATAACACAATTGCTGTTTATCCGTTGCAGCCGTTCCACAATGGTGGGTGTCACCGTAACCAATGCGTCGTACCGGCGCAGCCGGGGCCGCTCCATCCATTCATAAATGCGCTTCACTATACCTCGGCTCCACTTGGGCAGATATTCCTTGGTCAGAATCTGCATCGGGACATCCTCGTGGGAATCAAAGACCACCCGTTTCCCTTGCCGTTTCAGTTTCAATCCCAAAGACATCAGCTCTGGGTCGTGCAGGTGGTAGATGTCGGCATCCACCTCCTTGGCTTTGTGTAATACCCGGTTCAGGCACAGCAGGCGTTTCAGTCTGCCCTGGGGCAGCGGCACACCCACAATATGCACCCCCTGCTTGACGCAGTCGTCAGTGTTGGGTGCCACAAGATAAACCTCGTACCGCTTTGCCAGCGACAGACACTCCCGCTGAAAGATGCGCACATCGTCCGCGGGGTGAACACTCGTCACATGGCAAACCCGCACACCCATGGCTCAATACCTCATGTCGTCCCAACCAAAGGGGTGGGGTGCCAGCGGCAGCTTGGCCAACGGGTGATAGTCGCCTTTCAGCCCTATCGGGGTGGCGTGGCGTATGTCGCTCACAATCTGTATACAATTACGAGCCTCGCTGATGCGGAAGCCGCGTCCGGCCAGAATCTCTTCATAGCTGCGTGTGTGCAGTTCCGTGAAGCCTTGGCTGAATTCAAACTCGTCCCCGTCGATCATGATGGTGCGGTAGGTGCGCTTTTCACCCTGTACAGCGTTGGGAGGCAGACAGTCGGCATTGATGCTCAAGAAATAGCGCACCCGTGCCTGCCTCAGCTCCATGTAGCCAGCCACTCGGTCGTGTGACATCACGTGCACAACACTCTTCTGCACCGGACCGAACACCCACTGCAGCATGTCGTAGAAATGCACACCGATATTCGTGGCCACACCACCGCTCTTGTGCACATCACCCTTCCATGACGAATAGTACCACTTGCCGCGCGAGGTGATGTAGGTCAGGTCAACGTCGTACACCTTGTCCTTCGGGCCCTCTTCCACGCGTTTCTTCAGCGCCACGATACTGTCGTGCAGTCGGAGCTGGAGAATCGTGTAGGCCTTGTGGCCGGTCTCCTCCTCCATGCCCAGCAGGTTGTCGATATTGTAGGGGTTCAGCACTAGTGGTTTCTCGCAGATGACGTCGCAGCCCAGCCGCAGCCCGTAGCGTATAAAGGCGTCGTGCGTGTAGTTGGGCGTGCATATCGACACCCATTGCAGGGGATTGTCGGTATGCTGTTGCTTCGAGCAGAACCGGTCGAACTGCTCCTGCTCGGTAAAGAACGAACACTCGGGGAAGAAGCTGTCCAGCCGTCCCACGCTGTCGAACTTGTCGTATGCCGCCACCAACGTGTTGCCCGTGTCGGCGATGGCTTTCAAATGTCGCGGGGCGATGTATCCCGCCGCGCCTATCAGTGCAAAATTAGCCATGATTCGTTAATTTGAATTCGTTTTAAATTGCTTGATTGCTTTAGTGATTGCTTCATTGTTTGATTGCTTGATTGTTTGAGTGTTTTTTACTCAAGCATTTACTCATTCAAGCATTCAAGCAATAATTCAAGCATTTACGCAATCAAGCATTCGAGCAATAATTCTACAGTCTTCCGTCGACAATTTCGCGCGGCAGGATGGCCTTCACATCATAGATGACGTGGTTCTCTTCCAGCAATGCGTCGAAGTCAATCTCCATCTCGCGGAACTGGCGGTGTGCCACGGCGATGATGGCTGCGCTGTATTTGTCGTGGGGCAGTTCGTTCACAATGTCGATGCCGTACTCGTGCTTCACCCGCTCAGGCGATGCCCACGGGTCGAACACCGTGATGTTCACATTGTACTCCTGCAGGGCATGGTAGATGTCTATGACACGGGTGTTGCGCACGTCCGGGCAGTTCTCCTTGAATGTGAAGCCCATGATGATAATCTTCGAGTGCAGCACCTGCACACCCTTCTTCAGCATCAGCTTCACAGTCTGGTCTGCCACATAGGCACCCATGCCGTCGTTCATCCGGCGTCCGGCCAGGATGATTTCGGGGTTGTAACCCATGCGCTGGGCGCACTGTGCCAAGTAATAGGGGTCAACCGAGATGCAGTGGCCGCCCACCAGTCCGGGGTTCATCTTGATAAAGTTCCACTTCGTTCCTGCGGCTTCCAGCACATCCATCGTGTCAATGCCCATCAGGGTGAATATCTTCGACAGCTCGTTAACAAAGGCAATGTTGATGTCGCGCTGGCTGTTCTCAATAACCTTGGCGGCCTCGGCCACCTTGATGCTCGAAGCCTTGTGCGTGCCATTGGTAAGCACCGAGCCGTACACTTTGTCGATAAGCTCTGCTATCTCGGGGGTGGAGCCGGAGGTAATCTTAGTGATTTTCTCCACCGTGTGCACCTTGTCGCCGGGGTTGATACGCTCTGGGCTGTAGCCGGCATAGAAGTCCACATTGAACTTCAGTCCCGACACGCGCTCCACTACGGGCAGGCACTCGTCCTCGGTGACGCCGGGATACACAGTCGATTCATACACTACTACATCGCCTTTGCTTATGACTTTGCCCACCACCTCGCTGGCGCCGTACAACGGCGTCAGGTCGGGATTGTTGTTGCGGTCTACGGGTGTGGGCACCGCTACAACATAGAAATTACAGTCACGAATATCGTCGAGATTGCTCGAGCACAGTAATCCGTGATTTTTTATGGCGTCCTGCAGCAACTCGTCGCTCACCTCCAGTGTGGCGTCGTGCCCTGCCATCAGGGCGTCCACACGGGGCTTACTCAAATCGTATCCAACAGTCTTGTACTTGGTCGAAAACAGCCTTGCCAGCGGGAGGCCTACATAGCCTAATCCGATTACCGCGATTCTAATGTCTTGCATAAAGCCTTAAAATAATTATATTTATAATTCAATTGCCTTTTGATGGGCAAAATATTAATTTGCAAAAATACATATTTTTTTTTATTTATTGCTTTTGCAATGCAAAAAAACTGCACTTTGATTGCTTGAAAGCATGAATTATTGCTTGAACGCACGATTGTGTTAATGCCTGAATGCTTGAATGTGTAAATGCCTGAATAAATGCCTGAATGCTTGAATGTGTAAATGCTTGAGTGCTGGCGCAGTCAAATTACTCAAACAATCAAGCAATCAGACAATCAAGCAATCACTATAGCGGTGCTGCAGCACTCCGTACCACCAGCAGATGAACAGCAATCCCATCTGCCTCCCGAACATCACCTCGAACACCAGACACCCCGCATACACAACTGTAAACAGCAGCATCGGCAGGTTGCGGCTGTGCCGTTGCAGCGCGACCACAGCAGGCATTACAACCATCGCCACAAGAACCACGACACCCATCATGCCAAGGGCAATCAGTGTCTCCAGATACTGGTTATGGGTGTTGTATCGTTCAGGCACATAGCCCTCGGCAAAGTCGTGTGCGCGGTATCGCTCGCGCAACGCCTCCCAATAACCGTCGCATCCCCAGCCAATCAGTTCGTGACCCTCCACCAATTCCATGCCGCACTGCCACATGATCTGCCTTCCGTCGCCAGGCTCGCCCGCCAACATCTTCTCTGCTGAGTAGACAATGCGCCAGTACATCCGTGGTGCCACGGCATACGAAGCCCCTACAGCAACAAGCAACAGGGCCAACACTGCTCCCGTGGCTGCCCAGCGCTTGCGCACCAAGGCCATGTGCAGCAGGCACGCCCCAGCCATCAAGGCGAATACCACCAGTCCCGACCGCGAACCCATAATCACCATGTAGCCCGATAGCAGCAGCATGTCGGCAGCCACAGCCCACCGCCACCGGCGCCATTCCGGTCTGCGCCAGCATCGAGCCAACTCGGCATACAGCAAAACAATTGTGGCAATCAAGTACATGGCCATATAGTTGTGGTGCATATAGTCAAAGTGGTATTCGTGATAGTCGAGCAGCTGTCCCAACGGCATCCCGTGGCAATAATGGTACACCGCACGGCACATCATCAACCCGAAGCGTACCGTCAAAACCCCTGCAAGAACAAATACCAAAGCGCTCAGGTGTCGCCGCCGCATATAGGATAAATCATCTACCAGAAACAGCAGTGGCAGCAACAACATAGGCAGCATCATCAACGCCCGCGACCAAGCCTCGCTTGGGTGGCTGCTATACAACGCGCTGGCGGCGTGCAGCACCCACAGCAGTATCATCAGCAATAGGCTGGTTTTGGCTCCCCAGCTCAATGTTCGGCAGCCAATCCGCCGGGTGACAATGCACTTAACCACCGCCACAACCAGCAGCACTGCCATGCTCCATACCCCTACACTCCAGTGCACCGCCACCGCAGCGCTCATAAGCATCATCAGCATGTACTCCGACCTTTCGAGCCAGGTCATGCCGGCAAAAAGCTTCAAAGAGTCTCTTTCCATATCATATTGTTTTCAATTCATTTTGCAAAGATACACTTTTTTTTGAAAGTAAAAGATAAAAGAATGTGCGAATGACAAGTTCCAACTGGATAAGCAACTTTCTGAGAGAAAACTCGGGGCGAAAACCACCCGGCAAAGGAGAATGCCTCCGCAGGTTTCGGTATCCAACTATTACCTTTCAGCTAAAAAAATTGTCATTCCTGCTTTCAGACAGAAGTGATTCCATACTTTGGGAATTATTGGAGAATAAGTACAAGGATACATTCCACCAACAGGATTAAACTGGTGATTGTCAAAGAGGGTATAGTAACTGATGCCTGAAAATAGGTCGATATGCCGAAGTTTGAAATTAACATTGCATCCCAAACCAAACAGTGGGCTAAAGCGCTCGTTCTCCTCATATGGTATCGTGCTGTTCAATTTTGCCTCAATCCATGAAATGCCAATATCCACATTAGGCGTAACAGAAATGGTTTCGTTCAGTTTGAAATCATAGCCTGCCATGGCAAATAGGGAGTAAACGTCCCTGTCATAAAACGGGATAACAGGCATTATTGGTCTTATCACAGTGGACTTTTTGAACGAAAACCCGCAGCCAAAAACCGCATTGTTCTTCAGATGACAGGCTCCAGATAGCTCTACAACATAGTTTGGCTGATCCTTGTCGTACATCCTTGTTGTCAAATACCCTAACCCTGCCGAGAGACCAAACCGTTGCGCTTGAGAGACTCCAACGACAAAAAGCAAACAAATGAAGACAAACAATCTTTTGACATGCATAATGCTAACGTATTATTATTTTCTTTGTTACACAATCACGGTTTGATACTATTCTGATGAAATACACGCCCGACTTTAATACAAACTGAAAGTGACGCTTGTTGTCTTTCACGCCTTCCGAGGATAACAATACCCCTGATAAAGAATAGATGTCTATATTAGTGACATTATTACACATGTCAGTCAACAAGACTGTAAACATGCCATTGCTTGGATTCGGAAAAATATGGCATATTTCATTTTCAGAAACAGGAGATGGCAACAGAAAGTCGTTGTCGTTATCCTTGATGGATTCTTCTCTCGCTTTCTTTTCCGAAAAATCATCATCTTGAAAAACACCAGCAGAAGGATTGGGTACACAAGCCAATGTATTGAATGGAGAAACTATCCTGGCTGTAAAATCTGACCCATTTTTTGCCCAGAAACCGTCTGTTAATACTATCATATCTGTGGCATATAGTGTTTTGGTCACATCTTCATTGATTATCTCATTGAATATTTGAATACTGCTCGGTTTTTTCATTATTCCAACATACGTACTATTGTAATATGGATTATATGGGATCCATTTATCAACATTTTGGCCTAATGTGTTGGTGAGAATATGATAGAAATATGTTGTGATTTTTGTAGAATCGTCTATTTCCGTGTAATTTACATAGTAACTGCCATCGTTTGGATTAGCTAAAGATAGACCGTCCCCTACATATAAGAAATCATCGCTCACGGTTGATTCAAATTTGTATACATCACAAAAGTAAGAACCTGCAACCACATTTATTCCTGGTGATGAGGTAAACATCCTCAAATTGTTGCTCATTATTTGCGTACCATGCAAACAATCTTCTTCCGCATAGAATTCTTCACCTATTGTCCTCAGTGCAGCACTACAGGCTGAAAAAACATCCAGTTTACCATAACCATAGTATTGATCCCATCCCTGAGTTCCTAAATCCTTGGCTGTAGAGAAAAGGATTTCCTCGACTTCCGTTCTTTTAAGGAAAGGATTTATTGACAATATCAATGCTGCAGCCCCACTCACCATTGGACAGGCTGCTGATGTGGCATTAAAGCCGTCATAATAATCCAATTGGCTATATCCAAGAGAACCCTCTCGGTCAATTGTCCTTATGTCACCTATACTGCCCAAACTGGTATATACAGTTCCTCCGTATGCCATCAAATCCAATCCTTCTCCTATATTGGTATATCTAATACCAGAATCATATTTTGCCAGTTCATCGTTCTTGTCCAATGCTCCAACAGCAATTGCTTCTCTAGCATATGGGTTGATACGATCTAGTCCATCATTACCTGATGAGAATACAACCACAGAACCTAACCCCGGTTCTTCTGAATACAAATCACCTCCACGACCATATATCTGAGCATTATGTATTGCTTCAATATACAAAGAAGAACCCACACTATTTGGGTGGCACGCCCATGAGCAGGATAGCACATCGGCATTTCCACCTGCCGGATCCCATGCCCAATTAATTGCCTCGAATATTTCTTGTTCATCTATATCACCGAAACCAAGATTTACAGGAACAATCGAAACTTTGGGTGCAATACCTCTCATCTCTGATGAATGAGATGCCGCTATAATACCTGCACAACATTGACCGTGCTTACTTGTATCGTTGGGATGGCCGAAAGGAGGTTCTCCCGGCACACTATAACCAAGCAAAACCCTGCTTAACCCGTTTTCATCACGCAATTCGTGGTGATCTTCAACACCGTCATCAAGTACAGCCACCCTAATGTCTCTGCATCCTTTCGTTATCATCCATGCCTTTAATGCATTAATATCTTTTCCAAATGCATCATAGCCATGTAGAACGTTGTGTAAATAATATTGTTTATCTTTATTCTCAGAACACCTTTCGATTTTTCTGATAAAACTTGGTCTACACCATTCAACAAGGCCAGACTCATATATTGTATTTGCAGCAGAAACGACCTTATTAAGATTCGTCATTCTAATAAAGAATAATCCATAAACCTCTTCCACTTCATCTATATCGGATGATTCCAAGGTACTTAGAATATCATCCATGGCAATTTCACGTCTTTTCTTTAAAACTATGTTATATGTCAAATATAGTGTGTCCAAACCAACTGTATAAGCATAGTGACTGCCGATAATATCCGAAGAATTTCTTATTTGTTGAAAAAAAAGTGTATTTGTTTTCTTTACAATGTGATACGATTCGGAGTGTTTTGTGCGTAAAGTCTTTTGAACATATCGACTAATACTATTATCAAGCACACGGTTGTCCTTTGAGTAAAACACAAAAGACGTGGTGTCTTCTAATAATGAGACTCTCTTGCCATTATCCCATATATACACACTTTTTTCTTGTGAAATTGCCGTGGCAAATAGTTCCAGGAACAACAAAAATAACAAGCACTTTTTCATTAAATAATCCTTTCTTTGGTAAAAAAAAACTGCTAAAAATAATCCTTTCTTTAGTAAAAAAAACTGCTAATTATAAAAAAAAACACCCGATTACCAATAACTATATATACACTTTCCCCAATGCAAATATACATAAATTTTTTAATAGCAAACGTTTGAATGTACTTGTTTTCATCTGTAAACTTTCAAATTTCATTTTTTTTTGTATCTTTGCAGCCGAATTTATCAATCGACATTTCGCCGATGTACTACATTATCACCATAGTGGCACTTCTGGCCTTTGAGCTGCTCTATTTCTGGATGGCCAAAAGGCTGCATATTGTCGACCGCCCCAACGAGCGCAGCTCGCATCATCGCGTGGCGCTGCTCGGTGCGGGCATACTTTTCTATTTTGCCATTCTCTTCTATTCTTGCACCCATGGATTCCCATACCCCAGGTTCCTGATAGGAGCCACCCTGCTGGCCGTAGTGTGCTATGCCGACGACTTGCGTCCGCTCCCCTCGTGGCTGCGCATGGCAGTGCAGATTGCCGCCGTGGTGATGATGCTGTATTCCTCGCTGCCCACCCTGCAGATATGGCAAACCCTCTTGACGGTCATCGTCTTTGTGGCTATCCTTAACGTCTATAACTTTATGGATGGCATCAACGGCATGCTGGCAGCCTACTCCTTGGTGGTGATGGGGACTTTTGCCTATATGGCTCTATCCATCCAGTACTTTGTTGACATAGAATTCCTTGCCACGCTGTTTATTGCCCTGCTCATCTTTGCTTTTTTCAACTTCCGCACCAATGCCCGCTGTTTCTCGGGCGACGTGGGCAGTATCGTTATGGGTTTGACGGTGGTGTTTCTGCTCACCCGCTACGATGCGGCCATTCCCGACAACGGTGAGAACGTCAGTTATATGTGCTTTATTATCGTTTTCCTCGCCGACGGCTTGCTGACGGTGGCTAAGCGATTTCTCAACGGTAAGAATATCCTCGAGGCTCACCGTGAACACATGTACGAGACACTTGTCAACAACCTTCATGTGCCCCACCTGCGCGTGGCAGCCTCCTACGCGCTGCTGCAGGCGGCCATTAATGTGGGCTACTTTCTTGTGCCCGACAAAAACCTATACACTTTTGTCGTTGCCTTGCTGCTTGTGCTGGCCTACGGACTCTTCTTTTTCTACTGCCGAAGGGTAGGGAAGTTGAATGCTTGAAAAATTTGTAATAATGAACTCGTTAATTCATTAGTCAAGGATTCACTCATTATCACAATAACACGTAAACACATTCTAAAAAATATTTTGATATGAATACCGATTATATTGAAGAAGACGAACTGGAAGAACCCCAACAGTTAACCCCTTTCCAAATGTTTATGAATGAAAATGGAAAGGTCGTCAAGGCCGTCGTGGCCACCTTCCTGCTCACCTCTTTGGTGTGGGTATGTGTGTTTTTGGCAATATTCAGCTCTACCAAAGACTCTAAACAGTCGGGCGACAAGGCCGCCGAGGTGGCCGGGCAGGTGACGACGGCGCAGCAGCAGAAAGCGCTGGCTCCCCGCTACGAAGCCAAGGCCAAGAAAGACGTGGACTACACCGGCGTCATCATCGGCCATTGGGAGCCTGTGGAGGTTTCGGCCTATAAACTTGATTTCTCCGAGTTCGGCACACTCAAGGTGGTGACAAAAAAACACGGATATACCGAAAGAAGCGAATACAAATACAAGCTTCTTGGCGACCAGTTGGGCTACACCTTCATGTCCGATTTCTACGAAGGCGACTGGCACCGGATAGAGGTTACCACTGGCGAGGATGGCAAAACCTACCTCACCGTTTTCGACGACCCGGTTCTGGCTGGCCGTTACTGCAAGCAAAATGCTGCAGAGTGACGACGCTTGAGTGATTGCTTGAATGCTTGATTGTGTTATGTTGATATGTTGATACGTTGATATGATGCGAGCCGTATAAACTTATCAACTTATCAACGGATAACGTATTTACACAATCAGACAACCGTTAGTCGATTTTGTCGAATCCGAGGTAGGGGCGCAGGCATTCGGGCATGACGATGCCGTCTGAGGTCTGGTTGTTCTCCAGAAGGGCAGCCACGATGCGTGGCAATGCCAGGGCACTGCCGTTGAGGGTGTGGCACAGCTTGGTCTTGCCATCAGTGTCCTTGAAACGCAGTTTCATGCGGTTGGCCTGGAAGGTCTCGAAGTTAGAGACCGAAGAGACCTCGAGCCATTTCTGCTGAGCGGCGCTCCACACTTCGAAGTCGAAGGTCATGGCCGAGGTGAAACTGATGTCGCCACCACAGAGCTTGAGGATGTGGTAAGGGAGACCCAGCTTGTCGAGCAGTCCGCCTACGTGGTGCTTCATGTCCTCGAGGGTGTCATAGCTGCGGTCGGGGTGCTCAATGACGACGATTTCCACTTTGCTGAACTCGTGCAGGCGGTTCAAGCCGCGGACGTCCTTGCCGTAGCTGCCCGCCTCGCGGCGGAAACACTCGGAGTAGCCGGCGTGGCGGATGGGGAACTGGTCGGGGCTGACGATGACGTTACGGTAGAGGTTGGTGATGGGCACCTCGGCGGTGGGTATCATGTAGAAGCCGTCGAGGGGGATGGCGTACATCTGTCCCTCTTTGTCGGGCAGCTGGCCGGTGCCGAGGCCGGAGGCTTCGTTAACCATGAGCGGAGGCATGATTTCCACGTATCCGGCGGCGGTGGCTTGGTCGAGGAAGAAGTCGATGAGGGCGCGCTGCAGGCGTGCGCCTTTGCCTTTATAGACGGGGAATCCGGCTCCGGTTATCTTGTTGCCGAGTTCAAAATCGACGATGTTGTACTTGGCGCAGAGCTCCCAGTGGGGCAGTGCCCCTTCGGGCAGGTTGGGTTTGGTGCCGAACTCCGCGACAACGACGTTGTCGGCTTCGCTCTTGCCTTTGGGAACCGTGATATGCGGTGCGTTAGGCAGGGAGATGAGTTTGGCGTTGAGGTCGGCGTCGACGGCGGCTTGCTGGTCGTCGAGCTCTTTCTCCTGAGCCTTAAGGTCGGCGGTGAGGGCTTTTTTGGCTTCGGCTTCGTCGCGTTTGCCTTGTTTGAAGAGCATGCCTATCTCCTTGGCGATGGCGTTCTGCTCGGCCTTGACGGCGTCGGCTTTTTGTTGCAGGGCGCGGCGGTCGGCGTCGAGACGGATGATTTCGGCGATGCGTTCTTCGACGTTTTCTACATTCTTAATCTTGAGGCGTTCGATGATTTCCTCTGTATGTTCCTTTATATATTGCAGTTGCAGCATAGGTGTGTTTTTTTGTTCAAAAGGCAAAGATACAAAAAAAAGTTGGATACTGAAGTTTATTCGGGGAAGCTGCAGTGGAATCGGTGTTCGTATTCTTCGATCAGTTGTGGGCGGAAGTCGGGGTGGGCGATACGGATGAGGTCTTCGGCGCGGTGCTGGAGGGTGCGGCCTTTGAGGCGTGCAATGCCGTATTCGGTGACAATGTAGTCCACGTCGTTGCGCGAGGTGCTGACAGCGGCCCCTTCGGTGAGGAAGGGTTTGATGCGCGATATGGTGCCTCCGGCTGCTGTGCTGGGCATGGCAATGATGGCTTTGCCCTCGCGGGCGAGAGAGGCCCCGCGGATGAAGTCCACCTGTCCGCCAATTCCGCTGTATTGCCGCATTCCAATGGTTTCGCTGGCCACCTGTCCCTGCAGGTCGACTTCGAGGCAGGAGTTGATGGATATCATGCGTTCGTTTTTGGCGATGATGAGTGGGCTGTTGACGTAGTCGACGGGGTGGAATTCGATGTCGGGGTTATGGTCGACGAAGTCGTATAGTTCTTTGGAGCCCATGATGAATGTCACAACAGCCTTGCCGCGGTGAAGGGTCTTGCGGCGGCCGTTGATGACGCCGCTGCGCATCAGTTCCATGACGCCGTTGGAGAACATCTCGCTGTGGATGCCGAGGTCTTTTTTGTCGGTGAGGGCCTGCAGGACGGCGTCGGGGATTGCACCGATGCCCAGCTGCAGGGTGGAGCCGTTGGCCACAAGCGAGGCACAATGGCGGCCTATGGCCAGCTCCACTTCGCCTGGAGGAGGTAGCAGCAGCTCCTGCAGGGGGTAGGAGCAGGGGATGATATGGTCGATTTGGGAGACATGAATCATGGTGTCGCCGTAGGTGAAGGGCATCATTTCGTTGGTCTCGACAATGACAGTCTTGGCGGCGCGGATGGCGGCTTTGGCATAGTCGCAGCTCACACCGAGCGAGCAGTAGCCTTCCTCGTTGGGCGGTGTGGCTTGGAACACGGCCACATCGCAGGGGATGTCGCTCCCTATCATAGAGGGCACATCCTTGAAGTAGGCGGGGAAAAAGTCCCCCTCTCGCCGCTCAACGACTTCGCGTGAATTGGCCGAGAGAAAGTTGCTCACATGACGGAAATGACCGTAGCAGCATGGCTTGTAGCAGGGGTTGTCGCCAAGGGTGGTCATGTGAAAGATGAGCACGTCGTTGTAGTCCTCGCAGTGGTCGGCCAGTGTTTGCTGAATCAGTCGCGGTGCTGCCGCTGCATGGCCCATCACCACGCATTGGCCATCGCGGATGTCATAAATGGCATCTTCGGGCTTGGATATTTTCCTTTTGTAGTCTTCTTTCCAGTTCATTGTTTATTATTTGTTTTTTTTTTGTCATTGTCTTGGGGCGTTGCAAACGGTCTTTTGTGAAAGGAAAGGGTATGGGAGGAGCAGGTGTGCCGGATAGAAATCAGCTGAGGCACTGGGTAGCCGCTCGACGAACGCCCTTGGACGCGAAAGCATTGCCGAATCATCAGGGGCAGGTCTCCTGGCTTATAGCCTCGTGGCAGAAGTCTTCTCAGGGTTTGTCCCCAATGACGTTCTTTCTGCCAGTCAATAGCGTAATTACAGTTGCGCGACAGCTCACGTCTTTCACGTGATTCCCTCTTGGCAGCCCCATTACAGGGCTGAACCCGGTGATGAGTTATTGTTTCAAAGGTCTGATGTGTTGAACGTTTCCGTTTTTGGGAAATACGATAACACAGATGCAAAGATACGCTTTTTTTGTGAATTGGGGAAATACTATCGTTTTTTTTACTTTCCCACGCAGAAGCGTGAGAAAATGGTGCCGAGGACTTCGTCGGAAGTGACTTGACCGGTGATGGTGCCGAGGTGGTGGAGGGCGTCGCGGAGGTCGATGACTACGAGGTCGGCGGGAAGATGGTCTGCAAGTCCCTTTGCCACATGCAGCAACGCTTGTTCCACATGGCCGAGGGCATTGTAGTGGCGCACGTTGGTGAGCATCACATCGGGTGCCTGCGCCAAGTCGGTTTGAGCTGCCTTGGCCAATGCTGACGTGAGGGCGTCGAGACCCGTGCCTTCTTTAGCAGAGATGGGGAATGTGCGATAAGGTGCTGTCAGGGTCTCCGGGACAAGGTCTATCTTGTTGTTTACAATGAACAGGTGTTTGTCTTTGAGGGAAAGTCTGTCTTGCAGCTCTTGCAGGTCGGCGAGGGCATGGCCGTAGGACTGCAAGGCGTCGTGCACATAAAGGACGATATCGGCTTGTGCCACGGTGGTTAGGGTGCGCTGGATGCCGAGAGTCTCGATGGGGTCGTCGCTGTGGCGCAGACCTGCTGTGTCAATGATGCGGAAGGGGGTGCCTTCAATGACAAAGGTCTCTTCGATGGTGTCGCGTGTGGTGCCGGGGATGTCGCTGACAATGGCGCGATTGTCATGCAAGAGTGCGTTGAGAAGGGAGGATTTTCCCGCATTCGGTCGTCCGATGATGGCTACGGGAATGCCGCGCTTCATGGCGTTTCCCATGTGGAAAGACTCCCGCAAGGCGGTGACTCGGGTGTAAATTTGCGAGGCGAGCGAATGGAGGCGGCTGCGGTCAGCAAACTCCACATCCTCATCGCTGAAGTCAAGCTCCAGTTCAAGGAGTGCGGTGAGGTCTACGAGTTGCTGCCGCAGTGTTTCCAGCTCTTTGGCGTAGCCTCCCCTCAGTTGGCTGACGGCAAGGCTGTGGGCTGCGGCATTGGTGGAGTCGATAAGGTCTGCCACCGCCTCGGCCTGCGAGAGGTTGAGTTTGCCGTTGAGAAACGCACGGCGGGTGAATTCGCCGGGCTCTGCCAGCCGTGCGCCGCTGTCGAGGAGGGCTTGCAGGAGCGTCTGCTGTACGTAGAGTGAGCCGTGGCAGGATATCTCCACGGTGTCGTCGCCTGTGTAGGAATGCGGTGCGTGGTATGCGGTGGCGATGACCTGGTCCAGCACTTTCTCGCCGATGCGGAAGAGCTGGGGATGGGCTGTGCCGGGGCTTTTCAGGTGCCGTGATGCAATGGCAAAGGCGTCGGGTCCTGAGAGCCTGACTACGGCTATGCCGCCGATGCCGTGGGGTGTGGAAATGGCTGCGATGGTGTCCATAGGTGTGCCAAAGGTGAAGTTCAATCAGAGCGGAAAAGGAGTTACTGCTTCTCTTCTTGCCCGGGCTGGGAGACTGTGGCATCGGCGGACTCTTCATCCTTTGCCAACTGGGCGTCGGCCAAGGGCAGGTCGGGAGCTGGTTCGTCGTAGGCTGTTTGTGTCCCTGCAATGTAGGCGTCGCCGAAAAGGCTTTTCATCTCGTCATCGTTGAGGCCGAGGTCGTTTTTCATCTTGTACATGTTGGGGTAGGAGAGGAAGAGAAGAAGCACCAGCAGGATGGTAATCATGAGCAGGCGGGTGTCGGACATGAGCACGATGAGCACACACTCTATGATGACGATGGCGAGGGTGCCGCTATAGAGGTTCGAGATGTAGGCGGTGTAGCCGTTGAGTTTGTTGTCGAGGCTGTCGAGCTGGCGCAGGCGCGGCGTGGTGCGGCGGATGACCATCAGGTCCATGGCCACGGCCAGGACGGCCAGGATGATTCCCGAAACAAGCATCCATTTGGCCACCTGCGGTTGCTGATAGGTGATGTGGAAGGGGCTGAAATGGAAAATGATGGTCAGGATGACGGCACCGACGGAGCCATAAAGCCCCCAGTTGGCGGTGCGGCGTGTCTTGCGGATGAGTTCCGCGTGGCTGTTGTTTGTATTGTTCATTGTTTTACTATTTTGTCTTTAAGGAAACGGGCTGTATAGGAGTTGGATTGCTCCACCAGCTGCTCGGGTGTGCCGGCAAACACAACCTGTCCGCCGTCGCGTCCACCCTCGGGACCCATGTCGATGACCCAGTCAGCCACCTTGATAATGTCGTGGTGGTGTTCTATCACGATGATGCTGTGGCCGCGCTCGATGAGGCTGTTGAACGCCGACAGGAGTTTCTGGATGTCGTGGAAATGCAGGCCTGTGGAGGGCTCGTCGAAGATAAACAGCTTGGTGCTGACGCTCTCGCCGCGCACAAGATAGGAGGCCAGTTTGACGCGTTGGGCCTCGCCTCCGCTCAGCGAGCTGGACGACTGACCCAGTTTCAGGTAGCCTAAACCCACGTCCTGCAGAGGCTTCAGACGGTTGACAATGGCGTTCTGGCCGCTGAAAAACTCAATGGCTTGATCGACGGTCATGTCAAGCACCTCCGAAATATTCTTGCCGTTGTACAGCACCTCGAGGGTCTCCTCCTTGAAGCGGGTGCCGTGGCACTCCTCGCACACCAGGTGGAGGTCGGCCATAAACTGCATCCCGACAGTGACGTAGCCCTCGCCCTCGCACACCTCGCAGCGGCCGCCCTCGGTGTTGAACGAGAAATAGCCGGGCTTGTAGCCGCGGGCCTGTGCCAAGGGCTGCTCGGCATAGAGCTGCCGTATCTCGTCATAGGCCTTCATGTAGGTGGCAGGATTGCTGCGTGTGGAGCGGCCTATGGGGTTTTGGTCCACAAACTCCACGCCGCTGATGCGACCCAAATCGCCCGAAACACCGGCGCAGCTCCCCACATAGTCCGTCACCCCCTCGAAGCGTTTCTGCAGCACGTCGAACAGTACTTTCTTCACCAGCGACGACTTGCCCGAGCCGCTCATGCCGGTGACCACTGTGAGCACCCCAAGGGGGAAGTCGACGGTCACATGTTTCAGGTTGTTGGCAAAAGCGCTCTTCACTGTTATCCGGTCGCGCCAGCGGCGGCGCGAAGAGGGCAGCGGGATGGTCAGCTTGCCGGTGAGGTACTGTGCGGTGAGCGATGTCTCCGAGGCCTTCGTCACCAGTTCGTCAGGTGTTCCGGCAAAGACCACTTCTCCTCCCATGCGTCCGGCTCCGGGGCCGATGTCAATGATGTAGTCCGCTGCGCGCATGATGTCCTCGTCGTGCTCCACCACGATAACGGTGTTGCCCAGGTCGCGCAGCTGTTTCAGCACGCGGATCAGGCGGTCGGTGTCGCGCGAATGGAGGCCGATGGAAGGCTCGTCAAGGATATACATGCTGCCCACCAGTGAGCTGCCCAGCGAGGTGGCCAGATTGATGCGTTGGCTTTCGCCGCCGCTCAGGCTGTTGGAAAGGCGGTTGAGCGACAGGTAGCCGAGCCCCACATCGAGCAGGTAGCCCACGCGGTGGTTGAGCTCTATGAGCAGCCGCCGTACCACCTCCCGTTCGTGGGCGGTGAGAGTGGTAGGCATTCCGTTGCGGCTCTCTTCTGCCGGAGCCTCGCTGACGATGCTCTCCAGCCATCCGGCAAAGTCGGTCACGGGCATGGCCAGCAACTCGGTGATGGAGCGGCCGCATACCTTCACATATTCTGCATCCTTTCTCAGGCGGGTGCCACGGCAGTCGGGGCAGGCCGTCTTGCCGCGATAGCGCGACAGCATCACCCGGTACTGAATCTTGTAGCCCTGTTCCTCCACCCATTTGAAGAAACCGTCGATGCCCTCCCACGAGCCGCTGCCGTGCCACAGCAGGTCGTGCTGCTCCGGTGTCAGTTCGCAGTAGGGTGTGTGTATCGGGAAATCGAGCTTGGTGGAAAGCCGTATGAAATGGTTCTTCCATTCCGACATCTTCTCTCCGCGCCAGCACATTACGGCGTCGTCGTAGATGGAGAGGCTCTTGTTCGGCACCACCAAGTCTTCGTCAATGCCTATCACCGAGCCGTAGCCGCCGCAGGTGGGGCAGGCCCCGTAGGGGTTGTTGAAGCTGAAGAAATTGGGGTTGGGTTTCTCGAAAGTGATGCCGTCGGCCTCGAAGCGGTTGGAAAAATGGCGTGTTTCGCTCGCACTGCCGTCGGGCTGCTCGGAATGGATAATGCAGCTGCCGCGCCCCTCGAAAAAGGCTGTCTGCACCGACTCGGCCACGCGGGCTGTCTGGTCGTCAATCGTCAGCCCGGACACCGGGTCGTTGGCGTGTACCTGAATGCGGTCCACCAGCAGTGTCACGTCGTCGGTTGTCAGGCCGGACTCCGGGTCGGCGGCGCCCGAGGCCAGATAGTCCTCGATGCGGACGACAGTCCCCTTCACCGCCACGCGCATAAAGCCCTCCTGGTGCAGCATCTCCAGCTGGGGGCGCAGGGGGTGCTCCTTGCTTGTCAGCAGCGGGGCGAAAATGGTAATCCGGGTCCCTTCGGGATGGGTGAAGACATAGTCCACCACATCGCTCACCGAGTGGCGTTTCACCTCCACGCCCGACACCGGCGAATAGGTGCGCCCGATGCGGGCGAACATCAGCTTGAGGTATTCATACAGCTCTGTCGAGGTGCCGACCGTCGAGCGCGGATTACTCGTGTTCACCTTCTGCTCGATGGCCACCGCCGGGGCGATGTTCTCGATCAAGTCCACCTCGGGCTTGGCCATGCGGCCGAGAAACTGGCGTGCATAGCTCGAAAGGCTCTCCACATAGCGTCGCTGTCCCTCGGCATAGAGGGTGTCGAAGGCCAGGCTCGACTTGCCGCTTCCGCTCAGGCCGGTGATGACCACCAGCTTCCCCTGCGGGATATCGACAGAGATGTTCTTCAAATTATTGACGCGCGCGCCGTGTATCTTTATCATTGTCAAATCGTGTTTTGAAGGCGGTATTCAAGCCCCATACACCCACTTGCCGCACACGTAACGTGTACAGCAATAGCTGTTTTCTTGGCATACGGGCATACCCTTGCCATCTGCAAAAATACGAAAATAAAACGAAAAAACAGAATTGGTCATGGAAAAAAAGCCCTCCAAGACAATATTCAGTCGTCGATGCAACCATCAAGCGCCGTCATTTATTCGATCGTTATTCGATCGTTTTCCACTCGTTTTCCCTTTCACAAAGGGAAAAACGAGGGAAACATATCGAAAAACGATAAGATAAAGAACGACGCAACATCGAGCCCTGAAGGCGCACTGAGGAACGTTGGGGACAAATATGCGACAATATAGGAACGCTGACGAAAGTTGGCGTAATCCTTCACAGAATAAATAGTAACTTCCGCGCGAAGCGGCAAGCGTCTTACTGAAAATATCAAATACTACGTCCTAATGGCAAAGAAAAAGCGCACTCCGGTGTGTCGAAGTGCGCTTTTTTGACAGCGGTGTTTTGCCGTTAGAGTTTGTCGTTGGAGCCGAGGACGTTGACAATCTTGTGGTTTGAGATACTGGCGCGGGTCGAAGTGGTCGGGATGCTCTGCCATGTGTTTGCGGATGGCGGCGGTCATGGCCAGACGACTGTCGCTGTCGATGTTAATCTTGCAGACGGCGCTCTTGGCGGCCTTGCGCAGCTGTTCCTCGGGGATGCCTACGGCTGCCTTGAGGGCGCCACCGTTGGCGTTGATGATGTCAACTTCTTCCTGGGGCACGGAGCTGGAGCCGTGGAGCACGATGGGGAAGCCGGGGAGCTTCTTCTCGACTGCTTCGAGCACGTCGAAGGCCAGGGGAGGAGGCACGAGACGGCCGGTCTGGGGGTCGACGGTGCACTGCTCGGGTTTGAACTTGTAGGCGCCGTGGCTGGTGCCGATGCTGATGGCCAGGGAGTCGCAGCCGGTGCGGGTGGCGAAGTCGATGACCTCTTCGGGTTTGGTGTAGTGGCTCACTTCGGAGGCTACTTCGTCCTCTACGCCGGCCAGCACGCCGAGCTCGCATTCGACGGTGACGTCGTACTTGTGGGCATATTCTACCACCTGGCGGGAGATTTTGATATTCTCCTCATAGGGCAGAGCACTGCCGTCGTACATTACGCTGGAGAAGCCCATGTCGATGCAGCTCTTGCAGGTCTCGAAGCTGTCGCCGTGGTCGAGGTGCAGCACAATCTGGGGGTTGGGGCAGCCCAGCTCTTTGGCATACTCCACGGCACCCTCGGCCATGTAGCGCAGGAGGGTGGGATTGGCATAGTCGCGTGCACCCTTGGACACCTGCAGGATGACGGGGCTCTTGGTCTCGACTGCGGCCTGGATGATGGCCTGCATCTGCTCCATGTTATTGAAATTGAAGGCGGGGATAGCGTAGCCGCCGTTGACTGCTTTCTTGAACATCTCACGGGTGTTCACGAGTCCGATTTTCTTGTAATCTACCATATTGTTTGTGTTTTATTGTTTGTTATTGTTTGATATTCTTTGCTGAAAGGATTCGGTCAACAATGGCAAAGTCGCCTTCGATGTGGAAAATATAAACCCAGCGTTTGTTGTGCGAAACCATCCTGCGGGCTTGTGGGTGAATGGAGAGTATTTGCTTGGAAGTGCTGCGTTGAAAACAGTCAGCGAAGATGCTAATGCTTTTTATTTCTGCTCGCATGGCGTTGGCGTACTTTTCTGCACTCTGAAAGGACAGAACACCCCATAGGAACGTTCTGATTTCAAGAAAATCCACGCGCGCTGCACGGTTAATGATGACCCTGTATTCTCGCATAGTCTTGACGGAGTAGTTCAATTAATTCATCAAAATACTCATCCACAGTCATGCAGTTGGCGGGGATTTCCTGCTGATGAATGTGCCCGGGTGTGTTGGCTTGGCCATATAGAACGGCGGTTTCGGATGCTGTAGGTGTAGTGTCGTTATTGTCCATGATTTGCCAATATTTTGAATTTGCAAAGATACTAACTTTTTTTCGTATGGACAAATATATTTTTGGGGGATAAAGGCAAAGCCCCTGCCGGAGGTGGCTCTGGCAGGGGCTTTCGGAGGTGGAAGATGTCTATTGTACGACGACTTTCCGGGCCGGGCGGTCGGCTATCTGCACCATGTAGATGCCTGCGGCGGGCAGGCGGAGGGTGCAGGTACCTTGGCAGTTGGTTTCGGCTATGAGCCTTCCGCCGGTGTCGAAGATACGGATGCGGTCGCCGGCACAGCCCTCGACGGTGATGCCTCCTTCAATTGTGCGGATTGCCACTTGTGGGGCTTCGGCTGTTGGAGCGCCGGTGCAGTCCTCTTCGATGTTGTTGAAATAGCTCCAGTAGGGGTCGGCGTTGTAGGCTTCACCACTGTGACACGGGACGACAAGCTGGAGTGCAGGATTCATCCCATAGAAAGTGCCGGAGAAGGCCTGTGGCGGCGTGGCGGCGAGGCTGTGTATTTTTCGGACGCGAGAGCATTCCCCAAAGGCGTACTGTCCGATGTAGGTGAGTCCTGTAGGCAGGGTGAGTTCGGTGAGCTTGCTGCATTCGAGGAAAGCCATGCTGTCGATATAGACCACAGAGGAGGGTATGTTCACTTCTTTCAGTCCGGGACAGCCGTGGAGAAGTTCGGCACGGATGGTGTCGAGGCCTTCGGGCAGGTGGACTTTCTTCAGGCTGCCGTTGTAGTTGTAGCAAAAGACGCGCTCGGCAAGGTAGGTGCAGCTGTTGGGCACGATGACCGAGTCGAGATGGTCGCAGGTGGAGAAGGCATCGCTACCGATTGATGAGATACGGTTGCCGAGGTTGACGGCTCCTATATGGCTGTAGGCGAAGGCGCCTTTGCCAATACTGCACATGGAGTCCGGGCTGACGTTGTCGGCGTCTGCGATGGTTGCTGTAGCACTGCCGTCATGCCTAAAGGCGTTGTAGAATGCGTAGTTGCCTATTACCCGGACAGTAGAAGGAATGGACACAGAGCCCAGTTGGCTGCAACTCTGAAAGGCGTAATTGCCTATGGTGTCGAGGCCTTCGGGAAGGGTTATGGCAGTGAGTGTATTGGAGCCGGCAAAGGCAAGTCGTCCGATGGTTCGCACTGATGGGGGCACAATGGCTTGAGCCAGCTGCGGATGGCAAGCGGTGAGGCGCGTGCGAGTGCTGTCGGTGTAATAAAGGCTGTCTTCCACATAGGCGTTCACGGTCAGCGCACCCCACGGGCTGCCGGAGGCATTGCCGTGGTATTCTACATTTTTGATTAACCGGAATGCATTTGGCTCGATAGTCTCCACGTTGTCATGCACGTTTAGGTCGTAGATGGAGGTGGAGGCGAGGGCTAACCGTCCGATTGATGTTACCGTAGCAGGAATGCTGACGCTTTTCACCTCGGCGTGGCTGTAGAATGCGCTGTCGGCCAATGCTGTGACGGTGTAGGCGGTGCCGTCGTGCTCCACAGTGGCGGGGATGACCAGCGTGTCGCTGTAATGGATGTACTGTGCATTCCATACCGATTCGTCGCCACGCACGCTGATGTGGCGTTGTGCAGAGTCGGTGATGGTGCAGAAGAGGGTGTCGCCCTGTGGGGTAACGGTCTGGAAATCGTGTGCCACTTGGGCTTTTGTGGCGGTGGCCAGTGCCACTAATGCTGCTGCAAGGGCAGCCTGTTTCATTGTGGTATTCATACTGTCAGATGTTAAGGTATCGTGAAATAGGATGGCTGGGTCGACATGCATCACCGCCGTCACGGTGCGACCATTGAGGGTACGGTAGTAGGTGATGGTGCTGTTGAGGTGGTTGAAGGCCATGCCTGAGCCCCCTTTGCTTGTGTGGGTGTACCAGGGCTCGTTGCCGTGATAGTCCCAGTTGACCACGATTGCCGGTGTGGCGACACTGTCGGTAGGGGTTTGGTGGTGGTCTGATGTGCCAGCCGGGGTGGGTCTTGACGGAGGAGTGCTGCGGTGGAACACAGCCTTTCGCCACTGTGGCACCACGGCCACGGCAATGGCTGAGGCCGCCAGTATGAACAACAGAACAATGAGCATCTTGCGCATCCGTGCCACGATGCGGTGTATGCGTTGATACACTGCATCGCGTTTCAGCCCGGTGGCCTGGGCTATCTCGTCGGCGGAGTAGCCTTCAAGACGCATCTGCATCAACTGCCTGTCTTCGTCCTGCAGCTGTGCCATCAGGTCGGCGACAAGAGTGCGCCGTTCGGCCTCGGCGGCAGTGTCGTCGTCGGGAAGCTCAGGCAAGTTGTGCTCCATGTCACGGGGTTTGCGGCTGTGGCTCAACACATGGCGTGTCTGCCACTCAACCCATGCCTTTTCTTCGTGGGGCATGGCATCCTGCCGCAAGTCGCCGATGTGCAGCCACAGGCGTACCGACACGTCCTGAAACAGGTCACGGCATCGCTCGTAGTCGCCGTGCGATGAGCTCTTGCACATGCTCCAGACGATGGCACCATAGGTGCGAAACAGGCGGTTGAATGTGTCGTGGTCGTTCATTTCTTCGCAATAGACGTTTTCTCGCCTCAGCATACAAGCAAGCTTGTCTGCGTTCGGCTTATCGAAAACGTTCATACCTATCCATACATTACCCCCTCAAGGGGTGAAATCTGACAGGTGTGAAAAAAATCAGAGGGGAAACAGCCCGAACACGGCGGCGCCGCTGCCGGTCATGGCTGCGTAGTGTGCGCCACGGCGGTACATATCGTCTTTCAGCGCGGCGATGGCGGGGTGGGCTGGGAAAACGGAGGCCTCGAAGTCGTTGACGATGGTTTCACGCCACTGCTCTATAGGTTGGCGCACCGCCTGCCGCATGTCGGGACGGCTGCCGCCTTGCAGATGCAGACCCGCGTAGGCCTCGCGGGTGCTGACATGCTCGTCGGGTGGTATCTCTATGACTATGCGGTAGGCGGACAGGTCGAGGCGGATGGGTTCCAGTTGGTCGCCAATGCCGGTGGCGTAGGCGGGGCTGTTCTGGATAAAAAAGGCGCAGTCGGCACCTATCTGTGCAGACCGTTGCTCAAGGTCGGGGGTTGCAAGCCCCAGCGAGAACATCTCGTTGAGCATCTTGAGGGTGAAGGCGGCATCGCTGCTGCCGCCGCCCAGGCCGGCACCGAAGGGAATGTGCTTGCGCAGCAGTATCTCCACCGGCGGGATGCCGAACTCTTCCTGCAGCAGGCGGTAGGCTTTCATGCAGAGGTTGTCGCCCGGGGCGTTGTCGAGGAGGATGCCTTCCTGCCGCATGGTGGTGTCGGATGCTGCCGTGGGGTTTATCTCCAACTCGTCGCAGAGGTCGTGGACGGGCAGGAAAATGGTCTCCAGGTTGTGGTAGCCGTCAGGGCGTTTCCCCACAACATGCAGGCCGAGGTTAATCTTGCAATTAGGGTGACTTTTCATGACAGGAGGGATTGTCAAGTTAATACCTGCGGCGGTTCGCCGTCGTAGGCTCGGATTATCTTGGTGACCAGTTTGTGGCGTATCACGTCGCTGTTGTCGAGGTTGATAAAACTGATGCCGTTGATACCGTCGAGGATGTGCATGGCTTGTACCAGGCCGCTCTGCTGGTGGCGGGGCAGGTCAATCTGGGTGATGTCGCCCGTGATGACAAACTTGGCGTTCCTGCCCATACGGGTGAGGAACATCTTCAGCTGTGAGGAGGTGGCGTTCTGAGCCTCGTCCAGGATGACGAAAGCGTTGTCGAGGGTGCGTCCGCGCATAAAGGCGAGAGGGGCAATCTCGATGGTGTTGTCCTCCCAGTAGGAGAGGAGTTTCTGCTGCGGTATCATGTCGCGCAGGGCGTCGTAGAGAGGCTGCAGGTAGGGGTCGAGCTTGTCGCGCAGGTCGCCGGGCAGGAAGCCGAGGTTTTCGCCAGCCTCCACTGCCGGGCGGGTGAGGATGATGCGGCGTATTTCCTTGTTCTTCAAAGCACGGACGGCAAGGGCCACGGCGGTGTAGGTCTTGCCTGTTCCAGCAGGGCCGATGGCAAAGACCATGTCGTTCTCCTTCACGGCCTCCACCAATCGTTTTTGGTTGGGCGTGCGTGCTTTGATGAGCAGTCCGTTGCGCCCGTGCACAAGAATCTCCTCGTTGGTCTCGGCCTCGGGGGTTGAGCCGCCGTTCTCGAAAATCTGCATGATGACGTTCTCGTTCAGCCGTCCCACCTTGTCGTAGTAGGTCTTCATGGCCTGCAGTTTGCCGTCGAAGTGGTCGATGTCTTCCGCGCTTCCCACCGCTTTCAGCATGTCGCCGCGGGCAATAAGTTTCAGTTTTGGGAACAGTATTCTGACGAAGTCCAAAATCTTGTCGTTGTCGCCCCAAAAGCGTGTATAGTCAATCTCTTCGAGAGAGAATATCTTTTCGGTAATCGGTTCTTCCATGATGCAAAAATACGAAAAAAAATGAAAATTGAAATTTGAAAATTGAAAATTGGGAAAAAAAACGTAATTTTGCAAATTCATAATAAAAAACAATCGTTATGCAGAACACGTATGCAATTGGAATTGATGTAGGCGGCACCAATACGGATATTGGAATGGTGCGCGACGACTCGAAGATTGTGGCACGTCGCAGTCTTCCCACAGGCAATTACTCCATGCTTGAGCCTTATGTCCTCGACATTATGGAGCAGATTAAAGACATGGTGGCGCAAGGCGACCCAGAGAAGGGCGTTGCCTCCATGGCAGTGAGCGACCTTACCGGTATCGGCATGGGAGCCCCTAACGGCAACTTCTACACCGGCTGTGTGGAATGGGCACCCAATCTGACCATCAAAGGCCTGCTGGATTTCAAACAGGAATTTGCCAAATATACCGACCGTCCCTTTGTGCTGAGCAATGACGCCAATGCCGCCGCCTATGGCGAATTTGTCTATGGCGGTGCCCGAGGCATGAACCATTTTATCATGATTACCCTCGGCACTGGTGTGGGAAGCGGTATCGTGGTTGACGGACGTCTGGTGCACGGCTCGACGGGCACTGCTGGTGAGCTGGGCCACAATATCCTCATTCCCGACGGCCGCCGTTGCAGCTGTGGCCGCAAGGGTTGCCTGGAGGCCTACACCTCTGCCCGTGGCATCGTGCAGACCTATGTCGAGCTTCGCAAAGAGAAAGGCACTCCGCAGGAGGCTCCGCACATGCCGGGATGGATTACGTCCGACATCGAGGACAGCGACATCACCAGCAAGATGATAGGCGATGCCGCCAACGCCGGCGACCCCCTGGCCAAGGAGACCTACCGCATGGTGGCTGAATGGCTGGGACTGGCCTGCGCCAATGCCTGCACGTTCTCCGCTCCCGAAGCCATCTTCCTGATGGGCGGCCCCACCAAAGTGGGCGACCCGCTGCTGATACCTCTGCGCGAGGCTTTCGAGGCCAATCTGCTCAATATCTATAAAGGCCGCTGCGATATCCGGATGTCGCAACTCAGTACCAACGAAGTGGCAATACTGGGTGCTGCCGCCTTGATTAAAATGAAGTAAGGCAATTTTTTTAATTGCTTGATTGCTTGATTGTGTAAATGTTTGAGTGCTTGCGCGGTCAAATTACTCAAACAATGAAGCAATCACTAAAGCAATCAAGCAATCAAACAATCAAGCAATAAATATTTCCCATGAAAAAACAACACTATTTCTTTTTGTGCGGTCTGTTGCTGCTTCTTGTGGTCACAGGCTGCCAGAACGGCTACAGCCGATATGTCAACCCCCTCGTGGGAACTGACTTCCACGGTCACACCTATCCCGGAGCCATCGTTCCCTTCGGGCAGATACAGCCCAGTCCCGACACCCGTCTCGAAGGGTGGGACGGATGCAGTGCATACCACTACAGCGACGACACCATATACGGCTTCAGCCACACCCACCTTAACGGCACGGGCTGCGAAGACTATGGCGACATACTCCTTATGCCCGTCACCGCTACAGGCGACAGCTGGACATTCTCGCCCGATATGCCCCAGACCGAGTTCTGCTCGCGATTCAGTCATCGCGGTGAGAAAGCCACTCCGGGCTACTACCGCGTAGTGCTCGACCGCAACCGGGTCATGGCAGAACTCACCACCACCGAGCGCGTTGCCTGCCATCGCTACACCTTTCCCGGGCGTGGGCTCAAAGGCTTTGTCATCGACCTGCGCCACCGCGACAAGGTGCTCTCTGCCGGTTTCGACAAAGCCAAAGGCGACATCATCAGTGGCTGGCGCGAGAGCGACGCCTGGAATCCCGACCAGAAGTGTTTCTTCGCCCTCCAGTGCAACCAGCCCGTGAAGGAGGTGAAGTATTTCGACCACGGGATGAAAGCCCTGGTAGTGCTGCCCGACGACTGCAAACAGGTTGAGGTCTATGTCTCCATCTCGGGTGTGGACAGCGAAGGCGCTCGCAAGAACCTTGCCACGCGGCAGGAGCTTGCTTTCGACGACATCCGTTCCGCTGCGCACCAACGCTGGGAGGAGGCTCTGGGCAAGATAGAAGTGGAAGGCGGCTCCCGTACCGAGAAGCAGAACTTCTACACTGCGCTCTACCACTGCTACACCTCGCCCTATCTGTGGAGCGACGTCGATGGCCGCTACCGCGCCATGAACGACAGCATCTGCACCTCCGACAAACCAATTTACACCGTTTTCTCATTGTGGGATACCTACCGTGCCCTGCACCCGCTCATGGCAATTATTGAGCCCAAAATCACCGAGGACTGGATCAACACCATGCTGAACCAGTTTGAGACGGGCGGCGAGCTGACCATGTGGGAGCTGGCAGCCTACGAGACGCATTGTATGATAGGCTACCACGCATGCCCTGTGATACTCGTAGCACAGGAGACGGGCATCCTCGACAGTTGGACCGACCGCCGTCGGCTGGAGTTACTGGAGGCCATGATATCTACCTCTAACCGCTCCGAGCCCCATCTGGCCTATGCCGCTCAGGGCTATCTGGACAGCAAGCTGGACAACGAGACCGTCTCCAAGACCCTCGAATACTCCTACGACGACTGGTGCATAGCCCGCTATGCTTACATAGAGATGATGCGTGGCGTGTTCAAGCCCGACACCTCCGCCACCTACCGCCATTTGCAAGAGGTGTACAACACCTATATGCGCCGAGCACAGTCCTGGCAGAACATCATGGACCCCGATGGCTTTATGCACGCCCGCCGCAACGGTGGCTTCGTCACCCCCTTTAACCCCACCGAGGTGAACAACCACTTCACCGAAGCCAACAGCTGGCAGTACAGCACCTATGTACCGCACGACGTCTCTGGATGGATTGCCCAGATGGGCGGCAAAGAAAAAGCCGAGGCCTTCCTCGACTCGCTCTTCAACACCAGCAGTGAGACCACCGGGCGCGACCAAGTTGACATTACCGGCTGCATTGGGCAGTACGCCCATGGCAACGAACCCTCGCACCATGCCGCCTATCTCTATGCCTACCTCGGTGCCACTGACAAACTGGACAATGTTGTGCACCGCATCCTTTCCGAGCTCTACACTCCCAAGCCCGACGGCCTGTGCGGCAACGAGGACTGCGGGCAGATGAGCGCCTGGTATGTCATGAGTGCCATGGGTTTCTATCCCGTATGCCCCGGCAGTGGAGAATATGTGACGGTCACTCCGCTTTTCGACCGCGTCACCCTGCACACGGGCAAGGATGACATTGTCATCAACAAGTCCGACTGGAAACCCGGCCAATTCTGGGATGGCAAGGCTTTCTCGCCTCGTTCCAAAAACCTCTTCCCTGAAGAGGTGCGTACCCCTCCGGCACCTGTCTTCAGCGACTGGCAGCAGTGTTTCAAGGATTCTCTCTTTGTCTCACTTTCTGCCCGCAGCATTGTCAATGGCAACCCCGAAGGTAACAAGTCCGTGGACGGCAAGTCGGTTATCTATTATACTACCGACGGCCGCACACCCGACACCCATGCCTTCCGCTATGTGCAGCCGATCTTGGTCAACCGCGACATCACACTCAAAGCCGTGGCTTATAACCCGGCCACAGACCAATACAGCCCCGTAGTGAGCCAGACGCTCACCCGTTTCATCGCCGACAAGCAGCTGCGCTACATCACCAAACCCGCGCCGCAATACAGCGAGAACGGCCCCGACGGCCTTATCGACCGCCTCTATGGCACCTCCAACTACCGCATCGGCGGCTGGCAGGGATGGCAAACCGACATGGAAGTTGTGATAGACCTCCTCTCCTCCAAGACCCTCACCTCCGTCACGGTAGATTGCTTGGACAACATGCGTGCCTGGATTTTCTTCCCCAAACGCTTCGAGGTGAGCATCTCCTCCGACGGCAAGACCTACAGGCCTTGGGCGCAGTTGGACAACGACGAGTTCCCCGTCGTGCGCGAGCGGCAGGAAGAAAGTGTGCAGCACGCTTTTGTCTGCCGTGGACCGCTGACATCGGCGCGCTATGTCAAGGTCAAGGCCGTCAACTACGGCCCCATGCCCGAATGGCACATCAGCGCCGGTGAGCAGCCGTGGATCTTTGTCGACGAAATCGAGGTGGGCAGTCACCTGGCCACCTTCGTATCCTCATTTTCAACCGATGGCAATTCAAACGAATAAGATATTTTGAATATGAAAAAACTCCTTTTATCATTAGCCGCCTTGAGCCTTCTCGGCCTGGCCTCGTGCGACAGCAAAAGCTGCCGTTGCTACGAACTTGTCGGTAACCGTTGGACGGGTCCCTCTACCACTTCCACGATAGCCGGCACCCGCTGCAACGAACTCAACACCTCCTACCGCATGTGCAACGAGATGGACGACCCCATCCTCAACCCCGACGACATCGGCGTGGACAACAAGAAGAAATGAAGAATGCTGAAGTAGGGTAGACCCCCCAAAAAGACAATTCTCATTGTCCTGAAGAAGCCTCTGCAAGCAATTGCAAGGGCTTCTTTCTTTTTCTTCAGTCTTCGTTCTGAGATAACCCAACCGGGGCAACACTGCCACGCATCCTCCGCCACCCGCTCTGCAAACGTCGTAGCGTCGTCATTTATTCGATCGTTATTCGATCGTTTTCCCATCGTTTTCCCTTTCCGGAAGGGAAAACGATAGGAAAAGGATATGATACAAAATGCATAAATGACGGCACAACAATAACTTAACGATATTAGGCAAAGGGTGTACGAAATGCAGAGAGGGCATGGGAAAAACTGAGAACAAATAGCATGTAGAGTCGGTTTAACGACTCTTATTGGTATTTTTAAGAAAGATAAGGCGGGGTTAAGGTAAATAAACGAGCCTGTCAAAAACAAAAAGAGTATTTTTGCAGCGGTTTTTTTGGTTTTATTGAAGGGGGTGTGGCTATCGTTTGCGGGGGCGCTTCACCACAAGTATGGCGTTGGCTACGCGGCGTTGGCCGGAGGGGTCGAAGCGGCCGTTGTCGGACGGATTGTTGACCACTCCGTCGGTGCCGCGGCCTTTGATGTACATGGTTGTGGAGCCGCCACCGTCGAGGTTGACGGCATCGCAGCATCCCAGCCAGCGCATGATTCTTGTGAGTTCGGGCAGACTGAGGCCCTCGGCTTCGCCCCTGTGGCGACCGTCGGCCACGACCATCACCACTGTGCCGTCGGGTTTCAGGCCGATGGCTGTGCGGTTGTGGCGGCCATACACAAAGCGTCGGTCAAGACGTTGCGGGGTGTCGATGCCTTTCTGTATGAGCATGGGGCCTGCGGTCATGATATTGCTGTCGGGCAACAGGCGCTCGGCGTTGCGGATGCTGTCGGGCTTGAGAAACCGGGGGCGGCGTGTGGGCAGCAGGCGGATGGTGGCATTCTGGTAGTATTTGCGGTGTATGCTGTCGGTAGTTGAGGGTGTGTTTTCGCCCAGTTCTTTGCCGTTGATGCGAAGGTAGCATACGGGTATGCCGGTGCGCATGTCGAAGAAGGAACCGTTGATGGCGGCCAGTGCACTGTCGCGGGAGGCGAAGGCGGTGACGGGGGTGAGAATGCTGTCGGCGGCAAAGGAGAGGCAGGAGGTTGAACCGGAGGGAATTTCGATGATGCTGAAGAATTGGTTGGAGTTGAACACTTGCCTGTGCATGAAGTGGTGGTGTTTGTAGAAGAAGCCGTCGAGGGTGTCGTTGTGCCAATCGGCATTGACAAAGGCAATAGAGTCGGCTGTATAGTCGCGCTGGGCGTGGAGGAATGCGGGTGCCGTTGCCATGAGGATGGCTATGAGCAGCGCGGTGGGCAGGTGGTGTGGTCGAGGGTTCAAGGTGTCGGGGGTGTTTGGTTAATTGCCGAAGAGGCGGATGAGTTCGGATGCATAGGTTTTGGACACGGGGATGTCGTCGACGCCAGGGTGTCCGATTTCGGCGTAGATGCCCTGGGGTGTACGCCGGAGGGTGCGTATCTGGCCAAGGTTGACGAAGAAGGAACGGTGGCAGCGCACCAGCCCGTTGGCGTTGCAAAGGTCTTCTATGGCCTTGAGGGTGTTGCGCAGACTATAGCGCACCAGCTTGCCGTCGTCGTCGTAGGTGATGGTGACGTAGTTGCCGGCAGACTCGAGGCAGATGACTCGGTCGGCGCTGACGACGAGTTTTACGTTGCCTTTCTCGTCGGCAAAACGCACCATGCCGGATTCGTTGCGCTCGATTCCTTTGCGGAGTTCCTCTATGAGGCTTTCGGCCTGATGGAGCCGGAAGTCGCGGTCAGTCATTTCGGTAATAACCCAATAGAGCAGATAGGGTATGGCAACCAACCCGAAACTGATGAGCAGCACGCGGGGCAGGAGGGAGAGGTATTTGCACTGGAGGTAGAGTGAGAGGAAGAGGTTGGTGAAAAGGCTGGTCACCACGATTTCTATGCATTGCCACAGGAGGAAGTCGCGGCGGGTGAGGCTGTGGCGTACCAGTGCAAAGCAGAGGATGGCACGGCTGATGGCCAGCACAACCAGGACAATGGCACATATGATTGGCAGGAAGAGGCTGTCGTGGAGTTCCCAGGCCTGCGAGAAGCTGTCGGCCTCGCCGAAAAAGGTGGGGTGATAAATGACCATGAACAGCATGATGAACAGCGGCACTGCCAGGCAGAACACAATGTTGTTCTTCAAAGAGTAATATTGTTCGGATATCTTCATGGTTGATGTATAGTGTTGTTTATGGGAGGATTGTCTGTGTGTCTTTTTTGCGGCGGAGCCAGGGGAAGAGTTCGTAGATGTTGTTGAAGTCTTTGGAGAGCTTGATGCCCAAGCCCTGCTTGTAGGGCAGTTCGGTGCGGGTGTAGTAGCTGGTGTTGTTGCGGTGGAATCCGTAGAAGCGGAAGTAGGGGTTGAATTTGTAGCCTACCTCCACGTCGCCCACAAGCACGTTTGAGAAGTCGTTTTCGAGGTTGTTCCCTGTATTTCCGTAGCCTAAGGTGGACTCAAAATAGAGCTTTTCCCATTGTTTGCTGATGCCCACGTCGAACTGTCCGGGTGCTGTGCCGGTGCCGGCCTGGTATTTGAAGTCCACGTCCACCACTTTGACGAGGTTTGAGACCATGCTGCTGGCTGAGGAGGTGAGGAGGTTGATGCTGCTGGCGTCGGAGAAGATGCCCGAGTTGTCATTGGAGGAGCCGGCGGGGGTGAAGCGCCCGAAGAGGAGGAGCGAGATGGACTGGTTGAGCATGTCGCGCTCGTTGGTGCGGTCGATATAGGAGAAGACTTGGTCGGTGACGCTCTGCTCGGCATTGGGCAGCTGTATGTCGAACTTGATGGAGGGGTCTTGCAGGGTGCCGGAGAGATTGATGATATCCTGAACCTGTACGTAGGAGTCGGAAATCCCCGAGCCGTTGTTGCCTACGAGCGTGGCCAGGTTGACACGTTGGTTATAGACGGCACTGAGGTTGAACCGTGCATCGTCTATGTTGCCGGGGAAGTTGAGTGAACTGCCCTCTTCAATGGCAAAGTTTTTGTTGAGAAGCTGCAGCAACGACAGGGAGAAGTTGCCCGAGGTGAATACATAATTGCCCAGTATGTTGGGCACCTCGCCGTTGCGCATGGTCACCTGTATGTCGCCGTTGCCGACGGCGGTGACGTTGGCGGTGAGTTGTTCAAAGTCCATAGGCAGGTGGACGGTGACACCCGGCGTCACCTTGACGTTTGCCTGCAGGTTGAGGCGGTTGGTGTTGGCACTGCGGATGCGACTGGTCCGTCCAGGCTGGGGCGGTCGGTCGGGCGAGATGAAGACGATGTATTCATTCTCGCTGACCTTGCGGTGGTTGCTGATGGGTACAAAAAGGTCGCTGCCGTTGAGGGCGGTGGCTTCGGCGACAACCTGCAGTTGGTTGACAGGCCCGCTGACAGAGCCTGAGGCTGAACCTATCAGTTTGCCATAGAATGCTGAGCCGTCGAAGGCCTTGTCAAGCATGAGCAGGCGCTGTGTGTTGAGGGTCAGGTTGAGTACAAGGCCTTGCTGTTCAAGCGACAGTTTGCCGTTGATGCGAGCTATGTTGTTTTCAAGGTCATGAATGGTGAAATTGTTCAACTCAAGGGTGTTGTTGGCGATAGTCAGGGTGTCGTTGATAAGGTAGGCTACGCCTGTGGGAATGAGTTTTATCAGGCCTTTGTCGAGATACAGGCTGCCGTTGATGCTGGGCTGCGAAGTGGGACCTTCGGCATGGATGGCACCGCCGAGGGTGCCTTGTATGTCGGAGGCTATGGCTGTCAAGAAGGGCTGTACGGCAGGCATGGGCAGCCGGTCGAGGCTGAGGTCGAGGTTAAGGGTGGGTTTCTTATGGCCTGTAAGGATATAGCCGTGTGCTTCGATGGGCTTGATGGTGGCGAGCCCTTGGCGCAGGGTGGCAAGGATGTCGATGTTCAGCCGTGATTGGTCGGCCAGATAGTCGGAGTTGATGTCGATGTCGCCCAATGGATGGCCGTTGACGAGGCATTCCTTGACGGTGAGGTCGGCATCGAGATGGGGGTTGGACGAGACCCCGCGCACAAGGCACAGGCCGTCGAGGGTGCCCTTCAGGTCAAGGTTGGCACCGGGCATCAGCAGGGGGATGAGCTGTCCTATTGCGAAGTCGTCGAAAGAGGCGCTCACCAAGTCATCGTTTTTGCCGGCAATGAGAGCCTTGAGGGTGACAGCCTGTCCCATGCCATAGACTTTGAGATTGTCGACCTGCAGGCGGTCGTTGTTGAGCAGTATGCCTTCGGGACATACAAGGCTCCACCGCTGCCCCATGATGTAGAAATTGGGTCGTGTCACCATGATTTTGTTGTCGGTGGGAGAGCTGGTGAGAAACACCTCGATTTCGCCCTCGTTTTCGACGGTGCCTGAGTTGTTGTCCCAATTGAGTGCCAGGGAGGATATAATGCTGCCAACGGCTGCGTTGAGGTCGATGTTGTCCAGTATGGATTTGGTGCCGGAACGCAAAGCCCCTGCCTTGATGCGGAGACGGTAGTTCTCGCCCAGCGTGTTGCCGTTGAGCCCGATGTCGTGCAGTGCTATGCTGCCGAGGTTGAGCGAGTCGGACTTGAGCACCAGCTTGAGCGATTCGCCATAGTTGTAGTTGCCTCGCAGGGTGGTTCCGTTGGCAATGCTTAGCTGCGGCATGAAGTCGTAGAAAGTGCCGTGGATGTCGTTCCACACAAGGTCGATGGTGAAGCGGTCGTCGTAGAGGGGAGTGAGGTCGGTGGGTTCGCTTTCGCGGAAGGGGTTGTAGTAGGTGGGCATATACCGCTGGCAGAAATCGTTCACTATCAGAGGCAGGTCAGTGAAGGTGTAGTATCCGCCGATATTGGCCGAAGCCCAGTCGCTGTTGAGCGAGAGGTTGTGGAATCCGTTGTTTTCGTCGGCAAGCAGGAGCACGTTGCGGAGGGCAATGCGGCGCGAGCCGATGTCGCACTGGGTGTTGTGGAGCGAGAGGCTGCCGGTCAGGTGCTCCAGGTCATTGCCCTGCAGGTCGGCCACAATGCGAGTGGAGAGGCTGACGGCCGTGTCGCCCTTGATAAGGTGCAGGGTGGTGAGTTGTGCATTGTCGAGGATGATGTCGGCGGAATAGGATTTGGTCTCGCCTAAGCCCACGGAGGCGGTGAGGTCGAGGTTGATGAGTGAATCCTTGAGCGTGAGGTCGGCAACAAGCTCTTGGTTCGACAGCTCTGCCGAGAGGGTGGTGCGCTCTATGTCGTTGCCCTTTATCTGGGTGTTATACAGTCTTCCTTCTATCGATGCTTCCATCGTGTTGGGGTCGAGCCCGGTTCCTTGGAACGAGAGGTGAAAACCGGTGCGCGACACCCATTCGTTGGGTATGAGCGAGCGTATCCCCATGGAGCGTGAGTCGAGGTCGCCCAGATAGGCATACTGGTGCAGCACGGTGTCGTATTGCAGGCTGGCGTGACCCTCCAGGTCGCCGATAAGGCTGTTGAGATTGAAGAAGGCTTCGCAGTTTCTCAGGCTCCCGTTCAGCGAGGCGTCGAGGTCGATAGTACCCATGCGGCGGATGATGTCGGGGGCTTTCATGGTGATGGGCTCGGGATGCTGCACGGAGGCGAGGTCGTCATAGTCGGTGTGAAGACGGTGGATGACGGCATTGATGGTGGTGTGGTTGATGTCGGGCAGTCCTGCAATGTTGGCGTCCATAAACAACTGGCTGTTCTGCCCAAAGGCGGCGATGAACTGATTGGCGGTCATGTTTGCCACAGGGCCGGTGATATGCCCTTGAGCCTGCACCTTGCAGTTTATGCCCCACAGCGTGGGAGCCCAGTAGGCGGCATCGCACAGGTTTACCTCGGTGCCCTCTTTCAGCACCACGTCGTGCACCACGGTGTTGCAATAGTCCCCCATCTCGTCCCAGCCGTCGAAGTCGAGCCGGGCATCCATAAACACACGGCTGTCGTCGGTCTGCAGGTCCATGTTGGTGGCACGAATGCCGTGGGGCGACACCTCGGCATCCATGGAGAGGTCCACAATGTGCTGCCCCGAGGCTTCGGTAGTGGTGAGCGACACGATGCGCACATTGACGTGGTCGTTCTCCACGCGGATATTCCTGAAATAGCCCGAGATGTCATAGAACCGCATGTGCGGAATGTCCACGCCGTGGGCATAGGTGCGGCGGTTGGCTGGTTCGGGCAGGTCTTGGATGTAGTCGATATTGTGCAGGCGCAGCTCTCCCACCTCCACGGTGAAGACACCGCCTGTGCTTTCCGAAGGGGTGGCACGCTCGGCAAAGTAGTGTATGATAAAGTCCAGATTAATGCCCGACTTTCCCGAGGGGTAGCGGAATGTGTGGAGGTGGTAGCGTCCATTGCGGAGCGATACTTGGTCGAAGCTCAACCCGTCGCCATGGAAAGGGAACCGCTTGAAACGACAGGTAATGCGCTCACCGTAGTAGATGGTGTCGTTGGTGGGCGAAATCAACTCGATGTCATCCAGTATCACGTGGCTGATAGGGCTGGCGTGGAGTGCCCCGATGCGCACCTTTCCACCCCATTCCTTGGAGAAATAATTACCCACAACAGCACCGATATACGACTGTACCACAGTGCTGTTAAGCGCCGCAATAAGCAGATACACCGACAATAGGGTGTATCCCACTACGCGCCGCACCACGTATTGCGCCCTTTTATGCATTAATCTAATATAACGGACTTTTCACGGGAATATTATGTGGATGAATAAAAAACTTTTGCAATTGGCTCAACTGCCCGGAGGAACGGTTTTCTTAGTTGCTGTAGCGTACGCGTAAAAATGTGTTTTTTTAGTAAAAAAGACATTATAATGAAAAAAAAGTGTATCTTTGTGTCGCAATAAAATAATCTCATCGGACATTGCACGATGCGTTAGGATTGAATGTACAGCAGGTTTTGAGGCCTGTCGACTTGCACGGGATTTCGTGTGGGATGTGTGTGAATTGTGAAGGAATTTACGGTTTTTTACCGGAAGAGGGAATGGCTTTCCGTCCTGTCGAAGTGTTAAAAAACGCATGGTGTTCTGTCTTTAGATTTACGGAAACAAAATAAAACAATAAAAATAACAAAAAAAAAACAATGGTAAACAACAAGAGCATTTACGTGACCCCGGCAATTGAATTGCTTTTTGCCCGCGTAGAGAAAGGTTTCACGAACAGTGGTCAGTCCTTAGACCCCACGCCCTCGGATGACCCCCGCAGACAGGCTGGCAGCCTGCAAAACAGTGGACATGGCTATAACGGAGAGTCGTTCACCTGATCCTTTGTGTATAAGGGTAGTAAAAACAAGTAAGTTTAAATGCACGTTATGAAAAAGAATTTATCCTTTGCTTTTGCCGTAATGTCGTTTGCGGCACTTACGATGTTCTCCTCCTGTCAGAAGGACGAGACGGTGGTGACCCGTTTCGAGGCCACCATTGCCAATATCTCCGGCAACTCCAAGACCGTCCTCGACGGCCTGAACCTCTACTGGGTTCCCGGCGACCGAATCAAGGTGTATGATGCGTCAAAGAATATCGGTGTGTATGAGTCAACCGACCCTGCCAAGACTTCCCCCTTTGACCTCGTATACGGAAACGTCGTTGAGAACTCTACCTACCGTGCCATCTATCCGGCCTCCGCTGGCGACAACGCAGGTCATTTGGTGCTCCCTCTTGACCAGCGGACCACTGACGGCTCCCTGACGGAATTCCCCATGTATGCCGAATCCCGTACCGCTGAGCCGTCGTTGGAGTTCGACAACCTCTGCGGTGTCATCTGTTTCAAGTTGCAGGAACCGGGCGTCTCGGTTTCCTCTATCGAGGTGACTACCGACAAACAGCTGACAGGCACTTTCACCATCAGCAACAACGACGGCCTTTCACTGACCGGCAGCACCAGCGGCAGCAACAGCGTCACCCTGACTTGCAGCACGCCGCAGAGCATCTCTTCTCAGAAGAGTTTTTATATGTATGTCCCAGCCAACGAGTTTAAATTCATGAGAATAAGGATTTACTCCAATGATGGGCATGTCTGCACCAAGACCTTGAATGCTGGTACCACTTTCATCGTAGAGCGCGGTAAGATTACCCCCCTCACCCTGAATAGTAACAACCTTGACTTCAGCTCTGTTGCAGGTGAACTGCCGGGTCTTTTCTCTATCGCTGAAAATGTTAAAGTCCGTTTCTCTTCCGGCAACATGCAATACACTACCGTGGGTACTCACGCTGTTGCAGATGGAACAGCACCTGGTACCTGGCGTTTTGCCCCCAACCAGTATGACTATATTGGAGAAGGAAACCTGAATATCAGCGCCACATACACTGGCTGGATAGACCTCTTCGGCTGGGGCACCAGTGGCTGGAGCGAAAGTGGTGCGTCATTGTATCAACCTTATCACTACAATGACCTGGGAACTGGGGGTGGATATAATCCCATTAATCCCAATGGAGAGCCTGTATTGAACAATAATTTAACGGGTTCATATGCGAATGCAGACTGGGCCGTGTATAATGCCATTAGCAATGGAGGAAACCAGCCTGGTGTATGGCGCACTCTAACAGGTGCTGAATGGACTTATCTTATTAATCGGGCAGGTAAACGTGGGGCAGGATCTGTTAATGGAGTGGGTGGAATGATTCTTTTGCCAGATGACTGGACAAAGCCAGAAGATTGTAATTTTACTGCTGCGTTTTCTGATGAACAGAATGTATGGGGTCCGAACAATTATACTCTTGCCCAGTGGGCAAAGATGGAGGCTGCGGGAGCTGTTTTTCTCCCTGCTGCCGGTTACCGTGGTATTCAATCGCAAAAACCCTTTTTGGTGTTTGTGGGTTCCCAGGGATACTATTGGTCAACGACAAGGTGGAATAATTGGAATGCCATGAATTATCTTTATTTCTCTCATCAAGATTTTAATGGCGAAACCCTTAGTCAAAAGAATTTTAACGATGGTCTTTCCGTCCGTCCGGTTAAAGTTATAACTTCATCGCAGCAATAAACAAATAGATAAACAAGGGGGCATAGTCGCTTCCGCGTAATTGTAGCGCAAAGGATGCTCCGCTTTCAGGAGCATCCTTTGCAGCAAAAAGCCCCAGCCTACGTGACAGTAACATAACAAAAATGGATACACCCCTAATACTCGCCATCGAGTCGTCATGCGACGATACCTCCGCAGCCCTCCTGCGGGGCGACCGCATCCTGTCCAACGTCATTGCCTCGCAGAAGGTGCATGAACAGTACGGCGGTGTGGTTCCCGAGCTGGCTTCGCGCGCCCACCAGCAGAACATCGTGCCGGTAGTGGATGCCGCCATACGCAATGCCGGGGTTGACAAGTCGCAAATCAATGCTGTGGCCTTCACCCGTGGGCCGGGACTGCTCGGTTCTCTCATGGTGGGTGTCTCCTTTGCCAAAAGCTTTGCCCAGGCACTCTCCATTCCCCTTATCGAGGTGAACCACCTCCAGGCGCATGTCCTGTCTCATTTCATCAAAGAAAGCGACGACAGCCCCGTCCCGCAGTTCCCGTTTATCTGTCTGCTGGTCTCTGGCGGACACACACAGATTCTCCTCCTCCGCAGTCATTTCGACATCGAGGTGCTGGGGCAGACTATCGACGATGCCGCAGGCGAGGCCATTGACAAGGCAGCCAAAATCATGGACCTCGGCTACCCTGGCGGCCCGGTGATAGACCGGCTGGCCAAGGAAGGCAACCCCGACGCCTTCCATTTCGCCACCCCAGTCATACCCGGCAACGACTACAGCTTCAGCGGAATCAAAACCTCTTTCCTCTATTTCCTGCGCGACCGGCTGGCCGAAGACCCTGCATTTATAGAGAACCACAAAGCCGACCTCTGTGCCTCCATACAGCAGTGCATCATCGGATTCCTGATCAAGAAGCTCGAGAAGGCCGTCAAAGAGACTCGTGTCAAGCAGGTGGCCATAGCCGGCGGTGTTTCTGCCAACAGCCTTCTGCGCAGCGAAGTCCAGCGCCTGGGGCAGCGGCGCCGTCTGCAGGTCTTCATCCCGCCGTTCCAGTTCTGCACCGACAATGCCGCCATGGTGGGCATTGCCGGATACTTCAAATATCTCAGGCAGGACTTTGCCGACATCTCCCTGCCGCCCTACGCCCGATAGCATTCATAAAGAAGTTCAATTACTAACACTCATAATCCAACCACAGTGAAACGTCTTGCCGCCATATCGATGATGCTTGTCATGGCCTTTGCCGTCCAGGGGCAGGACATTCACTTCTCCCAGGTCGATGCCGACCCGATGCTGCTCAACCCCGCCTACGCCGGTTTCTATCAGGGGGCGGGACGTTTCGGCATGCTCTATCGCAACCAGTGGGCCACGGTCAGCATCCCTTACCAGACCTTCGCTTTCTCCGGCGAGGTGGCATTGTGGCGCAGCCGTAATATGAACAGCGGCCTCAGTGCCGGGGTGAGCCTTTTCAACGACCATGCCGGAACGTTGCACTACGGCACCACCTCCGGCCATCTCTCCCTGGCATACTATCGCGCTGTCAACCGTGCTGCCACCAGCTATCTATCCTTCGGCGTGGAAGGCGGCTATGCGCAGAGTGGCTACGACCCCTCGCAAGCCGCGCCGCAGGACCCCTCGGAGACCTTTGCCACGCAGCAGGTGGGCTATCCGCTCCTTGCCGCCGGCGTGGCATGGTACTGGCAGCCCACGGGCGACTTCCACACAAAGGTGGGCTTCTCTGTCCGCAATATCAACCGTCCCAACATCTCCTACATGCAGCTCGACAGTGTCTTCCTGCACCGTCGCTTCAGTCTCTTTGCCCGTGCCGAATACCGCTACTGGAATGCCGTCTCCGTGCTGCCGGTGTTTCTATGCCAATTCCAGGGCCGTCACCGCGAGTGGATCTATGGTGCCGACCTCAAATGGTATATCGAAGAGGGCGGCGCACGGCAGGTAAGCCTCCGAGCCGGGGTGGCCATGCGTCATCTCGATGCTGTCATTGCCAGCCTCATGGTCGAGTTCAACGCTTTTCTGTTCACATTCTGCTACGATGCCAACATCTCCGGGCTTTCGGTGGCCAGCGGCTCTTTCGGCGCCATCGAGGCCGGGGTGGTCTACCGCCTCAACCAGGGCTCGCGCAAGACCAAGGCCATCAAATGCCCCGTATATTAACGAACCCATCAGTATCCTTTAATCCATATTCCCATGCTGAAAACAATCAAGATATTACTTCTCTGCAGCCTGCTTTCTGCCGCCGTCGTACAGGCCCAGACGCGCTACGAGGTGACCCACGTCCCTGTGCCCATCAACACCACTGGCAGCGAGACGGGAGCCGTGCTCATCGACGACAGCCTGCTGTTCTACACCACCATGGAGAACCAGGAAACCAGCCAGCTCTATCTCATCGACTTCAACCCCATCATCACCAAAATCTTCCACGCACCCGTGGCTGCCGACGGCACTCTGGGACCCAGCACCCTCTCTCAATGGGGGCTCAACGCCAACGGAATGAACAGTGCCAACGTGGCTTTCGATGCCAAAAACGACATCATCTACTTCACCCGCAGCGACGCGGGCAACAACAGCCTGAGCCAAATTTACTACACCAAGCGCGTCAACAAGCGCTGGCGCAAGCCCGTGCTGCTGGGCGGAGATGTCAATCTGGCGCAATACAACAGCACCCATCCCTCTGTGGGATACCTGCCCGACGGCAAGACCATCCTCTATTTCTCATCCGACCGTCCCGGCGGCCTCGGGGGCATGGACATCTGGTACACCATCATCATCGACGACGGCAAGCCCGGCAACTGCACCAACCTCGGTGCCCCTGTCAACAGTGACAGCAACGACATCACCCCCTTCTATTCCAACGACGAAGGCTGCCTCTACTTCTCCAGCAACCGGGCTGGCGGACTGGGCGGTTTCGACATCTACTGCACCGAAGGCTGGCGCAACAGCTGGCAGCTGCCGCGCACCCTCGGCAACGAGGTCAACACCCGGTTCGACGACCTCTTTTTCACCGTGCAGCCCTGCCGCTGCCGCTGCGTGCAGGAGCGTGCCGACACCACCGAGATAGTCACCGCCTGCGGATTCCTCTCCTCCAACCGGCCTGGCTCCCTTTATATAAGCGACAGCAACTGCTGCCACGACCTCTTCAGGTGGCGCAGGCTTGTACGTCCCGAAGGCGTTAAACCCGCCGTGCCGCAACTTCCAGCCTCCCACAGCCCCCTCGACCTGCTGCCCCTCAGTCTCTATTTCCACAACGACGAACCCACCCCGTGCACCCTCGACACTACCACACGTCTTGACTATGCCGCCACATACCACCGCTACTACCAGATGCGCGACGAATACAAGGGCGCCCAGCCCAGTCCCGTCGACCGCCGCAAATGGGATTCGATTCAAGGCGCCGTCGACATCTTCTTCGACTACGAGCTGCGGAAGGGCTACAACGACCTCATGCAGTTCCTGGAGTTCCTCTATCAGGACCTCAAGGCCGGGCGCAAGGTGACCGTCACCGTCGACGGCTATGCCAGCCCCCTCTTCGAAAGCCTCTACAACGTCAATCTGTCCAAACGCCGCATCGACAGCTTCCGCAACCAGCTCCTGCGCTGGAACGACCAGGCCTTGCTGCCCTTTATCAACAACGGCAGCCTCAAGCTGGCCACCACCGCACACGGAGCCGCCGACACCAATACGGTTGCGCCCTCCGACCCTTTGCGCAATCCCAAGAGCCTCAAGTCTATCTACAGTCTCGATGCCGCCCATGCGCGCCGCATCGACATCGTCGACTACCATTATAACAACTAATGCCGCCACGTCATGAAGATACTGTGTGTTGTTCGCAACTATGCCCCCCATGCCGGTGAGATGCAGGCCCCTGTGCCCGCCGAGCCGACTTTCTTCCTTAAGCCCGACAGCGCCCTCAACCCCAAGCAGCTGCCGTTGTTCTACCCCGATTTCACCCACGACCTCCAGCATGAAGCGGAAGTGGTGGTGCGCATAGACCGGCTGGGCAAATGCATAGAGCCGGGCTTTGCCCATAAGTACTACAACTCCGTGGCTCTCGGCATCGATTTCACCGCCCGCGACCTGCAGCGGCAGGCCAAGGCCGCCGGCCTCCCCTGGCTGGTGTCGAAAGGCTTTGACGGCAGTGCCGTGCTCAGTCCCTTTGTCAGTCTCGAGGAACTGGGCCGCCCGATTGACAACCTCGATTTCACCCTTTCGCGCAATGGGCAAACCGTGCAGCAGGGCAACACGTCGCAGATGATTTTTTCCGTCGACACGCTTATTGCCCACATCTCGCGCTATATGACCCTCCGCACGGGCGACCTGATTTTTACCGGCACCCCTGCAGGCGTGGGTCCCGTTCAGATCGGCGACCGCCTCGAAGGCACCCTCTGCGGCCGTCCTGTCCTGTCTTTGGATATAAAATAACGTCGCCACCGTCCTGAATCGGGGTGCTTGCGTCGTGGTAGCGTCGTCATTTATTCGTTCCTTATTCGATCGTTTTCCCATCGTTTTCCCTTTTTAGAAGGAAAAACGATGGGAAAGGAATATGACACAAAGTGCATAAAGAACGACACAACAATGACTTAACGGCAGAGTTAAAAATGAAAAATGAAAATTGAGAATTGAGAATGCATTAGTCCGTAAGCCTGGGAAAACTTAGGAACAAACAACCTGTAAAGCCGGGTTAATGACACTTATTGGTAATTATACGAAAGACGAGGCGGGGTTAAGGTAAAATAACGAGCCGGACAAAAACAAATCGAGTACTTTTGCAGCGGTTTTCTGTACATCCAGTGGATGGTTTCGAAAGCGAAGCGGGGACAAGGCTACGGTGAGACAGGGACGTGGAAAAGATGCCCAAAGAAATGCTGACATGACATAAACGGACCAATAAGAGAAAAGTCGTCCTAATGACCGATTTGGGTTAATAGGAAATGGCTCTAGTATTATATAAGACTGATTTTTACAGCCTCGAAGAGTCTGAATATCAATAACACCGTATAAGCGTAGCGCAGTGCGGTGACAGAATATACTCACTCATAGCGTCCCGAAGGGACGCGACAAAGAGAAGGTTTGGCAAAAATCAGTCATATATTGCACGAGAGCATAGGAAAAACGAGCGAATATGAAAGGGATAAATAACGGAAAAGGAACGACCTTGGGACGTCAGTTCCGTGTCGCCAGAAAAGGGGATGTTTTTCTTTTGGATGAATATGAGTGGCTGACACGTCTGTCTTGCAGTTGGATGACGGCAGTTGGAGGGCGTCTTATTTTGCAAGATTTTCCTGTTTGTGATTTTTTTTGTATATTTGCATTTTGAAAACCCAAGCATGACATGCCATGAATATCAAGTTTAAAATGCCCAAGTTCCACCGCACTCTGACCAACAGAAGCATGTGGAAAGAGCTGTTGCTCACCTTTCTCGGAACAACTATTTCGATTGTGCTCACCTTCGGCACGGCGCACCTGCTGGATGTACGTCAACGGGTGAAGGATCGCAAGATGTCGGCGTTGATGGTGACGGGCAATGTGGAAAGGTTTGCCCGTGTGCTTGACGGATTGTCCGACGATTTGATGCAGCGCGACACCATCGCTGCGTGGTTGCTTGCCTTGCCGATTGATTCGTTGGACGATGTGCCGCATCACCTGATGGTTGAGGCCGTGAATGCTGTGATAACATTGCCCCAGCTAAGCCACGACAAAACGGCGGAGAATATCTTTTCCAACTCTATCGAGACGTGGAAGAATATGGGTAATTTCAGCTTTATCGACAAGATAGGGCAGAGTTTTGCCGAGATAAACGAGTGTGAGAGGTCGTATAACGAGTTCATCAACAGCACGGCAAAACATGTCGACTGGATTAAAAGGCATTCGCAGGAGCTGCCGGGCAGTGACTTGTGCATGAAGTGTATGCTCAACAACGAGTTTCGTGACAATATCGGAGAGATTCATGGCTGGATTTGCTATCTGCGTTTCCTTGCTGCCAGTTTCCGCTACACGAATGCCGAAAGTATGGACTTGATTGGCATTACGGAGGAGGAGATGATTAAGTTTGCCGATTTGCACGACGAGGCTTCAACGTCGTCGAGACCCGAGCCACTATACCAGACGTATATCACTCCCAAGCTGAAATTCGACAGCCTCACAACCATGCCCGGATTAATCGAGAGGGTGGAGTACTGACCCCATGCTGCCTCCAGCAATGATGGGAGGAGACAAAAAGAAGACGGGCAGCTCAATATGAAAAGCCGCCCGTGCTGAAATAGAAAAGGAGGTTTTTTCCTGTTTAGAAGTGGAAACCTACGCGCAGACCCAGCACGCCGAGGCTGCGTTTGGTGGCGTTGAAGTCATCGCCTTCGGGTTTGAATGACTTGGAGGTGTACTCAATGCGGTGGCTGCCCAGTCCCATGTAGAAGAGGGAGGCGCTGACGTGTTCGCCAAGATAGGTGCCAAGGCCGCCCATCCAGCAGAGCTGTCCGTTCATTTTGTAGCTGTAGCGCTCGGAGGGATAGCCGTTCTTGGTGATGATGAGCAGGTCGTAGCCAATGCCTAATTCGGCAAAGGGACGCAGGTCGGCAGTGATGTCGTAGCGGTATTTAAGACCCAGCATGACAGGAATGTTGAAATACTGCGGTGCAGTGGGATAGCTCTGCATGGAGTCGTTGCGCTCGTTGTTGTCGTAGATGTCACGGACATATTTGCGCGAATTGTTCCACAGGAAGCTGGCTTCAACGAAGGGCTGCAGCTGGCCTACTCCCACGTCAAACCACATGCCGAAACGGGCGGTGAATCCAAGTCCGCCGGCGGCAGCCTGTGCCACGTTGGTGCGGTTCATGGGGGTAAATTGACCAAACTCGGTCAGTTCCACCTGGTCGTTGAATTGGCCAACGGGCAGGGTGGCGTTAATGAAAACAGAGGTCTCTGTTTGCTGTGCCTTGGCTGAAAAGCCGGCGCAGAAGAGCACCAATGCTAAGCATAAGGATTTGATACAGATGTGTTTGTTCATAATTGTATTTTTTTTGTTTAAAGTACAAAGATAATAAAATTATTTTATACTTTTAAAAAATGTTACAATGTGCAGTTGATTTCGCATTGGTGTTTGGCCATCTCGCCTCGGCCGAGGCGTATGATGCGGCGGCAGGAGTCGAGGAATCGGCGGTCGCGCTGGCTGTCGAGGAGCAGGAGATAGCCCATGACAATGTATGCCAGGCTTTCAGCCAAGCGGCGTACATGGTGTTCGAAGGCCTCGCCGGCACCGTCGGCGGTGAGCTGGGTGTGCATGGCCTGGTAGTCGGCAGTCATCTGGCGGAGTGTCTCGCGCAGGGGCTCGAGGTCGCCGTCGATGGGCATGGCGTCGTAGTCGGCAATACGTTTGAGGTAGTTGCCGTTGCTGATGCCTTTGGTGGCGGCCACAACCTGCAGCTGCGAAGTGCCTTCGTAGATGCTGAGGATGCGTGCGTCGCGGTAGAGGCGCTCACAGGTGTATTCTTTCATGAATCCGCTGCCGCCGTGTATCTGGATGCAGTCGTAGGCGCACTGGTTGGAGTATTCGCTGGCCATGAGTTTGGTGATGGGGGTGAGGCAGTCGGCATTGCGCAGGGCTGCCTTCATGGCCTGGCGTTCCTCACTGGTGAGGGGACGTACTTTGGAGAGACGGTCGTAGCAGTTGGCAAGGTCAACCTGGCGTGCGGTCTCGTAGAGGAGGGAACGCACGGCGTCGGTCTTGGCACGCATGGTGTGGAGGATGTCCTGCACGGGAACCATCTGGTCGATGGTTTTGCCGAACTGTTCGCGTGCGGCGGCATAGTCAACGGCCTCGCGGCAGGCGGCTTCGCAGAGACCCACGGCCTGGGCACCGACACCGAGACGGGCACCGTTCATGAGCGACATGGTGTATTTGATGAGGCCTAAGCGGCGTTCACCCACCAGTTGGCAGGGTGCGTTGGTGAAGACGAGTTCGGCGGTGGGAGAGCCGATAATGCCCATCTTGTGCTCGATACGACGGACAGTGAGGCCGCCGTCGGCACGGTCATAGACAAAGTAGGAGAGACCGCGGCCGTCTGTGGTGCCCTCTTCGGAGCGTGCCAGCACTAAGTGAATGTCGGCATCACCGTTGGTGATGAAACGTTTGACACCGTTGAGGCGCCAGCAGTTGGCGGCTTCGTCGAAGGTGGCCTTGAGACGCACGGACTGGAGGTCGGAACCGGCATCGGGTTCGGTGAGGTCCATGGAGCAGGTGGCTCCCTGGTAGATGCGGGGCAGGTATTTGTCCTTGATTTCCTCGGAGGCGAAGTCCTCGATGGTGTCGGCGCAGTCCTGCAGCATCCAGATGGTGGCAAAGCCCACATCGGCGCGAGCCACGATTTCACCAGCCATGGTGGTGGTGGTGCCGGGCATGTTGAGACCGTGGTATTTGCGGCGCTGCTTGATGCCGTAGAGACCGGCCTGGGTGAGGGTGTCGTGGTTCTGCTGAGTGCCGTTGGCGTAGACTACGCGGCCGTTCACTACGGAGGGGCCTTGTGCGTCGACATCGGCGGCATTGGGGGCGATGACGTCACCGGCTATCTCGCCGATGAGGTCCATGACGTTTTCGTAGCCTTCGACGGCCTCCTGCGCGTTGGCGGGGGCGTCGGGGTACTGCCCAGCCTCCTCGAAGTTGTTTTCGCGGAGGGTGGCTATTTTTTCTATGTCGGGGTGCTGAAGATAGAACTTCAGGCTTTCGTTGTCGCTATAGTAGTTCATTTTCTGCTGTCTTATTGGGTTATTGTTTGCACGACTGGAAGGCGTTCATCAGGCGCGGAATGACTTCGTTGACATCACCTATGATGGTGTAGTCGGCGATGGCGTTGATGGGTGCGTCGGGGTCGGTGTTGATGGAGATGATCTGTCCGGACTGCTCCATGCCCACGCGGTGCTGCACGGCTCCCGATATGCCGCAGGCGATGTAGAGCTTGGGGCGCACGGTGACACCGGTCTGGCCAATCTGGCGGTCGTTGTCGCAGAATCCGGCATCGACGGCGGCGCGGCTGGCTCCCACTTCGCCGCCTATCATGTTGGCGAATTTGTAGAGGAGCTCGAAGTTTTCGCGGCTGCCCATGCCGTAGCCGCCGGCCACGATGATGGAGGCGCCTTTGATGTCCACTCCCTGCGGGTCGATTTGGCGGCTGATGACTTTGAGGCAGTCGTCTTCGTTGCGCAGGTATTTAGATGCATCGAGGTTGATGAGCTGTCCTTTGCGGTTGGGGTCGACGATTTCTTTGCGCATGACACCTTCGCGCACGGTGGCCATCTGCGGACGGGTCTCGGGGCTGACGATGGTGGCAATGATGTTGCCCCCGAAAGCCGGGCGGATTTGATAGAGGATGTCGTGATAGTCCTTGCCGGTCTTGGCATCGGTGTGGTCGCCAATCTCCAGTGCTGTGCAGTCGGCGGTGAGGCCGCAGCGCAGGTGGGAGGCGATGCGGGGTGCCAGGTCGCGGCCTACGCTGGTGGCTCCGTAGAGCACCACTTCGGGCTGCCGCTCGCGAATGATGCCGTCCACAATGCTGAAGTGCGGCAGGGTGCGGTAGGGCGACAGGCGCGGGTCGTTGGCATAAAGGATGGTGTCGACTCCGTAGGGATAGAGTTGCGACTCTATGTCGGCGATGTTGCTGCCAGCCACGATGGCTTCGAGCTGTCCGCCGAGACGGTCGGCCAGGCGGCGGCCTTTGGAGCAGAGCTCAAGGCTTACGTCGGCGGCACGGCCTGATTCGTTGATTTCGATGTATACGAGTATGCTGTTCATGATTTATCCGATGATGTGGTTGGTAACGAGGTTAGACATGAGGTTGTTGAGGGCATCCTGTGTGTTCTCCACCCGGATGTTGTCTTTCTGGGTGAGTACTACGCTGTCCACTTTCTTCACCTTGGTGGGTGAGCCGGAGAGACCCAGACGGTCGAAGTCGGGGTTGACATCGTCGGCTGTCCATACGGGTATTTCGAGGTGGCGGTTCTGCAGCAGCAGGTGTGCATGGCGGAAACGGGGACGCGGGGCGCTGCCGCACACGGTGACGAGCGTGGGCAGGGGTGCCTCGACTATCTCGGTGCCGTTGGCCAGGCGCCTCTTGATGCGGATGCTCTTTTCCGAGACGGACACCAACTCTTCGGCATAGGTGATTTGGGGGATGTCCATCTTCTCGGCTACCTGGGGACCCACCTGGGCGGTGTCGCCGTCGATGGCCTGTCGGCCGCCAAAGACGATGTCGACGTGTCCGATGCGCTTGATGGCGCATGAAATGGCGTAGGAGGTGGCCAGGGTGTCGGCTCCGGCGAAACGGCGGTCGGAGAGTACAAAGCCGTCGTCGGCACCACGGTAGATGGCTTCACGGACGATTTCTTCGGCACGGGGAGGGCCCATGGTGACGACGGTGACGGTGGAGCCGGGGAGAGCCTCTTTGACACGGAGAGCCATCTCCAGTGCGTTGAGGTCTTCAGGATTGTAGACGGCCGGAAGGGCAGAACGGTTGATGGTGCCTTCGGGGGTCATGGCCTCGGGGCCGACGTTTCGGGTGTCGGGCACCTGCTTGGCCAGTACTACGATTTTTATGCTCATAATATATATCTTTTTGTGTTTTCGGTGTGAGTTGTTTTTTAACTAAGGGAAGGAAAACGTTGTGAGTGCGTTTTCCTTCGAGGTGTATCAAATGGTAAAGGCTCAGCTGTTTATGTGAGCCTGTCGAATCAACATGCCGAGTGGGCGTCGGTGTCGGGACTGATGCGTTTCACCATGCCCTGGAGGGCAGTGCCGGGGCCTACCTCTATGAATTCGGTGGCGCCGTCGGCAAGCATGTTCTGCACGGTGGCAGTCCAGCGGACGGGCGAGGTGAGCTGTGCCACGAGGTTGCGCTTAATCTCGTTGGGATTGTTCACCGGGGTGGCGCACACGTTCTGGTAGCAGGGGCAGATGGGGGTGTGGAACTGAGTCTTCTCGATGGCTTCGGCCAGTTCTACGCGGGCAGGCTCCATGAGGGGGCTGTGGAAAGCGCCGCCTACCGCCAAGGGCAGGGCACGGCCTTTCAATTCTTTGAGTTTTTCACAGGCCTGAGCAACGCCCTCCACGGTGCCGCTGATGACCAGCTGTCCGGGGGTGTTGTAGTTGGCGGCCACGACAATCTCCCCGGCGGCCGTCACTTCGGCGCATACATCCTCAACGGTCTTGTCATCGAGCTTGAGGATGGCGGCCATGGTCGAGGGGTGCTGCTCGCAGCAACGCTGCATGGCGTTGGCACGCGCGATGACCAGCCGGAGGCCGTCCTCGAAGCCCATGGCACCGGTGGCTACCAAGGCACTGAATTCGCCAAGGGAATGGCCACCCACCATGTCGGGCATGAACTCGCTGCCCATATAGGCGGCAAGGATGACGGAGTGGAGGAATATGGCCGGCTGGGTGACTTTGGTCTGTTTCAGGTCTTCGGGGGTGCCGGCAAACATGAGGTCGGTGATGCGGAAGCCAATAATCTCGTTGGCTTGCTCAAAGAGGTTGCGGCAGTGCTCGCTGTTGTCGTAGAGGTCTTTGCCCATGCCGACAAACTGAGCTCCCTGTCCAGGGAATACATATGCTTTCATTACAATGTGTCTATTCGTTGATAATAGGGTTGGTTTTACAGGCTGATGCCGCCGTCCACGCAGATGACTTGTCCGGTGACATACTCGGCCAGGTCGGAAGCGAGGAAGAGGCTTACGCGAGCCACATCCAGCTCGGTGCCGGCACGGTGCATGGGAACATCACTGAGCCACTTGTTGCGTGCATCTTCGGGCATGGCGGCAGTCATGGCAGTCTCGATGAATCCGGGGGCGATGGCGTTGCAGCGGATGTTGCGCGAGCCGAACTCCTGAGCGAAAGACTTGGTGAAGCCGATGATACCGGCCTTGGCAGCCGAGTAGTTGCACTGACCGGCGTTGCCGTTCACGCCCACCACTGAGCTGGTGTTGATGATGCTGCCGTTGCGCTTCTTCATCATATAGGGGATGAAGGCTTTGCAGTAGTTGAACACGGAGCGCAGGTTAATCTGTATGACCAAATCCCAGTCTTCGGGAGTCATGCGCAGCAGGAGGTTGTCGCGGGTGATGCCGGCGTTGTTCACAATGGCGTCCACTCGGCCGAAGTTGTCGATAACCTTTTTGGCCAGGGCCTCGGTCTCGTTCCAGTCGGCGGCATTGGCGGTATAGAAAGCACAATCGGGGTTGATGGCTTTCAGTTTGGACATCAGTTCCACACTGCTTTCAGTTTCCTTGAGGTCGGTGACGATAACCGTTGCACCTTCTTCGGCAAACAGCTCTGCCGTGCGGCGGCCGATGCCGCGTGCTGCTCCTGTAATCAGGGCTATTTTATTCTCTAACAGTTTCATTCTCTTCTTGGTTTAAATGTTATACTTGTGTTCAAGGACATTTCCCCTCCAAGGAGAGGGTATCCTAATTTAACTTATAACGTCCAAAAGTTTGTTTTATTATGTGGCAAATGACTTATTTCTCCTTGTCCACCAACACAAACGAAAGCTTGCCTTTGCAGGCCACTTTGTCATCGACGTAGGCGGTGGCGTCTATAAAGAAGATAAGCCCTTTGCGAGCCGTGATGTGGGCTTTCACTGTGATGGTGTCGCCGGGGTGTACGGGCTGGCGGAAGCGCACATCGCTCAGGCCGCTGTACAGTGTCAGGCGTCCTTTCAGCTCGTCCAGCACCAGGATAGACGATGACTGACCCATGATTTCGCACAGGATTACGCCCGGAACAATGGGGTTGCCGGGGAAATGTCCCTGCAGGAAAAACTCGTCGCCGCGCACATGGTAGTGCGAGATGCACTCTTCGCCGTTCATCTCCATGTCATCAACAAGCAGCATCGGCTCGCGGTGCGGTAAAAACTCTTTTATTTCTTCTCTTGTCAACATAGTCTGTTCTGTTTTATTAAGTGGGAGGAATGCGTCACTGGGTGTTTTTCCCCGTGTGGCGCATTCCTGACTGGTTATTATTTAACTCTTCTTAGTGCCACACAGGCGTTCTGTCCACCGAAGCCGAAGGAGTTGGACAGGGTGATGTCCACTTGGCTTTTGCGTGCTGTGTTGGGGATGTAGTCCAGGTCGCAGGCCGGGTCGGGCTCCTTGTAGCCGATGGTGGGAGGCAGTATGCCGTTCTTGATGGCCAGGGCGCAGACAATCAGTTCCACAGCTCCGGCGGCACCCAGCATGTGGCCAAGCATTGACTTGGTAGAGCTGATTTCCACCTTGCGGGCGGTCTCTTCGCCAAGGGCTTTCTTGATGGCCATGGTCTCGCTGGCATCGTTGAGGGGGGTGCTTGTGCCGTGGGCGTTGATGTACATCTTCTCGGTAGGCTTGAAACCGGCTTCCTCGGCAGCCAGGCGGATGGCTTCGGCGGCGTTGCGGCCCTCGGGATGCGGAGCGGTGTAGTGGTGTGCGTCGCAGGTGTTGCCATAGCCGCTTACCTCGGCGTATATCTTTGCACCGCGTTTGCGGGCGCATTCCTCGCTCTCAAGAATCAGGATGCCGGCGCCTTCGCCCATCACAAAGCCTTTGCGGCGGGCGTCGAAGGGAACGGAGGCCGACAGCGGGTCTTCGTTATGGGTCAGGGCTTTCATGTTGTTGAATCCGGCCAGGGCAATGTCGCAGATGGCACTCTCGGCACCGCCGCAAATCATGGCGTCGGCGCGACCCTCGCGGATCAGGCGGTATGCCTCGCCCACGGAGTGGGTGCCGGTGGCACAAGCGGTCACCACGGGCAGGTTGGGGCCCTGGCAGTTGTACTTGATGGCCACGTTGGCCGAGCCGATGTTGGCAATCATCATCGGGATGAAATGGGGTGAGATGTGGCGTGTGCCCTCTTCCATCAGCTTGGTATGCTCGTTGTTGAAGGTCTTGATGCCGCCGATGCCCGAGCCTACGGCACATCCGATGCGCATGGGCTCCACGTCGGTGCCTACCTGCAGACCGCTGTCGGCCATGGCCTGCTGGGCTGCTGCCAGAGCAAAGAGGGTGTACATGTCGTTGCGGCGCACAGTCCCTTTGTCAAGGCCGAACTCTTCGGGGTTGAAGTCCTTCACCTCGGCTGCCACATGGATGGGCAGTGTGTCGCTGTGGGGTGCTGCAATGGGGGCAATGCCGCAGCGGCCGTTAATCAGTCCCTCCCACAGGGCCTCGATGTTGTTTCCTAAAGGGGTTACACAGCCTAAGCCGGTGATATATACTCTGTTCATGATTTGTTTCTTTTAAAATGTTTTACTTTGTTTTATTATTTCGTCCGGTGTTTGGATGGTGTTTCGTACAATCAGTATCTCAGGATGCAGGAACCAGTGGTGAAGCCGGCGCCAAAACCGCTGAATACAAGCAGGTCGCCGCGTTGCACCTTGTTCGCTCTCACCGTCTCGTCAAGCAGGATTGCCACGCTGGCCGACGAGGTGTTGCCGTATTTCTGCACCGTGGTGGGGAACTGCTCGGGGTCAGCCTTCAAATATTGCTGAATGCCGTTGATGATGCGCATATTGGCTTGGTGCAGGATGAAATATTTCACATCCGAAGTGCTGAAACCGTGTTCTGTCAGCAGGTGGCTGATTTCATTGGAACAGCCGGTCACTGCCATGCGGAACACCTCTCTGCCCTGCATTACCATCGTGTGGTTTGTGTAGGCCTCCGAACTCAGGTCCTCGAAGGGGGTGGGCTCCAGGCGCTGGCGCTGGTAAAGCACGTCGGTGTTGCTGATGGTGGTCATCTTCGACCCCAAGAAGCCGTCGCCTATCTCTACCACAGCGGCTCCGGCTCCGTCGCCGAATAGCACACTCGTCTCTCTGTGCTCCCAGTGGCAGAAACGTGTCGGCTCCTCGGCAGCCAGTACCAGTATGCGGCTGGCGCGTCCGGTGTGCAGGTACATGTGTGCCATGTCCAGTGCATACACAAAGCCGGCGCATGCATTGCGAATGTCGATGCAGGGACAGCTGGCTCCGATGGCACCCTGTACGATGCTGCTGAGTGATGGATAGACATAGTTGTTGTTCACGTTTGAACACACAAGATAATCGATGTCTTTGGCGGTGACCCCTGCAGCCTCAAGGGCGCGTTGCGCAGCGGCTACGGCTAAATCTTTTAAACTTTCGTCAGTCATAATGCGGCGGGTCTCTATGCCTGTGCGGGTACGTATCCACTCGTCGCTGGTGTCGAAATACTTTGTAAGCATGTCGTTCGTCACGACCAGCTTGGGCAAAGCACTTCCTGTTCCGATAATTTTCATTTTTGTTGTTTGATTTTACTTAGTTCAAATGGCGTTTTGAGTCTTATTATAGTTATAAAACAAAATGCAAAGAAACAACGAAAGTTTCAATCCTAAATGTTAAATTCGGTATTTTGTGCAATAATGTTGACGAAATGGCGTTATTTTGGGCGAAATTCGCCTATTTTAGGTGAAAAATGTTAATTTTGATATACAGAATGACTTTAATAGAGCAGTTAAAAATATATATTCCGAAGTTCCTGACCCAAAAAAAGACGGTCGTCACCTTCCTTGTGTTGGTGGTGCTATTGTGTATTTTTTTTGTCGTGGTGTATAAACCCATAGGTCTTATTGCCAACACGGGTTTCCTCAGTTTCCTCAGTTACCGCCTTTATTCGATAATTCTTGTGCTGGTAGGTTTGGTGTCCATTGCAGCGAGCCGAAAGTTACTTTACATGCGGCAGCAGCGTAAGGGAATGCAATTGCACCAGTATTTTATTTGGTTGGGGATAGAGCTAGTGGCGCTGGTCGTTTTGCTTACGGCAGCTGCCTGGCTTCTCAACGAGCGCAAAGAGGTCTTGCTGATGGACTTGGTTGGCCGCGTGGTGGTTGATACGGTGGCCGTGCTAACCATCCCGTATATTGTCACGATACTTATTTTTCTGCTGCAGCAGAAACGCCTCGAGATAGCCAATCTGACAAACATGCTGAAAGACAGCAAGGCAGTGGCAGAGGAGACAAAAGTCGATACGGTTATGCAGTTCTTCGACAAAGGCGACCACTTGGTCTTCGTTACCAAACGCAGCAATGTCCTATACATCGAAGCGGCAGACAACTATACTGTTGTCCACTACCTGAGTGGTGACAAGGAGGATACCATCATCCTCCATAATTCAATGAAGAACATGGAGGAGACATTTGCGTCCGAAGGCATGGTGCGCTGTCACCGCGGCTATCTTGTCAACCTCGAGAATGTCAAATACCTCCGCAAAGAAAAGGACGGGCTTGTTCTTGAAATGGCATACTGTGACCGTGTCATCCCCATTTCAAAGACCTATGCCGATGATGTGGTTCGTCAATTCGTCCGGTAGAACCATTCCCGATTTAGAATTCCTGCTGTTGCTGCTTCTCATATAGGAACAGGGTTGCGGGTGGTTCCGCATGTCTTCCGTCGCCCTCCTGCTGTAATACTGGTGAAGCTTGTGATATGTTAAATCTTTATGATGAGGCAATATAAGTGCCTTTGCAGCGTTATTATGCAATATTAACTAAAAACATTAGATACTATGGGAATTATTGTTAGCATTATCATTGGCGCACTGGCCGGTTTTCTGGCTGGACGTCTCATGAAAGGTTCAGGCTTCGGCTTTGTTGTGAATCTATTGGTAGGTATTATCGGCGGTTTCCTCGGCGGCAACATCCTTGCCTGGCTGGGTATCCACTGGGGCACCACTTTTGTGGGCTACCTCGTCACCTCAGTTATCGGCGCCTGCCTGTTGCTGTGGATTGTCTCCCTTCTCAAGAAAAAATGAGCACTGGACATTGTCCACTAACGATTTATTTAGCTAAATAGTGGCGATTGTCTTGGACGGAAATAATTTGACACATTTCTGCGCAAAACAATGTGTCGAATTATTTCCGTCCAAGGCATTTTGCGACCGTTGCACAAAGTAACGTCGCAACCGAATGGGAGCAACCTTACTTTCGGTCGCGACGCGTGCCGTTTCGCGCGGAAGTTACTTTTTATTCTGCGAGGAATTACGTCTCCTTACGCCACCTTTCCTCAGCGTTCCGATATTGTCGCATATTTGTCCCCAACGTTCCTCTGTGCGCCTTCAGGGCTCGGTGTTGCATCGTTCTTTATTCTATCGTTTTCCGATATGTTTCCCTCATTTTTCCCTTTCTGAAACGGAGAACGAGTGGAAAACGATCGAATAACGATCGAATAAATGACGGCGCTTGAGAGAAATTGCATGAATGCTTGAATGTGTAAATGCTTGAGTGAAAAATACTCAAACAATCAGGCAATCAAGCAATCAGACAATCAATAATTACTCAAACAATCAAGCAATCAGACAATCAAGCAATCTCTAACGACCGATATGGGATAATAATTTCTTTTTTATAGCTTGATGATTTTCTTGGTTATATCTTGTTCTTCTAATTTGATGTGCAGAAAGTATATCTGGTTAGGCAGGTTGGATAGGTCTATTTTTACCGATTCCCCATCAGTGTTGGCGGAACACCATGTCCGGCCATGAATGTCTTGCAGTATAATGGTTTTAGACCCTTGGGGCAGATTGCTTATTGTTAAATGATCAGTAACAGGATTGGGTTGGACAACAACACTATCTCCTGTTACAGGATCGATGTTGTCGTACCAACTGTATTGAACGATACAGGTATCGTCTTGATGTGATCCCCATGTGACGACATTTCTGTTGTGAAATACTCTTTGGTTATCCTTGTAGCAGCAAATCATTATGGGCGTGTAACTATATTTATATATGATGAATCCTTCGTAACCACAGATGGGTCCAACCCCTTCGATGAATACTAAGGGCTCCCAAAATTCTTCACTATGGAGAGCATAATCGGGATACTCAATAAATGGATTTGTGATGATGTATTTTACTCCATATATGGAACAGATGGAGTCAATTGTACAAGACTGGTCACCACTTGGCTGATGAAAAATAAAAGAGTCCCCCTGTCGGGCATTTAAATCCATGATTAAGTATTCGGTGCTGTCGCCATACGCTCGTTCGTATAGCTTTGAATGGTCACGTGATTCGCGAAGATACAGAATTGTATCGTTGTCTTTTGTTATTGCATGCCATGCAGTTTCATGAACAGATGAATCCGACGAATATCTCAAAACAGTTGTATATGCACCCCCTGCATCACAGACATAATTTAGAGCCCAAACGGTGTACCAGACGCTTTCTTCTTTCCCAAACACCGATTTGTAGCGGATGTACTCTAATGTGCAGGAGTCGTTGTCGGAACCGTCGGGTCGGGGATAGTCGGTGTCCACCTGCTGGTGATAGTTCCTTGCCGAATCGCGGTAGTGGCACAGCAGCAGTGGACTGACGGCAAGGATGGAGTCAAGGTTCTCCCTGCCGTAGTCCAATCCCCAGTTGGGCCCCACGCCTTCGATGAGTGTCAGCGGAACGGGCACCTCGGCCTGTGTTTCGTTGTGGGTTGTGTCGTTGGGTGCCTTGACTCCCACATAGCCGCTGAATGCCAGGGTCAGCGAGGTGCGGAGGTGCTTGATGCCATCCTTGTAATACACGCTGTCCACTACGGCCAGGGTGTCGGTGCCGTTGCGGAAGTGGACAGGAAGCGTGTCGCCTGCCTGCAAGTTCAGGTTCATGAGCAGGTGCGCGACAGTGTCGTCCGGGTAGTGCAGGTACAGACGTGAGCGGTCGCCGCTCTCCATGAGGAAAAGTGTGGTGTCCCCGTCGGCGGTCACCGGGTGCCACACCTCCGGCTCTGGGGTTGTGTCGGTCAAGACCGTCAGCACTGTAGTGGTGGCACCGCCTTGGTCTGTGGAATGGATAAACCGTGCTATATGCCATGCGCTTGCCTCGTTGCCGAACACAGAGCGATACGGTATGCTGTCCTGTGCGGAGGCTGCCAGTCCGAGCATTACTGCCACGGTGGCGAGAAGAATCTTGTTCATATTGCTTTCTTTCTTTTGGTTTTGTTTTCCGTCTTAATTGGTGTTCCCGCTTTAACCCAAGTCGGTCATTAGAGATTGTTTGATGTGTAAATACGTTGTCCGTTGATAAGTTGATAAGTTTATACGGCTCGCATCATATCAACATATCAACGTATCAACATATCAACAAAACACATTCAAGCAATAACTCAAGCCACAATGTTACTGGTTGTCATATTGCTGGATTTCGTCGTGGAAGAATTCCAGTTGCACGCCGGCTTGGCGGAAGAGCTCTTCGCTCTCGGTTCCGGAGTGGTATTTGCGCTCGCACACTACACGCCTGATGCCGCAGTTGATGATGAGCATGGCGCAGGTGCGGCAGGGGGTCATGCGGCAGTAGAGGGTGGCGCCGTCGAGGGCGATGCCGCGGCGAGCGGCCTGGCAGATGGCGTTCTGTTCGGCATGGACGGTGCGGACGCAATGGGTGGTGATGCGGCCGTCGGCTTCGATGGTTTTGCGGAAGAGGTGTCCCACTTCGTCGCAATGGGGTAACCCTGAGGGGGAGCCTACGTAGCCGGTGACAAGTAGCTGGCGGTCTTTGACGATGACACAGCCGGAGCGTCCCCGGTCGCAGGTGGCGCGTTTGGAGGCGGTGTTGGCCAGCTCCATGAAGTATTCGTCCCACGAGGGACGGCGATACATGATTTTGCCGAGGATGTCTTCCACTTGTTTGTTGAGGCCGTCGATGGAGCCATTGTTGTCGAAGCGGTAGTCGGCGTGTTCGATGCAGTATTTGAGGTTCTGCTTGTTGGGGTCGTCGTTGTCCATCTCGCGCTGCTCGTTGGCGAGGAAGGTGTCGTAGTCGATGTGGTCGGTCTCGCTGCCACGGAGTACGGCACGGTCGTATCTCACACGCGGGTCGGCATCGACGGCAAAGAGATAGAAATTGGGCTTGCCGCGCAGTGCCTCTACTTCACCGGGGGTCCGTATGCTCTCGATAATGCAGTTGCATCCCGATGCCGAGGCTTGCCCATAGAGTTGTTCCACTATCCACGAGGGGGAGTGCTGTGCGCGCAGGTCGTTGCCCACGAGGGTCATGGTGTCGCGGTTCACTTCAAGGCCGCGGCGCTTGATTTCGTCGGTGAGGAAGGCACGGACGGAGTAGTGGGAAAAGCCTTTTTCTTTTTGCAGGTATTCTACTATGGTGCCTTTGCCTGCACCAAGGGTGCCTGTGATGCCTATGGTTATCATTTGTCGGAATATTTGTTGTCTATTACTGTTGCTTCTGTGTCTTCGATGAGGTAGTCGGAAGCACGTTGCGGGGATATGATGCTATGCCCGATTTGTTTCTCGATGTCGCGGCGAGCCAGGTTGGCTGCGTTGCCACCGCTTTGTGCCACTTGTTTGTTCTCATCCATGGACTGGGGATTGCGATGCTTGGAAATTTCTGTGGTTGCGGCTTCGGCAAGGGTATTCAAGGCCAACTCTAATGTGGTCATGTTGTCGCGCAGGTTTTCCTTGGTCAGACCTTTGTATTGTTTGTACTCGCCAGTTGTCATTCCGCTCCATGCTTTGGTGAGGATGTTGGTGAGAATGGCAAAATCTTTTTGCTCTTTCACTCCGGAACGTTTCCATTCATTAGTGAGTTCGTTGCGGGTACGGATGGATTTGAGTCGGTTCTCAATCCAACGGTCGCTGTAGCCTTGGCGACGATAGTCGTCCACTGCCATTTGGAAAGTTAGTTCGGGGTCTATCATTTGGTCGATGCGCTGGCTCCCGACTTCGGCAAGCCAACGCTTTACAGGTTCGGCCTTCTTTGAGGGAATGGATTGGATGAGACGGAGAAGCTGCTCTATGTCAGCGACATCGGTTATTCTCTTTTTCCCGTCTGCGGCAGGAATTTTCAAAGCGTGACAATTTGTCACGGTTTCATTTCCTTCCGCTTTCAACCTCTGCTTTAGTTTTCTCCAATAGGCAGAGGCGTCGGTGCTCTCGGTAAGTACCTGTATGATGTCGACAATAGCGAAGAAGTATTTCTCTTGTTCGGCATCCCAGACCACACGGACTTTCTTGTCCTCGAATAGTTGTATGGCAAAATTCTGTTCCATGGAACTTCAGCACTTGTATTTGTACTGCAGTTGGGCGAGTTCCTCGTTTGCTTTGACAATTTTCTTTTTGAGGCCTTGCTTGTAGTTGAGAACTTTCTGTTGCAGGTCGAGGTTGCCGACGGCCATGATTTGCAGGGCCAGGACGGCGGCGTTCTGTGCACCGTTGATAGCCACGGTGGCCACGGGGATTCCCGGAGGCATCTGGAGGATGGCGAGGGTGGCGTCGAGGCCTTCGAGTGTGTTGCCTTTGATGGGCACGCCTATGACGGGCAGGGGCGTTTCGGCGGCTATGACACCCGGCAGGGCTGCGGCCATGCCGGCACCGGCTATAATGACCTGTATGCCGCGGAGGTGTGCATTGCGTGCGTAATCGGACACTTCGGCGGGTGTACGGTGGGCAGAGAGGGCGTTGACTTCGAAGGGGATTTCCATCTCTTCAAGAAACTGGCAGGCTTTTTCCATGACGGGGAGGTCGGAGGTGCTGCCCATGATGATGCTGACTTTGGGGTTCATGGTAAGGTTGATATGTTGGTATGTTGATTTGTTGATATGTTTTGCGTTGATTAGTTGATATGTTTTGCGTTGATATGTTGATATGTTGCGAGTCGTATAAACTTATCAACGGACAACGATAAATCATAAACTTATCAACTTATCAACGGACAACGAAATTGTTTAGTTGTTGTTTGAGGTACGTATTTGCCAAGCACGCAGTATGACGTCGGGGCGTGCGTTTTCGTAGAGTATCATATAAACGGCTTGAGCTATGGGCAATTCGATATGGTGCTCCTGCCGTACTTTCTCCAGGCTTTTGACGGCATAGTAGCCTTCGGCAATCATGTGCATTTCGAGTTGTGCGCTCTTGACGGTGTAGCCGCGGCCAATCATGGTGCCAAAGGTGCGGTTGCGGCTGAGCTGCGAATAGCAGGTGACGAGGAGGTCGCCAATGTAGGGCGGCATGTTCTCGGGCAAGAGGCTGACGACGGTGCTGGGCTGCATGACTTTGAGGAAGGAGCGCATTTCGGCAATGGCGTAGCTGACGAGGACGGCCATGAGGTTGTCGCCGCTGCCCATGCCCTTGCAGATGCCGGCGGCAACGGCATAGATGTTCTTGAGCGCCGTGGCGAATTGTATGCCGCGCATGTCGGTGGAGTGGGAGATGTTGATATAGCGGCAGCGCAGTTGCTGCATGATCTTCTCGGCCAGCACCATGTTGGATGAGGCGGCAGTGATGAAGGTGAGCCTTTCGCGCGCTACCTCTTCGGCATGGGTGGGGCCACTGATGATGGCCAGTTGCTCGGAGGGCACTTGGTAGCAGTGCTGCAGGTAGTCGGTGACAATCATATCGGCCTCGGGGACGAAGCCCTTGATGGCAGAGACCAGGTAACGTTGCCTGAGGGTGGCGGGGTCGATTTGCTGGAGGGCGGAGTGGAGAAATGCCGTGGGGATGACGAGATAGATGATTTCGCACCGGTCGGCAACCTCCTGCGGTGTGCGGCATATTTCAATGCGTGTCGGGTCGATAGTCACTTCGCCGAGGTAGCGGTTGTTGTGCCCGTGTTTGGCAAGGCTTTTGCGTATTTCAGGTTCACGAACATACCAGCATACCTTTGCGGAAGGTTGCTCTAACAGCAGTTTGACAACAGCGGTGGCCCAGGAACCGCTTCCGAGTACTCCAATCATTTTAGGTTACGCAAGATTTCACATGTAAGGTTCCAGAACATCTCGACGGTCTTGATTTCAATCTTCTCGCCGGGTGCATGTACGCCACGCAGGGTGGGGCCGTAGCTTATCATGTCCATGTGCGGGTATTTCTCGCCGATGAGGCCGCATTCAAGGCCTGCATGGATGGCGCGGACAATGGGGTCGTGGCCGAACATGCGTTTGTAGGTCTCCACGCCCACTTTGAGCACTTTGCTGTCGGGATTGGGTGTCCAGCCGGGGTAGCCGTCGCCGTGCGAGACGTGGGCTCCTATCATGCGGAAGGTGGCCTCGATTTTCTGTGCGGCGGCGTGTTTGGCGCTCTCCACCGAGCTGCGCTGGCTGGTGGCAATGTGGATTTGATGGTCGTCCATCTTGACAGAGGCGAGGTTGGTGGAAGTTTCCACGAAGTTCTCTATCTCGCGGCTCATGGCCAGTACGCCGTGGGCGCAGGCAAAGAGGGCGTTGAGCAGGTTGTATTGAGTCTGTCGGTCAATCAGGCAGGCCGGTTCGTCAATGGGGGTGAGGGCTATCTGCAGGTTGGGTTCGGTGCTGCGGAACTCGAACTTGATGTGCTCGGCAAAGTCTGCCACCATTTTCTTGAAGGCATCTTCGTGGTCGTAGGACACCACGATGTCGGCCCAAGCTTCGCGAGCGATGGCATTGCGCAGGTTGCCGCCGTCGATGCGGGCTAGACCTATCTTGCAGTGCTCGGTGGTGTTCCACAGGATGCGGTTGAGGATTTTGATGGCGCAGCCGCGTCCGCGGTTGATGTCGTCGCCGCTGTGTCCGCCGGTCAAGCCGGAGACTTGAATGCGGTAGGAACGCTCGTTGGCGGGTACCGGGCGGGTGGTGTAGTCGATGGCCACGGTGGTGTCGATGCCACCGGCACACCCTATGCAGTACTCGCCCTCGTCCTCGTCGTCGAAGTTGAGGAGAATGCTGCTCTTGAGCCAGTCGGTGTGGAGATTGGCGGCTCCGGTGAGGCCGGTCTCTTCATCCACGGTGAAGAGGCATTCGAGGGGGCCATGCTGGATGGTGTTGTCGTCGAGGATGGCCAGAGCGGCGGCCACGCCGATGCCGTCGTCGGCTCCAAGGGTGGTGCCGTCGCCGATGAGCCAGCCATCTTTCACAAACGCCTCGATGGGCTGGGTGAGGAAGTCAAAGCTTTTGTCGCCGTTTTTCTCGCACACCATGTCCATGTGTGCTTGGAGGCATACGCCGGGCGCGTTCTCATAGCCTTTGTAGGCGGGTTTGCGTATCAGGACATTGCCTACCTCGTCGACAAGTGTCTCGTAGCCGTGCTGGCGGCCAAATTCCTGCAGGTAAGCGGAGACTTTTTCTTCGTGTTTGGATGGACGGGGAATATTCATCAGTTCGCCAAAGTAGTGCCATACGGCGGCGGGCTGGAGGTCTTTGATTGCTGTATTCATGGGGTTGTATGGGGTTTATTGGGGTTAAAAAACTAATACTTTCTTTGCAGGGGTTGCATCGACTTTTACGGCATAGAAGCCGGGGCGCAGAGACATTCTCCATTCCGAGTCGTGGGAGATGCAGCCAAGCACCTCTCGTCCCATGACGTCGTAGACGGCGATGCGACGGCCCTGCGCGTTGAGGACAGTGACGTGGCCTTTGCCTCCATAGATGGTTGCATCGTCGATGGCGGGAGCATGGATGCCCAGGTAGTCGTAGCCGTGGTAGGAAGTGTCGGGCTCAAAACCGATAACGGCACCATGCCACTGGGTAAAGTCGAAGCCACTGGGGGTCATGGCATCAATCTTGAAGAATGCATTGGAATTACCGCTCCAACCCCAGTTGATATGGAAGTAGTTGGAATCAAGCTCGTCTGAGAAATATCCATCGATGACGTAGCCGTGTCCCGACATGTTGTGGCCGGCCTCGTTAGTGTCCTTGGCCCAGCCGGCATAGTAGATGGGTTTGCCTTCGGCAAGGCTGTTGTAAAGCATCTGTAGCCACAGCGTGTCGTTGCCAATGGAGTCACGCATTCCGGCGTAGGAGAATTTGTAGCCAAAATGTTTGGGGATGCAATAGGTGACGCTGACAGAGGGGCTGATGTGCAGACTGGTGTCGAAGATGGCGTATTCGGGTAGAGACCAGCAGCCGCTCCCATCGGGAGTGTAGTGCATTTCTAAAGCCACGCCTATCTGGAAAAGGAGGGTGGATACCGCTTTCTTTTCGGCATTGGTGCTATTTATCATGACGTAGTCGGGCATGTTGTCCCAGTCATAGTAGGTGTTCTCGAAATCGGCCGAGAGAGTGCCGTATGTCCAGTTGGGATAGGCGGCGGGATTGGTGGCACCGTTATATGAATGCCTCCCGAAGCCGTGTTCCGGATAGTTCCAATAGTTCATTATCATGCCGAAGGCGGTGGCCACGCATCCGGTGACCGAACCCCCGGGGCACATGTCGTTATAGGGCTTGCCTTGATCCCATTTCATACCACCCAGCAGAGGGGGGATGTTGTCATTGTATAAGTCGCCTTTCTCAGGGCTGTAGTCGCATTCGAACAATTGCCATTTACGGGCTATATGAGCGGGAGCCTTGGCTTTGGTTTCCCGGCCATGGCTTATCTCTTTGGAATAGTGCCTTAGCTGTTGGATGAAGGCCGGGTTCTTTTCGGGGTGTTTGCTGTCGAAGGTGCCGGAGAGATCCAGTGTGCCCTCGTCGGAGAATGCCAGTACGGGGTCCGTCATGTCGTCGCCGCTGATGATGATAAATCCCTCAACACCGTTGTAGCGGTACTGGTAGATATGAAGTAGGTTGAATCCTAATGCTTGAGACACATCGGTCAGCTCAACGGGCTGCTTGGCGGCAACCCCGTGTCGCTCGGCATGGAACCGAACTATGGCGTTACTGGCCACACGTGCGGCACGCTCTTTGCCAACGGGATTGGCAATGGTGGCCATCGTGGCCAGCAGCAAGGTGCATATTAAAATTGTTTTTTTCATATTGTATAGATGTCTAAAGGTTACTCTTTCTATGCAAAGTAGGCAACACCGCTTTCGAAGATGAGCTGGTCTTGGTCGCCCACGATGTTGCGGTAGGTGCCCGGACGCCAACGCTCGCTGTGTGCCATTTTGCCCAGCACGCGGCCGTCGGGGCTGGTGATGCCTTCGATGGACATATACGAGCCGTTCATGTTGTATGGCTCCTGCATGGTTGTGCGGTCGTTCAGGTCAACATACTGTGTGGCTACCTGCCCGTTGGCGAAGAGTTTGTCAATCCACTCTTTGGGAGCCACAAAGCGACCCTCGCCGTGGGAGATGGGCACCACATAGCTCTTGCCCAGCTCGGCTTTCTGCAGCCATGGCGACAGGTTGCTCACCACCTTGGTGTGTGCTATCATGCTCAGGTGGCGGCCGATGGTGTTGAACGTAAGGGTGGGGGAGTCCTCGCTCTGCTGACGTATCTCGCCGTATGGCACGAGACCCAGTTTCACCAGTGCCTGGAATCCGTTGCAGATGCCCAGCATCAGTCCGTCGCGTTCTTTCAGCAAACGCATGACTGCATCGCTAATCTGCGGGTTGCGGAACACGCTGGTGATGAACTTGGCACTGCCTTCGGGTTCGTCGCCCGCCGAGAAACCGCCGGGTATCATCACAATCTGGCTGTTGTCGATGGCATGGGCAAAGGCCTCGACACTCTCGTGGATTTGATTGGCGTTGAGATTGCGGAACACCTTGATCTCGGCCTCGGCACCGGCACGAAGGAATGCGCGGGCAGAGTCGTACTCGCAGTTTGTGCCGGGGAAGGCGGGGATGAACACATGCGGTTTGGCCGACTTGTGTTTGCAGACATAGATGTTCTTGGCCTTGTAGAGGCTGTTCTGACGGATGGCTGTATCGGTGGATGCACCGCTGTTGGTGGGGAAAATCTCCTCTAACGGGCTTGTCCAGGCCTGTAGCATTTCGTCCATTGAAATGTTCTCGCCGTTTATTTCGAACATCCCGGTGTCGGTCACGCGGCCAATCTTGCGGGCGATGGCTGGCAGGCAGCCGCAGTTGAACACCTCCACGACGATGGCACCGTATTTCTTTTCAAACAGTTCCTCGGTGCTGAGTTTGCTGTCGAACTGCACGCCCATGCGGTTGCCGAAGGACATCTTGCTCACGGCCTCGGCAATGCCGCCAAAGCCAACTGCATAGGCCGACTTGATGGAGCCTTTGCCCACGGCTTGGTACAGGGCGTGGTACATGGCCAGCAGCATCTTGTAGTTGGGCATGCCGTCCTTGTCGGGTTTCACCTCCAGCAGGTACAGGTAATTGCCCGGCTGCTTCAGTTCGGGAGTGACCACATGCTTCAGATTGCTGATGCCCACGGCAAAGCTGCACAGCGTCGGGGGCACGTCGATGTCGTTGAATGTGCCACTCATGGAGTCCTTGCCACCGATGGCGGGCAGTTTCAGACCCATCTGGGCGTTGTATGCACCCAGCAGGGCGGCCAAGGGTTGTCCCCAGCGGTAGGGGTCTTGCCCCAGTTTCTTAAAGTATTCCTGGAAAGTGAGCCGTATGCGGCGCACGTCGCCGCCCGCAGCAGCCACTTTGGCCACAGAGTCCACCACTGCATAGGCAGCACCGTGGAAGGGGCTCCAGCTGCTCAGGTAGGGGTCGAATCCGTAGCTCATAATGGTCACCGTATCGCATTCGGCGGTGAGGGTGGGCAGCAGGCCTACCATGCTCTGGGTGGGAGTCATCTGTGTCTTGCCGCCGTAGGGCATCACCACGCTCCCGGCACCGATGGTGCTGTCGAACATCTCCACCAGTCCCTTCTGAGAACAGACGTTCAGGTTGGAGAGGTTCTTCAGCCAGCGCTCCTTGATGCTTTCTGAAGAATCTGTGGCTCCAGTATCGGCTGTCTCTTTTGCCGAGGGCATGGCTACGGAAACCTGAGTCTCCTGGTGCGCGCCGTTGGTGTCGATAAAGCGGCGGCTGAGGTTCACAATCTCTTTGCCGCGCCAGCTGATGACCATACGGGGCTCCTCGGTGACGGTTGCCACCACCACGGCCTCGAGGTTCTCCTCGTCGGCATAGGCCAGCATCTTGTCCACATCTTCGGGAGCAACCAATACTGCCATGCGCTCCTGGCTTTCACTGATGGCCAGCTCGGTGCCGTCTAATCCGGCATATTTCTTGGGTACTTTGTCCAGGTTAATCTGCAGCCCGTCGGCCAGCTCGCCGATGGCTACACTCACTCCGCCGGCACCGAAGTCGTTGCATTTCTTAATCAGCGACGACACCTCTTCACGGCGGAACAGGCGTTGAATCTTTCTCTCGGTGGGAGCGTTACCCTTCTGCACCTCGGCGCCGCAAGTGGTCAGCGAGGCGGTGTTGTGGGCTTTGGAGGCACCTGTGGCACCGCCGCAGCCGTCGCGTCCCGTGCGGCCGCCCAGCAGGATGATGATGTCGCCCGGAGTCGGCGTCAGCCTCTTCACCTGGCGGCGGGGAGCTGCTGCAATCACGGCGCCAATCTCCATGCGTTTGGCCACATAGTTGGGATGGTATATCTCGTTCACCAAGCCTGTGGCCAGACCAATCTGGTTGCCGTAGCTGCTGTAGCCGTGTGCTGCGGTGGTGACAATCTTGCGCTGGGGCAGTTTGCCGGGCAGTGTCTCGGACAGGGGCTTGGTGGGGTCGGCGGCACCTGTCACACGCATGGCCTGATATACGTAAGTGCGCCCACTCAAGGGGTCGCGGATGCATCCGCCCAGGCAGGTGGCTGCACCGCCAAAGGGCTCTATCTCCGTGGGGTGGTTGTGTGTCTCGTTCTTGAAATTGACAAGCCATTCCTCATTCTTGCCGTCCATCCTCACAGGCACCACGATGCTGCAGGCGTTGATCTCGTCACTCACCTCCTGGTCGTTCAGCAGTCCAGCTTTGCGGAGCCGTTTGGCAGCCAATGTGCCCACATCCATCAGGCATACGTATTTGTCCGTGCGTCCTTCGTATTGCTCTTTGTGGTCGGCCAGATATTGCTGGAAGGCGGCCTCAATCAGCGGGCGGTACTCTCCTTCGTCAAACTTGACATCGGTCAGCTCCGTAGCAAAGGTCGTGTGGCGGCAGTGGTCGCTCCAGTAGGTGTCCAGCACACGAATCTCGGTCATGCTGGGGTCGCGCTTCTCCTCGTCGCGGAAATAACGCTGTATGTGCAGGAAGTCGGCAAAGGTCATAGCAAGGCCCAGCGAGCCGTACAGTTCTTTCAGTTCATCCTCGGGCATAGTGGCGAAACCGTCGAATATCTTCACATCGGCAGGCTCGTCGTAGTGCTCTGCCAGCGTTTCGGGTTTGGGTGAGTCAGTAACACGGCTATCTACGGGGTTCACACAGTGCTTGATAACCGCCTCGCGCTGCTCGGGGGTGAGGTTGCCGCTGATGACGTAGGTTGTGGCCGACTTGATAACGGGTTGCTCGGCGGGGTTCAGCAGGCATACGCACTGCACCGCACTATCGGCCCGCTGGTCAAACTGTCCAGGCAGGTATTCCACAGTAAAGACAAAGTCCTCCTCGCCATGGGGGAACTCCTCCTCATAGAGGATATCCACGGGCGGTTCAGAAAACACGGTGGACTTGGCCTTCTGGTATGTCTCGTCCGAGAGGTTCTCGATATCGTAACGCATCAGGGCGCGTACCTGTAAATCCTGTCCTGCCTCTGGGACAATGCCCAGATATTTCTCCATCTCCTCTTTCAGCTCCTTGGCCGCAACGGCAAAGGGCTTTTTCTTCTCTACAAAAATTCTTCTTATCATGTGTTGTAAGTTTATACTTTGTTGTTAATTCATTTATCAGTTTATCCGTTGATAAGTTGATGAGAAATGAAAAGTGAAAATGGCTGGCGCATCTTTCGACAATTTTTCAATTTTCAATTTTCAACTTTCAACTCCCAAAGTACCAGCCTTCGGGGTGTCTTGCGTGGATGGGACGGAAAAAGTCCAGCATTCGTTCCACATCGGCGTCATAGTCGCCCGTGGGCAGAATCGTGGGACCGTATCCCGCAGTCTTGGTCTTGAAATCCATAAAGCCCAGCATGATGGGAACACCTGCATGAGTGGCAATTTCGTAGAATCCCCGCTTAAACCGTTTTACAGGCTTGCGGGTGCCTTCGGGTGTGATGATAATGCACGCGTCGTTGTCCTCGCGGAGCAGTTCCACAGCCTTTTCCACCAAGCCGTTGTGGCGGTTCCCGCGGTCAACGGGCACCAGTCCGAGGCGGAGCAGCAGCGGACGGGTGAAAAAGTTAAAGAACTCCTTCTTCACAAAAATCTTGGGTTTCACACCAGCGGCAAAAAGCACGGCGGCCCCCACAATATAGTCCACAAAAGCCGTGTGAGGGGCGACCGCCACCACACAATGACGAATCTCCGGCCGTTCTTTCGGGGTGGGAATAACGAAACGCCAACCGCGCAATTTCACGAGTGCTATCCAAATCTTTCTCATTATTATACTTTTATATAATAATATTCCAAGTCAAGGCATTGAATTTTATCGTGCAAATATACAAAAAAAAAACAAATTGGTACAATGTGACCGATGAAAAGTGAAAAGTGAAAAGTGGAAATTGAAAATTGATTGCTTGATTGTCTGATTGTTTGATTGTTTAAGTTTTTTTCATTCAAGCATTGACACAATCAAGCATTCAACCTAAATCGGTCATTGGGATTTGTGCCAGATTAGTATTTGTTTCGAGCAGATTGGCCATATCGCTGGCGAACGTTGCGTAAAGCGAGTGCAGAGGAAGCTTGCTTACTATGCCGAGCAACAGCAACGTCAACGAAGTTAAGGCGTAGCGAGCTACGGCGAGACAGGGATGTTGACAAGATGCCGAATGTTACGCAAAATAACGTCGCGACCGAATGGGAGCAACGTTATTTTCAAGAGCAGAGGAAGCTTGCTTGCTATGCCGAGCCCAAGTAACGTCATGGAACATAAAGAAATGCTGATATGGCATAAAGAGACCTGAAAAAGCGAGAAAGGATATAAATGTCGGCCTAATGACCGATTTGGGTTCAAGCAATAATTCATTTTTTTTTGCTATGTCGCAGAATCTTCCTATATTTGCAAAGTCAAAAAGAAGTGGCATATTGATGCAACATACTGATTGACGCATGGAAAGATGGCAGAGCGGTCGAATGCGGCGGTCTTGAAAACCGTTGACCTGCGAGGGTCCGGGGGTTCGAATCCCTCTCTTTCCGCTGAAGTTTCCTCGTCACCGAGAAATATTTGAAATGAGGGTGTCCCAAAAGGCACCCTCTTTTTTTTATAGAGCCAGGGCAGTTATTCCACTGTCACCGGGATAGTGAGGCGGCGGCAAGAGTCTGTCAGAAAAGACAAGGTAATTGTCCAAAGTGTCCCCAAAAGGCTTCTGTAAAGCCGAGAAAGGGCGTTTCCGATGTTG
>CADAQX010000021.1 GCA_902790215.1 uncultured Bacteroidota bacterium | reverse complement strand
TACTACATCACCACCTACTGGACCCCCTCGGGCTGCGACACCCTCTTCACCATAGACTTCTCCACCTGCCCCCACTGCTCGTGGGACTACGACACCGTCTCCCCACTCGATATGCCTTGGCAGTACAACGGCTACACCTTCGGCTCCGAAGTGCACGACGAGCCCGTCCACATCCCAATAGGCGACGACTGCGACAGTGTCATCTACTACACCCTCATAGTCATCCCCCACTGGGGAGAGCCGCCGCTGGACAGCGTGTTCATCCTTGCCCCCAACGTCATCACGCCGAACAGGCCGGGCAACAACCGCTTCTCGCTCTACTGCAGCCACCATATCCTGCAGGCCGAGGTGACCGTCTTCAACCGCAGGGGCACCAAAGTGGCGCAGTTCGACGGCCTCACCGGCAGCTGGGACGGCACCTCGCAAGGCCGCACCTGCCACCAGGGAGCATACGTCTACTACATACGCTACATTGACACCAGCGACACCAACTGGAAAACCCTCAAAGGCACAGTGACCCTAATATATTAAACCCATGAAGACAAACCATCTCTGCATACTCCTGACCACACTGCTCCTGACGGTATTCCTCCACGCTCAGCAGGCCGACCCCTACGACCAGCGGGGGGTGCAGTTTGCTGCGCAGGGGACTGACTTTTGGGTATGCTTCCCCCGTACGTATAACGGTTTCAGCGAGAATCATTCCCGCCTCTATGTGGTGAGCGAGCGCGATTGCGACGTGACGGTCAGCAATCCGCTGTTGGACTATTCTCAGACGGTGCACATCATGCGGCGCGAGATGTGCGGCCCTGACACCAATTATATTACTGTACCTTTCGGTATCACTCGTATCATTGATACCATCTCCCTTTTATGGCCTCGTATCTATAATTATTCGTATGCCGGACAGCCGGGGAATAGTCCGCAGCCCAGAGGCTTTCATGTGACGAGTACTGACACCGTGTCACTTTTCATTTGGGTCAATTCAGTGGGAGAGAGCGGAGCGTGCAATGTCCTGCCTACGGAAATGTTGCGGGATGAGTATGTTGTTCAGGTACCATTCTCGATGAGACGACTTGATCCCGGTAATCATTACCCTTATGCAACATCATTGAATATTGTGGCGGTAGAAGACAGCACGATTGTGGACATCGTGCTAAGCGATTGGGACTGGGTGAACCGACATCCTGGAGACACTGTGACTGTGACTCTCAGAGCGGGCGAAATATATCATATAGGTGCAGGGGAACCAAGAGAAAAATATTATCCATTGATTTCACCATATGGCCCAGGTTATAAAGGCGTCCCTTCTGATATTTCGATGCCGTTGCATTCATATGACACAAGCCATGTGCTACTTGACACATTTGTGGTGGATTTGTCCGGCACCCGCATCAAGGCACGCGACTGCAAGCGCATTGCCGTGTTCGAAGGCGGTGAAGCAGTGTTTCTCCCTGCGATAGACGACTATTATCATCAATGTGATATGCTGCTGGAACAGTCGTTGCCGACCAAGTATGCTGGGAAGGAATATCTGATACCCAATGTGTATAATTCCGACACAGACTATATCCGTATCACGGGACTGCACGACGGGACGGTGATAACCGTCCGCGATGCATCGCGCACGGTGGATGCTGTCCGTACACTGACGGTGGATGCTTACGAAACGGAATGGTTCTGTATGATGGACTCTGAGGGGCCGTTTTATATTACTACATCGGAACCCGCCATTGTGAAGGAATATCTTATGCATGGCATGCCGCGAATTCTTGACATGATGGGAGGTGACCCCGCATTCTATGCCGTGCGTCCTGTGGAATGGTGGCACAACGGTCAGGTGAACTTTGGAACAATCACTGATGTGGATGCCGACAACAATCGCCAGACAAGGCGTCCTTCACTGTATATTTTCACCCGCACGGAGGATGCCCCCTCCATCATGGTGGACAGCTATAGTATCGAGAATTTTTTTACTCCCATTCCCGGCACTCCGTACTGCCATGCCAGGTTCGGCTACACCAGCCAGTTTGTCTCGGATGGCACGCACTATATCAGGAGCACCACGGGAGCTAGGTTCATGTCTGTCATGGCTTCGGCATCGATGGATGAACAAGCGGTGGTGAACCTGCCCCATTCTCAGCCGGGCAAGGCATATCTAAGAGTAAATGACATCCCTGCCGACAGTCTGAGCGAGGACTCCATCTGGTGCATGTACGACCCCATCACCTTCCGGTCGTGGGACGAGCGCCCCGCCGACAGTGTCTTCTGGGACTTCGGCGACGGCACCACACGCGCCTACTCCCATCTCGAGGAGGGCTTCGACTCCCCGCAGGTGCACACTTATCAGGATACCGGGAAATACCGCGTCATGTGTGTCTTCACCTACGAGTACGACAGCTGCTTCACCCTCAAGCCCGACACTCTATGGGCTCCCATCTGGATACACAACCACTACGATTCGGCTTTCTCTGTGGTGCTGTGCGAGCAAGGCTCTTTCACTTTCCGCGACCATTTGCTCGACTACACCGACACGCACTATATTACCACCTACTGGACTCCCTCGGGCTGCGACACCCTTTTTGCCATAGATTTCGTCACCTGCCCGCACTGCACCCAGGTAAGTGATACGGTTTCCCCGTTGGATATGCCGTGGCTGTTTAACGGCTATACTTTTGGCACGGAGGTGAACAATGTGCCCGTCCATCTTGAAATAGGCGACGACTGCGACAGCATCATCTACTATACCCTCGTTGTCATCCCCCACTGGGGCGAGCCGCCGCTGGACAGCGTGTTCATCCTTGCCCCCAACGTCATCCTGGGACGGCACCTCGCAAGGCCGCACCTGCCACCAGGGAGCATACGTCTACTACATACGCTACATCGACACCAACGACACCAACTGGAAAACCCTCAAGGGCACGGTGACACTAATCTATTGAGAATTGAGAATTGAGAATTGAGAATTGAGAATTGAGAATTATCCGGGTGCGGCAGCAACTTTCAATTTTCAATTTTCACTTTTCAATTATCAACGTATTTCCCATTTGCATTCGGAATAGTATTGGGCTGCGAGGCCTTCGAGGTATATCATCTCGTTGCAGTTCTTGCCCCGCTGGGCGAGCTCTTCGGGGGTGTAGTAAACGTATTGCCGGTTGTTTTTCATGCAGCGGCAGCGTTTGTTGCATGAGGCAAGCGTTGTGCAGAGCAGCAGTGCCGTGCAGACCGCGGCTATGGGGGCGAGGCGTTTTTTCATTTGAGGAATTGAGCTATCTGGTTCTCGTTGATGTTGCGGTAGTGGCAGGTGGCAGCCACTTGTCCATTGTCGATGAGCATAAGCATGGGGCGCTGGCCGTAGGTGATGAGGGAGAAGGTGAGGGGGGTGACTATGTGGCCGGGACGCAGGAAGGAGGCGGTGTCGAGGGTGAGGGGTGTGAGGGTGCTGTCGGCAGCGGGGATGAGATAGACGAGTGCTGTGGAGTCGAGGCCGTTGCGGCGGCAGATGTAGGTGAGTTTTTCGTCGGCCATGCGGCATAGCGGGCAGCCGGGCGAGAGGAATGCCACGGCGTGGCGCCCCTGCGCGAGGTTGAGCGGTGCAAGCTCGCCGCCCGGGGCAATGGAGGCGTTGAGTTCGTCGGCGTTGTAGAGCTCTTCGGAGGGGCCGAAGAACCAGTTGTCGGGCACGGATATGACGAAGACGGTGACGGCGGTTGCCACGACGACGGGCAGCCAGAGGTACCAGCGCGGTGTCCACGGCCAGGGTTGTGCGTGCATGGCCACGATGAGCGCAAGCAGTAGCAGGGCGTTTTTGACGATGGACTGCACGGGGTTGAAGTCGATGAGCGCCCCCATGCACTGGCAGCTGTCGGTGCGTCCCGCCAGCGCGGCGTAGCAGAGGAAGAGGGTGAAGCCGACGAGCATTATCAGGGCGCTTGCATCCACCAATCGTTTGAAGATGTTGGCAAGCAAGCCTATGCCGACTAATAGTTCGGCTATGATGACGAGCCGTGCCAGCACCATTGCCCACGGGAGGGGAAGGAGGCTGTAGGAGAAGATGTATAGCTCAAACCGGTCGATGCCGATGAGTTTGGCAACGGCCGAGACGATGAAGAGGACTCCCAGCGCCATCCGCACGACGAGTGCGGCTATGCGTGCGGCTTTTGATGCAAAGGGTTTCATCGTTGGTCTTTTTCGCAGGTGACATCCTGCAGCTCGCGCACCAGTTTACCATCCAGCTGTCGCTCAAAACCGACTTTTGTGATGTTTTTGCAGGAGAAGTCCCAGTCGACATCGACGTAGGTGATCAGGGGACGGCCCTGATGGTCGGTGGCGGTGGTGGCGGTGCATTTGCACTGCACTCCTTTGGAGCATCCGGCCAGTGCGGCGGCTGCAATGGCGATTAACAGCAGTTTTTTCATATCGTGAAGATTACTTGAATGAATTCGTTAATTCGTTAATTCGTAAATCGACTAACACATTAACACATTCACACATTAACACATTTCTATTTGACGTATTCTATCAGCGAATCGGCTTCAAAGGGATAGTCTGTGCACACGATGGTGTCGGTGAACAGGGTGTCCAGTTCGTCGCGGTAGCTGACGTGGTTAAGGCTGTTGCAGCTGCCGGATTTCAAGGTGATTATGCGTACGGTCTGACTTTTTAGCACTGCACAGCGGCAGTTCTTCTCTTTCACGCACGACACGGCAAGCAGCATCGTTGCGACAGCCAGTAATAACAATTTCTTCTTCATAAAAGGCCTATTATTTTAAAATGCAAAGATACAACTTTTTTCCGACACACAAAATTTTTTCTGATAAAAACAAAAGAATTCTTGAAAAGTGAAAAGTGAAATGTGAAAAGTGAAAAGTGAAATGTGAAATGTGAAAAATGGCTGGTGCACATAAATTGAAAAGTGAAAATGGCTGGCGCACCATAAGTCAACAATTTTTCAATTTTCAATTTTCACCTTTCACTTTTCTGCATAGCATCAGTCCGTCGCGGATTGGCAGCAGGATGTTGTCAACACGCGGGTCGGCGGTGATGAGTTGGTTCAGGGCATGTATGGCGTGGGTGTCGCGGTCGCGACGCAGTTGCGAGGTGGCGGCATCAGGGTTTTCGTCGAGCGGGAGCACCTGCCCGTACCAGAGCATGTTGTCGAAGAGCAGTATGCCGCCGGTTTTCATTTTAGGCAGGAGTAGCGAGTAGTAGAGGCTGTAGTTTTCTTTGTCGGCATCGATATAGGCAAGGCTTATTCCGTCGGGCAGTGCGGGGATGAGGTCTGCGGCATGCCCTATGTGCAGCCGGAGGCGTTGGGCGAGCCCTGCAGTCCGGGCATGTTGCCGGATGAGGGGCTCGTATTCTTCTTCTGCTTCGACGAGGTGGAGTGTGCCTCTGCCGCCCATGCCGCGGGCGATGCAGAGGGCGCCATAGCCGGCGTGAGTGCCTATCTCCACGGCAATGTCGGGCTGTACGATGGAGGCCAGAAGTTGAAGGAATGTGCCTTGATAGGGGGTTGAGGCCATGTGGGGGGTGGCTGTGTGGAGCATTACGGAGCGGTAGACGGCAGCAAGGGCGTCGTCAGGTGGTGTCGTGTGGCGGGCACAGTAGTCTTCGAGCGAAGCCATGATTCTGATTGTTTGATTGTCTGATTGTGTTTTGTTGATATGTTGATACGTTGATATGTTGATATGTTGATATGTTTTGTGTTGATATGTTGATATGTTTTGTGTTGATATGTTGCGAACCGTATAACTTATCAACTTATCAACGGCAAACAATAAATCATAAACTTATCAACTTATCAACGGACAACGAATTAAAGCATTCAAGCAATAATTTCAACTTTCAATTTTCAACTTTCAATTACTACAGGTTCCTGAGCAGTTCTTCGAGCTGTACTTCGTCGTGTACGAGCACTTCGCGGGCCTTGGAGCCGTTGTAGGGGCCGACGATGCCTGCGGCTTCGAGCTGGTCTATTATCCTGCCTGCCCGGTTGTAGCCCAGTTGCAGTTTGCGTTGCAGCAGGGATGTGGAGCCGAACTGGCTGGCCACGACGAGCCGTGCCGCATCGTTGAAGAACTCGTCTTTCTGCTTCGGGTCGAAGTCTTTGTTGGGCTCTTCGTTCTCGTCGAGGTATTCCGGCAGCAGGAAGCCGTCGGGATAGCCGCGCTGCGACCCGATGAAGTCGGCAAGCTCTTCAATCTCGTCGGTTTCGATAAGGGCACACTGGATGCGCACAAGGTCGGCGCCGGAAAGGGATATGAGCATGTCGCCGCGACCGATGAGGCGTTGGGCTCCGCTGCAGTCGAGGATGGTTCGGGAGTCGATGCCGCTGGTCACCTTGAAGGCGATGCGGGCGGGGAAGTTGGCCTTGATGGTGCCGGTGATGATGTTGGTGGTGGGACGCTGTGTGGCGATGATGAGGTGTATGCCCACGGCACGTGCCAGCTGTGCAAGGCGGCAGATGGGCATTTCCACCTCTTTGCCGGCGGTCATGATGAGGTCGGCAAACTCGTCGATGACAAGGACGATGTAGGGCAGGAAACGGTGACCGTTCTCGGGGTTGAGGTGACGGTGGATGAACTTGTCGTTGTACTCGGTTATCTTGCGTACTCCGGCGAGGCGGAGCAGGTCGTAGCGCTGGTCCATCTCGATGCAGAGGGAGTTGAGCGTGCGCACCACTTTCTTTACATCTGTGATGATGGCATCCTCGCTGTCGGGGAGTTTGGCAAGATAGTGGCGTTCTATCTTGTTGTAAAGTGAGAGCTCCACTTTCTTGGGGTCCACCATGACGAATTTCAGCTCCGAGGGGTGTTTCTTGAAAAGCAGAGAGGCGATGACGGCGTTGAGGCCGACGGATTTACCTGTGCCGGTGGCACCAGCCATAAGCAGGTGGGGCATCTTGGCTAGGTCGGTGACGAAGGGGTCGTTGCTGATGGTTTTGCCAAAAGCAATGGGGAGCTCCATCTTGCCGCTGTTGCGGAAGGCGTCGCATTCCAGCATGCTCTTCATCGACACAATCTGTGGCTTGGCATTGGGCACCTCGATGCCGACGGTCCCCTTGCCGGGGATTGGGGCTATGATGCGGATGCCGAGAGCGGAGAGGCTGAGGGCGATGTCGTCTTCAAGGCTCTTGATTTTGGAGATGCGTATGCCGGGAGCCGGTTTTATCTCATAGAGGGTGACTGTGGGACCCGGCGAGGCGCTGATTTCGACAATCTCGATATTGTAGTTGCGCAGGGTCTCGACAATGCGGTCTTTGTTGGCCACCAGTTCCTCTTTCGACACCTTCACATTGCGTACCTCCCAGTCGGTCAGCAGGTCGGTAGTGGGCATCTCATACTGTTTCAGGTCCAAATGGGGGTCGTAGAGTTCGTCGGCTGTATAGTGGTGGCTGGTATGGACGTTCTCGAATTCGGAGTAGTGGGCGGACTCCTCTTCGGGTTGAGGTGTGCCCGTCTGGTTGTCGGTGATGGTGAAGGCCACGGGCTTTTGTTCTGCGGGCTGCTGGGCAGGGACTGCGGCAGCGGCGTCGGTATTGCCTTGGGCGCGCTGTACCGTGCGGCTGAACTCGTCGTCGATGGAAAAGGTTATTTTTTCGCTCTCGTGCGTGGGGACAGGAGTGGGCTCGGCGGTGTCGGCGTCCGGGGTGTCGGCCACGGGTGCCGGCTCGATGTCGGGGCTGTCGCTGCGTTTGGGCATGAGGTTCTTGATGTCGGGCAACGGGATGTTCACCTTCGGCGCCTGAATCTTCATCTTATGCACAAACACCAGGAATACGACGGCAAGGAAGGCGAAAAAGACCAGCGTGCCCCATTTGATGAGGTGGTAGCACTGCTCGGCAATAAATGTGCCGGTGACTCCCGCGTAATTGCCAAAGACAATGTTCCCCTTTCCCCACCGACCGAAGCAGTATCCCAGCACCGACGAAATCCATATCATCCAGAACAGTGTGCTCCAGAGGGTTTTCTGCCAGGGAAGGATGTGCTTGTTCCACAGGCGCAGGCCATAGACAAACAGCAGGAAGGCAAAGCCGAAGGAGGCTATGCCGAAGGTGAATTGTATCAGGAACGCGGAAAGGTGATAACCCACTGCGCCGAGCCAGTTGGCGTGCGAGGGCCATGAGGCGAAGAACGAGATCATGGCAACGGCGAGGAAAAGAGAGATGAGAATATAGCACGAGCCACGCAGTTTACGGCAGCGCTGTGTGCGCCAGAACTCTATCAGTCGGCTCGTCGGACGCACTGGTTTCTTGGCCTTTTTCTTTTTCGACATGAGTGGGGTGTTTGTTGGTTAAAATGTAAGAACTAAGAAGTAAGAACTAAGAGCTACGAATCTTAATTCTTACCTCTTAGTTCTTACTTCTTACGTTTATTCAATTAGTCTCCCAGCAGCTCAAAGGCTTCCTGCATCTCGCGCTGGAAAGTCTCGAACTCTTCACCGGAGGCATCCTTGTAGCCGGCAGGCAGCAGCATGTCGGTCTCTTTCACTTTTCCCTTGACAATCTCTGTGGCGGTGTAGGTGATGGCACGGCCTTCGCCCAACTCCTGGGTATAGACGAGGGGAAATCCCTTGATGGCTCCCAGAACAAGGCAGTACTCGGGTCCGATTTCGGTGGTATACCAGCAGATGGCGGGGTTGTCGTTGCCTTCCTCGTCATAGCGGTGCATGATGAGCTTGTGGGCGGTGTAGCCGAGCATCTCCTGGGTCTCGTCCACGTTCTCGTAGTAGTAATGGCCGGGCTCTTTGTCCACAATGTAGCCGCTGTCGAGTTTCTCTTTAGCGATTTCGTCGCGGATAAGGAATTTGCCGTCGCCTGTGTAGGTCTCGAGCTCTATGTCATTGGCGGCAAGGTAGGAGATATAGGGGCTGAAATCCTGTGCTGTGGCAATCTTGAAACCCGTCTGGACGGTCTGGCCGGAGAGAATCTGGTTGTCGTAGACCTTGATCTCGGCAGTGGACTGTTCAGGCTTGATTGTAATGGCGACTTTTCCGGTACTCTCAATCTTGTATCTGACGATACCGCGGAAATTGTTCTGAGCGCTGAGGGCTCCGACGGTAAGCAGCAACATGGCGGCTGCACATACGATTTTCTTCATTGTTGATATTGTCTGTTGTTATTATTTTGCTTGGATAACGAAAAAGTGGGGGAAAAAGTATATTCCCCCACAAAAAAACCATTATCGGGATGTATTCTTTTGTTTTTTAATCTCATATATTGAATGCCTGACGAATTGAAATTTGAAAGTTGAAAGATATTGCTTGAATGCTTGATTGTGTTAATTCCTGAGTGGCTGGCGCGGTCAAATCACTCAAGCAATCAAGCAATCAGACAATCAAGCAATCAATCAGTTGTTGATAAAGGTGCGCGTGCCCCAGTTCTCGCCCAGCTTGCCGCCGATAATCATGGCGGGTTCCTGCAACTTGCCTTGCAGCGACGACTCGTAGGCCTGGTTCTTCGTCACGTTGTTGAAGAGGTCTTGGAAGGTGATTTCTCCGCGGGAGTATTTCAGCTCCTTCAGGATATAGTAGGTGAAGAAACCGTGGTGCTGGTCGATAAATGAGTAGGCGGTTTTGTCGCCGTCGGCTGCCATGAAGATGACAATGTCGCTGCGCACACGCGGCGCACGATAGCGCTTCGACTCCTTCTTGATAGTAAAGAATGGTTTGCCGCTGCGCTGAATGCCGTCGAAACTGGCATCGATGATAAAGGTATAGCTCAGCGCTTCCACCCGGTTGAACCAGCCTGTCAGCGTGTCAAACGAGATGCACTGGCTCAGCACCTTCTCCGCGTCGCCGCCTTTCAGCACAAGGTCTTCCGGCAGGTTGCCGGTCTTGGTGCGGAACGAGCGAATCTTGCTCACGTCGATGCCACTGGGCATCAGATAGGGGGCGAACTTCTGGTTGGTGATGCCGTGTCCGGCATAGTAGATGATGATGTGCACGTCGCCGCTCTGCGCCTTGATGATGTCCTTGAGCCAGTGAATGCCCATGTCGTATATCTCCTGGCGGCCGGCATTGTGCAGCACCTTCACGTGGCGGGTGGGGATGCCCAGCGTGTGCACGAAATACTGGTGCAGCACATCCCCGTCATTGGTGGCAAAGTCGCAGTTGGGCAGCGGGGCCGTGTACTCTTCGTCGGCGATAATCAGGGCGTAGGTCTTGCTGTTCAGGTTCTCTTCTATTGACGGGATGTTGAAGTCCACATACTCGTCGTTGAGCAGTGCGGCCTCCAGGCTGCGGGCGGCGGCGTCGAAAGCTCCGTGCACCACAATCTGCAGACTGCTGCGGCGGTAGTGCGGACCGGTCATGTCAAAACAGCGGGTCACATAGCGGTAGTCGCTCCCCTTCAGGGCGGCGATGCTCTCGTCTATCCAGTTGTGCACGCTCTGTGCGCGGATATAGGCCAGCTGGGCATTGGTGGTGATGCCGTCCTTCACATCGACCGAGATACGCACGTTCTCGTCGTTGAACACCGCGGGCATATAGCGGAAATCGCCATACTCGCCTTTGTAGTCAATATGTGTGATTTCGGCTGCATCGGTGGTGGATGTGATTGTCACCGTCGTGCCTTTGCCCGAGGCAAAGATGTCCGACAGTTGTTCCTCAATCATTTTCTTGGTCAGGTTGCAGATGGCACGGCACGAGTTGGAGGTGTTCCACTGGTATGCCCCCGACGGATAGTCATCCTCGGTGCCCTCGAAATGATGGCAGTTGTAGGAGATATTGTACACAAAGTTAATCTCCGGTTTGCCCTCTTCTGTGGTGTCTTCCTGCACCGCTGTGGTGATTTTCACGAAAGTTTCGTCATACAGTTTCTCGGCGTTAGGCAGATTGACAAGCAGATGCTGCACCTGCTTGTTCATCTGTTTCTCGCGCTGCAGAGTGGTCTGGCGAAGGCGTTTCAGGATAAACGCGTGGATGTCGTCATTGTATTGATGCTCAGTCTGTGCCGAGAGCACGGGCTCTTGGGCACTGATGCCTGAAGGGGTGGCGACAGCCATGGCCGCCAACGCAAAAAAGACGAGGCTGAAGCGAGTGTGGTGGTTTGTTTTCATTGCGCAATTAGGATATTATTTTTCAAAATGCAAAATTACACCCTTTTATTTGAATGGAGAGCCACTCTTATGAAAAATAATCAACGCCCAAAAGTTGAAAAATCATACTTGTGCAATGCAAGGGTAGAGAAAGCTCGCTCACCATGCTCAACAAGGGATGGTCTGTCTGAAAACCGCTGCAAAAGTACACACTTCCTTTCTGACCTGGATGTCAACTTACCTCTACTTACCAAAAACCACAAAAAAAGGATGCCGGCAAACCGCGCCAGCATCCAACTCTCAATTCTCAATTCTCAATTCTCAAATCTCAACTCTCCACTACCACCCGGCGGACGGCTGTGCCTTGGGGTGACGAGAGGGTGGCCACGTACACCCCGGCGGGCAGACTGGCGGGCAGGGCGAAGCGTTGTTCCTTCACCTCCATGCGCAGCACCTCGTGCCCGGCGGCGTCGTGCAGGGAGAGCGTCAAGCCCTGCAGTGGCACCTGCCGCCCAATCTCCACCACCTGCCGTGCTCCCGAGCGTGAGGGGTTGGGCACGATGGCAAAGGGCAGCACCTCCCCGGGGGCATCGATGCCCTCGGGCTGGTGCGTGGTGTCGGGCATGTGGTCACCTGTGTAGAAATAGACGGGTGCGCTCCAGGCCGTCCACATCACCGTGTCGTGGATGGGGCAGCGGTGGTGGCAGCGTGCGCGGACACGCGCCTGGTAATAGATGTCGGGGCGTAGCGAATTGTCGAACAATTCAAGAAACCTTGCGTTGGTCTCTGCAATGCGCAGGCTCTCCAACGGTGCGTCATAGGGGCCGTAGGCCACCTGGTGCACCTCATGTTCCGAGGCGGTGTCCCACACAAAGGTGGGCGACCCCGCATTCATCCCCGCAAAGGCAAATTCCTCCACCTCCGGGCACCCGAAACTGTCCGTGTCCGGCAGTGTGAATACAGGACAAATGAGAGCTCTACTGTAACCGTAAGTGGAACCGCGCATGGCCGATGTGAGATTATGTAGATCTATTGTGAGATTATGTTGAACTATACTGTCAAATCTATAAAATATGAATGGAAGATTATGATGAATCGCATTAAAGCCATTAAAGCATTGATCTATGGTTCGGATATCCATGGTAAGTAAATTGCTATAGTCTTGGGCATCAGTGACAATTTCACTCATCCAAAATGTATCGTTGAGTATGAGCGGATTGTCAAAATATAAAATTGTTGCACCGAAAACGGTGTCTATCTCTACTTTGTCCGGGCATTCAGCGGTGTAGTGTATTCCAATATAACAATCGGAAGGAAGATGGGTATATCTATATGCATAAGAATAATGCGTTTCATCTTGATTAAGGGTAAGTGGCTGAGTGAAATGAAATGTAGGATGTCTATAGTCATTGCTGTCCAATGTCGCTATCACTCCCCATATTTTCACCGGTTCACCAGGGTAAAGATGATTCAGGATCTCACTATAATCTCCTGAAATGGCCAAACCTGTAACCATTCGGTCGGATACGACCGCCGGACAAAATCTAATTTGAGTAAGCACAGAAAGATAGTTAAAACCAGGAGGGTTATTCTCATAGCTATTAATCGAGTCGGATTCAAATATTTGACCGGGTGCAAATGGATATATAGTGTCCTGTGCCCTGAGGGTAAACAGGGACGAGATTATCACTAATAATAAAAATAACTTTTTCATATTCATGTATTTAATTAGAAACATTCTTGGCGAATGGATCCACCGACATATATATAGGCGGGAGACTTAGATATGTTAGGCGTCTTGTTTATATACGAGTGGGTGAACGTTATGAAGGGGAGAGTGTTAAGCGCCTGGACGTTGATGTTGTCAGGTATGTAGCACCCGCCGGAATTAATATTCATCAACTCTTTCATGCACCAGTACTGTCCTCCGGCAGCCAGATAGTAATCACCGGACAACCGGTCGAGAGAATAGAACGGCTTGTTCCAGTGGGACTCATACCAGCATTTGGCAACATATGGCGCCGGAGTGTATGGCTCCAGATGCATGAACATGTTCTGGTCGCAAGGATGAGGGGGAAGGCAGATGTCCTGCAGCAGTACAAGCCGACCCTTGTCTGGCATGTACACCAAATCATATGGCTCGCTCTTGGTGTTCAAAGGAACCATCTGAGCCTCCGTATTGGTCATGCTGGCCAAATCAAAGACCCTTACATTGGTTGAGAATTGCACCATCCCCATGCCGTCAAAATAGGATGAAAGGGAGGCCACAGCAATGGTGTCGCCATTCATCACGCATCCGTGGTAGTCTGAATGGCCTTCTTCGGGTGCGGAAGGATAATAGTGACCGTTATTCGGGAAAGACCCAAGGACATTACCTTTCTGGCAAGGGTGGATGACAGGGGAATTCACCTCATAGTAGTGTCCTACCAGTGCCACGTAATTAGGGGTTTCTATCACTTCGGTAATATCCTCGTTATGGTATGTATCGTTTGTGGCGAGATATGGGATATTAGGATAATTCAATAATGATTCATTATAGAAGTCTCCTTCCACGACGAAGTAGCATTTGCAAGTGTATGGATGGTAAACAGGGTCGTACGGACAGGTAAAGACTCCATTGTTAATAAAGTGATGCGTGCCCACGGCAACCACTTTCTGCTTTCCGTTAAAGTCATACGCCACCAGCCTTTTAAGCACGGATGAATATTGGTCCAAATAATAATAGTAGATTGTGGGCGTGGATGAAATTAAACCGGTGATGGACACATGCCCGATAAAAGCCTTGGCACCGTCATACACCGTCCCGCAGAAATAGACATTGTCGCCCGTTATCCTCATGTCATAAACGGTATGGTTCTCCTTTAGGACAGCATTTTACTGTTCATCGAGAGGTCAATCAGGGAAATGACGCTTCTCCTTAAGTTGTCATCGTAATAAGAAACCAACGCCGAGGAGGCATCCACCTTACGGATGACGGTAGGATGCTGTGGCATTGCTCCACTGTAGTATGCCGAAGCATAATCGGGGGGATACTGTGCCATTGTGGTCTGTGGAAAAAAAAGCCAGCAACCCAGAAGCATCAGGGGAAAAAGGAATTTTTTCTTCATGATTTTTATAATTCAAAGGGTTTGTAATATGTTTATTGTTGATTAAATGTAGTAATACCAATGCGTTATGTGTAGAATAAGGGAGCCTGACGGAAGTTTTTCTGCCTACAAAGATAATAAAAATAATTAAAACGCCAAATTTTTTCCAATCCCCCGGCAACAGAGTGAGCGAACAGGACAGAGCATATAGCAGTCTACTGGCCGTCCGCAGAAAACCGCTGCAAAAGTACACACTTTCTTTCTGACCTTGAACCTCAACTTGACGCAATCTTCCTTAATTCTCGCTTATATACCAATATCTTCAAATATCTTCAGATAGGCGATGCGAGAACGTGTTGTTTTGTCAATTCTTTGTATCGGCAGTCGCTGTGGTGTCGTTTCTTTTCCCCCTGATATTCACTCTTTTTCCCTCATTTTTCCCTTTCCAAAAGGGAAAACGAGCGAATATCGATCGAATAACGAGTGGATAAATGACGACGCTACGACGTTTGAAGAGCGGGTGGCGGAGGGTGCGCGGCGGTGTTGCCGGGGGTTGGGTTATCTCAGGACGATGCGGTGTGCAGGGCGGTTGCCGGTCTGAATCAGGTAGACGCCTGCGGCGGGCATGCGGAATGTGTGGGTGTCGGCGGTGCTGTGGTGGGTGGCGAGCAGGCGGCCTATGGCATCGAAGATGCGCAGCTGTTGGCCGAAGGCTCCCTGCACGCTGATGTCGAGGCCGTCGGCAGTGATTGTGATGCCGTCGGCTTCAACGGAGGTGACAGATGTGTTGTCGGCTTCGAAGCCGGCTGTCAGACTTATGTCGGTGTCGACCACGATGTGGCGCGGGGTTTCGGAGCTGCCGTCGCTCCACTGTGTGAAGCGGTAGCCACTTACGGGTATGGCGGCTATCTCGACTATGGTGCTGTCGCTGTAGCGGCCCGAGCCCACGGCGATGCCTTGCGCCGGCTGCAACGGGGCAACGGTGAGGAGGTGGTAGTCGACGGCTGCCCACACGGTGTCGTGGATTAGCCGTTCCACTATGGTTGTGTCGCGGAGGGTGACGGTGTCGAGGACGTATGCTGTGTCGTGGATGACCAGGGTGTCGAGGACGTAGGCGGTGTCGTGGGTGGGAAGTGTGTCGTGCACTACGACGGTGTCGTAGGCTGTGAGTTGGGCGAAGTGGGCGGTGTAGCTCCTGTTGGCGGTGACGGTGACGGGGCGGACGAGGGCGGTGCTGTTGTCATCCCACTGTACGAATCCGTATCCCTGGCGCGCCACGGCGGCAAGGATGGCTTGCGAGCCTGCCGGATAGCTGCCGCCACCGGCTGTACAGCCCATGGCGGTGTCGGCGGCGGCGACGGTGAGGGTGTAGTATTGGGGGGAGTTGCGGGTGAGGGAGATGTCGTCGATGGCCACTCCATGGGCGTTGGGTGTGCTGTGGAGCCGCCAGGCCACGCTGATGTCCTGTCCGGCATAGCTGCTGAGGTCGAGGGTGCGCAGGGTGTATTGGTCGGAGGAGGGTGTGGTCTGGAACAGTGCCATGCCGTTGAAATCCTCCACGTGGCTGCCCGTGGTGGAGATATAGACCGAGTAGTGGCCCGACAGGTGCGATGCATCGGCGGCACGGTCGTACCACATGAGCTGGTAGTAGTGGCCGGAATCCAGTTGCATGCGGGGCGAGACTATCCAGTTGTCGGTAGGCCTCGTTGAGGAGGCGCCGCCGCGCGAGGTGGAGACGATGGCTCCGGAGCCTTGGTGGGCCAGGGTGGAGTCGCCAGTTGTATGGGTCCATGTGTGGCCGTCGCCCTCGCGGTCGATGAATCGCCAGCACGAGAGGTCGTCGGTCACTTCGAAGCCCATGGCATAGGGGAAGGTGTTGTTGTTGCACGAATGCACTTCGACCAGCAGGGTGTCGGCCATCAGCACTCCGCCATATTCGGCGCTCAGGGCCACGGTGTAGTCGCCGGCGGTGTCCCACAGGGCGGTTATCGCCGTTCCCGCAGCGGTGTCGAGGAGGGCGCCCGTCACGGTCCAGTTGAAGGAGGCGGGATAGGGGCAGCTGACGGTGTAGGCGGCGGGGATGTCAACGCCCACCGACACGGGGCCGGCAAGGGTGAAGGGCATGGGCGCCAGGTTGGAGAAGACGGCCTTGATCATCCAAGACCCGCTCACGTTGCCGTGGGAGGCGGCATAGAGGCTGCGCCAGGTGTTTTCGGCGGGACGCCAAACGAGGCAGCTGTTGCTGTCGCCGGTGTAGTTGGTCATGGATGCGGGGTAGCGTGCCACACCGTTGTGGAACGTGATCCACAGGGGCAGGCTGTCGATAAGGGTGACGGGGAAGGGGATGTGGATGATTTGCCAGGTGTAGGCGGCCGAGGCGGTGAAGGTTGTCGAGAAGGAGGCGCTGCGAGTGGAATCGCAGGTGGTGTCGCCTTGGAAAATCTGTATGTCGTAGTCTCCCGCAGTGTCCACAAAGAGCATCACGTCGGTGAGGTATTGGCGATGCTGGTGCATTGCCGGCGGCAGCCGGATGCCCCACCAGATGTTGCGTTGCGAGCCGACATAGAGCGTTGCTGTGTCGTCGCCGCAGTAGGAGACGGTGTCTTCATAGACCGGCGGTGCGGTGAAGACTCCGCGCACCATGAAGCTGTAGTTCCAGGAGGTGTTGGGCGTGTAGGAGCTGCCCCAGAGGCGGGAGTGGTTGCTGCCGCTGTAGTAGGTGAGGGCGGCGGGTTGGTAGAGGCCTGTGCTGTTGAAGGTAATCCAGATTGACTGGCTGCCCGACACGGCGACGGGAGCGGTGAGGGGCACGGAGAGCCAGTTTTTGGTTTGTGCGGCTGTGGCGGTGAAGGCCTGTGTGTGCACCAGGGTGGTGGGCGAGGAGCTGCCGGTGTAGATGTTCAGGGTGTAGTTGCCCGGCTCGAGAACATAGAGCATGGCCGCGGTGAGGTCGTGGCCGGGAGTGAGCACCGAGGCCGGCAGCCGGATGCCCCAGTAGGAGGTGCCGGAGTTCATGCCTGCCCGGGCAATATATGTGCCGTTGCAGTGGCTCAGGGTGTCGCCTGTCAGCGGCTCGAAGTTGGCTGTGAAGGAGTAGTTGCCCCCGTTGGCATAGAACAGGCGCGGGTTGTACTTGTAGCCGTCGCTCCAGCCGGTGAAGCGGTTCCCGGTGACGGCGGTGGCGGTGAGGGTGACGAGGGTGCTGCCTGTGCCGCTGTAGGTGCCGCTGCCGCTTGTGGAGCCGTAGCCGCTGTTGTTGGCTGTGGCCGATACCACGGTGTTGGAGCCGAAGGCGTTGTTGGGTTCGATGCCGATGAGGACGGAGTTGCGCAGATTGTAGGAATGGTATGCCGACGAACCGGCGAAGTCGAGGTGCCCTATGGCGTAGTAGCCGTCGGAATTGCCGCTCCATCCCCAGTTGAAGTGGAACAGGCCAGTGCTGTCGTAGCCGTCGCAGAGGAATGTGTGGCCGGAGGCTGTGTCGTAGCCGTCGTAGATGACCGGGCGGCCGTTGTCCAGTTCATTCCTGAGTAGGGCGCGCCAGGCCGAATCGCTCACGTCGTCTTTTCTGACGAGGTGCAGGCTGCTCTTGTATTTGAAGTAGTGGCGAAGGGCGTTTTCGGCTGAGGGGCGGCTGGCTTGTCCGTCGCCGTTGGTATAGGCCCCGCTGCCGCGGGTTGTGGCGGTGCCGTAGTTCATTTCCACGGCCACGCCGATGTGGTGGAGCAGTGTTGCGACGGCATTCACTTCGGCAGCGGTGCTGGAGGAGGTCAGCTGTGCGGGCATGGCGCTCCAGTTGTAGCCGGTGTTGAAGTTGGCGCTCAGGGTTCCATAGGTGCTGTGGAGGAAGGAGTGCGAGCCGTAGCCGGTGTCGGGGTGCGACCAATACCGCATCAGCTGGCCTGTGGCGGTTGCCACGCATCCCGTCACGGTGCGGAGGTTCTCGGTGCTGTCGAACGGGCACAGGCTGTTATAGAAGGTCTGCTGGTCCCAGGCGGTGGTTATCAGCGGCGACACAGGGGTGTTGCAAGGAGGTGTGGGCAGACTGCCCGACATGAGGCGCTGCCATTGCTGCCGTACAGGGCTGCCGGCAGGGGCTGTTGCGATGCCGCCGGGGTGCTGTGCGTGGCGGTAGAAGCGGATTTGGTCCTCGTAGCTGTCAAGCCACTGGCGCAGATTGGCGGGCATTCCCTCGGTGACGAACGCCCCGGTTGCAGAATAGCCGAGGATGGGCGTTACGCAGTCGTCGCCCGACACAAGCACAAAGCCGCGGCCGTCGGTTCCTGCAAAGACGTAGAATTCGCGGTAGCCCGTCTGTGCGGTGATGTCTGTAAGCCTGTTGATTTTAATTCCGTTTGCCTTCAGGAAATTGTAGGCGGCCTGTCGGGCCTTTCCGGCATCTACCGGCGATGCTGCCACCTGCAGCGTTGCCGATAGGGTTACCCATGCGATAAGAGACAATAGTATTTTTCTCATAAGTTGTCGAAACACTCCTGCCAGTCTGAAAAATAAAATATCTTCCAACTGGCTTAGTTGGATATAAAACGTTCTCTTTCAAATTAAAAGTGCCGCGATGCGCGGTTCTTTCATTTTGCAAAGATAGACTTTTTTTTCAAATTATTGTCTTTTCGATTGAGAGTTTAGAGTTGAGAGTTTAGAGTTGAGGGTCTCAAATTCAAAATTCAAAATTCGAAGTTATAAGGTGTCAGGGCTGTGCGTGCATTCCCGCATCATTTTTTCTGCAGCCGGAAGGTGAATTTGCGCTGGAGACGGTGGCGGTAGAGGTAGAGCACAAAGCAGTAGATCCCGACGGAGAGGAGCGTGGCAAGGGCTATCCAGAGTTCGGGGAGGTGCAGGGCGTAGAGCAGGGCAAAGACGGCAAGGATGAGCAGTGCCGGCAGCACGTAGGCGATGAGCACGGCAAGGAGCCCGTGGCCGGAGTTGATGATGACAGTGACCTGGTCGCCGGGTGAGTATTGCCGCCAGTCGGGTGTGTCGATGTCGACGATTTTGTCTTTCTTTTCGGAGAAGGTGCAGCGGGCATGCGCTTCGCACGAGGCGCAGGCACTGATTACCTCCATTTTGACTTTGACTTGCTTGTTGCCGGAGGCGATGACGGTTCCGGCGTGGGTGGCTACGGTCTCCATGACTTGGGTGCGTTTTTACAGTTTTTGACACATTCGCCTTCGATGTTCATCTTGTGGACTTCGCCACGGTAAATCACTTCGGCGCGGCCCCACTCGAAGGGGGAGGCCATGTCGAAGACGGGCGGGATGAAGAAGTCGCCCTTGGTGTCGATATAGCCCCATGCGCCGAGGAGCACGGGAGCGAGGCCGTCGGAGAATTGGTAGGCGTTTTCGAAGCTGGGGTAAACCACCAGGCGGCCTTCGATGTCGGCATAGCCGTAGCGGTGGTCTTTTTCGACGAGGGCGAGGCCGTCGTGGTAGATGTAGGCTTCGCTACGGTAGCCGCTGTTGTCGTATTCGATGGGCAGGATGATGTTGCCTTTGCGGTCGATGATGCCCCATTTGTCGTTGAGGGAGACGTAGGCGCGACCATCCTTGAAGAGACCCGCGCGGTCGTACTGGCAGGGGATGACCTCTTTGCCTTTCTCGTTGAGATAGCCGAATTTGTTGTCGCGGCTGACGAGTATGAGCCCTTCGCTCTTGCCTTCGAGACTTGTGTAGATGGGCTTGGTGAGCCGTTTGAATTTGTTGTTGTACATGGCGAGGCCGTCATCGTCGCCGGCAAACAGGTTGCCCTCGAACATGGAGGTGAGTATCTCGAATTTGATGGGGAAGACTTCCCGGTTGTTTTTGTCGATCATTCCGTAGCGGTCGTAGTCTTTGACCACGGCGACGCCTTCGTAGAAGGGGTAGGCGTACTGGTATTGCGCGGGTATGACGATTTTCCCTTCGTGGTCGATATAGCCGTAGCTCACCAGATCGCTGTCGATGTCGACGGCCACGACAGCCAGCCCTTCATTGAAGGTGGAGGCGGCACGGTAGGTGAAGGGGATGCGCAAGGAGCCTGTGGTGTCGAAGAAGCCGTAGAGGTTGTCCTTTATGGCCATGATCATGCCGTCGGTGGGGTAGAAGACATCTTGGTAGAGGCAGGGGATGATTTCGACGCCGTCGCGGTTGATGAGTCCGCAGCTGTCGTAGTTCATGTAGACTTTGCAGTACTCGCCATGGAATTTGTCGACAAACATGTATTTGTTGGGGACGATGATGGTGCCGTCTTCGCGTTTGAAACCGAAGCGGTCGCCCTTTTGTGTGGTCTGGATGCCGTCGATGAAGACAAGTTCGCAGCCGCATTCCTCGTCGTCAATGTATTTCACTTTGTCCTGGGCCAGCATGGAGGGGATGAAGGCCAAGAGCATGAGGAGCAGAGTCGTTCTTTTCATGATGCTGTTTTTTTTAGGATTCTATATGATGGTTCAGGTTGCCCTGAGTTATATGATTGTTACGTCTGTTGCTGTCAGCCATCCGGAGTTGCCGTCGGAGATGTGTATCTTGTGCCATTCGCCGAGGGTTTCGTCTATTCCGACTTTGGTGCCTTCGTGGAGGATGAGTTTGTCGACACTGTTCTCTTCGGGCGAGCTCTTCACTACGGCCATGGGCACGGTGACGATGGCTTGGTTGTGGCGGTTGTACCGCACGGTGGAGGAGATGGTGCAGGCTATGCAGAGGAGGAGAAGCACGAGGGTGGCTATGCCGCCGATGAGGGCTCCTTTGCGCCAGCTGTAGTCGCGGCTGAGGAGGAAGAGGACGACGAGTGCACCCAGAATGGCCAGGAGGATGAGGGTGCAGACGCGCCAGCCTGTGGGGCTGAACCAAGCCACGACGCTGTGTGCCCATTGCACGAGGAAGATTTCGGGCAGCTGGGATATGTTGTCTTCGGTTTTGCTGTCCACGAGGTCGAGGTTCTCCTTGGCGTCGCGGAAATTGGGCCTGAGCCGCAGAGCACGCTCGTAGTTGAGGATGGAGAGGCCGTATTCTTCCAGCCGGTAGTGGGCGTTGCCGAGGTTGTAGTAGAGGTCGGCCGATTGGTATCCGGCATCCAGCACGGCGTTGTAGGCTTGTACGGCGGCGGCAAAGTCGCCTTTGGTGTAGGCTTCGTTGCCCTGCTGCATCAGGGCTTGCGGTGTTTGGGCGGCGGCACTGATTGCAGTGGCCAGCAGGAGCAGTATGATTGTTTTCTTCATTGTAAGTTTATGATTTATCGTTGTCCGTTGATAAGTTGATAAGTTTATACGGCTCGCATCATATCAACATATCAACATATCAACGCAATTTGTAGTGGCTTGGTTAAATCATGACTATCATTTGCAGGGCTTCATCGTAGATTTCCTGCTTCTTGGAGGCGGCATCGCCGGGGGCGAAACGGGCGAAGTCGACTTTCTGCAGGGTTTGCAGGATGCGTGTCTGCTGTTCTTCGGGCACGTTTTTCTCCGAGAGGCAGTCGCGGACGGTGTCGCTGCTGAGGCGCGAGAGCTGTATGTTGTATTTGTCGGCCAGACAGCCCCAGATGGCTTTGTATATCTCTTCGTAGAAACGGTTGTCGTCGCCACTGTTGAGGAAGGCGGCGGCAGTCTTGAGCCGCTTGCGCGCCATCTTGGTGGCACGGCGCAGCCGCATGCCGGCAACGTCCTGCTGCTGTGCATAGTGGTGACGGCCAACGAGGATGGCGGCCACGGTGGCGACAATGATGAGCACCAGCACGGTCCAGAACCACCAGGGGGTGCGGTTCTGAGCATCGCGCGGGGTGAGGTTCGAGGTCTGGGTGCGGATGTAGTTGATGTCGCTGTTGAGCAGTTTCACGTCGCTCTTGCTGCTGGTGACGTTCTTCATGGATTTCGGGTCACCCTTGTTGATGTGGACGGGGATGGCCTCGACTTTCTTGGTGACATAGCGGCCGGTGTTGGGGTCGAAAAAGACAAAGGAGAAGGCGGGTATCTGGTAGTCTCCCTGATTGCGGGGGATGAGTATCCACTCGAAGGTGCGGCTGCCGCTGATGCCGTTGCTGCTGCGGGTGATATTGTCGTTGATTTGCGGGTCGTAGACTTCGAAGACCTGCGGGAATGCAATCTGCGGGGCGTCGATGAGCATGAGGTTGCCGGCGCCGGTGACAGTCAGGCGGTAGGTGATGGCCTCGTTGGCACGCACCTCGCGGGTGTCGGTCTCTGCCTTGACGCTGAAGTTGCCCACGGCTCCGTTGAATCCGTCGGGTGCGGCTGGCAGTGCTTTAACGTTCAGGTTGATGCTGTTGGTGCGCAGGTGTTTTTCGACGGCCTGGGTGGGGTTGAAGAAGGGGTCGTCGAAGAGATCCCAGATGGAGCCGGTGCGCTGGCGTTGCCGCTGGACCAGGGCAAGGACATCGAGGTCGAGGGGCTCGATGGTGAGTTTGCCGCTCTCCTGTGCAAAGAGAGCACCGCGGCGAATCTCCGCCACCATGTAGCGACGGCCGTTGACGGTCTCCTCGTATTGGCGCACACTTCCGTCGCGGGTGATATCCTCGCTCCAGAAACCTTTGTTGCCGGGCAGTTTGTCAATCTGGTACTGGCTGAGGGACACCTGTGTGTAGATCTTATAGGTCAGGATGACCTGCTCGCCTTGGTAGGGGTTGTTTTTGCTGATGCTGGCACGGGCAAAAAGCGCATTGCCGTCGATGTTGCCCGAGGCGGCGGGCTGCTGTGCGGCTTGGCGGCGCGACTGCCCCGAGCCTTGGCTGTAGGCGTTCTGTTGCTGGGGGTTGCCCTTCTCTACTTTGATGGTGAATCCCTGGCAGGATACTTTCTTTCCGTCAACGGTACAGCTGGCACTGCCAATGTTGAAGGTGCCTTCGGCATCGGCTTGGATGATGTAGGTGAAGCCGGTGGAGGAGGTATGCGACACCTGTCCGTTGATGATGGACATGCCTTGCTGCCGTGAGGCGTTGGGGCCGGAAAGGACGCTGAGTCCTTTGAACGAAGGGCCACGGAAGTCGCTGGCTTGCCCATTGACTTCGTAGCGTACCTCAAAACGGCGGCCTACATCGACACGGCCGGGGGCACGGACGGTAAGTTCCTGTGCAGTAGAAACTATAAAGTAAATACTGAAAACTAAGAAGGGAAGGAGTTTTTTCATTTCAACTTTCATCTTTATATTGAGTTTACCAGTCTTTTTCGATGTTGCGCGGTGTGGCAGCCTCTAATTTCTTGGCATTCTCTTTCATGGTGTTCTTTTCGTTATTCTTGACAGCTTCGAGCAGGCGTTCGGCATCCTGTTTCTTTTGTTGCTCTTGTTTCTTCTGCTGTTGTTGCTTTTGTTGTTGCTGTTTCTGCTGTTGCTGGTTTTGCTGTTGCTGCTGATTCTGCTGTTGGTCTTGGTTCTGTTGTTTGTCCTGACCGTTGTCGCCTTGGTCTTTGTTTTTGTCTTTCTTGTCTTTCTTGTCGTTTTGGTCTTGCCCACCGCCTTGTTGCTGTTGCTGCTGCTGTGCCTGCTGAAGGAGTTTCTTGGCGTAGGAGAGGTTGTAGCGGGTGTTGTCGTTCTTGGGGGTGAGTTTGAGGGCTTCCTGATAGTCGTTGACAGCTTGCTGGAACTGTTGCAATCCCTCGCTGCGGTTTTCTTTCTGGAGGCCGGCCTTCAGGTAGCTGTTGCCACGGTTGTGGAGTATCTGGCTACGCTTGTTGGCGTTGAGGTCGGGCTGTTGCAGGGCGCGGTCGTAGTGTTGGATGGCTTCGTCGTACTTCTTCTGCCTGTAGAGGGTGTTGCCGAGGTTGTATTGAGCACGGTAGGCGGTGCTGTCGTGGTGCAGGGCGCGGCGGTAGTTCACTTCGGCTCGGTCGTAGCGCTCTGCCTTGTATTCCCGGTTTCCCTGGCGGGTCTCTTTACGCACGGTGCGGCTTTGTGCCGATACGACGGAGAGGAGAACCAGAAGGTAAAAACTTATAGCTAAAAGGTGTTTCATTATTCGTATTAACTAAATGGTCTTGTCAATTCTTTGTGTCACAATAGTTCATTTGCGGTTGCGCAGTATTTTCTCGAGGTTGATTTTCTTGTTGCGGCGTTCAAATATGAGCAGCTCGGCAAGGAGGCAAACCAGTGCTGCGGCAAGGGGATACTGGTAGCGGCTCTCGTATTCGGAGAAGACGGCCTCACCGTAATGGTCTTTTTCCATTCCTTCAATCAGACGCACGATTTCCTGCACACCGGCTCCCGTGTTGGTGGCTCGTACATAGATGCCTTTGCCGGCGTGGGCAATGGCGGTGAGGGTGGCTTCGTCAAGGTGGGTCGTGACGGTGTTGCCGTTGATGTCGCGTTTGTATCCGATGCGTTGGTTGCCCCGGTATTCGGGAATGGGAGTCCCCTCGGTGAGGCCCATGCCCATGGTGCACACCACGATGCCTTCGGAGGCGGCTTTGCGGGCTGCAGACTCGGCGTCGTCCTCGAAGTTCTCACCGTCGGAGATGACGATGATGGCGCGCCCCTGGTTCTTGACCCATTCGCGGTCGGGGTCGCCGTAGCCGAAGGTCTCCATGGCCTTCCCGATGGCGTCGCCGATGGCTGTTCCCTGGGTGCTGATAAGTTTGCAGTCGATTTGGTCAAGGAATAGTTTGACGGCACTGTAGTCGTTGGTCAGGGGCATCTGCACGTAGCTGCTGCCGGCAAAGACCACCAGCGATATGCGGTCGCTGCCGAGGCTGTTCAGCAGGTTGTTTACGGTGCGCTTGCTGCGCTCCAGCCGGTTGGGCTGGATGTCTTCGGCCATCATGCTGTTGGATATGTCGAGGCATATGGCGATGTCGCTGCCTATGCGCTCACCTTTGACCATTTTGCTGCCCTCTTGCGGGTTTGCCAGGGCCAGGATGAGAAATGCCGCGCCCAGCATGATGAGGCCGAACTTGGTGGAGGGGCGCCAGCGCGAGGCGTCGGGAATAAGGCGGCCGAACATGCTGCGGTCGGCGAATTGCTCGAGACGTTTCTTGTTGCGGAAGAGGAACCAAATCCACAGCCCAGTGAAGACGGGGATGAGGAGCAGGAACCATAGTATAACGGGATGTTCGAAATGTATCATTTGTATAGTAAAAACTAAAAGCTAAAAACTATTGTTTTCAATTTTAATTTCGTTTTATTCAAGGAGTGCTGCGGAAATAGAACAGGGCGAGGAGTATCTCAAGCAGCAGAGCGATGGCTGCCAGGACGAGCCATCCTTGGTATTCGTCCTTGGTCTGGGCATAGCGTGTGACATCGATTTTGCTCTTTTCCATCTCGTCAATCTGCTTGAAGATTTGCTGGAGCGACTTTTTGTTTGTGGCGCGGAAGTATTGACCGTCGGTCGTGGATTGGGCCATTTGGGTAAGGAGGTTCTCGTCCAGTTCCACGGGGACGTTCTGGTAGCGCTTGCGGCCAAACTGGTCGCGGAAAGGATAGGGTGCAAGTCCTTGAGTGCCCACACCGATGGTGTAGAGCCGTATGTTGTAGAGGGCGGCAATCTCTGCGGCGCTCTGCGGGTCGACGGCTCCTTGGTTGTTGATGCCGTCGGTGAGGAGGATGATGACTTTGCTCTTGGCCTCGCTGTCCTTGATGCGGTTGATGGCCGTGGCAAGGCCGTCGCCGAGGGCGGTACCGTCTTTCATCATTCCGTCTTTGAGGGTGGAGAGTTGCTTGAGCAGTACGTTGTGGTCGATGGTAAGTGGCACTTGGGTGAAGGCTTCGCCCGCAAAGACCACCAGTCCCATGCGGTCGTTCTTGCGCCCGTCGATAAATTCAGCGGCCACTTTCTTGGCTGCTTCCAACCGGTTGGGCTTGAAGTCCTCGGCCAGCATACTGCCGCTCACGTCCATGGCAAGGACAATGTCTATGCCTTCCACTTTCATCTCCTGTCGGCTGAGCATACTCTGTGGACGTGCGAGAGCAATGACGAGGGCTCCCACTGCCACCATGCGCAGGATGAAAAGCAGAGGGTAGGCGCGCTGGCGAAAGGTCTTGTGCACGCCTCGGAACAGGCTGATGTTGGAGAACTGCAGGGCGGGTTTCTGTTTGCGGTAGCGCAGCACATACCACACCGCCATCAACGGGATTACAAGCAACAGCAGTAGCAGATATGGGTGGGCAAAGGTGATATGGTTCATGATGCAGTGTTTTCTGTGTCGGGGTTATCAGTTTTCGGGTTCAGAGCTACCCATGTGGTTTTGATGAAGTCGATGGCTTGGCCGAGGGCAAGGTCGTGCTGGTAGGGCTGGGGCTGCGACTTGGCAAACTTGACCATGTCGGCGGCCTGCAGAATCTGCCGCAGGCTTGCCTCGGTTTCGCTGCCCGATGCGGGGCTGGAGTGGAAAGCGTCGAGGGTCTGGTCAGTGGTCATCTCGGTCGATTGGATGCCGCAGGCCTCTTCGAGATACACACGCACCGTGTCGGTCAGCTCGGTATAATACTCTTTCACTTTGCCCTGCTGCCACAACTGTTGCTGTCTGAGCTCTTCGAGCCGTTGCAGCGCGCGGGTGTCGGGCGGCAGGGGAGGAGCCTGCGGGAGACTGATGAGGGGCTTGCGGCGTTTGATGCGCAGATAGATGAGTATGGCGGCGGCCACCACAGCCCAGAACAGCCACACGAACAACACCACCCGGGCTATCTCGCCGAAGGTGTAGGGCTGGCTCATGATTCCGGCTATGTCGCGGATGTTGGTCGAGGTGGTGTCCACGCCCGGCACATCGTTTACGGTCAGCAGCACCGAGTCGGCACCGATATGCAGCCAGTGCTCGCCCTCTTCAAAGCTGGTGAGAGCGGTGTACAGGGTGCCGTCAGCCGTGTCCATCCATTGCCTTACGGCCACCACGTCGTGGTTGGTCAGGTCGTCGAGGGAGGGATACACCGGTCCCTTTTCGACTGCCAGAACAGTCTGGTCGCCCAGCATGATGGTTGTGCTGTCGAGACGGAAGCTGTAGTGCGGCACCGTGGGCAGGCTGTCCTGGGCGAAGACCTTGGCGCCCAGAGGCAACAGGATGATTAATAGTATGAATATCTTTTTCATCTTTTCAAATCTCATAACCGGCAGGGGAGTGCGGACAGCGCCTATCTTCCCCGCCGTTCAAACATTTTCTTCAACTCTTTCACATAGTCCTCGCCGGTGTACAGAACAGTCTGGTCGATGCCGTATTTGCGCAGCGATTCGTCCACGCGGGTCACGTGGGCGGCATAGCGGTTGGCGAAGTCGCGGCGTATGGTGCTGTCGGCTGTGTCGATGAGGATGGTTTCTCCGGTCTCGGGGTCGTAGAACTTGGCCAGCCCGAGGTCGGGCAGGTGCACCTCCTTCTCGTCTGCTATGCGGATGGCTACCAAGTCGTGTTTGCCGGAAGCGATTTTCAGGGCGTCGGTGTAGCCGTCGTCGTAGAAGTCGCTCAGCAGGAATGCTGTGCAGCGTTTCTTGATAACATTGGAGAAATAGTGGAGTGCCTCGGCCAGGTCAGTGCCATTGCTGGCGGGTCGGAAAGTGATAAGTTCGCGGATAATGCGCAGGATGTGGCTGCTGCCTTTCTTGGGTGGGATGAACTTTTCAATCTTGTCGCTGAACATAATCATGCCCACCTTGTCGTTGTTCTGGATGGCACTGAACGCCAGTGTGGCGGCCACCTCGGCCACGAGTTCTTCTTTGAACTGGTGATGGGTGCCGAAGCGGTTGGAGCCGCTCACGTCCACCAGCAGCATGACGGTCAGCTCGCGCTCCTCTTCAAACACCTTGACGTAAGGGTGGTGAAGACGCGCCGTAACGTTCCAGTCAATGCTCCTGATATCGTCGCCGTACTGGTATTCGCGTACCTCGCTGAAGGCCATGCCGCGCCCCTTGAAGGCGCTGTGGTATTCGCCCGAGAACAGTTGTCGGGAAAGGCCGCGTGCTTTAATCTCGATTTTGCGGACTTTTTTCAGTATGTCGTTGTTTTGTTCTTCCATTCTGTTGTGTTTCGGACGGTTTTCGTTTGGTGTTGGCCGGAGCACGCCGCTTTCTGTCGTCGTTCATCCGGCATTGCTGAACCGTTCCTTCGCTTTTCCCACTCCCTGTGCTATCCTCTCGAAAGGTGGGAGAAAAGCGTATGGGGTGGCGTCGTGTAGAGCAAGGAACGGCGTAACGCCTTCCGTGGGGCGAGGATTAGGGTACGTCGACGCGGTTGAGGATTTCGTTGACAATCTCCTCGCTGGTGACGTTCTCGGCCTCGGCTTCGTAGGTGAGGCCGACACGGTGGCGCAGCACATCCATGGCGATGGCGCGGACGTCTTCCGGGATGACATATCCGCGGCGGCGCATAAAGGCATAGGCTTTGGAGGCAAGGGCAAGGTTGATGCTGCCACGCGGCGAGGCACCGTAGCTGATGAGCCCTTTGAGCTTCGAAAGCTGGTATTGTTCGGGGAAGCGGGTGGCGAAGACAATGTCGGTGATGTAGTTCTCGATTTTCTCGTCCATGTAGACTTCGCGCACCAGGTCACGTGCCTTGATGATGTCGGCGGGGGTGAGGATAGGGTGCTGCTTGGCAGTGGCGCCGGTCATCTGCTGGTGCAGGATAAGCCGTTCTTCCTCCTTTTGCGGGTAGGTGATGACCACTTTGAGCATGAAACGGTCAACCTGAGCCTCGGGCAGGGGATAGGTGCCTTCCTGCTCGATGGGATTCTGTGTGGCCATGACAAGGAAAGGCTCGTCAAGGCGGTAAGTGGTTTCGCCGATAGTCACCTGGCGCTCCTGCATGGCTTCGAGCAGCGCGCTCTGCACTTTGGCAGGGGCACGGTTGATTTCGTCGGCCAGGATGAAGTGGGAGAAGATGGGGCCCTTCTTCACGTTGAAGGACTCTGTCTTCTGGCTGTAAATCATGGTGCCGAGGAGGTCGGCGGGCAACAGGTCGGGGGTGAACTGGATACGGCTGAACTTGGCGTCGATGGCGTTGGCCAGCGAAGTGATGGTGAGGGTTTTTGCAAGTCCGGGTACACCCTCAAGGAGTATGTGCCCGTTGCTGAGCAGGCCTATCATCAGGCTCTCGATCATGTGTTTCTGGCCTACGATGTTTTTGCGCAGTTCGATGGTGAGCGCATCCACGAAGGCACTTTCCCGCGAGATGCGTTCATTCAGTTCTTGGATATTGACAAAATCTTCCATATTATATAAAATGTTTCAGTCTTTATGTGTGCCGTGTTCCGAAGCGACGGGAATGGCGGCTTCATTTTTCGGTTTGATAACGCCACCGCATTTTTTTTATTGCCAAAAGTTCACTTTTTTTGTTTTTTTAGCACGAAAAGCTTATTATTATTGAAAAAAAATGTATCTTTGCTAATTAAAACATATTTTGGAAAATTAAATATCTAATTAAATATTAATATCTTATGAAAAGTAGAAAAGTACTTCTCGGCTTGATTGCAGGTTTCTGTGTCTGTTTTGCGGGTACAGTTACTGCTCAAAAAGCGAATTTCCAAAACAACAAACTGGTCGAAATCGGACCCGATAACATTGGCGGTAGAGTCACCACTATGGTGGCGATGCAGAAAAATGATACAAGAATGTATTATGCCGGTGCTGCGTCGGGTGGTTTGTATTCAGTCAAAAGTCTGTTAGCAACCGAATCCGAAGGCGTGAACGGGGTTTGGAATTATGTGCCCTGCTATGTCGACGGTAAGGAACTCACGTTGCCCATCAGCTGCATGATCCAGGTCAGTGACAGCACAATCCTGATTGGTACTGGCGAGAGCTATTACGCCAAGGGCAGCAAGCTGAACAAAATGGCCGCGTTGGGAAGAGGCATGTTCCTTTTCAACTGCAACGACAACAATCCTGCCACTCGCTTCACCCGTCTCACCAAAACCAATCCGGGTTACGACCTTGAAGCCGACTTCGCTTCAGTGAACTCGATGTCGATGATGAAGCTGCAGGGTGTCACCTATGTCTTCGTCGCCACTCCTAAAGGCCTTTTCCGCTGGGTAATCAATCAGGCTTCCGACTGGAACAATACTCCCGCCAAAATCTTTGAAGGCGATGTTCACAGTGTTGTTGCCTCCAAGCAGTATAACCGTGCTTTCTTCACCAGCAAAGGCAATGTTTATAAAATCAGTGACGTTATCAATGCTTCTGCAATTGTTGAAATCACGAGTAGCTGCACGGCTTTTGGCAACAAGGCCGCCAGCATTGAGTTGGCTTTGGCTCCCAGCGACGAGAGCTACATGTATGCCATGGCTTGCGATGCCAACGGTTTGATGACCGGCCTTTATCTGACCCGCAATACCAACAGCTGGCAGCTCCTCTCCACCAGCACTGTCACTCCGTTTACCAGTGCTGCCACCGCAAAAACTTGCGGCTCCCTCACCGTTAGCTCCATCGACCCCACCAAGGTGTATATCGGTGGCGCCAACCTTTGGATGGGCAAGGGCTATGTCGAAAACGCTCCTTATCAGTGGACGGTTTCCTCTTCAAACGAAAACCAGTTGAATGCCGGCGACTATATGTCGATGGTCTATTCCAACATTCAGTTTGTACATTCCGGAATGCATCAGATTCTCACAATCCCTGAATGGGATGATGAGGTCGGTATGATTGAGAATCTTTTCATCGCAACTGACGGCGGTATATATGTCGGTAGCGGCTTTGGCTCCACATACTTCTTCACCAACCACAACCGTGGTTTGAACAATGTCCAGATCAACGGTCTTGCTGTCTGCCCCGATGGTTCTATCATCAGCGGTGCCAACAACAACGCCTGCCCCTTCATCGAGGCTCGTGTTGAACACGACGGCGGTGTCAACGACAGCACTTGGTATGATGCCAGCGGTTCGAACCTCAACCACATGGCCAACATTATCTGGAAGGGCAATGGCGGTTCAGTGGCCACTTCGCGCTTCAACCAATATCTTCCCCTCTCCCGCAGAACCATCTTCGTCTCTTCTGCCAATGGCTCTATTGGCCGCAGCTATGCCGACTTCTCCAACTATACCAATACCCAGACCTGGACCAGCGATGTTGATTTCACGACCGACATCGTTGCCGGCGGCCCCGCCATCGGCCAAATCTACCTGTGGGAAACCGATCACAACACTGCCTCCAACGACAGCATCACATTCACCATTGATACCCTCAGCTACATCCTCCGCAACGGTACTCGTCACGACCTTTCCCAGAACTTCCAGATCAGGGCTGGCGACTCCATTCTGGTTCTCGATCCTGCCCATGCCGCTTATCCTTTCTATCACCGCTTCGACCACGGCTTCACCGTCCGCAACGAACTCCGCCACACCATCCCCACTCCTTATCTGAGCCGTTTGCTGGCAGTCACCGTTGAGAACGAAAAACCCCAGAACACGAATGTAACCTACTGCTGGTGCCCCACCGATTTCCGTAAGGTCTTTGATGGCGACAACCGTTTCTGGAGCCATATATATGGCATCAGCCGCTCGATCAATCCCAATTATTATGTCCGTCTCTGCGCCATGTCGCAGGATGGCGACTGCGCCTTCATCGTTGTGGAGAACGACACCCTGAAACAGTCATTCCTGGTTCGTGTACACGGATTAAACAGCATCAACTACAATCAGAACCTTACTTCAATCCGTTCCGCTTGCGACTACTTGGTGCGTAACCGCGTAACCACTATCGATACCGTAATGGTGACCAGCGACAGTTACTATTTCAGCCGTCGCATCTCCTCAATCAATGTTGACCCGCGTCCCGGCCACGATGGTGTTATTCTGACCTTCGACGGTTATGATGCCACTGGCGCCAACGTCGTCTACATTGACCACGCCTCTGCTGACAACTATTCAATCAGACCCATTCCCCTGCCCAATACCTCCATCCCCACATACAGTGCAATGATTGAATACACCACTGGTGAAGTGTATGTCGGCACCGAGGACGGCGTCTTCAAGAGCAACAGCGTCAACAGCGGCAGCTGGAACGAGTATGGCGATTTCCGTGGTGTTCCCGTGACTTCCATGTACCAGGTCACCAACGACAACCCCTTCATCCAGTATGTTGGCCACGACGGTGTCACCGAGGTCCTTTATGTCTATCCCCGCACCAAGTGGAGCAAAGCCATGTATTTCGGCACCTATGGCCGTGGTATCTTCATGGACAGCACCTATGTTGTCGACCACACCAACGAGATTGTTCCTCCCGAAATCTATCTCGATGTTCCTTCGGTTGCCTCTGTCGGCAACAACAGCGTGCGCTTCTATCCCAACCCCGCCATCGACCGCTCCACTATGGAGATCACCGTCGGCAAGGCTGGCAAAGCCACCATGCGCATCTACGACCTCACCGGCAAGATGGTCTATAGCGAGAGCCTTGGCAACCTCACCGAGGGTGTCCACACCCGCACCGTCGACTGCCAGGCACTGCCTCACGGCATGTATCTTGTCAATGTAGTGGTCGGAAGCCAGAGAGCCACCTCTAAATTAATTGTAAGATAAAACCGATTAGATATTAAAAGAGGTACTGGCATCCACTCAGTACCTCTTTTTTATATACTTCATTCAATATTATTATTCAATGCAAACAAACCTTGTCCAAGAACTCCAGTGGCGCGGCATGATCCACGACATCATGCCCGGCACAGAAGAACAGCTCAACAAAGAAGTAACTACCGCCTATGTGGGCATCGACCCCACCGCCGACTCGCTCCACATCGGACACCTCGTCAGCATTATGCTCCTCAAGCACCTGCAGATGGCCGGCCACAAGCCCCTCGCCGTTGTAGGTGGAGCCACCGGAATGATTGGCGACCCCTCGTTCAAGGCCGCCGAGCGCAAACTCCTCACCGTGGAGGAAGTGCAGCACAACGTCGACTGCATCCGTCAGCAACTCGGCAAATTCCTCGACTTCGACAACCCCGTGAACGGTGCCGAGATATGCAACAACTACGAATGGATGAAAGACTATCTCTTCCTCGACTTTATCCGCGACGTGGGCAAGCACATCACTGTCAACTACATGATGACCAAGGACTCGGTCAAGAAACGCCTTGAGACAGGACTCTCTTTCACCGAATTCAGCTACCAGCTGCTCCAGGGCTATGACTACCTGGTGCTCTACCGCACCAAAGGCTGCCGCCTGCAGATGGGTGGCAGCGACCAGTGGGGCAACATCACCACCGGCACCGAACTCATCCGCCGCATGGAGGGCGGCGAGGCTTACGCCCTCACCTGCCCCCTTATCACCAAGGCCGACGGCACCAAGTTCGGCAAGACCGAGGGCGGCAATGTGTGGCTTGACCCCGCCAAGACCAGCCCCTACAAGTTCTACCAATTCTGGCTGAACTGCTCCGATGTCGATGCGTCCCGCTACATCCGCATCTTCACCCTCCTCAGCAAGGAGGAAATCGAGGCACTCCAGCAGCAGCACGACGTTGCCCCCGAGCAGCGCATCCTGCAGAAAGCCTTGGCCAAGGACATCACCTGCCGTGTGCACAGCGTGGCCGATTATGAGTCGGCTGTGGCTGCCTCCGAACTGCTCTTTGGCAAGGGTACTACCGAGCAACTGAACAGCCTCGACCGGGCCACGATGCTTTCCGTCTTCGAGGGGGTGCCTCAGTTCACGGTGCCGCGTGCTCGTATCGATGAAGGCGTGTCATTGATAGACCTCGCCGCCGAAACCGGCATGTTCGCCTCCAAAGGCGAGATACGCCGCGAGCTGAAGCAGAACTCCATCTCGGTCAACAAAGCCAAGGTGGGTGAAGACTGCCGTCTCACGGCTGCCGACATCCTCTCTTGTGGCAGCATCCTTGTCCAGAAAGGCAAGAAGAACTACTACTTGGTCAACATTGAGTAACCGAGTCCGGAACTTTCCGGAACGATAAGGGACATGCGTACTGCAGTGCGCGTGTCCCTTTCTTTATCCCCGGTCATTAAGGTCTCATACCTATTTGCCATTTGACATGACGTGGCCTCATTTATTCGATCGTTATTCGATCGTTTTCCACTCTTTTTCCGTTTCACAAAGGGAAAACGATGGGAAACATATCGAAAAACGATATGATAAAGAACGGCGCAACATCGAGCCCTGAGGGCACACATAGGAACGTTGGGGACAAATATACGACACTATCGGAACGTTGAGGAAAGTCGGCGTAATCCTTCACAGAATAAAGAGTAACTTCCGCGCGAGGCGGCAGAAAGCAAAGTAAGAGGTAGGAGATATGAACCAGGATTGTATGCCACTGAGATATTGCTTGAATGCTTAAATGTGTAATTGCTTGAGTAATATGACTGCGCCAGTCAATCAGACAATCAAGCAATCAGACAATCAAGCAATACCCTAGCCCCTAAAAAGAATGCAGCACCCTGTTTGGGGGTGCTGCTATGCTTGTGTGACGGGTTTTAGTCTCAGATTTCGTCGACGACTTCAATCATCTTGCAGTTGGTCTCGAACGAGAGGGTTTTCACATCGGTCTCTTTCCGCCAGAAGAGGAAGCCTTTATTGCGTGCGATGCGTGCCTGGTAGGTCATTTTGCCTTTCAGGTCGCGGATGTAGATGGTGGTGATTTTGTGCTTGGGGAATTGGCTGGCCACGGTGTCGAGGATGGCGTGGGGGTAGTAGGCGGGATCGACGAAGTAGCGTTTCTCGGTGCCTTTGTTGGAGAAGCGTGTGGCCTGTTTGTCGCCGTCGCTGTTGGTGAAGGTGGCGGTGTAGAAGAGGCTGTCTTCGGTCACGGTCCAGCTTACGTCTTTGGCGTCTTGGTTCTGGCCTTGGAAGTCCTTGACGAATCTAACGGGTACGTTGGCCTCTTTAATTGATTTCTCTTTTTGTGCAAAAACCAGTGTCTGGCTCATGATGATGAGTGCGGCAAGAAGGAGTATCTTTTTCATATCAAGATTTTTATAATGTTGTTATTGTTTTTTGTTCAATCTACAAAGATACTAATCTTTTTGTTATTATTGTAATTTTTTCAATAAAAATATTTTTTCTTGTTGCAGGGCGCTTGTTTTGAGGGACTAACGATTGCCGAATAGGTTTGTGGAGATGTGTTCCATCACGCGTCGCCCGTCGTGAATCACCTGCATGCTCCAGTATAGTTTGAGGGTGATTTGCTCTTCTTCGGTCAGCCGCCAGTCTATGGCGGGGTTGGCGCGCATCTTTTCGGTGAGATAGAAGAGCGAAAGCGCGGCGCATACGCTGATGTTGAAGCTTTCGGTAAAGCCGTACATGGGCACTTTGACGTAGCCGTCGGCGTGGTCGATGGCTTCGGGTGTGAGGCCGGTGAGCTCGGTGCCGAAGACAAGGGCTGTGGGCTGAGAGATGTCGAGGTCGGTGATGAGGGTGTCGTTTTCGTGGGGCAGGGTGGCAATGATGCGGTAGCCTTTGGCGCGCAGTTCGTCGTAGGTCTGCAGGATTGAGGGGTGTTTGTAATAGTCCACCCATTTGTCCGAACCCATCGAGACGTCGGAGTTCGGCGCATACCGGTTGCGGTTTTCCACCACGTGGATGTCCTGCACGCCGAAGCAGTCGCAGCTGCGCAGCACGGCGCTGGCGTTGTGCGATTGGAATATGTCCTCGAGCACCACGCAGATGTGGCGTGTGCGGTTGAGCACGAGACGGTCGAACAGTTGGCGCTTGTTTTCGCTGTATAGTTCCGTGGCGGCTTGGTAGAGGCGTTGTTTCTCTTCTATGGTGTATTGGGCGAACAGGTTGCGGTTTGTTTCGTTGATTTCGGGCATGATGGGAACGGGGGGTTGAGGGTTGTTATTGGATGTGTTATGTTGATATGTTGATACGTTGATATGTTGATATGTTTTGCGTTGATATGTTGATATGTTGAAATGTTGATATGATGCGAGCCGTATAAACTTATCAACTTATCAACGGATAACGTATTTACACAATCAGTCAATCAAGCATTTTTTTTGTCATTTCTCTCAGTGTGGCGTATTTCATGAAGGTGTAGTGGGCGTTCATGCGGCAGACCAGGTAGCCGGCGTGGCCGTCGAGGAAGCCTCCGAGCAGCACGTATCCGCGCAGGAAAGCCCAGAGGGGTTTGAGCACTACGGCCGCCATGGTGGCTTTGCGGCCTGCATCGTGTGTGGCCTGTGCGGCCAGGAGGTAGTAGCGGCGGTGGCGGAGGGTCATTTCGTCGATGCTGTAGAAGGAGTAGTGGAGCAGGTCGCCTTTGAGGGTGGTTACCGTGGGGCAGGCGCTGTGGTTCAGCTCTTCGTGTATGGTGCCCTGCCATTGAGCCTGGCCTGTGGGCCACAGGCGCACTTTTGCGTCGGGGTACCAGCCGCAGTGGTGTATCCAGCTTCCGCAGAAGTTGTTGAGCCGGTTGAACTGGTACACGCTGCCGTTGTCCAGTCCTTGCTCTTTCAGTTGCGCAAGGGTGTTGCGCAGGGTGGGGGAGAGGGCTTCGTCGGCGTCGATGCTGAGGGTCCATGGGTGGGAGGCGAGGCTGTCGGCATAGTTTTTCTGCCCGGAGTAGCCTGCCCAGGGGTGGTGCACAAAACGGGCTCCGAATTGCCGGCAGATGGTCTCTGTGGCATCGGTGGAGCCGGAGTCGACCACGATAATCTCGTCGGCGATTCCCTGCAGCGACGAGAGACAGCGGCCTATGTTGCGTTCTTCGTCTTGGGTGATGACTATTGCGGATATGCGTGTCATGCTTTTTTTTGATTGAATTTGCAAAGATACGATTTTTTTTTGTATTTTTGCAAATTCAAACAGGATATAATTATGGTTATCGGTTTTGACGCAAAGCGTGCATTTCAAAACAATACGGGGTTAGGGAACTACAGCCGTATGCTTGTCTGCGGACTGGCGCAGGAGCACCAGAATGTGCGCGCATTCCTTTATTCTCCCGTTATGTCGGGCGAGTACAAGAGCTATTTTACCGGCTATGCCAACATTTCCACCCGCCAGCCAACGGGTATCGACCGCTTCTTCCCCGATATTTGGAGGCGCTTTGGCGTGACTTTCCACTTGAAGGGCGACAAGGTGAAGATTTTCCATGGCCTCAGCCACGAACTGCCGCACGGAATCCCCCGCTCCATTAAGCGTGTGGTGACGATACACGACCTCATCGTGTGGCGTTTCCCGCAGTTCTATTCCGTTGTTGACAGGTGTGTACACCGTTCGAAGATTAGGCATTCGTGCAAGATTGCCGATGTGGTGGTGGCCGTCAGCGAGCAGACCAAGCGCGATTTGATAGACTTTATCCATGTGCCTGAGGACAAGATCAGGGTTGTCTACCAGTCGTGCGACCCAATCTTTTGGAAACCGGTCAGCGAGTCGGACAGGGCTTATGTGCGCGAGGAATACCACCTGCCGGAGAAGTATATTATCTGCGTGGGTTCGATAGAGGAGCGCAAGAACCAGATTGCTGTGGTGAAGGCTATGGCAGAGTTGCCCGACGATGTCCACTTGGTGATTGTGGGGAATAACCACGGTGCATACCATTCCTCGCTGATGTCTGCTGTGAGGTCGCTGCGCATGACAGAGCGGGTGCATATTTTAAACAAGGCCGATTTCGAGGACTTCCCGGCGCTCTATGCCTGTGCCCAAGCCTCGGCCTATATGTCGCTGTTCGAGGGTTTCGGCATCCCCATTCTGGAGTCCCTCTGCTGCGATACGCCCGTGGTCACCTCAAATGTCTCTTCCATGCCTGAGGCCGGTGGCGATGCAGCCCTGTATGCCGACCCCAAGAATCCTTCGGAGATTGCGCAGCGGCTCAAGTCTATACTCGACGACCCCGCGTTGCGTCAGCAGCTGGTGGAGAAGGGCCGGGTGCAGAGGGAGAAGTTCTCCCAGCACAAAATCATCAGTGATTTCTACTCGCTTTACTGCAGTCTGTCGCCCTCGGAGAATGAGGAGTGACCCTCTTTTGCAATGACCGATTTGGGTTAAAGGGTTTGAGGGTTAAAAGGTTTGAAGGTTTATATGTTGATACGTTGATATGTTGATATGATGCGAGCCGTATAAACTTATCAACTTATCAACGGCATACAATAACACACTAAAACCTTTCCACCCTAAAACCTTAAAACCAAAAGAAGAGAGGCGGACACAAGGTCTGCCTCTCTCTTTTTTGCATGCAGGGTAACGGCTATTTGCCGATGGTGATTTCAATGCGGCGGTTCTTGGCGCGGCCTTCGGGTGTGCTGTTGGTCTCGACGGGTTCGCTCTCACCCTTGCCTATGGCGGTGATGCGGTCGGCGGCGATGCCTTTCTGCACAAGCATCTTTTTGATGTTGTCGGCGCGGTTCTGCGACAGTTTCAGGTTGGCTGCGTCCTTGCCCACGTTGTCGGTGTGTCCGGTGACGGTAACCTTGATTTCGGGGTGCTTGTCCATGACGGCTTTCAGGTTGTCCCACGAGTCCTCGTTGAGTTCGCTGAATATCGGCATGTCCTTGCCGGTCTCGAAGTATGCCACGTCTCTGTATCCGGCCACGAAGGCGGCCTCTTCGCGGGCACGCTGTTCGGCGCGGGCGCGTTCACGTGCTTCTGCCTCGGCTCTGCGAGCCTCGGCTTCGGCTTTGGCGCGTGCTTCAGCCTCGGCTTTCAGACGGGCCTCGGTGGCAGCCTGTGCTTTGGCCAATGAGTCGGCAGCGGCTTTGGCACGGTTCAGTGCTTCGGCCTGTGCGCGGGCTTCGGCTTCGGCTTTGGCGCGCTCGGCGGCATGCACACGGGCTATGGAGTCGGCGGCGGCACGGGCGCGAGCCTCGGCTTCAGCCTTCTCTTTTGCGATGGCCTCGGCAATGGCGGCTTCCTCGGCAGCCTTGCGCTCGGCCTCGGCCTTTGCAAGGGCGGCCTGGCGTTCAGCCTCGGCCTGTGCGGCAGCGGCTTCCTCGGCGGCCTTTATTATACGCCAGTCCATATCGCGACCCAATCCAAAGCGGAGGGTAATCTTGAGGCCGGCTTCATAGGCGTACACATTGCACACGCGGTCGCTGCCAAAAGAGGCGGTGTAGACGTCGTTATAGTCCAGCATCGGGGTCTTGATCTCGCTTCGGGTATTGATATTGTTGGGGCCGAACTTTCCATAAATACCCAGATATATGCCGAAGGCGTCGCTGCAGTTGAACGTGTAGCCCAGGTCGGCGAGCAGGCTCATGTAGAATTTAGGCAGCTCGTTGTTGCCCTCGATTTTCTTTGATGTGGCGGAGTAGCGGCCCAGATTGTGCGAAGGCAGGTCGGAGTAGGTTACATTGGTATGGGGCATGTATGCCGAGCGGGAGTAGGTGCCGGCCGTCACGCGGTAGGTGCCCTTGAAGGGGATGTCGGCGGAAAGTCCCAGCCCCATCTGGAATGCAATCGTGTGGTTTACGGGGTTGCGGAAGACTACCTGCAGCGGGATGCTGATGTCGGTCATGTGCTGCTTCTCCGTCAGGTTGTAGAGGGTTGTGGTCACATTGCTCTCATACAGGGCACCGGGCAGCATGATGTTGTTGTTCACAATGCTGTAGTTGTATTTGGCCGAACTGTTCAGTGTGCTGGCCTCAACGCCGAACCCTAATCCCCAGTGGTGGTTGAACATGTACTGGTACTGCAGGCCCACCAAGGCACCGGCTCCCGGGGAACGGATGCCCTCAACGGGATTGTAATACATTGAATGTACGCCACCGCCGCAATAGAGTTGGATATTGTTGTGGTGGTCGATAAACTGGGCAGAAGCCGTGGCGGCTACGGCCAGCATTATGATTGTAGTGAATATTCTTTTCATAATAGTCTAAGTTATTGGTGAATTACAGTTTGACAGTCTTTGTGTTCATGTCGTCCACGCTGAGCATATAGACGCCCTGCGGCAGGCTGTTCATGTCAAGGCGATACTCGCTGCCTGAGAAGGTGGTTTTCAGCACGGGTGTGCCATAGCTGTTGTAGAGCGTAAGCTCGTGTGTCTCCCGGTCGGAGCCCGCAATCTTCACCTGGGTGGTGTTCACAACGGGGTTGGGGTAAAGCTTCATGCTCTTGGCGGGTGTGTTGTCGAACTCGATGGGGCATATCATGTGCTCATCGTCGGTGCCGGCATTCACTCTCACGGAGTAGAGTCCGTTCAGGTAGCCGTCAGGATCTTGGTAGTAGGGCAGAGTGGCACCGGACACGGCTTTGCCGTCCTTGAACCACTGGAACGTGTTGAAGCGCTCGGAAGTGTTGTCGATGCTCACCACATCGTTGAACACCTGCACCAGATAGGTGTTGGGCATGTCGACTTCAAAGCTCCACGAGGCGACAAGTTCGTCTTCGGCATCGTTGTAAATCATGATAGTGACCGAATAGTTACCCTCTTCGCAGCCTTCAGGAATAAAGAAACCCATAGTGAAGCTGCTCTCTCCGCCGAGGATTATTGTGTCGTGCCGGTTTGAAAAACCTTGGGCCAAGGCTGCGGCGTTGAAAACCAGTGTGTAGTTCGAAGGCAGGCCCTGGGCAATATGGCATTCCATCTCTACATAGTCGCCCTGGCAGAAGTGGGTGTCGGCAGACACGATGCCGTTCAGGTCGAAAGAGGAGTCGAGCACCGTGGCGGCGATAATTCTGCCCTCGGTGGTGTAGATCTCGTCCTCGGGGGCAAGGTAGTTGGAGGAGTAGTCGTTTTCCTCCAGGTTGTAATGCAGGGTGATGGTCTTCCCTATGCCGATTTCGGGCGAGTCAAACGAAGCAGTGGTGCTGATAAGGATTGTTTCACCGTCGATGTAATTGGCGGGGAAAGCGGGGTAAATCACATAGGCGTCGGTGGTGCCGTCATATGATTTGGTGGTGCGTACCACGGCACCCTGGGCACCCAGCTGGCGCGGAAGGATGTCGGCATGATAGGGGGTGGAAGCGGTGTCGACGACGGTGTAGTTAAAGCTTTGGGGACCATTCAGGGTGAATACGGGTATTACAACCTTGTTCTCGCCAGCATCGGGGGTGAGGAACACGGCAGAAGCGGAGTAGGTGACCTCGTCGCCGCTGTAGATGCCGGTGATGGTGCCGGGGTCGAGGACCGGGCAGTTGACTGTGCCGTCATAGAACTTGGAAGGGGTAAGCGTGATGGCGGGGGCAATGAGTCCGAGAGGGGTGATGTCGGCCGTGAGCGTGTCGGTGGCAGGAAGGATGTAGTTGCTGTACACCATTGTATTGCCGCCGTAGAGCGAATAGGTGATCACCACGGGTTTGGCAACTCCCACGTTGGCATCGGCATAGCGTGCCGTGGCCGAGGGGAACACGTTGTCGCCAGCCACAACGCCCTGCAGGGTGCCGACGCGCTGGATGTTGGCAATCGTGCTGTGGTTGTAAACCTTGCTGCTGTCGATCATCGTGCCGGAGATAGTGAGCTGTTTAGGCATGATGCTGGCCCACAGGGTATCGTTGATAGGGGGGAGATACAGGGCGGAATCAGACCCGGCAAGCGAGTAGGTCACCACCACCATCTTGATGCCGCCCACCGAGGGGTCGGTGTAGTTGGCCGCGGCCACAAGGGATACATTGGTGTAGGGTGCTACAATGCCCACGGGCGTGCCAACCACAGTGATTGTGGCGACAGTAGTGCCGTCGTACACCTTGGAGGGGGCAACCTGTGTGGAGGCTGACGTGTCGATGTACAGCCGAGTGGGCTGGGCCCATGCTGCAACTCCGGCTACACACAGCAGGCACACCAGCGCCACTGCGCGTTTTGCGGAGAAAGACTTGTTGAAACGATGATAATTACTCATAATGTTTTGATTATTTTGTTATTGCCTAAATATTTACAAATTCACTATAAAATGCAAATATACACTTTTTTTTAAAATAACAAAAGTTTAACAAGATTCATCTCTTTTTTCCGTCCAAAACAGCCGGCGAATGTTTTCGGTGAGACTCTTGCTGCTTCGCGCGGAAGTTACATTTTATTCTGTGAGGGGTTACACCAACTTTCCTCAACGTTCCAATAGTGTCGCATATTTGTCCCCAACGTTCCTCAGTGCGCCTTCCGGGCTCGATGTAGCGTCGTTCTTTATCTTATCGTTTTTCGATATGTTTCCTATCGTTTTCCCTTTGTGAAACGGAAAAGAAAGGGAAAACGATCGAATAACGATCGAATAAATGACGACGGAAGAAGGTCTATACATTGGGCGCAGTATGATGAACGATTTTTGAAAAAAACGCTCCACCTGACGATGGAGCGTTTCTGTATAGGAGTGTGGTTAGTGCGGCTATTTGACCACTAACCGGCGTGCGATGGTCTGTCCGTTGCCGGAGAAAACTACGGTGTAGAGTCCTGCTGCCAGGCACTCGGTGCGGATGGTGTAGACAATGGTGCCGGCGGTTTGCAGGGTGCTGGTGTGCACGGTGCGGCCGAGGTTGTCGATGATGGCTACGCTGTAGTCGCCGCCGCTGCCCAGGTCAATGCGGATGTTGGCCTGAGAGGTGGCGGGGTTGGGGTAGAACTGTCCGAAGGCCGATTCGTCGGCGGGAGTGTCAATGCCTACGGCAGGGGGCTCGGGAGCCGTGCTGGTGTCGCGGTGGGTGCGGTTGGCATCGAAGAGGAAGGTGATGTCGGTGGCGGGCATGGGCGTGGTGTCGAAGTCGTACTGCATGCTGTCGAGCAAGGCAACGGTGTCGAGTTGACCGGTGAAGTAGTAGCTGTAGTAGCCACCTTGGTGGGCGGTCATAGGTTTGGTGATAGTCTTGCCGTTGTTGGATGTGGCAGAGATGTAGTACTCCACGTTCACGACGGTGTCAACCAGCACATCGACGGTGTCGACGGTGTAGGTGGTATCGTATTGGAAGGTATAGGTGGTGTCGTAATGATAGGTGTAGGTGGTGGAGTCGGCGTTGAGGGTGCTGTCGATGACGGTTATGTTGGCTACGCTGTCGATGACGTTGTAATGGACAATGGTGTCAACACGGTCTACAAAGAAAGTGCTTTGCGGACGGGGCATGCGGCCGTAGTGGCGGTTGCCGTTGGCGGTGAGGCTGATGGTTTGCCATTCGCCACCGTTGGTGCGGTAGATGCATTCGGCATGGGCTATGCCGCTCTGGTTGGTGATGACGGCACTGACGGGTACTTCGTCCTGCAGGTCGTTGGCACAGCCGACAATGCTTTTGTGAAGTATGCGCACGGGGTTGTCGGCGGGTATCTGTTTGGTGACGCAGTGGATGGCGCCGCCGCTGCCGTCAAAGGTGCGCACGTCGACGGGATAGATGGTGTAGCCAGGGTAGGCTTCCTTGAGTTTCTCGATGTTGTCGCGGTCCCAGGCTGCGGAAGGTTGTCCGTTGACTACAGCCGAGAAGCAGGGCTGGAGGATGAGGTCGTTGACGAAGGTGTGGTTGCTGTAGGTGCGGGTGTATTGCTCGTTATATTCCCGCTGGGAGGTGAAGTTGGAGCCGTCGTCCTTGCTGGGGAAGGGGATGGTGGTTTTGTAGTAGGGGCGGTTGAAAAGGGAGGTGTAGGAGCAGAGGGAGTCGATGTTGCGGGCACCGGTGCGGTAGTCTGCCCATGAGCTGTAGGCCTCGGGCATGACCGAAAAGACGAAGCCGTTTTCCTCGCACATGTCGGCATAGAGGTCGATATGGCCAGTGCCGCCGTCATATTGGTAGGTGGGCAGGATGTGTGTCTCGCGCTGTCCGAGGAGGTCGCGCAGGGCATTCCGGGTCTGGCTTTGGGTAAGGCGGGTCTTGCTGGTGTAGTGGATGGAGCTGGGGTTGCGTCCATCCCATGTGAGTTGGCCGTATTCGTCGCTGTTGTTTCTGTAGAGTGCGTCGCTGCTTAGCAGGAAGCCGGCACCGTCTACCAGGCAGTTGCCGCCTTCCCATTCGATAGTGTTGATGTAGTTGGGGATGTTCATTTGGCGGTAGATGAGTGAAGGCAGGGAGTCGTCGAGCGCACGGCCGGGATAGTACTCGAAGTCCATCATGGCCACGCTGTCTTGGTCGCCATAGTAGAAGCAGATGGGGCCGCAATCGCGGTACCAGAAGGAGTTGCCGGGGCCGATGACGAAGCGGACGCTGTCGTTCCGCATATTTAAACGTTTCAGTGTGCGGAGTACTTTGGCGGTGTCTTCTTCTTTTTCCACGCGTACCCATGCCTCGGCATGGCCGCGCTGGATGCCGTCCATGAGTCTGAAGAACACGAGTCCGAAGGCTGAGGTGGTGTCCATGGTGCTTTTGTAAGGACCGTAGATGTTCATGGATACCCATCCGCGGGTGGGGCTGTATTTGTAGTATTCAGCCACGCCGGTCACCATAGGTTCGGCCGAGAAGTATCCGGAACCCAAGTTGGAGTCGGGTTGGTAGGTATAGGAGGGTGTGACAATGACGGCTTTCACCTCTTCCCATTCGCCGGGGAACCATACGCGGTCTTCGGGCAGGGCTTTTGTACTTTTGCTTTCGGGCAGGGCTTTTCCCAGTGGGATGGAGCTCAGCTTGGCCTGCTGGGATATGTCGCGCTTGTGCTTCATCTGGCGCCATTGGCGCATCATTTCTTCTTCGGTTGTGGCATTCTGAGCCACAACGGCAGTGGTGAAGACCACTGCCGCCAGCATGAAAAGTATTTTTTTCATTTAATATACAATTTGATAGGTTATCTTTTGAGTCCGAGAATTTCGCGGGCTTCGTCGCTGTTGGCTACGGGACGGCCGAGGAGTTTGGCCATGCGGACGACCTTGTCGACCAGTTCGCCGTTGCTCTTGGCCAGTACGCCGCGTTCAAGGTAGAGGTTGTCCTCGAAACCTACGCGCACGTTGCCGCCCATGACGATAGTGGGCGCTGCGAGCGTGAAGGCGTGGCGGCCGATGCCGGTGGCTGTCCAGGTGCTGCCTGCGGGGATGTTTTTAACGAGCCAGCAGAGGTTGTCGACGGTGGCGGGGGTGCAGCCGGGTACGCCGAGCACGAAGTTGAACTGCATCGGAGCACCGGGCACCTCGCCTTTGCGGGCCATGGTGAGGATGGTGTCGAGGTGACCCATCTCGAAGCACTCGTATTCGGGCTTGATGCCGCGTTCCATCATTCGTTTGCCAAAGGCGCGCATGGTGGGCATGGTGTTGTCGAAGATTTCGTCGCCGAAGTTGCAGGTGCCGCAGTCGAGGGTTGCCATTTCGGGCAGGGGAGTGGTGTCGGTGCTCTGTAGGCGCTCGTCGGGGGTCATGCCCACGGCACCGCCTGTGGAGGGAATGAGGATGACGTTGGGGCACTCTTTGAGGATAGCCTCTTCGCACTCTTGGAAACGGTCGCGGCTTTGGGTGGGTGTGCCGTCGTCGTGGCGCACGTGCAGGTGTACGATGGCGGCGCCGGCATCGACGGCCGATTTGGCCTCGCGCACTATCTCTTCAACGGTGTAGGGAACGGCAGGGTTCTGCTCCTTGGTAACTTCTGCGCCACAGATGGCAGCGGTGATAATCAGTTTGTCCATGGTATTGTTATAATTAAATTATTGTTGTCACTGCATTTAAAAATGCAAAGATACAAAAAATATTCGTATTTTTGCAAAAAATATGGCACAATGCTGATTCTAGGTATCGACCCCGGCACCCGGATATTGGGGTATAGTCTGATTGACACGGATGGCTCCGCACCACGGTTGGTGGTGATGGATGTGCTGTATCTGCGCAAAATTGTCGACTTCCATCTCCGTATGCGGAAAATCTTCGATACCACCCAGCGGATTATCGACTCGTACCACCCCGACCACTTGGCTATTGAGGCCCCTTTTGCGGGAAAGAATGTGCAGTCGATGCTCAAGCTGGGCAAGGCACAGGGCGTGGCAATAGGGGCGGCACTGAGCCGTGAGCTTTCCTATACCGAGTATGAGCCTGCCGCCATCAAGCAGCGGGTGACGGGCAACGGCAACGCCGCCAAGGAGCAGGTGGCGGCTATGCTGCAGGGTGTGTTTGGCTTTGACAGCATCCCCCAGTATCTCGACGCTTCGGATGCACTGGCGGTGGCCTACACATGCCACTTGGAGCTGAGCGACCCGCTGGGCGACATCCGCCAGCAGTTGAAGCCCACCCGTGTCCGCAAGAGCAAGAAGCAGCAGTGGGCCGACTTTGTGAGTGCAAACCCTGAGAGGGTCGGGTAAATCAGAATAATCATAATATTCAGAATAATCGGTAATCAGAAAATACTATCTTCTATGACACAACAAAAATCCTTTTCTTCCAATCTTGGAGCCATTATGGCTGCTGTCGGCTCTGCCGTCGGCCTGGGCAATATCTGGCGTTTTCCCTACACTTGTGGCAAATATGGCGGAGGTGCATTCCTGATTGTATATATTTGTTTTGTTTTTCTAATAGGCAGTGTGCTGATGATGTCGGAATTTGTCATCGGCCGCCGGGCACAGCATACGCCTATCAAGGCATTCCCTGCTTTGCGTCCCGACCGCAAGGGATGGGGACTGGTGGGCTTGCTGGGCATTGTCACCAGTTTCTTTATCCTGTCGCAGTATCTCGTTCTTTCGGGATGGACCACAGGCTATATTTGGGAATCGCTGTCCGGCTCGCTGGCAGCGTTGGGCACCAGTGCCGCGCCTATCTCCAACTATTTCTCCCAGTTCTCCACGGGCACCAAGCCTATCCTTTTCCTTGTCATCTTTGCTCTGCTGGGGCTATTCATTGTCCTTGGCGGGGTGCAGAAGGGCATTGAGAATGTGTCGAAGGTGCTGATGCCGGTGCTGGTAGTCCTGATTCTGGTGCTTTGCGTGCGCAGTCTTACGCTGCCCGGCGCGGTGAAAGGCGTAGAGTATCTCTTTTCTCCGGATTTCTCCAAGCTTACGGGCGAGGGAATCCTTGCCGCACTCGGGCAGGCTCTCTTCTCGCTGAGTGTGGGCATGGGCATTATGCTGGTGTATGGCTCGTATATACCTGTCAACGACAATATCTTCAAGACAGCCATGTGGATTACGGTGTGCGACACGCTGATTGCCATCCTGGCCGGTGTGGCCATCTTCCCCGCAGTGTTCAGCTGTGGGTTCGACCCTGCCGGCGGTCCGGGGCTGGTGTTCTGTGTGCTGCCCAATGTGTTCAATACAATGGGTGGCGCCGGACAGGTGTTTTCCACGATATTCTTCATCCTTTTGATGGTTGCTGCGCTCACCAGCGCCATCTCCTTGCTGGAGGCACTCACGGCCACACTCTGCGAGCATACCGGCACACGCCGGGGTATTGGTGCCGGAATAGTATTCCTGCTGACCACGCTGCTGGGAGTGGTGTTCTCGCTCTCGGTAGGCCCTCTGTCTCACATCAAGCTGGCAGGTTACACCCTGTTTGACTTTGTCGACCGTCTCAACAGCATCTATCTGCCACCGCTTTGTGCATTGCTTACAGTCATATTCCTTGGCTGGGTGATGCCGGAGACCGAAGTCCTCGACGAGTTCACCAACCATGGCACTGTCGGCCGCCGATTCTATGGCGTATTCCGTTTCGTTGCCCGCTATGTCGCTCCGGTAGCATTGATAGTGGTAATGGTTTCCGGTATTCTGTCTTAATGTCAACAAACAATAAGAATATGTTATTCTGCAGATGCAATGCCCTTCATCATGGGCTTTCGTTTCGTCTTTTTCTGGCATTGGGCATGACTCTTTTGCTTTTGTCGTCGTGCCACAACAAAAAGCCAAAGGTTTTCGACCCCTCATATGTGGATTTCGAGGCAGCATACAATCCGTATCTTGAAAACCAGTTCTACCCCTCGTTGGTGATGGGTGTGGCCAGCCTCAGTGACCAGACTTTCGGTCTGAACGACACCAATGCGCTGTTCAGCGTGTCGGTGACTGCCCCTGCCAGCAATGCGGTGCTGCGTATCACGATTGATTCCTCGAACCTCAACTATGTGACCATCTTTCAGGAGGTGTTGCCCATCAAAGATGTCCGCTACACCTTCCATCCCTCGGTAAAGTGGAAGTACGACAAGCTTTACCAGATACGGCAGCAGGGTATCACAGACCTCACGTTCACCTGCTTTATCAACGACGAGGAGGTCGATGTCAAGAATGTCCGAATCAACTACCGCTCCGCCAACGACTGCCTGCTCAGTGTGCTCGACTCCGACAACAAACTGCATGACTTCCGCTGGCTGTTTGCCGCTTATGTCAATGAGGAACACCCTTATATCGACAGCATCCTGAGCGATATCTTGCAGCAGGGCGTCGTGACGCGGATTACCGGCTACCAAAAGGATGCCAAGAGTGTGGTGAGCCAGGTGGAAGCCATCTGGTACTATGCCCTTGAACGCGGCATCACCTATTCCTCCATATCCTGTACCTCTACTCCCACCAAGAGAGCCAATGTGCAGCATATCCGTTTCTTCGACCAAGTCTACAACAACCGCCAGGCCAACTGTGTGGACGCCTGTGTTTTCTTTGCCTCCATAATGCGAAAGATAGGGTTGAAACCTGTTATCTTCGTGGAGCCCTGCCACGCCTATTTAGGCTACTACACCGACAGCAAGCGGCGCTCGCTGCGACTGCTGGAAACCACCATCACCAGCTGGGTGGATTTCCCTGCCCTGACCAAGAACTACAACGAGACCATCGCACGCGACCCCGATGCCCAGGGCACACACCGCATCTCGGAAACAATGAACAGCCGCTATAACAAGTACCTCACTGCAGACGAGAAGAAGCGCTGGGAGGACGGCCGCATGTCGTTTGAAGAATACAAGCGGGTTATTGCCCACAACATCTTTCTCAAGTCGACAGAGCAAAACCGCGAGAACTACAACAATAACAAGAAACTCTTTGCCGACCCCGACAACCAGCTCTACCAGCAGCTCGATATCGAACAGCTCCGCAAGCTCGTCCAGCCTATCAACGGGTGAGGTTCATTACGGGTAATTGAAAAAAAGCAAAGCCACTCCGAAAAGTGGCTTTGCTGCAACAATTGAAACACAAATTTATCAGTCTTTGATATTCGGCTCTTCAAGACCGTAGCCTTTCTTTTTGTCGACGGCCTTGAGGTAGATGGAAATCAGCAGTGCTGCAATGCCGAGGGCGGCCAGCATGACCAGTGCCCAGGTGTAGTTGAGCTCATGGGCAGCGGCACCTTCTGCATTGGTCTTGTTAAGGACAATGCCGATAAGGGCGGGGAACAGACCGAGGCCGATATTCTGTATCCAGAAGATGGCGGCGTAGGCCGAACCGATAATCTTCTCGTCAACCAGCTTGGGCACCGAGGGCCACAGGGCGGCAGGCACCAGTGAGAAGGAGGCACCCAGCACGAGGATGGTGACATAAGCCACAACAACACCACCGGCAGCGGATTTGGCCGAAACACCAGGCAGGATGAATGCAAAGGTGAGGTGGCAGATGACCAGCAGGATGGAGCCAAGCATCAGCATCGAAGCGGCCTTGCCCTTATGGTCGACATAGTTGCCAAGGATGGGGGTGATGGCCACAGCCAGCAGCGGGAACACAGCGAAGATGGTCTCGGCGGTGCCGCGCATATATCCCATGTAGCAGTATACAATCAGTGCCACAACGGCAATGCCCATCAGGAGGTATTTCATGCCCTTTCTGTTTTTCATGAAGTTGCTGGAGAACGAGCCTGCTGCCACAATGAGCATCAGGATGTACTGCACCCAGGTCACCGAGCTTCCGCCCCAGTAGGTGTTGGGGTCGGCGGGAGTCAGGTCAAGGTTGCACTGCAGCATGTTGACGGCATATTTCTGGAAGGGGAAGATGGCGCTGTAGTAAAGCACGCAGAGCAGAGCCACGAGCCAGAAACCAAGGCTGGTGAAAATCTTGCCCAGGTCGCTGATCTTGAAGGGGTCGTCCTTCTCCTCGGCTTCGCCGGTCTGGCTGTCGAGTTTCTTGTCCATGAAGAAGTAGGTGATGAACATGATGAGGGCGATGCAGAGCAGCACGACACCGAATTTCACGGCATTGTCAACGTGCACCTCGCCGCCCAGCTTGGCAAAGTAGGGGGAGAAAATCATGCAGGTGGCCACACCGAGGCGGGCAAGAGCCATCTCGGAACCCATGGCCAGGGCAGTCTCACGGCCTTTGAACCATTTCACGATACCGCGGCTAACCGTGATACCGGCCATTTCGCAGCCGCAACCGAACAGCATGAAGCCGCAGGCGGCCAGCTTGGCCGAAGCGGGCATCCCGTCGCAGAACGGCAGGATGGCGCCGATCACCGGAAGTTCGCCGTTCCAGTTCAGGTTATTGGTGAACCACATCTCAATGCCTGTGCCTTTGAAGGCGTCGCTGACGGCATAGAACTTAATCAGACCGCCGATGAGCATCACCGCACCCGAAAGCACGGCAGTGAAGCGCACGCCCATCTTGTCGAGGATGATACCTGCGAAGATGAGGAAGAACACATACACGTTCAGGAACACTTCGGCGCCTTGCATGCGTCCAAACGAGGCGCTGTCCCAACCGCGGGTCTCCTGCATCAGGTCCTTGATGGGGGACAGAATGTCCATAAATACATAGCTGCAGAACATGGCCAATGCCAACAGCAACAGGGCTATCCAGCGCATGGCTGCATTGTCTCTTAAGGTTTTAACAGTTTCTGTCATAGTAGTATTATTTTTGTTTGTTGTTTTTTTCGCAATTGAGACTGCAAAATTACAAAAAATATTCGTAACTTTGCATATTCAATTAAGAATTATTTTCAAATGACACCGCAAGTACATCCCGACACACTCCGTTTTTTTGAGGAATTGACGGTAAACAACAACCGAGAATGGTTTAACGACAATAAGTTGCGCTGGACTGCCATCCGCGACTCTTTCTTGGAGTTTACACAACAACTAATCGATGCCATGGCACCCTTCGACCCTTCCGTGGGAGGCCTTTCTGCCAAGCAATGCGTGTATCGAATATACCGCGATTTGCGATTCTCGCCCGACAAACGCCCCTACAAAACCCATATAGCCTGCTTCCTCCCCTTCGGCGGCGACCGCACGCAGTGCGTCCCCGGCTACTACCTGCAGATAGGGCAGGAAGACTACGGCCTGCAGGGCAACTGCTCCCTGGGGGGTGGATTCTTTATGCCCTCAAGCAAACAGCTGGCCGCTATCCGACAGGAGATATTCTACTGCACCGATGAGTTCAAAGCCATCCTCAACGCCCCGGATTACAAGCGCTACTATGGCAAGGGCTTTTTTACCACCAAGAAACTCTCCCGTCCTCCCAAAGGCTATTCTGCCGACTGGCCCGACATCGACCTGCTCAAATATTGCGATTACTGCAGTATGCATGAAATCCCCCGCAAAACTGTGCTTTCCGACGGTTTCTTTGAGGAGGTGGTAAGGGTGTGGAAGGCCACGGTGCCGCTGAACCGTTTTATCGAACGCGCTTTGACAAACTAACTGCTAAAAAAATGCAGCAAACCGCAACAGCATCCAACTTTCAACTCTAAACTTTCAACTCTCAAACATGCAAGCACTCGTCACAGGAGCCACCTCGGGCATGGGCCTGGAATACTGCCGCCAGTTGGCACAGCGCGGCCACAACCTCGTCATGGTCTCCAACCAGCAGGAACAGCTCGACACCCTGCCGTCGCTAATCAGCCGGCAATACAATGTGCGTGCCATAGGCCGCTATCAAGACCTTGCCGCCCCCGAGGCAGCACAGCAGCTCTACGACTGGTGCTGCCGCGAAGGACTTCAGATAGACATCCTCGTCAACAATGCCGGCATGTTCTTCTTCCACGAGCTCACACCCGACTATGCCGACCGCACCGAAGCCATGCTCTCCCTCCACATGCTCACCCCCACACGCCTGTGCTTTCTCTTCGGTGAGCAGATGAAGCAACGTCGCCAAGGCTACATCATCAATGTCTCAAGCATGGTAGCCCAAATGCCCACACCAGGCATTACCATCTATGCCGCCACCAAGGCATATCTCAAAAGCTACTCCAAGTCGCTCTACTTCGAGATGCGACCCTATGGCGTGGGGGTCACCACTGTGCTGCCTGGAGCCATTGCCACGCCGCTCTACAACATCAAACCCTCCACGCTCAGACTCCTCACCCGTCTCGGAATTGTCCGCACGCCCCGGTGGATGGTGCGCCGTGCTCTGCGCGGCGTGTTCCGCAAACGCCATTATGTCAAACCCGGCCTGATGAACTACTTGGCGCCTATTCTTCTCAAACTACTCCCCAACAGGCTTGAGACCTGTATCTGGCAGAAGATGAATGTTAGGTGAAACATTGTCAACCTTGCACGGGGAATATAGGCACATCCCGAAAACCGCTGCAAAAGTACACACTTTCTTTCTGACCTGCACCTTAACTTGACGCAACCTTCCTTAATCCTCGTTTATATACCAATATCTTCAAATATCTTCAAATAGGCGATGCGGGAACGTGTTGTTTTGTTAATTCCTCGTATCGGCCGTCGCTGTGGTGTCGTTTCTTTTCCCCTTGATAATCACTCTTTTTCCCTCATTTTTCCCTTTCCAAAAGGGAAAACGAGCGAATAACGATCGAATAACGAGTGGATAAATGACGACGCTACGACGTTTGAAGAGCGGATGGCGGAGGGCGCGCGATAGGGACGCGACGCAAAAGACAAATAGACCTGAATGAAAAAAATAAGGAGTTGCATGGCATGTGCCATGCAACTCCTTAAGATGTAAAATGAATTAGTTCAGCTTGTAGCGGATACCAAGAGCGGCAGCCCAGCTGAAATGGTTGATGCACTCCTTGGGCAGCACAAACTCATACTCCGGACGGATGTCGACGGTAATCTGGAAGGGGAAGTTGGCAAAGTTGGCTTCGAGACCCAGCTGTGCGGCAACAGCAACACCTACACCGTGGTTTTTGCAGAAGCTCACCTTGGCACCGGGGCCGGCATACCAACCCAGCCAGTCGGTGATGGTGCCTTTCCACTGGTAGACACCAGTCAGGTAGAAGAAGTCGAAATCAGGCAGATTCACACCCAAGTCAAACTCAAGGCGGTTAGCGGCCAGGCTTTTCTGGTAGGAAATCTCAGCACCGTACTTCGTGCCGCCGCCGAAACGGAGACCCAGTGCATCCTGTGCGTTTGCAGCAATTCCAAAAGCAAATACTGCCACTAAAAGTACAAAAATTTTCTTCATAATAATGTTGTTTTTAGTTTGTTATTAATTTGTTTTGTGGATAATGTCTTTACCCTTTCAGTGTGCAAATATACATAAATTCCGTAAATAACGAAAAAAAATTGTAACTTTGCAGAATATATTTCACATCCCCAATTGCAAAAACACGCTGATTATGAATATACATATTGTACAACACGACATCATTTCCAACAACCCCGAAGAAAATCTCAAATGGATAGTCGAGGAACTTGACAAGCCCGAAAGCCGTGAGGCACTCCTCACAGTCTTCCCTGCCTGCACGCTGTGTGGCGCACCTCTTTTCGGCTCGGTGGCCTACACAGACCTGCAAAAACGCGCCCAGGCCGCTTTGCAGGAGCTCATCCAGATGTCCGAACACCGTGCCTTCCTCATCGGCATGCCCCTGCAGATTCAGGACAAAGGGCTCTGCAATGCCATTGTCTTTGTGCAGAACTGTGCCATACGAGGCATCATCAGCAAGAAATATCTCGCACCCGACGAGCAGAAGTACTTCGTGCGCGGCGAGGGCGTGCAGGTCATCCAGTATCAGGAACAGCAGATTGCCATTGGCTTCTATGAAGACCTCAAGGAACTCTCCAAATCCCATACCGAGCAACCCGACATGGTCATCTGCTGCGGCTGCAATGTCTTCGACTACAACAAGCCCTACCGCATCCGCTACCGCATGCACAAGATTGTCGAAAACCTCAACGCCTCGCTGGTCTTTGCCAACCGCATCGGCGGTGAGGGCAGCCTGCTCTATGCCGGAGGCTCTCTGGCCATGAACGCTGCCGGCATGGTGCTCACCCAGTTCCCCTATTTCGAGCCATATGCGCAGAGCGTGGACCTGCAGCTCATGGAGGAGTGCCAGGACGAGAAACCCGAAGCCGTGGCGCTGGTCTATCAGGCTCTTGTCATGGGCATCCGCGATTACTTCCGCAAAAACGGCATCCGCCGGGCTGTGCTGGGTCTCTCGGGCGGCATGGACTCTGCCATGGTGTGCCTCCTCGCTGCCGATGCCATCGGGCCGGAGAATGTCCACGGCATCCTCATGCCCTCGCAGTATTCCACCGACCATTCTGTCAACGATGCAGTGGAGCTGGCCAACAACCTGGGTGTCGCCTACGACATCGTCCCTATCAAGCCCCTCTTCGACACTTTGCGCCAGACCATGAAGCCCGTCTTTGGCGACCGTCCCGAGGATGTCACCGAGGAGAACATGCAGGCGCGCATCCGCGGCACCATCGTCATGAGCTACGCCAACAAGTTCGGCGCCATGGCACTCAACACCACCAACAAGTCCGAGGCCGCCATGGGCTACGGCACCCTCTATGGCGACAGCTGCGGAGGCCTCAGTGTCATCGGCGACCTATACAAGACCGAGGTCTATGAACTTGGTGAATATGTCAACCGCAATGGTATCCGCATACCCGTCAACACCATCCAGAAAGCCCCTTCGGCCGAACTCCGTCCGGGACAGAAAGACACCGACTCCCTGCCCGACTACAGCGTTCTCGACACCATCCTCAACCTGCACATCGAAGAACAACTCTGTCAGGAAGAAATCGTGGCCGAGGGCTACGACCCCGCTCTTGTGGCCGAGGTGCTCCGCAAAGTACGCATCAACGAGTGGAAACGCCTCCAGTTTGCCCCCGTGCTCAAGGTGTCGCCCATGAGCTTCGGCCTCGACCGCCGGGTGCCGATAAGTTAGTCTTGGAGCGACCGGTGTGTTTGGATTAATCAGAATAATCAGAATAATCGGAATAATCCGATTAATTTTCATATGATGGACTTCAATCCTCAAATAGAGTTGGCCTCACGCTATGTGAGCGAGACGGGTGTGTCAATCTTCCTCACCGGCAAGGCCGGGACGGGCAAGACCACTTTTCTGCACTACATTGCCACGCACTGTCCCAAACGTTCCGTGGTGGTGGCCCCCACGGGTGTGGCCGCCGTCAACGCCGGCGGGGTGACCATCCACAGTTTCTTCCAGTTGCCGTTCTGCCCCTATCTGCCCGATATCCCCGAACTGGTGACGGAATACCAGCTGCCCGAGAACCAGCGGCAGTTGCGCAAGTCGAAAATCGACATTATCCGCACCATGGACTTGCTTATCATCGATGAGATAAGCATGGTGCGTGCCGACCTGCTCGACGCCATCGATGCCGTCATGCGGCGCTACCGTCGCAGCAGCCGTCCCTTTGGCGGGGTGCAGCTGCTGATGATTGGCGATGTGCAGCAACTGGCACCTGTGGTTACCGAAGAGGAGAGACCCTATATGGAGCGCGTCTATCCCTCGCCTTTTTTCTTCCACAGCAAAGCACTGCAGCGGCTGCAGTATGTCACCGTTCAGCTCACCACAATCTACAGGCAGCAGGATGCACAGTTCGTCGCATTGCTCAACAATATCCGCGACAGCCATTTCGACGAGGCCACGCTGGCGGCACTCAACGCCCGCGTGCGCAAGCCGGGTGAGCCGACCGTCTTTGCCGACGGGCAGGAGCCCATTCTGCTCACCACCCATAACTGGCAGGCCGACGAGGTGAACCGTCGCCATTTAGAAGCCTTAGACACGCCTGTCTACATCTTTGATGCTGTGGTGGAGGGCAATTTCCCCGACAGCGCAGCGCCCACCGAGCGGCATCTGGAACTGAAAGTAGGGGCACAGGTGATGTTTGTCAAAAACGACAGCACGGGGCACCGGTATTATAACGGCATGATAGGCGTGGTGGAAAGTATGGAGGTCGACGACGACGCGTCCGATGGACAGATGCACATTGTGGTGGTGAACAGTGAAGGGGAACGCATTGATGTAGGACAGGAGAGATGGGATACATGGAAATACGAGATTGACAGTGCCGACAATCAGATAAAGCAGACGCTTGACGGTGTCTTTGTGCAGTATCCTCTCAAAACCGCCTGGGCTGTCACCATCCACAAGGCACAGGGCCTGACTTTCGACAGGGTACAGGTGGATGTGTCGGGGGCATTTACCTATGGGCAGGTTTATGTGGCTCTGAGCCGTTGCCGCAGCCTGGAGGGCTTGACCCTTTTGTCTCCAATCTCGTCCCGCAATGCGTTTGGCAGCGAGGATATTGAGCAGTTTAACCGGACGGTCACGCCTCCCGCGCAGGCAGAGCAGATGTTCGACGGCTACAGGACGCAATATTTCTACGATGTCCTCTTCGATTTGTTCGATTTCAGCACTTTGCAGCACGATGCCGAGGGGTTGAACCGCCTCTTTCAAGAGCATTTGCTGGCAGTCTATCCCGCACAGGCCGCTGCGCTTTCGCAGCTGTGTCTCGGCGAGGTCGAGGAACTGGTGTCGGTGGCCGGGCGTTTCCGCCGTCAGTTGGCGTCCATTGGTCATACCGACAACGGACAGTCCGGAACGTTGATGCAGGAGCGCATAAGCAAGGCTTCGGCCTATTTTCAGGGTGTGCTGCAGGATATCGACAAGCGGGTGCTTCCATTGCTGGATGTTGATGTGGACAATAAAGAGACGGCCCGCAGGCTGAAAGAGTCGGCAGAGCGATACCGCCACGATTCAGGCCTGAAGCAACATTTGCTCAAACATGTCGGCGACAATGGCTTTGACATAGTGAGCTGCCAGAAAGCCAAGGTGGACTTTGAACTTCAGAAACCGGACAAGCCCAAGCGTGAACGGCGTGAGACGGTCTATGAGGGTGTGCGTCATCCCGAATTGGTGCCGATGTTGTCGGCGTGGCGTCGTGTTGTGGCCGAGGAAGCAGGGGTGCCGGCATTTGCCATCATGCACCAGAAGACCCTCATGGCTATTGCCGATCAACTGCCTGTGTCGTTGGCCGAGCTGAAAAACGTCCCGGGCATGGGCAAGATGAAGCTGAAGAAGTACGGCTCCGACATCATGCAGGTGGTGCGCGACTACTGCCACGACAAGGGATTTCCTGTGCCGGAGATTGTCACAGAGGAAGAGCCGGTAAAAGTGCACATGTGGCAGCAGGCGGCAACGTTAGTGGCCGAAGGCAAGACCGTGGCCGAGACAGCACAGGCTTTGAACCGTGCCGTGAGTACGACGGAGGGCTATCTGCTTGCCGCAGTGAAAGAGGGTGTGCTTGACCCCGAGCTGTTGTTGTCGCAGGAGGAACTGGAAGAAGTGGCGGACTATATGTCCGACCATCCAGAGACGACACACCTCAAGGAGATATATGAGCATTTCAACGGAAAATATAGTTATCTGCAGCTGCACGTGGTCCGGTATGTGACGGGGGCTTAACGTTGCGCTGACTACAGGTCTATGGGCTTGAGTGTCTGTTGCGCCCGTGTGCGCGACAGGAGGTTGAAGTGCCACCATTCTAGCCTGAAGGCTATCAGCCCTTGGTTCCGCATCAGTCGGCGGAGCAACCGTCGGTTGTCAAACTCTTCCTGTGTGATGAGTCCGGAAGTCAGCAGCTCCGTCTCGCGGTCGATATGCGCTTCTGGGCCGAAGTGGTCGAAAGCGGAGCCCATGGGCAGCCAGTTGCCTGCAGTGTCGGCAAGGGTTATGTCAACCGCTGCGCCGTAATTGTGAAGGCCGGGGCCGTTGCGCGGGTTGGACACGTAGATGTTGAGGGGTGTGCCCTGCACCTGGTGGAACATGGTGCGCTGCACGGAGAGCGGGCGCACGGCGTCGAGAATCAGCAGGCTCAGGTCGGGACGGAGGCTGTGCAGCTCTTTCTGTGCAGCGGCAATCTTCTGGGCTAATTGCGGCAGCACAAATGCTTTGTGGATGTCGGTGTAGAGCGTCTGCCCCATGAAGTTGTCGGGTGTGGCATAGACCAGCTGCACCTGGATGGTGGAATCGAGTTGCTGCAAATCGACAAGTCCCAGTTTGAGCAGTTTCTGCTCGGTGGGGGTGTAGTGGGGATGATTCTCGGCAGTGGAAGGGGCGGGGATATGCGGTGGAGGAGTGGCGGTATCGCCGGCAGTGGCTTGGGGTTGGGTGGACGTGGGGTGTCCGCAGCCAATCAGTGTCAGTGCGACGATGAGCAGAAAGGTCCAGCGCATAATGGCATGGGTGAGGGGTTAAGGGTTTCAGTCGCTGGTCTCGTAGCCGAACTGCTTCAGAGCCCGGTCGCTGTTGCGCCAGTCTTTCATCACCTTTACATACAGGTTGAGGAAACATTTCTTGCCGGTGAACTCCTCAATGTCTTTGCGGGCCTCTATCCCCACTTTCTTGATGGATTTGCCTTGGTGTCCGATGAGGATGGCTCGCTGCGACTCTCTCTCCACATAGATGATGGCTCTGATGCTGTCCACGCCCTCTTTCTCCTCATAGCTCTCCACGGCTACTTCGCAGCTGTAGGGTATCTCTTTCTGATAGTAGAGCAGGAGTTTTTCGCGGATAATCTCGCTGACGAAAAAGCGCATGGAGCGGTCGGTGAGTTCGTCTTTCGGGAAATAGGGCGGGTTCTCGGGCAGAACCTGCATGATGTGGTCGAAGATGGCGTCGATGTTGAACCGCTCGGTGGCGGAGGCAGGAATGACCACGGCACGGGGAATGATGTTCTGCCAATAGTTTATCTTCTCGGTGACTTGCTGCTGGTCCGAGAGATCAATCTTGTTGATGACAAGGATGACGGGCGTGTTGGAGAGGATAATCTTGGAAAGAAGCTCCTGGTTCTTCAGGGTCTCGCCCACCTCGGTGACCAACAGGAAAAGGTCGGCGTCCTCCAGAGCGTTGTACACCACACCCATCATTTGCTGATGCAGCTTGTAGTGGGGGTTGACAATGCCAGGGGTGTCGGTGTAGATGATTTGGAAATCCTCGCCGTTGACGATGCCCATGATGCGGTGGCGTGTGGTCTGGGCCTTGCTGGTGATGATGCTGAGCCGCTCGCCCACCAGGGCATTCATGAGGGTCGACTTGCCCACATTGGGGTTGCCGATGATGTTTACGAATCCTGCCTTGTGCATAGGGATGATAGATAAAAAGAAAAAAACTAAAAACTAAAAAAAAGATTGCTTGATTGTTTGATTGCATGATTGTTTGAGTATATTGACCGCGACAGCCACTCAAACATTTACACATTCAAACATTCAAGCAATCAACATTATAGTTTTTAGTTTTTTCCTTTTAGTTTACACTAATATTACTCAGCCTCGACAACCTCGTTGGCACCGGTGGCAGCGGCACGGGTGCTGTTGATAACAACGACCTCGCTGCTCTTGGGGTTGAGGATCTCAAAATTCTCGGTGGCGATGTCCTGCACTTTGCAGCGCTGGGCAACGTCGAGGTTGGTGATGTCGATAAGAATCTCGCTGGGCATGTTGGCGGGAAGAGCCTTCACGTTGAGTCTCTTCTGCTTGTAAGCCAGCTTACCGCCCTTCATCACGCCAACGGAAGTACCGGTGGTGTGCACGGGGATGGACATGACGATGGGTTTGTCCTCGCTCAGCTCGAAGAAGTCGCAGTGGTAGACAATCTCGGTCACGGGGTGAAAATCGATGTCCTTCAGAATGGCACGGTGCTTGGTGCCGTTCAGATCGATGTCTACAAAACAGGGTGCGGGATTGAAAAGGATGCGCTGGAATTCGGTCTGGGGAACAGAAAACAGGAACTGTTCGCCCTTGCCGTACATGACACAGGGCACTTTGGCGTCGCGACGCAGTGCTTTAGCATCTTTTTTCCCTACGTTCTCGCGGAGAGAACCGCTCAATGATACTATTCTCATGATTTGTGATTTGTTTAATGGCCTTGCGGCCTGGTTAATAATTATGTTTTTGTTTTAAAAAATAAGCAGGTTAAATTACCAGTGGAGGCTCTCCGCTACATTTTGTGGATAACGCCTTTGTGGTGGATGGTGGTCTCGTAGAGGTTGTCGAGCGACTCGTATGTGACCACACGGCGAATAGCCTCAGCCAACAGCCAGTCGCAGCTCAGCACGCGGATTTTGTCGCTCTGGCGTTTCAGCGGGATGGTGTCGGTGGTGACGAGTTCCTCGAGTGCCGAGGCTTCCACTTTCTCGATGGCGTTGCCGCTCAGCACGGGGTGGGTAATCATGGCGCGGACGCTCTTGGCACCGCTCTCCATGATGATGCCTGCGGCCTTGCAGATGGTGGAGCCGGTGTCGATGATGTCGTCAAGGAGGATGACATGCTTGCCCGACACATCGCCAATCAGGCGCATCTCGCCGATCTCGTTGGGCTTGTTGCGGTGCTTATAGCAGATGACAAAACTGTTGTTAAGGGTCTTGGCATACATGCCGGCGCGCTTGCTGCCGCCCATGTCGGGGCTGGCGAACATGACATCTTCAATGTCGAACTTCTCGCGGATATAGGGCATGAAGAGCGACGAGCCGTACAGGTGGTCGACGGGGATATTGAAGAATCCCTGAATCTGGTCGGCGTGGAGGTCCATGCAGATGACGCGGTCGGCTCCGGCAGCCTGAATCATATCGGCAATCACCTTGGAAGCGATAGGCACATGGGGCTTGTCCTTGCGGTCCTGGCGGGCAAAACCGTAATAGGGGATGACAGCCACAATCTTCTCCGCCGAGGCGCGTTTGGCTGCGTCAATCATCAGCAACAGTTCAAACAGGTTGTCGGTGGGTGGGATGGTGGACTGGATGATGAAGACCGTGCCGCCACGGATAGTGTCTTCATATGAGGGCTGGAATTCACCGTCGGCATATTGAAAAACGGTGGAGTTTCCCAGTGGAATTCCATAATGTTCGGCTACGCGGTGTGCCAAGTCTGCAGTTGCACGACCCGCGAAAATGAATACTTTATCAGTTTTTTTATCGCCCATTTTGTGTTGATTTTGAGACTGCAAAGATACTATTTTTTTCTTGATTGTTGTATATTTTGAAAAAAAAAATTGCCATGTCGGAAAAAATGTGTACTTTTGCACCCGTTTTTGAGAGCGAAAAACGGTTTGCCCGGGTGGCGGAATGGTAGACGCGGTAGACTCAAAATCTGCTGTCCGCAAGGACGTGTGGGTTCGATACCCACCCCGGGTACAAAACGGCGGTCAAACGACCGCTGTTTTTTATTTATAGCAAATAGGAAACAATGACAAAATTCCCATAATTCAGAATTTATTTGTATCTTTGCATATACAACAATAATGAAGGTAACGTTCGACGGCGTTGATTCATAGATTATTGTATTATGGACAACGATAGAATTACAGGCTTCCGCGCAGTGCATCCGGGCGAGACTCTTAACGAGGAGTTAAAGGAGCGCGGAATTAAGCAGAAAGACCTCGCCGCAAAGATTGGCATTCTCCCCAGCCACCTCAACGAGCTGATAAAGGGGAAGCGCAGTTTCACCGTGGAATTTGCCATGGCATTGGAAAAGGAACTCGGAATCCCTTATGATTTTTGGATGCGGCGGCAATACGGCTATGAGCACAACTTGCTCGTCATTGCCCAGCGGGAGGTGGAGCACCAGCAGCAAACACGCGGGGAAAGCACATTGCTCCGCCGTACGGCGGCAGTGTTCTGACTGATGGCGTAGGTTTACTGCAAGTCATTCTTACCAATTGCATAGATTGGTGTCATGCTGCACCAGTCGTTGGTGAAACCATCAAGGGTCGTCATTTATTCGATCGTTATTCGCTCGTTTTCCCATCGTTTTCCGTTTCAGAAAGGGAAAACGATGGGAAACATATCGGAAAACGATAAGATAAAGAACGGCACAGTATTGAGTCCGGGAGGCGCGCAGAGGAACGTTGGGGACAAATAAGCGACATTATCGGAACGTAGAGGAAAAGTGGCGAAAGGTGGCGTAATTCCTCACAGAATAATAAATAACTTCCGCGCGAAGCGGCAAACGTCTCACCGAAAACGTTCGCCAGCTGTACTGGACGGTAATAAGGGATGAAACTTGTAATACATAATACTTATTTCAAGGGGCAATTTTAGAGGTTGCCATAGGGGAAAAGACACGTCGTTACAACGTCTCGACGGTGCTGGGATGGGGGAGAAAAAAATCGGCCCTGCCAGTGATGGCAGAGCCGTGAAAAAAATCATTATCCCTTTTTGTCTTTTCTGTTAGAAGTATTTGATGTCGCGCTCGACGATGTAGGTGGGTATTTTCTTGTCGTTCTCGAGCTGGTATTCGTAGCGGGTCACCCAGTTGCCCTCTTCGTCATAGCGGTATTCGTAGAGGGTGATGGTGAGTTCGGGCTCGTTGGGGTCTTCATAGTAGTCGAAGAGGGTGGAGCTGACGGGTTCGTTGTGCTCGTCATACTCGTAGCGTATCTCCTGCACTTTGTCGCCCTTGGCGTTGAAGACCACGGTCTTGTAGATGTTGTCGTTCTCACCATAGATGAACACTTCGCGGCGGAAGGTGTTGTTCTCATGGTCGTTGTAGCTGAGCTGGCTGAGGCGGCCCTGGGCATCGTATTTGTAGAGCACGCGGCTCTCGATCTGGCGTTCCTCGTCTTCGATATAGACTTCGGTGAGGATGAGGTCGGGGTCGTAGAGGTAGTAGGTGCGGCCGATGACGTTCTCGTCGGGGTCGAGGATGTGCTCGAGGGTGACGAGACCGAAATCGTCGTGTTTGTAGCGTGTGCGGAAAATCATGTCTTCCTCGTTGGAGAGGTACGACTGGCTGCGGCGCTGCCCTTTCTGGTTATATACTGTTTTGAGACGCTCGAGGATACTGCCGCGGCCGGCGTTGTTGGCGCGTCCGTCGGCTTCGTACATGACAGAGAGGACGTTCTTCACCTCACCGTGGAGACCGTCACGCTGGCAGTCGGAGAGCTGGTCGGGCATGCGTTGCTCGGTCTTCTGCGGGGCGTTGGGGCGGCGCTGGACGGCCTGGGTGGGCCGGTCGTTGATGCGGCCGCGCAGATTATCGTTGTTTTGTGCAGCCAAACAGCCGGTCAAACACAAGAATAGGGCTGTTGTGAGAATCTGCTTTGTTTTCATAGTATGCTAATTCCTAATATGTTGTACTTACTTTTCGATATGATTTTACTTGTATTTGAAAATACAAAGTTACGAATAAAAACGGAAATGGAGAGATTTTAGTATCTTTCCTCTATAAAAAAACTTGAAATATCTTGTGGTAATCTCTTAGAATTGCCGTGTTGTTTATGGTTTTAAGGTTTTAGGGGAGAAAGGTTTTAAGGTTTTAGGGGAGAATGGTTTTAAGGTTGGAGGGGAGAAAGGTTTTAGGGTTGGAGGGTTTTAAGGTTTTAGGGTGGCGTACTTTTGGCACGCTTGGACACTCCATCAGCCTCGAAGAAGCTGTATTTCGAAAACCCCACACTAAGCGGAGCGCAGTGTGGGGATGGAGAAGCCCTCCCTCCCAACGTCTCGAAGAGACACTACCTTGCGATTGCTCCGCCATAGTCAGCCATACATTGTTTGGGTTCATCTTTTTTTTCGTGCGTTTGTGTGTAATACAAGATTTTTGTGTAAATTTGCAGTTTTGAATAAATAATTGGAAATAAGAATTAAGAGTTAAGAATTAAGAAGTTTGGCTTTCGCGATTCGCGATACTCTTTCAAGAATACAGGATGGAGAAGATTGTCTTAATCTGTTTTGTGGCATACACGGTGTTGCTTTTCGCCGTGATGTGGCTGTCGTCGCGCCGCACGGCGGGCAACGATGCTTTCTTCCGCGGCCAGCGCAAGTCGCCGTGGCCGGTGGTGGCCTACGGCATGATCGGGGCGTCGCTGTCGGGCGTCACTTTTCTGTCGGTGCCCGGCGGTGTGTATTCAGGGCAGTTTACCTATATGCCGCTGGTGTTCGGCTATGTGCTGGGCTATGCGGCCATCGCACTGGTGCTGCTGCCGTTGTATTATAAGCTGAACCTCACCTCGATTTACAGTTATTTGGAACAGCGTTTCGGCGTGGCGTCGGAGAAGACGGGCGCCCTGTTCTTTATCATCTCGCGGCTGATGGGCTCGGCGTTGCGCATGTACCTGGTGGTGTTTGTGCTGTATGAGTTCGTGTTCCGGGCGTGGGGTTTCCCGTTCTGGGCCATCGCGGTGGTGTTTATCTGCATCATCCTGCTCTATACGTTCCGCGGCGGGGTGAAGACGGTGGTGTGGACCGACACACTGCAGACCACTTTCCTGCTCTTGGCCGCCATTGCTACGGTGGTGGCTATCCTGAACGAATTGGACATTTCTTTGCCTCAGCTGATGCACCGCTCGGCCGAGGCGGGCTATACCCGTGTCTTCGAGACCGACCCCACTGCGGGCAAATATTATTGGAAACAGATTCTGAGCGGCATGTTCATCACTATCACCATGACGGGCCTTGACCAGGACATGATGCAGAAAAACCTCACTTGCAAGTCGCTGCGCGATGCGCAGAAGAATGTGATGACCAGCAGCGGGCTGTTCATTATTGTCAATCTGCTGTTCCTCTGCCTGGGTGCCGCGCTGATAGCCTATGCGCAGAGCACGGGCTTTGAGCTGCCGGTGGATGCCCAAGGCCATGTGATGGGCGACAAGATATTCCCGTCGGTGGCGTTCCACCTCAACACGTTCACGGCGGTGGTTTTTATCATCGGCATGGTGGCGGCGGGCTATTCGAGCGCCGACGGCACCTTGACGGCCTTGACCACCACACTCTGCTACGACTTCCTGGGCTTTGAGCGCAGGGACGACAGCCGCTCGTCGGTGCGGTTGCGCCGGTTGGTGCATGTGGGCTTTGCGCTGCTGTACCTGTTGGTGATATTGGCTTTCCGGCCGTTCCACACCCAGTCGCTCATCGACACGCTGTTCGATGTGGCGGGCTTCACCTACGGGCCCTTGCTGGGCATGTACACCTTCGGTCTCTTTACCAAATTGCAGGTGCGCGACCGCTGGGTGCCGGTGGTGGCGGTGCTGTCGCCAGTCATATCCTATATTGTAAAAGTGTATATGCCTGTGTGGACGGGCTACCACTTCGGCTTCGAGATACTCCTGTTCAACGGGCTGCTGACGTTCCTCGGCCTGCTGGCTATCAGTAAACACAAAAAGAATTAACATTAATATTTTATATACCCTATGTTTCGCAGAATCCCTTTGCTTGTTGCAGCCGCATGTCTCTTTGCGGGATGCTATAGTGTAACGCCGGTGAATGACAACGGCACCGCTTCGGGCGGCGGTTTGTATTACGCCCTTCCGCGCACGGAGATATGTGTGGATGTCACCTATCAATATTATGACTTGACCGAGGCTGTTTTCTCCGAGTATGCCACGGAGATGCTGGCACTTGACAATTTCGACGTGGAGAAGCCCTATCGCATCAAGAATATCGAGACCACCTACACGGTGGCGGCCGACCCCGACCACTATTATCTGGTGAATCCCAACGGCATTTCGGTGCAGGTGGATAGCCGTCACCTCCTCCGCGCCGTGGGCATGACCCCGCAGGAAGTGGCTCAGCACACGGGTCCGGCACAGCCTTCGGGACAGCCCCGTCAGGAAGAGGCCAAGCTGGTGCTGCACAATGCCACCGCCGACAAGATGCTGCCCACCTATAACCTCATCGACCGCACCGACACCTTCTATGTGCGCGGCGACCGTCCCGGCAACCCCACGGGTCTTTCCACCAAGAAAGCCCCGCGCTCATTGCGCCAGCGTGCCCAGGCCGCTGCCGAGGAGATTGCCGAGCTCGAAGACACCCGCGCCGATATTGCCCTCTCCGACCGCTACACCCCCGAGGGGAAGCGCGAACTGCTGCAGCAGCTGGAGGAGAAAGAGGCTCTGCTGCTGGCCCAGTTCATCGGCAAGCCGGTGGTGGAGACCGTCCATTTCTTCATCACCCCCAAGGCCCCCGCAAGTGCAAGCGACACGGTGCAGCGCGGTGTGCTGTTCTATTTCTCGCGCAGCGAGGGGATATGCGAGAGCGACGACTATGGCGCCATGCCGGTGGTCTATACCCTTCGTCCCGACAAGTCGCTGCAGCATGTGCGCCAGTTCAGCACCCAGCCCAAGGGACTGCCTTTCCTCAAGGCTAAGAATTTCAAGTATCGCCTGCCTTCCCAGGCTCAGATGCTGCTGTCGTGCGAGTTGTTCGACTACCGCGTGACGCTCCCCGTGGCGCAGTACGGCCCCGTCATCGACTTGCCGCACAAACACTTCAAGGCCCTCTTCGAGCCTGCCACGGGTGCTATTGTCTATTACGAGAACTGATTGCCGGGCATGAACTTCTACACGACCATATTGGGTTCGGGCGCGGCGTTGCCCACGGTGGCGCGCCATTGCAGTGGGCAGGTGGTGAACATCAACGGCTTCCGAATCCTCCTGGACTGCGGCGAGAACACACAGACCCAGTTGCGCGTCTATCACCAGCGCATGCAGGCTGTCTCGCAAATCTTTATCACCCATCTGCACGGCGACCATTTCTTCGGTCTGCCGGGGCTTGTGAGCAGCATGCACCTCTGCGGGCGCAAGGAGCCGCTGGACGTTTACGCCCCGGCGGGCGTGCGTGCCGCCATGGAACTGCTGATGCAGACCTCGGGCAGCCACCTCGACTACGAGTTGCGCTACCATGAGATTGTGCATGACGAAGGGATGGAACTGCTGTTTGAAAACAACCGCTGCCGGGTGTCGGCGTTCCCTCTGCTGCACTCGGTGCCCACCTATGGCTACCTTATCGAGGAGAAACCCCGTGGCAAGAACCCCGTGCGCCGCTACGCCTATTGCACCGACACGGGCTACACCGAGAGTTTCCTGCCCTATATCGAGGGGGTGAATCTCCTGTGCATAGAAAGCACTTTCAACAACGCCTTTGCCTCTGTGGCGACGGAGAAGTTGCACTGCACCACCTTGATGGCGGCGACACTGGCGCAGAAAGCCCATGTGGGCGAGCTGCTGCTCACGCATATCAGTGCCCGCTTCAAGGAGCCGGAGCTGCTGCTTGCCGAGGCGCAGACGGTTTTCCCCAACACGGCCATGGCCGCTGACGGGGCGCAGCACGAGGTGCGGTATTTCGACAAGATTCCTGCCGCCGGGCAGGGGGTCAGCGACGGGGAGTGATGTCGGTCACGACAGCGCTGCCGTCTTCCACTTTGAAACGTATTTCCTTTCCTGCCAGTTCCATGCAATAGACCCGCTGCGGGTCGTGGTGGTACTGCGGCCGTGGGTCGTGGGCCAGTATGTCGAGCAGGCTGCCGCGCAGCTCTTCGGGCATAAGCATCAGCAGCGCCTCCGGGCATTCCACATGTAGCAACTGCTCAGCCGCTTGCGGGGCGAAGCCGCTGCGGGCGTCGGGATGGCTGTCGGTGTAGGGCAGATAGGGCTTGATATCATAGATGGGGGTGCCGTCCATGAGGTCGGCGCCTTCGATGTGCAGCACAGGTCCTTCGGGTGTGGAATGCTCCACTTTCAGCAGTCTCACGGAGGAGAGACCCAGTGGATTGGGGCGGAAGGGGCTGCGGGTGGCGAAGACCCCCATGCGGCGGTTGCCGCCCAGCCGTGGCGGCCGCACCGTGGGCGACCACTCCTGCCGCACCGCCTCGCTGAACTGCCAGATAAGCCAGATGTAGTCGAACTCCTCCAGTCCGCGCACGGCCTCGGCATTGCGGTACTGAGGCTCGAAGAGGATGCGTGCGGGGGTGTTGACAATCCCCGCCTGTCGCGGGATGCCGAATTTGGTGGGGAAAAGGCTCGAGATATGGGCGATGGGTTCCATGCGGCAATGGGTCAGAAACGCAGATAGGGCGCCAGCCAGTACATCAGCGAGGTGCAGAGGATGCCCAGACCCGCTCCTGCCAGCACGTCGCTGGCCCAATGGCGGTTGTTGTACATGCGCAGGAGCCCCACGCTTGTGGCCACGGTGTATCCGGCAATGGCGATGCCGGGATACTCCTCGCCGTATTCGCGCCGCAGCATCTCAGCGCCGAAGAAAGCGGTGATGGTATGCCCCGAGGGGAAGCTGTTATAGACACCGGGATAGGGGCGTTCGGCTCTATACACATATTTGAGGCCGTTGCTCAGGGCTACGTTGAGCAGTGCCGCTCCTCCGCCCAGGTTCACCAGGTCGCGCCAGCCGTGTTTGCTCTCCAGTCCGGCGGCTTTCAGGATAAGCACCGAGGAGATGGGGACGTATTGCAGCACGTTCTCCGCCTCGAAACGGGCGTGGCCGTCCAGCTGTGTCCAGGTGTGGATGTTGCCGTCAATCTGGTTGTGGAGCCACTGGGTGGCTGAGATAAAGGTGCCTGTCGTTGTCAGCAGCGCGGGGGCGGCAATCTGGCCGAAGGTGATCTGGTGGTTGTAGCCGCAGCTGAGCGTGTCGCTGTGCTGCGCCGCCAGGATGGCGGGGAACAGCAGCAACCCTATCAGGATATGTCTCAGTCTGTTTGCTTTCATGGGAATTGAGAATTGAGAGTTGAGAGTTGAGAGTTGAGAATTGTTCGTTTATTTCTTATATGTGTAGGGTTCCGTTTTTCAGTTGCGGCACGACGGGGCAGGTGTTCTGCCTGAAGGCAAACTTGATGTCCTCTTCGGCGCCGAAGCCGATGAGCCGCTGCACATGGCTGGCATGTTCGAGGCAATAGCCGTAGGGGTCGCCGTGGCATGCGTCCCACAGCGTCATGGCCATGGCCACGGCGTCGTGGGTTGAGGAGTAGAGTCCGCTGTCGAGCAGTCGTTGGCACAGGGCACCGGCGAAGAGTGTGTCCTCGACGGAGAAGTCGTTCTTCCATCCGCTGCAGAGAATCACCAGGTCCTGAGGCTCGTCGAGCAGCCGTTTAGTCAGCGCGTCGATATTGGCGAAGGCGCCGACGAGTGTGCGTTGTGCGTCGGCACCGCGCAGCATACACACGGTGCCGTTGGTGGTGCTGTAGGCAATGCGCTGTCCCTTGAGGTTGTGGCGCAGGTATTCGGTGGGGGAGTTGCCATATTCGGCGTCGCCGATTTTCATGCCTCCGCGTTCTGCGGCGCGCATCCATCCGCGCTGGCGGAAGTCCTCCAGAGCTTCGAGGGTGTCCAGCGGCACAATCTCCTCTGCACCGGCCTGGAAGGCGGCGCAGACAGCCGTGGTGGCACGCAGGATATCCACCGCCACAGTGGTGTGGTTCTCTTTGATGCCGCGCCACTCATAGAGTGCCGGGGTCAGCGACAGTTCAATCCGTGAAGCATTCATTGCCGAAAGCGTCTTCCGAGTACTGGGAGCGTTCGATGCTCCCGTCGGGGTTGATGGTAAAACTATAGAAAGCGGGGTTGGAGGGGATGTACTGGTCATGCTGGAAATGCCAGCGGCTGACACTGGTGGGGATATTGCGCAGGGCGAAGTCGGTCATCTGCTCCACGAGGATGCACATATGAGCGAGACGGCTGTCCATCTCGTTGCGTTCCATAAAGGCGATGTCGTCGGGCAGCTCGGCGGGTTCGCCCTTCACGTCCACGGGCTGGATCTTGTTGCCGCGCACCCAGGTGTGCATCAGTTCCAGGCCGCTCTTGGTGGAGCGCAGCGTGTATTCGGCATAGACCACCACCTCGTTGATTTCGGGCTGTTGCCATTTGTGGATGGCCACCAGCAGCACGGCGTCGATGCCGTAGAGGGCGTGCATCTCCTTGAGGCCGTCGAGTTGCAGCTGGCGGTAGTTCTTGCCCACCTTGCCGAGCACCGCGTCGGCCGAGAGGGGCGGGATGGTGTAGTAGCCCTGAGCCGAGAGGGGAGCGGCGAGGGTTTGCCGCATATAGACGGCGGCAGCGGTGTATTCGTCGTTGAACACCTTGTCCTGCGTGGTCTTGGCCACGGGGCGCGGAGCATTGTCCTGCACCGGGGCGGTGATGATGCAGACAGGCTGCTCCTTGTAGAGGTCGCTGTAGGTAGCCACCTTCTGTTCGCTTTTGCACGAGGCAAAGAGGGCGAGGGCAATCAGCGGGATGAGGAAACGGTGAGTCGTCATGGCGGTGCGGGTTTATTCGGGTTTGCTGACTTGTTTCTGGGCGCGGCTGATGCTGTCCTGTCTGGCGCGTTCGGCGCGTTGGGCTTCCTGCTCGGCCAGGCGCTGGGCCTTGCGGGCCTCGCGTTTGGCCTCGGCCTCCTTCTTGCGCTGCTCCTGGGCCTTCTGCTTCATCAGCCGTTTGTAATCGGGGTCCTCGGCCTGTTGGCGGCGCAGGGCCTCCTCCTCAGGGGTGTAGGTGATGGGGATGCTGTCGAGGGCCTCGACGTTGATGCGTGTCGTGTCGGTGCGCATGTCGGCGGCCTGATTGGGCGTGAGGCTTTGTTTCAGGAAATCGACATACTGCGAGCTGTTGGGGAAGAGCATCTTCTCGTTGTTGAACATGATATTGGCCTGCGTGTTCTGACCCAGGCGGGCCAGAGCCACGCCATAGTCGGCATACTGGCCGGGGCAAGGGGTCTGCTGTTCGAGGTTGCGGTTGATGGCCTCGGCGTACGACTTGGCGAGGGCGAGGAGTCTTGCCTCGGTGGGGTGGTGTTGGTAGCGCATGAGTGTGGCGGGCACTTCCACCAGCGAGCCCTCGCCGCTGCATGCCGCCGCCAGACCGGCGGCCAGCAGGCAGAGTACTGTGTATATCTTGATTCTTTTCATAGTGTTGTCAATAAAATAAACGGCAACGTCATAAGCCGGGTTCTGTCGCCCCCATGCGGAGGCCTCTATCATCAATCTAGGGCCGTCGTCGCCGACGGTCTCAATCAACCTACCCCCCGGCAAAGGGCGGGTCGGCCCTGTGCTGCCGGTATATTTGGTTTTTCAACCCATAAGGTTTGCCATCGTGCGGCATTGCTGCCGCATGTCGTGGGCTCTTACCCCGCGCTTGCACCCTTGCCTGTTGCCAGGCGGTTTGTCTTTCTGTGGCACTTGCTGTCGGCGGGGCGCTTGCCTCCCCGTCGCCTTCCCGTTAGGAAGTATGGTGACCCGAGTTGCCCGGACTTTCCTCCCGCAGACCCCTGGCGGGGGCTGCCGGCGATAGAGTCGGTTGCCGTTAAGTCATGTCAAAGCACTCTTTTTTGTTGTTACATTCAAAATGCAAAAGTACGAAAAAAAACTGAAACAGCAATTTTTTGGGAATTGAAAATTGAAAAGTGAAAAGTGAAAATTTTAATGAATGTGTAAACGTGTGAATGTGTTAATGTGTGAGTCATTGACTAACGAATTGACACATTAACGAATTAACGAGTTCAAAATGTGTTAGTCTTTTTGATTTACGAATTAACGAGTTCTGAATGTGTGAATGCTTGAATGTGTGAATGTGTTAGTCTTTTTGATTAACGAATTAACACATTAACGAATTAACGAGTTCAACTCTCACCTCACCAGTATCACGCTGCCTTTGCGCACCTGGTCCCTGTCCGGACGTGTGGCGGAGCGATAGACGATAAGATAGACGTAGGCTCCCTGGGGGCAGGGGATACCGTTGCGGGTGCCGTCCCAGCACTGGGAGATGTCGGTGCTATGATAGACCACGGCCCCTTGGCGGTTGAAGAGGGTGATCTCGAACTGGGAGATGCCGTGCCCGTGGATGCGGAGCCGGTCGCAGCCCTGCTGTCCCGATGCGGGCATAAAGATGTTAGGCACCAGCAGATCCTCGTGCACCACTTGCACTGTGCGCCGTGCCGTGTCGGTGCAGTGTCTGTGGAACGCGGTGAGGCACACCGTCACGCTGTCGCTCTCCCACGGGGCGGTGTAGGTCACGGAGGACTCGGTACCGTAGTAGTGGCCGTCGATAGTCCATTGGATCCATTGAGCCCTGAGGCTGGCGTCGGTGGCGGTGAGAGTCAGCTGCCGGTCGGAGAGTGTCTCGGGGAATATTGTAAAGTCTGCCACCGGAGCCGGGGTCACCTCAAAGTGCAGGCGCAGCGACGAGTCGCAGCCCTCGGCCGTAGTCCCCGAGAGGAGCAGCACCGTGTCGGAATAGAACACCGAGTCGTTCCACACCGCCCTGTCGCATGCCATCGCCGTGCTGTCGGCATGGTGGCTGAGGTGGACAACCAGATGCAGTGCGACGCTGCTGTCGCAGCCGACGGCATTCAATGTAGTGAAAGTGGTGTCGGTGCTGAAAGAAAAATTCGTGCCGTTCCAAGTCACGCTGTCGCAAGCCGTGACGACGGTGTCGGCATGGCTGCTGTAGAAGACGACGAGGTTTAAAGAGACGATGCTGTCGCATCCTGTGGTGCTCAGCCCGGAGAAAGAGGGAGTATTGGTGCTGGCATAGAAAGTCGAGCCGTGCCAAGTCACGCTGTCGCAAGCCGTGATACTATCGACAACAGAAATACTCTGAAAAATTGTCAGGTACAGCGTGTCCACATCAGTGCAAGGAGATCCGAGCTGGCTGTGGTCGTAGGTGTATGTGCCTGTCGCTGTATAGGTCTGTCCGTTCCAGGTGTACTGGTCACAGGCGGTGAAGTGTTGGTATAGTCATGAGTGTACACGCCTGTAGATGTATATGTCTGCCCGTGCCAAGTGTAGCTGTCGCATGCATTCTGTGTGTAGCTGTTGTGGGAGCTGTAGTTGATGGTCAGGTTCAGGGTTACCACGCTGTCACATCCTGCGGCATTTGTCTCGATGTAGGTGGGGGTGTTGGTGCTGGCGGTATACGTCGTGCCATGCCATGTGTAGGAGTCACAGACTGTCTGTACCTCTGTGCCGGAGTTGCTGTTGTTAATTGTTAGGTACAGGGTATCAACATTGGTGCAGGAAGAACCGGGCTGGCTGTGGTCGTAGGTGTATGTGCCTGTCGCTGTATAGGTCTGCCCGTTCCAGGTGTACAGGTCACAGGCGGTGATGGTGTATGCGGTGTCATTGTGAATGCAGTGTTGGTATAGTCATGAGTGTACACGCCTGTAGATGTATATGTCTGCCCGTGCCAAGTGTAGCTGTCGCATGCATTCTGTGTGTAGCTGTTGTGGGAACTGTAGTTGATGGTCAGGTTTAGGGTTACCACGCTGTCGCATCCTGCTGAATTTTGCTCGATATAGGTGGGTGTGTTGGTGGTGGCGGTATATGTTATGCCATGCCATGTGTAGGTGTCACAGACTGTCTGTACCTCTGTGCCGGAGTTGCTGTTGTTAATTGTCAGGTACAGGGTATCAACATTGGTGCAGGAGGAACCGGGCTGGCTATGGTCGTAGGTGTATGTGCCTGTTGCTGTATAGGTCTGTCCGTTCCAGGTGTACTGGTCACAGGCGGTGATGGTGTATGCTGTGTCATTGGTCAGTGTTGGTATAGTCATGAGTGTACACGCCTGTAGATGTATATGTCTGCCCGTGCCAAGTGTAGCTGTCGCATGCATTCTGTGTGTAGCTGTTGTGAGAGCTGTAGTTGATAGTAAGGTTTAGAGTTACCACACTGTCACATCCTGCGGCATTCGTCTCTGTGTACTGGGGTTCAGTGGTGCTGGCGGTGTAGGTTATGCCATGCCAGGTATAGGAATCACAGGCTGTCTGGGTCTCTGTGCCAGTATTGCTGTTGTTAATTGTCAGGTACAGGGTATCAACATTGGTGCAGGAAGATCCAGGCTGGCTGTGGTCGTAGGTGTATGTGCCTGTCGCTGTATAGGTCTGCCCGTTCCAGTGG
>CADAQX010000020.1 GCA_902790215.1 uncultured Bacteroidota bacterium | reverse complement strand
ACAAATGCAAAGATACGAAAAATATCCGACATGGCAAAATAAAACTGCAACTTTTTGCAAAAAAAAGAGAGTGCCCCAAAACTTATGGGACACCCTCTTGTATGTGTAGGGCTGTGGAAGCCCGTGGTGTTGCGGATTATTGCTGGGTGGCGCGCTCGCCGAATTCCTTGGCGGTGACTTTCTCCACTTCGGGGTTGAGCTTTTCTTTGAAGAGGGCGAAGGTCTTGTCGATGGTGAGTTTGTCAACGATTTGACGGACGTTGTTGCGGTCTTGTGCAATGGTGCGTGCAGACTGCTCCAGACGTTCTTCGTATTTGGCATCGTCTTCGTCTTCCTGTTTGGATCCGGAGCGGCGAAGGACGTCTTTGACGTAATCTACGATCTCGTTCTGGGTGGGCTCGATGGACTGGATTTTGTTAAGGGCGTTGTCGATGAATTCCCATTTCAGCGAGGGGACGTAGGTCTCGGCCCAGTCTTTCTCTATGGTCTCGGCAGTGACGTTCTTGTCGTTGTTGCGGGAGAGGATCCAGCGTTTGAGGAAGGCCTCGGGCATGGTGGCGGAAAAGTTGTCGAGGAGCTGTTTGCGCACCTGGTTGACAAAGAGTATCTGGCACTGCTCGTTGTTGGCTTTGTCAATCTGGGCGGAGATGGCTTTGCGGAATTTGTCGAGTTCCTTGATGCCTTGTCCGGGGAAGACTTTCTCGAAGAGCTCTTCGTTGAGCTCGGCAGGGGTGATGTGGGAGCAGCCGCTCAGCTCGAAGCGCACATCGCTCTTGAATTTCTTGGCCTCGGCGTTTTCGAGACGGAAGATTTTCTCAATCTGGGAGGGTGTGAAGGCTTTGGAGGGGTTGAAGACGACGGCGTCCTGAGCTTTTTTGCCGATGAAGAGAGCGGTGATTTCGGGGTCTTTTATGTCGTCTAACTTGAAGGAGCAGAAGGTGGAAACGCCGCCTTCCTTGTCGGTGCCTTCTTTGGTCAGTTCGATGGCCTTGCCATAGATGTGGGAGCCTTCGACGACGGTCTCGGGGGATTCAAACTTGCCGTAGCGCTCGGTGATGTCCTCGATTTGGGTGTCGATGTCCTTTGCGGTGGTCTTGATGGAGCAGAGCTTGGTGTCGATTTTCTCCCATTCGATGTTCACTTCGGGGAAGAGGGCGGCGTCGAAATAGAAGGTGTAGTCTTTGTCTTTGGCAAAGTCGGGGGTGCCGGTCATCTCCTCGTTGGAGAGGGGAGAGCCGATGATGTCGAGTTTCTCGTCATCGAGGTATTTGTAAAGAGACTCACCCAGGAGGTCTTGAACGGCGTCGGCAACGATGGCAGACTTATAGATGCGCTGGATTAGGGCCATAGGGGCCATACCTTTGCGAAATCCGGGAACGGTGGCCTTGTGCTGGTATTCTTTTAACTGTTTGGCAACCTTCTCGGCATAGTCGTTTTCTGTAATATCAATCCTGATTCTGAGGTCCAATTCCCCTAAATTTTCTCTTGAGATATTCATCTTTTTGCTATAATTTATTGATGTATTGATAGTTTATTATTTCAAAACGAAATGCAAAGATACAAACTTTTTTTGATATAAATACTTTTTTGCAAATTGTATAGGAAAAATGTGAGTTGTACAATAAAAAAAGCAAAGCCGCGTTACGATGAAAAAATATATTGCACATGAAGAAGTTTTATTATTTGGTGCTGACGGTGTCGCTGTTGGCAATGGGATGCCATCAGGCACCAAAGAATGTAATGACTTACCGTCCCCTTGGCAACACGGGTTTGGAAGTGAGTGAGATTAGTATTGGCTGCGGAGGCTTTGAGAAGCTGGACTCGGCTGGCTCCATCGCTTTGATGGATATGGCGCTTGACAGCGGCATGAACTACATTGACATTTACGATGCCAATCCAGTGACCCGCTCGAACATCGGTATCGCACTGAAAGGCCGTCGCGACCGCATGATAATACAGGGGCATATCGGTACTATTTTCAAAGATGGTCAGCATACCCGCACCCGCGATGTGGAAGAGACCCGGCAGGGCTTTGAGGATTTGCTGCAACGCCTGGGCACCGACCACATTGAGGTGGGCATGATTCACATCACCGACAGCCCGGAAGAGTGGAACGAACTGGAGGGAAGCCCCTTCCTGGAATATGTCTTTCAGTTGAAAAAAGAGGGCAAGATACAGCACATAGGTGTGAGCAGCCACAATGCCGAGGTGGCACTGATGGCCGCCAAGAGCGGATGGATAGAGGTGATTATGTTCTCGCTGAATCCCGCCTTCGACCGTCTGCGTGGCGGCGCCATCCCGTGGGAGAAAGGGGCCATGGACAACCTGCAGGCCGGCATTGACCCGGTACGCGTGGAGTTTTATGACTATTGCGCTTCGCACCACATCGGCGTTACTGTGATGAAAACATTCGGCGGTGGAGGCCGTTTGCTGGACGAGAAGACTTCGCCCTTGGGCGTTGCTTTCACGCCCGAGCAGTGCATTGCCTACTGTCTGGCCAAACCCTGTATCAGCACTTGCATCCTGGGTGTGGACAACCTTGACGAGCTGAAGGCCGACCTGCACTATCTGCGTGCCACCGAGGCCGAGAAAGACTATACTGCCGTGATGCAGCCCGCCAAGGCCGACAAGGGAGGCGACTGCACCTATTGCAACCATTGCTCGCCCTGCCCGCAGGGCATCCCTATTGCCAAGGTGAACGAACTGCTGGACAAGTCGCAGAACGAGGGAATGACACCTGAGTTGCAGGCTCAATACGATGCTCTTCCGCATCATGCCTCGGAGTGCACCCACTGCGGCAGCTGCATGACACGCTGTCCCTTTGGAGTGGATGTGCCGCAGAAGATGGACGAGGCTGCCAAGGTGTTTGGCAAGTGACATGACGGCCGGGTTCCCGCATTATTTTTTGGAAAAAAGTCTGCATGTAAAAAAAAATGTGTATTTTTGCAGTCTCAATAATAACGATAAAAAGGTATCAATGAAAAGAACATTAGTCATACTTTCGATATTTGTCACGGCTTTGGCCACAATGGTCTCGTGCAAGAAGGAAGACCCCGCATTAGTGGCAGTTAGCGACGGAATGCTGAAAGGCGAATTCTCAGTCAGCCCGGAGAAAAAAGTTCGTTTCTCCAAAGGGAATCTGCAGTGTCTGATAACCGACGTTGCAACAAAAACTGTTGTATGGAACTTTGCCAGCACACAGTATGAAGCCATCGGCAGCGGCAACTCCGCAATCGGTGCAGCCAATACCAATGCAATAGATCTTTTCGGATGGGGTACCAGTGGCTGGGAAAGCGGCGCAGTGGCTTATCAGCCTTATTCGTTCAGCACCACCAACAGCGACTACTGGCCGGGCGGCGACGCCAAGAACAACTTGACAGGTACGTGCATGAAAGCCGATTGGGGACGCAACAATCCCATAATGAACGGTGGCATGCTGCCAGGGGCATGGCGTGTGCTCACATCGGAGGAGTGGGAGTATCTCATCAAAGGACGTCCCAATGCCGAGGCAAAACTGGGCGTGGGCGCAGTTCTGGCTAATCATGGTTTGATACTTTTGCCTGACAACTGGACACCTCCAGCCGACACCAATGTCAAGTTTATTTCCGGACTGAATCCCCGAGTAGGCACTCAGGATTATAATATAAATTGGTATTCGGAAGAAGACTGGCAAAAAATGGAAGAGACGGGCGCTGTGTTTCTGCCCGTGACAGGGTATCGCAATGGCAAGACTGTTGATGGCTTTGATTTCCACGGCACGCAAGTCGGCAACTACTGGTCTTCCACTGCCCAGCGTCCGAGTACGGCATTGGGTCTGCACTTCACAAGCGACAAGATTGTGCCGCAGAGCTATGCTTACCGCCATTTCGGTCGTGCTGTGCGACTGGTTAGGGATATCTAAGAAACTATTTTTTTATGGCATTATAGTTTGGAAGGAGGGCTGTTTGACAGTCCTCTTTCTTTTGTCCCCTGTGGCCGGGAAGCGGAAGGCTGGGGCAGCAGAAGTTGCGGTATGTGAAAAAAAAAGTGTATCTTTGCACCATGGACACAAAAGACATGTTCGCCCTGTTTGAAAGGCAAATTATTGATTATCATAAAACAGATTCGGTTGATGCACCGACACACAACCCCTATGGCACCGACACGTTTGAGCATTTGCTGTGGGAGAAAAGCTATGTGGATACAGTGCAGTGGCATTTGGAGGATCTAATCCGTCCCGAGGATGTGGACCCCGTGGAGGCTTTGCGGCTGAAGAGGTGGATAGACCGCTCCAACCAGCGACGCACAGACATGGTTGAGCAGATTGACGACCACTTTATGCGGCAGTTTGCAGCGGTGGAGGTGCGTCCAGATGCCAAGATTAACACGGAGACTCCGGCCTGGGCCATCGACCGCCTGTCGATATTGGCACTTAAGATTTATCATTTCGGCATAGAGGTGGCGCGGACGGATGTGGACGAAGCCCAACACGCCCGCTGTCTTGCCAAGTACAATACGCTGCTGGAGCAGAGGGCCGACCTGATGCAGGCCATTGATGACCTGCTGCAGGAGTTGGCTGATGGGCGGAAGAGAATGAAACTATACCGCCAGATGAAGATGTACAACGACCCGATGCTGAATCCCATGTTGTATAACAAGAAGTGAACGGGCAGGAATATAGCAGGCGTGTGCTGGTTGTCCGGCTCTCGGCGTTGGGCGATGTGGCCATCCTGCAGCCGGTGCTGAAGCAACGGGCTGGGGCCAATCCCGATGTTCTTTTTCTGATGGCAGGATCGCCACGGCTGGCATCTCTTTTCCGGGGCGTGGCAAATGTGCAATATATCCCTACCGAGAAGAGGCAGAAGCCTCGAGAGCTGTACAGGCAGCTGTCGTCCCTGAAGCCTGATGTGGTGGCTGATATGCATCATGTGCTTCGGACAATCGGAGTGGACTGGATGTTCAGGTTGCGTGGTGTGAGGGTGCACAGTATCAAGAAACGCGGCTCTCGCGGGTTGGCCACGTGGAGGCGCTACGACCGTGTGTTTGACCGCTGTGGGCTGAGGGGAAAAGTGTCCGAGGGGGAATATTGGAAAGTGAAAGGTGCCGCCGGGGGTGTGCTGACTGTGGGCGTGGCTCCTTTTGCCCAGCATAAAGGGAAGATCTGGCCGTTAGAGAAGATGGAGCAGCTGGTTTCAATGCTTTCGGAAAGGGGGTATAAGGTGCTGCTGTTTGGCAGCGCTGACGAGGCAAAGGTGTTGGAGCCGTGGGCTGGGAAGTATGCAGGGGTTGAATCGCTTGCCGGACGGTTTGGCTTTGAAGAGGAATTGGAGCGGATTGCCACGTTGGATGTGATGGTGAGTATGGATTCTGCCAATATGCACTTTGCTTCGTGTGTGGGTGTGCCGGTAGTCAGTATATGGGGTGCTACCCATCCCTGCAGGGGCTTTTACGGCTGGAAACAAGACCCGTCGTGGGCAGTGCAGAGAGAGATGGACTGCCGTCCCTGTTCCAAGTATGGCAACAAGCCTTGCCGCAAAGGGGATTATCCTTGCCTGAAGGGGATAGAGCCGATAGAGGTGATGGATAGGATAGCAGAGGTTTTATCCGGCGAGTCATGATTCTTTGGTAAAGAGAATAATGCCCACTATAATGGTATGATGACATGGAAAAGTTCTATTGTAAGAGAATGTTGAAATGTGCAATACTAAGATAGAAATATTAAAATAGCATATGATGGGAAAGAGCTATATTGGGGTGTTGTTTATGCTGTCTCTAAGTCTGCTTACTGGTTGTGCAGGTGATTTGTCGGATGGTGGTATGATGTTCTCGGTAAGTGCGGACAAACAGGTGGTGTTTGCACCAGGAAATCTTTCAGAGGATGGACACGGGTTTGTTGAGCACCAATGGGAATATGGCGGTCTGTTTGGCTGGGGAACAGGCGACAGGCCGACGGACACCACGGATGATTGGCACAGCTATCTCCGTTTTGTGGACTGGGGGAAAAACGTGGAGGGCGGTTGGCGCACGTTGACTGCCGACGAGTGGCATTACCTTTTGTTTGAGCGGAAGGACGCGGAAGATAAGCGGTCGGTGGGTACGGTTGACGGCAGACATGGTTTGCTGTTGCTTCCTGATGAATGGGTGTTGCCGTTGGGGTGCTCGTTTGTCAGTCAGGTGAAAGGATGGGATGTCAATGTTTATTCTGTCAGCCAATGGGAGCAGATGGAGAATGCGGGGGCTGTGTTTCTGCCGGCGGCGGGCTTCCGTTGGGGAGAGGTGCCATACTCTGATGGCTGCCAAGGCCTGTACTGGTCGTCCACGACAAAGGAAGAGGGTTGCCCCTATACAATGCACTTCGATGGCAGTATTCTGTCTGTAGATTGGGACAACACGCCTCATTTCGGGCAGTCGGTACGCTTGGTGCGTGATTGCAAGTAGATCCTATTCCAGAGGGAGCGAGATGGTGAAGGTGCTGCCCTGTCCGGGTTCGCTGGTGACACTAATCTTCCCTTTGTGTAGAGCGACAACTTGCGATACATAGTTGAGGCCGATGCCAAAGCCTTTTACGTTGTGGATGTCGCCGGTGGAAACTCGGTAGAATTTCTCGAAGATGTGTTTCTGGTCTTCTTTGGCGATGCCGATGCCGTTGTCGGAAACCTGAAGGATGGCATAGCCTGCTTCGGAGTAGGTGGTGACTGTGACACGAGGCTCCTGCTCGGAGTATTTGATGGCGTTGTCAATGAGGTTGTGCACCATGTTGGATATGTGCAGGTCGTCGGCAAACAGGATGCCGTTGATAGGGGAGAGGTTCGTGGTGAGGCTTCCATGTCGGTTCTCGATGGTGAGCTGGAAACTTTGTGCCGACTCTCTGACAATGCTGTTCAGGTCGATTTCTTTTGGCTGGATGGAGAACTTTTTGCCCGACATCTTGGCACTTTGCAAAAGGGTCTCTATCAACACACGCATACGGCGGTTCTCGTCGCTGATGATGTTGACGAAGTTGCGCCGGGTGGGCAGGTCGCTGGTGACACTCTCATCTTTCAGCATCTCGCAGGCAAGGCCTATGGTGGCGATGGGCGTTTTTATCTCGTGGGTCATGTTGTTGATGAAGTCGGTCTTCATCTCGTCGAGTTTATGCTGGGCCAGAATGGTGCGGATGGAAAACACAAAGAGGGCGGATATTAGCACTATCATGCAGATGCTGATGATGGTGTAGAGGTTGGTGTCGCTGCTGAGGATGATGGGCGAGGGTGGGAAGGATAGTACCAGGTAGAGGTTCTCGTCGGATGCAATGCCATGGGGGTTGAAAGTGTATTTGAACGCGGTGGTGCGCAGGTCGTCAGGGTTGGCTCCTTCGCTGCAATAGAGAAGTGTGTCGGCATCGGACCGGAGCACCCCGATGGAGGGTGTAATATCTACGCCGTTGATGATGAGCTCTTCCCGGATGAGGGAGTCGAGCAGTGGGAAGTTGAACTTGGAGGCTTCGATGGCACTGGTTATGCCAATGGAATTCGATTTGGCATAGGATGCTTTGTCGATGCTGCTGACCAATCTGTTGCGGGCGTTGAGGAGGGTATTGTACTGGGTGATGCTGTTCTCTTCGGCAGGGGAGAGGCGGGCGTTGGGCAGGGGGAAGGCACTGTCCTGTGTAGAGACACCGAAACTGATGCGCTGCTCGTCGTAGAAGAGGTCACTGTTCTGCCTGATGATGTCCTGCATCTTTTCATTCATGTCGTCAATGCGGCGGTAGCGCAGCAGGCGGTAGCGCTCTTTTTGCGACACATAGTCTTCCACTTTCATCTGCTCCAGCTGGTTGAAAACCTCGTCTATGGCGTTGTTTACGCTGATGTTGAAAAGGTTGTCGCTCATCTTGGCAGACTGCTTGGTTTGGGTAATTTGGATAATGACCAGCCCAATGGCCGCGAGTGCGAATATGGTGGAAAGCAATATGAGAAAACGTCGTTTCATGCTGCAAAATTATATTAAAACAATAACGGCATAAAAAGGGAAAAATTTTGTCGGGCCTCAATAATTAAGAAAAAAATCCTATCTTTGCAAACTGTTCAGTGCTTGTGGGTGGCTGTTATGCCAGCACAGCCTCAGTAAAATAGTATACTTTATATAGAACATGAAGATAGGTATAATAATAGCAATGGATGTCGAATACCGCAGGATGCTCGATGTGCTCGGGGGCAAACCCCAGGGTCGCATCGGCGGCAACGATGTTGTTCTGTGGCAATGCGGAATAGGGAAAGTCAATGCGGCGATAGGAACTGCCCGCCTGGTGCAGGAGCACCATCCCGACTGTATCCTGAGCACAGGGCTGGCTGGCGGTATTGACAACAGCCTTGGCGTGATGGATGTGGTGGTGGGTGGCCAGACGGTCTATCACGACGTGTGGTGTGGTATGGGTAATGCTTACGGTCAGGTGCAGGGCATGCCCGAGCGTTTTGATGCCCATCCCGTACTGCTGCAGTGTGTCGAAGGCATTGCAGACAGCGAGGCGATGCAAGTCAAGCAAGGCTTGATTTGCACGGGCGACCAGTTTATTACCGATCGTGAGGCTCTGTTACGCATTAAAGGTCGTTTTCCCGACGGGTTGGCGTGTGAGATGGAGTCTGCCGCCATCGCTCACTCGTGTCATATCTATGGCATCCCCTTCATGAGTATCAGGGTAATCAGCGACACTCCAGGCAATACCGATAATCACCAGCAACAGTGGGATGAGTTCCTTGCCTCCATGGGTGAACGCTCGTTCCTTTTCATGCAGCAGTATTTGGGATGCTTGCCGTCACATTTTTAATAAATCACAAATGAAACACATTATTCTAATCCTCGTGGTATTTCTATTCGTTGGCTGTGGGCAAAAGGCAACAAGTGATGCTGACAGTCTGACACAAGAGTCTGTTACGCCCCACCAGAGTGATTTCCCCTACGATTCGATAAAAGGGTGTTGGGGAACTGATTCAGAAACAGGCAATAGTATTTTGTATATTGGGGACAACGATTCTCTGTTTTGGGTAGACCCCTCTCTGTGGTGTACCTATTACATAGAGAACGATACAATAACTATATTGTCAGACACCTTTGTCTATTGCAGGGGACGTGTTGAATACCGAAACGATACGTTGTTCTTTAGTGACAGTGATTATTCTTGGGAATATGAACGGTATAAAAATTAATAATAACATAAAATGAAGACAATACCCAGTTTCACAATAGATCATATCCACCTGCTGCGTGGCATCTATGTTTCGCGCAAAGACCAAGTGGGTGGTGAGGTGGTCACCACTTTTGACATCCGAATGAAAGAACCCAACCGTGAGCCTGTACTCGGTCAGGGTGCCATCCATACCATAGAGCATCTTGCTGCCACCTATTTGCGCAACAATCCACAGTGGGCAGACCGCATCATCTATTGGGGACCCATGGGATGCCTGACAGGCAACTACCTGCTTATGCGCGGCGACCTGCAGTCGGAGGATATTGTGGAATTAATGAAAGAGACTTTCCGGTTTGTGGCCGACTTCGAGGGCGAGGTGCCGGGTGCTGCCCCGAAAGACTGCGGCAACTATCTGCTGCACGACCTCCCCATGGCCAAATGGGAGTCGGCAAAGTATCTCCACGAAGTATTGGAAAAAATCACTTACTCCAATCTTCACTACCCTGAGCAATAGACGATTGCCCGCAGAAGAAAAAGAAAAGGCAAAAAAAATATCTTTTGCACACAATAATTCAAGCAAAAGAAAGTTATTAGAACTGTTTTTGTAAACACGAGGCCCCGTAGTTCAGCTGAATAGAACGTCGGATTCCGGTTCCGAAAGTCGTGGGTTTGAATCCCGCCGGGGTCACAACATGAAAAATATTTCTTTTTTTTTCAAAGACTCTAAACCTTTAGCCCAACTTGTTGGGCTTTTCTTTCTTTTTCTACTGGGCCTTATCGTTGTAGGCGGAGCGCAGAGCATTATTCCCATAGGCGGAGAGACTCCGTCCGCTATCCGGGGGCAGCTTGCTTTCCAGGCTTGTTCCCAGTTGCTCATGTTTTTCCTCCCGGCGTGGCTTTTTGCCGTGCTGTTTCACGGCGGTGCAGCCTCGTTCCATAAACTTTATGCCGACGGCAGGTCCTGGCTACTGGGACTGATTGCCGTTGTCGTTTTTCTGCTGTTGATGCCCTTGAACGATTTCCTTACATGGTGGAACGGCAGTTGGCATTTCGGGGCGCTGGAGAACTTACTTCGCAGTTACGCCGACGCTGCTGCAGGCACGGTCGAGAAACTGCTGTCGCTCACCACTACGGGCGACCTGCTGCTACAGCTGCTTGTTGTGGCTTTGATACCGGCTCTGTGCGAGGAATTCTTTTTCAGGGGGGCGATTCAGCAAACTCTTCAACGCTGGTTTGGCAATGTCCATGCGGCAATACTTGCCACAGCCCTGTTCTTCTCGCTTGCGCACGGCGATGCCTACGGCCTCGTTCCGCGTTTCCTGCTTGGTCTTGTGCTGGGCTATCTTTTCTTCCTATCGGGCTCTATGGTGGTAAATGTCTGTGCGCATTTCTTCAATAACGCCATGGTCGTGGTAATGTATTACCTATATCATACCGGGGTGCTCTCGATGTCCCCTGCCGAGCCCCTGCGTCTCCCGTGGCTCACGGTGCTGCTGTGCACCCTCGCAGCACTGCTTCTCTTTATCGTTTATTTCGTGAAAAAGCCGTCGAAACGGCAAGCGAAACAATAGCCCGATACGCTATTATTCAACTTCTTATCCAAAAAATAAAAAGAAAAAGGGTGTAGATAAATTATTGATAATAAGGTTGATGTGTAAATATTTAATATGAAAAGAAAAGGGAAAGAAAAAAAAATGTTTTGTATTCAAATATTTTTTAGTAATTTTGCAACCTGTTTCAAAAGTGTAAAATAGACATAATTGAATAACTAATCTTAAAGAAATATACAATATGACAAAGGCAGAAATTGTTGCACAGATTGCACAAAAAACCGGTATCGAAAAGGTCGCCATCCAGGCTACCGTTGAAGAGTTTATGAATGTTGTTAAGGAGTCTCTCTCCGAAGGCGAGAACGTCTACCTCCGTGGCTTTGGTAGCTTCATTATCAAAAAGCGTGCTGAGAAGACTGGTCGTAACATCTCCAAGAACACCACCATCATCATCCCCGCACACAATATTCCTTCTTTCAAGCCTGCCAAGACTTTCGTCAACGACGTTAAAAAGAGTGTAAAATAATAAAATTGTTGTTTTAAAATGCCTAACGGAAAGAAACACAAGAGACACAAGATGTCTACCCACAAGCGCAAAAAACGCCTGCGCAAGAATAGACATAAGAAGAAGTAAGGTATACCTCTTCAGGTCTCGTTAACAAATCTAACATCTAAAACAAATTACACAACGGTAGTCAACTGCCGGTTTGTGTAATTTGTTTTGTTTTTAACCGAATGAACAAAGAATTAATCGTATCCGTATCTGATAGTGAAGTTCAGATTGCACTGCTTGAGGACAAGCAGCTCGTCGAGCTCCACAAGGACAAGTCGGGCAACAAGATTCATGTGGGCGACATCTTCATTGGCAAGGTGCGCAAAATCATGCCTGGACTTAATGCGGCATTTATTGATGTGGGCGAGGACAAAGACGGTTTTGTACATTATCTTGATCTCGGGCAGAACTACAACTCTGTAATCAAGTACATGCGTCTTGCCATGAACGGCGACGCCTCCGTCAAAACCCTCAACAACTTCAAGGTTGAGCCTGTCCTCGAAAAGGCTGGCAACCTGTCCAACATCTTAAAGGTCGGACAGCTGGTGTTGGGTCAGGTGGCCAAAGAGCCCATCTCGACCAAAGGCCCCAAGCTCACAGGCGATTTGTCGTTTGCCGGTCGTTATCTTGTCCTTACTCCCTTCATTTCGCGAATCTCCATATCACAGAAAATCAAGGGCAGTGAAGAACGCGGCCGACTGCGTCGCCTCATCCAGAGCATCAAGCCCGCCAATTTCGGAGTCATTGTCCGCACCATAGCAGAAGGAAAAGATGTAGCCGAGCTCGATGCCGACCTGCGCCAACTCATGGCTCAGTGGGAGATGCTCACCGACAAGCTGAAGCATGTCACCGGCCCCCAGAAGATAATATCCGAACTCAGTACCACCTCCGCCATCCTTCGCGACGTATTGACCGACGACTTCAACGCCATTTATGTCGATAACGAATCGGTCTATCAGGAAGTGCGTCAATATATCGGGAGCGTAATGCCCGACAAGGCCGACATTGTCCACCACTACAAGATGGAAACGCCCATCTTCGAGCAATTCGGGGTGGCACGCGACATCCGCCGTGCTTTTGGACGCATTGTCACCATCCGCTCGGGCGTCTATCTCTATGTCGAGCACACTGAAGCCATGCATGTCATTGATGTCAACAGCGGCAACCACATCAAGGCCGGCCAGGGACAGGAAGACACCGCCCTGCAGGTAAACATCGAGTCGGCCAAGGAAATAGCCCGCCAGTTGAGGCTGCGCGACATGGGTGGCATCGTCATTATTGACTTCATCGACATGCAGAAAGCCGAACACCGCAAACAGCTGTTCGATGTCATGAGCGAGGAAATGAAGCGCGACAAAGCACGCCACACCATCCTGCCGCTCAGCAAATTCGGCTTGATGCAAATCACCCGCCAAAGGGTGCGTCCCGCCATCGAAGTCGATGTGCAGGAAAAATGTCCCTTCTGCGAGGGCACAGGCACCATCAAGTCAAGCCTCGTCGTGGTTGACGAAATCGAGTCAAACCTGCGTTATCTCTGCACTTCGCAAAACGAAAAGAAACTCACCATTATTGTCCATCCCTATGTCTATGCCTACCTCACCAAAGGACTGTACAGCATCCGTAGGCAGTGGATGTGGAAATACAAAATCAGCCTTAAAATCAAATCGTCAGAGTCTTTCGGACTTCTCAGCTTTAAATTCCTCAATGCCACAGGTGATGAAATTTCACTCTGACAATAGTCGTCGGCTGGCGGCACACATCGTCCTTGTGCTTGCGCTGTTGTTTGCCACAACGATGCAGGCACAGGGTATCGATGTGTCAAAATACCAAGGCAAAATTAATTGGACCAAAGTGTCCAAAAGCAAGAAAGTCAAGTTTGTCTATGTCCGGGCCACCGAGGGTGCATCAATCCGCGACAGCTACTACAAATCCAATATCGACAAAGCGCGCAAAGCCGGCATACTGGTGGGCAGCTATCACGTCTATAGCAGCAAAACCACAGCCTACCAGCAGTTTGCCAACTTCAAGGCCGTGGTCGTGAAGAAGAAACAGGATCTCGTGCCCGTACTCGACATTGAAGGCCATCATAGCGGACGGCTCAATATGCAGCGGGTGGACAAGCTCCTCGAACTCATGGAAAAGGAATACGGCGCCAAACCCATGATTTACACCAGCGAAAAGGTCTATTCCGAGCACTTTGCAGGCAAAAAATACAGTCGTTATCACATCTTTGTGGCCAAATACGAAGGCCGTCCCGTCATCCGCTACACCCTGTGGCAGCATAGTAAGACAGGCCGCATATCGGGCATCTCGGGCGACGTGGACCTCGACAAATTCCACACCAGCCACAGCCTTTACGACATCCGCCTCAAAAAGTCCAAGCCCGCCAAACCTGCCCCCAAGCCCTCAAAAGCCGCCGCAGCAGTGCAAGCCGACAAGAAGGACACCGCTTCAGCCTCCTGATAGGCATCGTTCTATCTTCTTTCTACCCCAATCGCTCAATAGGGTTTATGCCGAAATAAAAACCGATAGGGCATAAACAGACCTGAAAAAGACGAGATAGGATTTTACAAGTCGGTTTAACCCAAATCGGTCATTAGGGTATTGCTTGATTGTCTGATTGCTTAATTGTCTGATTGCTTGATTGTCTGAGTGACTGGCGCAGTCAAATTACTCAAGCAATTACACATTCAAGCAATATCTCAGTGGTATACAATCCTGGTTCTTATCTCTTACCTCTTACTTTGCTTTCAGCCGCTTCGCGCGTAATTTACTCTTTATTCTGTGAGGGATTACGCCACCTTTCCTCAACGTTCCCATATTGTCACTTATTTGTCTCCAACGTTACTCTGTGTGCATTCAGGACTCGATGTTGCGTCGTTCTTTATCCTATCGTTTTTCGATATGTTTCCCTCATTTTTCCCTTTGTGAAACGGAAACAAAAGGGAAAACGATCGAATAACGATCGAATAAATGACGACGCGTGATGGTCTCTTGGACGGAATTAACTTGACACTTTTTTGCGCAAAAAAGAGTCAGGTTAATTCCGTCCAAGACCGACGCAAGACAAGGGAGCGGCTGTGCTGGATGCCGTTGTGGAAGGCTGTAATATGGCTTGGTTTGAGCGCTGTTGTGGGTGGCATTTTGTTAGGTAAAAAAATATTTTATTTATAAAAAGTGGTAGATTGCAAAAAAATCATTAACTTTGCAAGTCTGAAAATAGACATCCCCGATGCATGCTTTGGGCTGTATCGATGGGTATTAATGGTTGAATAATAATGAATTAGTAACTGAAATTGTACATCTATGCAACAAAGTAAAGTAGGACTTGATTTTGAAAAAGTCGAACATGCACGGGGTGTGGCGCGCAAAATTGCCGACCAGGTGCAGGATTTTGTGGGCAACTATACCACGGTTGCAGTGGAGCGCACCATATGCCGCCTTTTAGGTATTGACGGCATCGACGCTAACGAGGTACCCCTGCCCAATGTGGTGGTGGACGAGTTGAAAAGCAAGGGCCTTTTGGGTCAGGGTGTGTGCTTCTTTATGGGCAACGCCATTTTGGAAACGGGCAGAAATCCGCAGGAGATTGCCGAGGCCATCAGCAATGGCGAGCTGGACATCACTCAGATGCCTGTGCACAAGGCTGAGGAGATTAAGGCAGCCTTGACGCCCTTTATTGAGGAAAACATCGCCCGTATCCGTGGCCGTCGCAAACGCCGTGAAGAGTATATCGCCACGATTGGCGAGGGCAGCAAGCCCTACTTGTATATCATTGTTGCCACTGGTAATATCTACGAGGATGTGGTGCAGGCTCAGGCCGGTGCCCGTCAGGGTGCTGACATCATCGCCGTTATCCGCACCACGGGTCAGAGCCTGTTGGACTATGTGCCTTATGGCGCTACGACCGAGGGCTTCGGCGGCACTTTCGCCACTCAGGAGAATTTCCGCATCATGCGCAAGGCGCTTGACGAGGTGGGCGAGGAGGTAGGCCGCTACATCCGCCTGTGTAACTATTGCTCCGGTCTGTGTATGCCCGAGATTGCCGCCATGGGCGCCCTGGAAGGCTTGGATGTGATGTTGAACGATGCCCTCTACGGCATTCTTTTCCGCGACATCAACATGCAGCGCACGCTGATTGACCAGTACTTCAGCCGCATTATCAATGGCTTCGCAGGTGTTATCATCAACACTGGCGAGGACAACTACCTCACCACTGCCGATGCCTACGAGGAGGCACACACGGTGCTGGCATCCGACTTCATCAACGAGCAGCTGGCTCTGCTGGCCGGTCTGCCCGAGGAGCAGCAGGGCTTGGGCCACGCCTTTGAGATGGACCCCATGCTGGAGAACGGTTTCCTCTATGAGCTGGCGCAGGCGCAGATGCTGCGTGAAATCTTCCCGAAGGCTCCGCTGAAATACATGCCTCCCACCAAGTTTATGACGGGTAACATTTTCCGTGGCCATATTCAGGATGCTTTGTTCAACATCATTGGCCAGTGGACTCATCAGGGCCTGCAGCTGTTGGGTATGCCTACCGAGGCCATCCACACGCCCTTTATGAGCGACCGCTATCTCTCCATCGAGAATGCCAAGTATATCTTCAACAACATGAAGGACATTGGCGAGGAAGTGGAGTTCAAGGAGAACGGCATTGTGCGTAACCGTGCCAAGAAGGTGCTCGACGATGCCACCAAGCTGCTTGAGGCCATGGAGAGCGAAGGCCTGTTCACCGCGCTGGAGAAGGGCATCTTCGCCAATGTGAAGCGTCCCAAGAACGGCGGCAAGGGCCTTGACGGCGTAACGCTGAAAGCGGACAACTATTTCAACCCGTTTATTGACCTGATGAAAGGTAAGAAGTAATAATTATTGCTTGAATGCTTGAATGTGATAATGCTTGAGTAAAAATACACAAACAATCGGACAATCAAGTAATCAAAAAACTTAAACAATCAAGCAATCAAACAATCAAACAATTTAAAAATATGAGTGAAGGATTGTATTCAATGGAGGCTAAGGATTACGACAAAACCTTAGACCTTACCAAGATAAAGCCATACGGCGACACCATGAACGACGGCAAGACCCAGCTGAGTTTCACCCTGCCCGTACCCGCAGGCGACGAGGCTATCGAGGCCGCCAAGCAATTGATGAAAAAGATGGGCTTCGAGAACCCGCTGGTTGTCTATAGCAAAGAGCTGACCGAGGGTTTCACGTTCTTTAACTGCTACGGCAGCTGCACCCATACGGTAGATTACTCCACCATCCATGTCCCCAAGGTCGAGTCAACGACCATGGACATGCACGAGTGCGACGAGTATATCCGCGAGCATATTGGCCGCAAGATTGTCATTGTGGGCGCCAGCACCGGCACGGATGCACACACGGTGGGTATCGATGCCATCATGAACATGAAAGGCTATGCCGGCCACTACGGCTTGGAGCGCTACGACATGATTGATGCCTATAACCTCGGCAGCCAGGTGCCTAACGAGGAGTTTATCGCCAAGGGCATTGAGCTGCACGCCGACGCCCTTATCGTGTCGCAGACGGTCACCCAGAAGGACATCCACATCAAGAATCTCACCGAGCTGGTGGAGATGTTGGAGGCCGAGGGCTTGCGCGACAAGATTATCCTCATCTGCGGCGGTCCCCGTATCAGCCACGAGTTGGCCAAAGAGTTGGGCTATGATGCCGGTTTCGGCATGAACACATATGCCGACGACGAGGCCTCGTTCATCGCCCAGGAAATGGTGAAGCGCGGCATGAAATAGTGCTCTGCCATTTATTACATTGATAAAAACAACATTAAATAATACTAACTATGGAAAAAGAACAAATTAAACCCTTTATCGCCCGTCGTGCCGCCAAGGAGCTGAAAGACGGTGATGTTGTAAACCTCGGTATCGGTCTGCCGACCCTTATTCCTAACTTCCTTCCCGAAGGGGTGCATGTTATTCTCCAGTCAGAGAACGGTATGATTGGTATGGGTCCCACTCCCGAAGAGGGTAAGGAAGACCCCTGGTTGATCAATGCAGGTGGTGGCTATATCACTTATACCGACGAGGCCAGCACTTTCGACAGCGCAACATCCTTCGGTATCATCCGCGGCGGTCACGTCAATGTGTCGGTGCTCGGCGCTATGCAGGTTGACGAGCAGGGCGACTTGGCCAACTGGATGATTCCTGGCAAGAAGACCCCCGGTATGGGCGGTGCCATGGACTTGCTGGTGGGTGCCAAAAAGGTCATCCTGGCTATGGAACACACTGCCAAGGGCAACCCCAAAATCTTGAAGAAATGCACGCTGCCTCTCACCGCTAAGGGTCAGGTGAACATGATTATCACCGAGATGGGTGTCATGGAAATCACTCCCAAGGGCATTGTGCTGACCGAGATTAATCCCGAGTTCACCGTCGAGCAGGTGCAGGCTGCCACCGAGGCTACCCTGATTGTCTCGCCCGACCTGAAGCCCATGTGTTAATAATCCTCTTTTCGCATAACACAAAACACTATGAAAAAAGCATTTTTGTTGTTGGCTGCCGTGGTCACATTAATGGCAGCCCAGGCACAGGAAAGGCATATCGAGCCTTTCTGGCACGGTTTGTACGGAGTGGCAGGCTACGACTTTTCAACCAACATCAACACGACTGCTTTTTCGGATAAGGCAACCTTCCACAACTTCTATGTTGTGGGAGGTTGGCAGATCCGTAAGGAGTCGGGCATCGGTCTGGGTGTCGAGTTCATGAAAGACCCCACGGGTGCCTTCACCCAGTTGCCTGTATTCTTCGAGGTGCGCAGTCACTACCTCCGCAGCCAGCTGACCCCGTTCACTTCGCTGCGCGTCGGCTATTCCATCCCGTTAGGCTCCTCCAGCGGCGGCGATAACGCCATCAAGATTGCCAAAGGCGGCGTCATGTGGGGTGTGGATGTAGGAGCCCGTTATGCATTTAACCGCAATGTCTCGGTTAATGTCTTTGTGGGCTACCAGGGCATTCACCTCAACCGTGTGGACCGCTGGGAGAATGGCGAACTGTCCATCGGCCGTCCCCTCCTGCTTCAGAATGTTAGGGCAGGTGTGGGTTTCAACTACTATATCAAACACTAAGACAGAGCGCTTGGCACTATGCCAAGCTATAAGCTATGAAGAGACTTTTTCTGTCCGTAGGTCTGTTGCTGTGCCTTGGTGCTTCCATGGCACAGCAGCCGCAGGGCATGGAGGCCTTGAGGGTGCCCGCGCGTGCCAACATTATCAGCTATGACGACGAAAACGCCATAGAGCATCTTCGCTACGACGACTCGCCCTACTACCTCTCGGTTATGGAGGACTGGGATGAGAATGTGAACGTTATCCCATCCGAATACACTCAGACCTATGAGTTCCCCAAGGAGTGGCGCGCCTATAGCGTCTTTTTCCGTTTTCAGGCGTCGCCGGGCTATGGTTTCTATGTCGATGACAAACTGGTAGGCTTCAGCCGTGATGCGGGTACGGTGACCGAGTTCGATATCACCGACTTGGTGCGTTTCGGCAAAAGCAACCGTCTCACTCTCCGTTTCAACCAGGAGGAAAGCGAGCCCATTCTTGAAGCTGTTGACTTCGGCTTGACCGGCGACTGTGCCATCTTGCTGAAGCCCTTGCTCAACGTGCAGGACTACACCCTGCTGGCCGATTTCGACGCTGCAAGCTCCACGGGCAGTTATTCTCTCGAAGCAACTCTCTACAACCAACGCCACAAGGGCAAGGCCTATCTTGAGGTGGAGCTGTGGGACACCAAAGGCAAACAGGTTGACAAACTGGGCAAATGGTGTTTCTTCGACAACCGCACCGAATCCACCCACACCATCTCCTCCTCTTTGCCCGATGTCCTGCCCTGGACAGCCGAGACACCACGCCTTTACACGGCAGTCATCCGCCTTTACGATGAGAAAATGGAACTGCAGGACATCGTCGGCACCCGGTTCGGCTTCCGTTCCGTCACTTATAAAGACGGCCTTACGGTCAATGGCAGGACAATCACCCTCAAAGGCATAACCAACGGTGGCTTCGACCACCCGCTGACGGCTGACCAAGTCAAAGCCCTCCGTGCCGATATGGTGCAGATGAAGTGTCACAACATCAATGCCATCCGCACGGCAGGGTTCATCCCCGAAGACCCCAAGTTCTACGAGTTATGCGACGAACTCGGTTTCTATGTCATCGTCGATGCCAACATTGTCCCTGGGCAGAATGTGGCTACAGACAACGAGAATGTCGATCTCTTCGTCAACCGTGTGCACAACCTCTATGGGCGGTACAAGAACCATACGTCCATCATTGCTTGGTCGTTGGGCGAAAGCCTCGACAACGGAGTCTGCATGATTGCAGCCTACAAGGCCTTGCGTCAGCTCGACCCCGCACGTCCGGTGCTGTATGCCGCTGCGCAGTATGCTGAAAATACCGACCTCATTGCTCCCGTGCAGTGCAATACCGAGCTGTTGCGTCAATATTTGGCCAAGGCGCAGTCGCGTCCGCTTGTCATGCTCTCCTGCGGCAATGCCGAGGGAAACACTTTCGGCGGCATGGAGCCATTGTGGCAGATGGTGCGAGACCACAATGCCATACAGGGAGGCTTTGTTGACCTAATGTCGTGGTATGCAATCATCGACCGTCCCTACATGGCGGAGCTGAAACACCTCTACCGACCTTTCAATGTGCGCATGACCTCCGTCAGTGCCGACGCTGCTGAGTTCGACATCGCCAACCTCTGCGACTTCCGCACCCTGTCCGACTACAAGCTCGACTACGTCATCTGTACAAACCTCAAGCCGAACATCGTCGCCGGAGACATCACCATGTCGCTCAAGCCCGGCGAAACCAAGGACATCAAGCTCAAAATCCCCAAACTCACGCTCTATGCGGGAGAAGAACTCTTTATCCAGTTCACTCTCCGCCAGCGAAACAACACCGTCTCAATCCCCAAGAACACGGTGCTTTATACAGCCCAGTTCCCGTTGCCGTCAGAAAACAATCCTCGGCAGGAGCTGGCACAGACGGGCAGCCAACCCCTCAGCATTGAGAAAGATACATTGCACCAGACAAGGATATACAACAACACCTTCTCTGTGCTATTCAACGACAGCCTCGGCACTGTCACCTCCCTCATGTTCCGTGGCCAACCGATGCTCTCCGGCCCCGTGCAGCTTAACTTTATGCGCACCCCTTCGCCCAACGACATCCGCGACCCCAACTGTCTCCGTCAATGGCAGCGCATAGGTCTCGACCGTCTTACCTGCGAGGTGCTGGCCACCAACGTGCACAAGATAGACAACTACTCTGTAGGCATCTACGTCCTTATGCGCTATGGCAGTGACAAGGTCGCCGACCTTTTCGATGTGCGGCAGACCTACCTCATCCTTGCTACGGGCGACGTGCTTCTAAGCAACGACATCACCCTTTCCGAACAGGCAAAGACTATCGCCCGCGCAGGCCTCACCATACCCTTCCGTGGACTCGACACCGTGGAGTGGTTCGGCCGCAATATCGAAAGCTATATCGACCGCCATGCCGCAGGGCGCATAGCCCAGCAGTCGCTGCCGACAAGCGAAATGACGTATGTCTATCCCAATAATGAACATATTTACGATGGTGACAAACACCAGCACTCGGGCAACCGCACCGAGGTGCGCTGGCTCGCCCTCCGCAACGGTGCCGTGGGTCTCTTTGCCGACCTGATAGACACGCTGTGCCAGTTCTCAGTGAACGACAGCATCCTGAACCTTGACTTTGCCCACGCTGGAGTGGGTGGCGCCGATGCCAATATGAACCTCGACGAGTCCATGCTGGTCAAAGACCACCAATACCATTTTGTCGTGCACCTGCGGCCTTACGACTGCATGGAGTACAACGCACAGGATTTCCGCCGCATCATCTATCCCAAAGTGGTGTCTGCCATCATTGAAATGCCTGTCATCGCCAAGAGCCGCGACCGCTTCGACGGCCCTATGCAGATATCCATCAAATGCCCCACACCCAAAGCCGAGATACGCTATACCCTCGACGGCAGTGTGCCGACCGAGAAATCCCAGCTCTACACCAAGCCCTTCACCATCCAGGGCAGCACTGTGGTGCGCGCACGGGCTTTCAAGAAAGGCGAGTCCCCCTCGTTTGTGGCCACACAGCAGTTCACCTTCGATTATATTGTGTCTTGCACCTATGGCCACAAGCCCAACACCCCCTACAACAAGAATGCCGCTCGCGCCCTCTTCGACGGCGAGCAGGGTGATGTCAACGACCTCTCCCACGGCTGGCTGGGCTTCTCCGGACATGACGTGGAGGTGACGCTCGAACTTGGCAAGAGCATCCACCTCAGTCAGGTGCAGCTCCGCTTCGCCCATGTGCCCGATGCGTGGGTCTTTGCCCCCGCAAAAGTCGAAGTGTGCGTCTCGTCCGACGGCAAGGAATTCAGCGCCCCCGTTGAGGCTGAGATTACCTACAACCCTGCCGAGCAGTCCATGAACGCCACCCAGCTGCAGATGCTCACCGTTCCCGTCAATCGCACCGATGTGCGTTTTGTACGCATAATTGCAACCCCCATCGCCCGCATACCCGCATGGCACCGTGCCAAGGGCCTCAACCCGTGGATAATGATGGACGAGATAAAGATAGAAGAAGAAATAGCCCGATGACCACCCCCTTTGCCTCCCGCACCGAATTGCTCCTCGAGCAGCATGGCGTCGACCGTCTGCGCAATGCGCATGTCCTCGTTGTAGGACTCGGTGGGGTAGGGGGCTATGCCGCCGAGCAGCTGTGCCGGGCGGGGATAGGCCGTCTCACCATTGTTGACGGCGACACCGTGAGCGAGACCAACCTCAACCGTCAGCTCATCGCCCTTCGTTCCACCGTGGGGCAGCCCAAGGCTATGCTTTTCCGCGACCGTTTCCGCGATATCAATCCCGACTGTCAAGTCACCGCTTTGCAGGAGTTCCTGCGCGACGAGCGCACCATCGAACTGCTCCAGTCCACTCCTTTCGACTGTGTGGTGGACTGCATCGACACCCTCTCGCCCAAGGTCTTCCTGCTATACCATGCCCACAGCCTTGGTCTGCCCGTGGTCAGCAGCATGGGCAGCGGAGGCAAGCTCGACCCCTCGCAGGTACGTGCCGCCGACATCGCCGACAGCCACACCTGCCGTCTTGCCGCCATGGTGCGCAAACGGCTCCACCGCATGGGCGTGGACCGCGGCATCCGGGTGGTGTTCTCCACCGAGCAGGTGCCGCCGCATGCCATGGTGCAGGACCCTGCCGACAACCACCTCACAACAGTTGGCACCATATCATACATGCCGCCACTTTTCGGTTGCTTTATCGCTGCCGAAGTCATCAAAACAATCCTTTACAAACCATGAAAAACAATCGTTCACTCATCCTTGTCGCCTTAGCGCTCCTCGTTTTCTCATCGTGCAAAGTGGAATTCAGCCCCAATGCCCCTTGGCGCGAAGTGCCCGCCGTCTATTGTGTTCTCGACCCGGAAGAGGACACCGTATGGGCCAGGGTGCAGCGTTGCTTTCTCGGCGAGGACAACCTATACAACTATGCCCCCATCGCCGATTCCAACTACTATCGCGAAGGCGAAATCGCCGTGCATCTCTTGGCCTGGCGTGGCAAACGGGGTAACAACAACAGCCTGACGGCCACCAATCAGCTTGTCGACCGCTGGGAACTGAGCTATACTGAACGTAGCGGCAAGCCGGAGGGAAATTTCCCCTCGGGCATGCAGCCCTTGTACTATTGTGTGCCGGGCAACCGTCTGATGAAGGACACAGCCTGCGTTTTCCAGCTCGTTGTGCTGCACGCCGCCACAGGCGACACCCTTGCCACCGCCACCACCACCATGGTGGGACTCCTCGAAAAGAAAATCTCCGGCCGCGACACCACCGAGGAGGTACTTCTGTTGCCCAACCATGTCAAGGGGCATGAGTTCGGCTTTATCATTGGCTGCCGGGGCGAAATACAATGGAACACCCTGCCCCGGGGCCGAAAGTATCAGCCCATCGTCACCTTCTACTATAAAAAGAATGGCGACACCCTCAGCATCGACATACCCGGTGTAGTCCTCCCCAACGAATACAACTACAACCGTCTTTCCTCCAAGGGGCTGACACAGAACCGCTTTTTGTCTCACATCAAACAGGCATTGACCGGCAATACCGACTCGCTGTTCAATGTCAACAACGTCGACATCACCATTGCCGTCTGCAACGAAGACCTCAACGCCTATATCAACTCGCGCGACAACACCTACTCCAGTGGTGGTCAGGAATATCGTGCCTACTCCAACGTCGAGGGGGGTGTGGGAGTCTTCGGCGCCCGCCGTGCCCATATCCGTGTCAATGTCCCCTGCGACTCCACCGGCAAGGAAGGATATATCCCCGACCAACTGCGCAAACTCGGTGTAGGTTTCTACGGCCAATTCCAACCGTAACGCCAATCCTTCCTCCCCACATCTGCCACTGTTCTCCTGCACTTTTACCTTGTAGTGTAGACGAAGTGTCGAACAACTGTGCATTAACTCCCCTCTAAGGAGCGGCCGAACAGCGAGGAGAGTTTGAGATGGATTCAGGATTTTGTCTATGGTGTGAAAACGTGTGTATATACAAACGCTTAATGTTGCCCTGAAGGGGCTTGAACAGATGTAGTCCAATGGCAACGCCTTGGGTTAGTCAACGAATTACAAATAACGCCCTGTAGGGGCAAAACGAATGAAAGGGATGAATGTTATGAAATGGACAGTTGGTTTTTTACGGTCATTGACCGGGGTGTTGCTGTTTTTTGCCATGGTTGGGTGCCAGGGCGGTACCCGTCCGGATGCCACACCCGTTGTGGACAGCACCGTTCAGGGTGCAGGTGGCGGAAGTCCTGACAAGATGGTGCAGACCCGTGTGCAGGGTTGTCTGCGCGACACCGAGGTGGAGGGTGACAGGTCTTTCACCGTGGGGGGTGTGCAGTTCAAGATGGTGGGAGTGAGCGGCGGTACGTTCGTTATGGGTCGCGGCAGCTCTGATTTCGACCCCGACGACGGTGCGCACCGGGTGGTGTTGTCCGACTACTATATCGGTGAGACGGAGGTGACACAGGCCTTGTGGAAGGCGGTTATGGGGAGCGAACCGGGTTACAACGGAGGGTGGACGGATACCTATGGAAAGGGTGTCCAGTATCCGGCCTACCGCGTGGGTTACGACGAGGTAATGGCCTTTATTGAGAAGCTGGGCCAGATGACGGGTGTCCCGTTCCGTCTGCCGACGGAGGCGGAGTGGGAGTATGCGGCATTGGGCGGCGCCAAGAGCCACGGCTACCGCTATAGCGGCAGCGACCGCATAGCCGATGTGGCCTGCTGCAGCGGCAAGAAGACACACCCTGTGGCACAACGCAAACCCAACGAGTTGGGACTGTACGACATGACGGGTAACGTTTTTGAGTGGTGCAACGACTGGTATTGCGACTATGACGGTGACGAGGTGAATCCCCTTGGTGCCGACACTGGCAGGTGCCGGGTGATGCGCGGCGGCTGCTGGATGAACGAGACGGACAGGAGCGCCCATTTCCTCTGCGGCGTCGCCAACAGGGAGAGCCGTTTTCCCGACGAGGCCAGCTATTGCGTCGGTTTTCGTCTGGCGTTGTGAAATGTAATTGGTATTTGACTATGGAATATAACAAGAAATCACTGCCACGACTGGACCATACCAGCTATGAACACCCGTTTGACCGCAAGGCGTTGAACGCCTTGGAGCGGACGCCGGGGCTGACGGTGACGGGCAAGTATGTGACCAAGCAGACGATTGAACGTGTATACACGGTGCAGTATACGGGCAGTAACCTGCGTGTGACGGCGGAGAGCTATCCCGCCATGCACGACTATCTGCGGTATGCGTGCCACATCCTCGGGGTTCAGCGGGTGCCGGAGCTGTATGTGCAGTGGGGCTACGGCATCAATGCGTTCACGGTGGGTGCGGAGAACCCTATTGTCGTGCTGGATTCGGGATTGCTGGATTTGTGCGACGAGGATGAGAAGCTCTTCATCATCGGACACGAGTTGGGGCATATCAAGAGTAACCACATGTTGTATCATATGATGGCGCAGTTGATTAATTATGTCATCGACATTGTGCCGGGTGGCAGCATCGTGGCGGCACCGTTGCGCTATGCCCTGCTGTATTGGGACAGGATGAGCGAGTTCACAGCCGACCGTGCAGGGATGCTCTGCTGCCAGAACAGGGATGCCGCCGTGCGGGCGTTTGTGAAGATGGCGGGACTGCCTATTTCGCAGTACGGACAGATGAATGTACAGTCTTTCCTGCAGCAAGCCAAGGACTTTGAAAGCCTTGACTATGAGAACCTGAACAAGTTCTTCAAGATGGTTTCCATCCTCGACTCCACGCACCCGTGGACAGTGATGCGCGCCGCCGAACTTATCAAGTGGATAGATAGCGGTGCCTACAACAAGCTGCTTTTTGAGTAATCTGCAACCCCTGCGGGGTTGCGTGGTGATGTCCAATTTGAATGTTTCTTCTTGATGGAGGACACGGAGTGTATTATTTTTCGTATATTTGCATTGATGTCATTGTTTTTGACGTTATAGTAATAAGTCTGATAATTAATAAATTGCTATAGAAATGGGCGAAAAGAAATATGATGTTTTTATCAGTTACCGTAGGGATGGTGGTTCAGAAACGGCCAAACATCTGAGTGATTTGCTTGTGCGTGATGGCTATTCAGTGTGTTTTGACATAGATACTCTGCGTGAGGGTCGATTTGATACAGCGTTGTTACGGAAAGTGGATGAATGCACGGACTTCATTCTGGTAGTTGATAAGAGATGTTTTAATAGGACAGTAGATGGTAGCTGCAAGCCGGAGGATGATTGGCTGCGAATGGAACTTGCTTGTGCGTTACAGAGGGGGAAGAATGTAGTGCCTGTATTGTTGGCCGGAGCTGTGTTCCCAGGTAATCTGCCAGATGACATCAAAGAGGTAAAATGGCATAATGGTCCAACATATAGTCAGGAGTATTTTGACCAATTCTATGAAAAGTTGAAGGGTTACCTGCATTCTAAGCCATCACATACCCCCCGCTGGGTGTCTTGGTTGAAACGACATCTGTCAGCAATTATTATTTTATTATTGCTTGTGGTGTTAGGCATTGTGTTGGTAAAAGGAGGTATGCTTCCTATTCGTAAAACAGTTGCCCCAGTTGATTCTATAGCACAGTTGACAGAGAATGGTGATACCGTGCCGGAGGCACTGTTGCATCAATTGTCGTCACAGGAGCAGTCTGTAGTTCGGACTAATGAGCTGACACAGGTTCAATCCACGGTTCAGGCAGGGCAAGTTGCACAGGAGAAAGCTACAGTTCAGACAGAACCAGTTGGACAACCTACAGTTCAGGCAGTATCTCCTGTGGAACAGAAAAAGGAAGAACCTGTGCAGAAGTCGTCTGCTTCAGTAAATGTTAGGAATGAGAAGGGTAACCTTCTTTTCACTGTGAATGGCGTTGAATTTAAGATGGTGAAAGTGGAAGGCGGGACATTCATGATGGGATGCGATGAAGGGACTGACACGAAACCTGTGCATAAAGTGATGCTGAGTGATTATTATATTGGAGAGACAGAGGTGACACAGGGTTTGTGGAAGGCAGTGATGGGCAGTAATCCGTCCTATTTTAAAGACGATGACAATTTGCCAGTGGAAAATGTGTCATGGGGAATGGCTCGGGATTTTATTTCTAAAATGAAAGACTTGACCAACCTTGATTTTCGACTGCCTACAGAGGCGCAATGGGAGTATGCTGCGCGTGGTGGTAAAAAAAGCAGAGGATATGAATTTAGCGGAAGCCCTGATGTAGATAATGTGGCATGGTATAGTGACAATAAAACTCATCCTGTGAAGAAGAAGGATAAAAATGAATTAGGATTATACGACATGAGTGGAAATGTGTATGAGTGGTGTCGAGACAGGTACGGAGTTTATGGTGGTAGTACTCAGATTGACCCCCAAGGCCCTTCTGAGGGTAATTATCGTGTGTGTCGTGGAGGTGGATGGTGCGACTATGCTAGTAATATGCGCATTTCATCGCGACATAATCGAAACCCTATGAATAAAAGTAACAGCATAGGACTTCGATTAGTTATAATACCATAATTATTTTTTAAACTAGAAAATAGATAGTTGTATATATGGTTAAAGGGTATAGACTTGATAGAGGGATAGAATGGGTGGGTTGAGGTATTTGTTGGTAAATAATGGTAGGTTGACGTAAGTTTGGGTATGGGTGTAAAAAGATGTTTGTATCTTTGCAAGCGGAAAGGTAAGGTGGTTATTTGTTTAAAACAATTGGATATGAATAAGATTTGGAAAAGATTTCTATTGTGGTTTGACAGAGCATTCAGTACACACAAGGTGTTCAATCAGCTGTTGGTTGTTGTGATATTGTGTGTTCTATGCACGGCAATCTTTTGGTTATTCTGGTTGTTGTTGGAACCGTGCAATGCTATATGCAATGCCGATGACAGACATTTGAACGAGGTAATCCGGTTGATGTTTGGAGCAACGAATTATCCATTGTCAGGGTCGGTAATGCCGCACTGGTACCAGTTGTTGATTGCTTTTGTGGGGACGATGTTCTTCACGGCATTTTTGATTTCCACACTAAGCAATATCTTGACGAACAGGGCGGCGAGCCACAGGAAGGGTTTCCTGCGCTACTGGTTTTCCGGCCATGTGCTGATACTGGGCGGCAGCAAGGTGGCGGTGGGGATATTGAGGTCTATCGCCGCTGATGCGCAACTGCGGAAGAAGGAGGTGGTGATTTTGACTAACCAGGATGCCGAGGAGCTGTGGGCGCATATCAAGCCACTGCTGACAGAGAAGGAGCAAAAGGTGAAGCTGACGATATACCACGGCGAGCGGAATATGGACAAAGAGCTTCTGAACAGCCAGGTGGATCGGGCTTCGGTGATTTACATTATCGGCGAGGACAAGGAGAGGGAGCACGACTCCATCAATGTGGACTGTTGGAAGCGGGTGAGGGAACACAGAAAGTGTGCATCGGACATGGCGCAGTGCTATCTGCTGATGGAACGGAATGCCTCGACGTATGTGTTCAACGCCCTGCCCAGGGAGGACACGAAGACATTAGAGACAACGATTGTGAACCGGCTGGACTCGGTGGCGCAGCAGGTGCTGATAGGAGATGACAAGAGGCCGGAGGTCTATACAATTGACAGGGGAAGGGTTGTTGAGAGAAGTGAGAAGTATGTGCATCTGGTTGTTGTGGGGATGACGCAGATGGGGTACGCCATGGCGACCACGGCGGCGCATTTGTGCCATTACCCTAATTTTGATGAGAAAACAGGTAAATGCAGGACCAAGATTACGTTTATCGACCCCAATGCCGAGGAGGAGATGAAGATGTTCAAGGGGCGGTATCCGGGGTTGTTTGAGTTGTCGCATAGTTGGTTTATTGGTAATCAGAGTGATTTGAGTAATCGGAATAATCAGAATAAGCTGAATGATGGGTTTGGGGATTTTCTGGATGTTGAGTGGGAGTTTGTCAAGGGGTCTGTGGTGGATGACTGGGTTAGGAAGATGCTGTTGGAATGGAAAGACGATAAGGAGCAGATTCTGACATTGGCTTTCTGCGGCGAGGATGCGGAGAGAAATATGGCACAGGCTCTGTATCTGCCCCAAGCATTCTTCCGTCATGTAGTTGACAGTCGTCAGCTGACAGACAGAGACCCGTTGATATGGGTGTACCAACCGGAGAACAGCGCCTTGGTGGATACGGCTCATGAGCAGGTGGGACGTTATATGAATCTGTTGCCATTTGGAACGATGACGGGCAGTTTTGACAGCCGGATGGGCAAGCGGTTGGCAGCGGCCAAGAGGATTAATTACCTGTATCAAAAGCAAAATGCAGAAGAAGTATATGGCACGATGGAAGGGCAGGAGGAGTTGGACAGGCTGTGGCACGAACTGTCGTATGCAGAGAAGATGTCGAACATCTATGCCGCAAACTCGATTTATGGAAAGTATCGCAGCATGGGAATCAAGGAGGGGGAATCTGTGCCGGATGCCGCTGTTGACATATTGGCGCGGATGGAGCATGCCCGCTGGAATATGGAGAAGCTGTTGGTAGGGTTCAGCGCATTGCCGAAGGAAAAACGTGATGAACTAAATACTAAGCTGGATAATAAAGACCCCAATGTCAAGGAGGAGATCAAGAGATTGAAAAATGAGGATTTCAAGCACAAGGACATTGCCCCGTATGATGAACTGCGGGATGAATCGAAGGAGTATGACAAGGCCATTGTGCGGAATCTGGCAGATGTGATTAAGGATTTAATTCGTTGTCCGTTGATAAGTTGATAAGTTTATACGACTCGTATCATATCAACGTATCAACATATCAACACCTATAAACGGATATTGGCTATGATGAATAAGACTTATACACCCACCCCGGCAGACACGAGCAGTGTGCAGTTGTCGGAAGAATTGTTACAGTTGACGGAAGAGATGGCACGGAATGTGCATGACGTATGGGCTGTTGGCCGTATTGCCGAAGGCTGGTCGTGGGGGCCGGAACGGAATGATGCCAGGAAAGAGAATCCCTGTCTGGTACCCTATGAGAAGTTGCCGGACAGTGAGAGGGACTATGACAGGAAAACAGCGATAGAGACGCTGAAGTTGATACTGTCGTTGGGGTACAGGATAGAGAGGATTGCTTGACGAATTGAAAATTGAAAATTGAACGAATAAATGTGTTAATGTGTGAATGTGTTAATGTGTTAGTCGATTTACGAATTAACGAATTAACGAATTAACGAATTCATTTTTCAATTTATTTCAGGCTCCCTTTTGTTCATTTCAACCTCCATTTTGGGCGGTTGGGACAGCTATCCCCGTCCCACTCTTGATAATGTATGTACTTTTGCATCATCAAAAAAAGTACAACATGATACGCAAAACATTGACATTATTAATCTTGTGTTTTATTCCTATGCTTCTCTCGGCACAGCAATGCGTCACGCTGTCAGCGTGTCGCCAACGTGCCCTCGAGGCCAATAAAGGACTGAAACGTGCCGAAACCAAACGTGCCGAAACCGCGGCGCTGGAAAAAGTGGCGCTTTGGCAAATGCTCCCCAAAGTGAGTGCCAACGGTACATATTCCTGGATGCAGAAAGAGGTCAACCTACTCAGCAAAGAGCAGCGTGACGAAATCAACTCTATGGGAACCAATGTCCAAAGCAATATCAACCAAGCCATCACCGACGAACTTTCCAACCTCGGTTTGAACAGCGATGTGGTGGGCCCTGCCGTCGACAACATCCTGCACAACACCCGTATCGAGAATGCGCTGAATAATGCCGGACAACGAATCACCGATGCACTTGAACTCAACACCCACACTGTAGCTCTCGGGACGGTCACCGTCACCCAGCCCCTCTTTATGGGTGGCAAACTGTTGGCACTCTATCGCACCGCAAGGTTGACCAACAGCCTCTCGGGAGTTGCATACGACCAACAGCGCGAGGCAACCCTTGTCGCAGTCGACGAAGCCTACTGGCAGGTGGTTTCCATTCAGCATAAAAAAGAGGTGGCGGAAAAATATGCCGCCCTCCTGCAGACGCTTTACAACAACGTTGACGAGATGGTCAAGGCCGATGTCGCCACACAGGGAGACCTCACCCGTGTCCGGGTGAAACTCAACGAGGCTCAGATGAATCTCACCAAAGCCACCAACGGCCTGCTCCTTGCAAAAATGTTGCTGGCCCAACGCTGTGGCATGCCTCTCGACACAGTCTTCACTGTTGCCGACGAGGGGCTCACCTCCTTTGCCGAAGGGTCGTCTGTCCCCGAAAGCATCAACATGGACAACATCTACAGCCGTCGCAGCGAGATGAAGATGCTTCACATAAGCGACAGTATTGCACAGCAAGGTGTCCGAATCGCCCGCTCCACGTTGATGCCCAATATCGGACTGACTGCTGGCTATCTCTTCTCCAACCCCAACATCTTCGACGGTTTCAAGAACGAATTCAACGGCTCCCTCATGGCCGGCCTGGCGGTCAACATCCCCATCGCCCATCCAGGCAGTTTCTATGCGCTCAAGGCCGCCAAGGCCAAGCGCCGCGAAGTGGCATACCAGATCGAAGAAGCTCAGGATTTGATAGAACTTCAGGTAAACAAACTCAGCTACGAACTGACCTTGGCCTTCAAAAAGCTGACACAAGCGCAAAGCAACCTCGACAATGCCGAGGAGAACCTCAAGCTTGCCAACGAGAGTTTCCAGGCCGGTGTGTGCAGCAGCAGCGACCTCATGGCCGCCCAGACTGCTTGGCTGTCCGCTCAAAGCGAGGTCGTCGACGCTCAAATAGAGATAGCCATGAGTCGTGTCTATCTTCGTCAAGCCATGGGAATTAATCAATAACAAATCGATACTCAATATGAAAGAAACAAACAAATCCCTACTCTCCGGCCTCGCCGTCATCATCGGGTTGGTAGTAATTGTAGCACTGGCTGGCTTGGTGGCCATCCATCCACAGAAGGAAATACTCATGGGCGAAGTCGATGCTTCCGAATACCGTGTCAGCAACAAAGTCCCCGGCCGTATTGACCAAATCTATGTCCACGAGGGCGACATGGTGAAAGCCGGCGACACCCTCGCCCACATCAACAGCCCCCAAATCGATGCCAAGATGATGCAAGCCACCGCAGTCCGCAGTGCCGCATCTGCACAAAGTCAGAAAGCCCAGCACGGCGCTCGCGAACAGCAAATCCAGATGGCCTACCAAGTGTGGCAGAAAGCCAAGGCTGCCGTCGATGTTTACGGCAAATCCTACGACAGGGTGAAAGGCCTTTATGAAAAAGGCGTCGTCTCCGCCCAGAAATTCGACGAGGTCGATGCCAAATACAAAGTGGCACAAGCCGACTGCGCCGCTGCCGAGCAGCAGTATCTCATGGCTAAGGAAGGCGCTCAGCGCGAGGACATCGATGCCGCCGCCGCTCTTGTCAATCAGGCTGGCGGTGCCGTGGCCGAGGTTCAGAGCTACAAGAACGACAGCTACCTCATCGCCCCGTGCGATGGCGAAGTCGTCGAGGTCTATGCCAAGATGGGCGACCTCATCGGCACTGGCTCCCCGGTGGTTTCCATCCTCGACATGAGCGACACGTGGATGACATTCGCCGTGCGCGAAGACCTTCTTAAGGACATCCACAGCGGCGCCACCATCGAAGTGAACATCCCCGCTCTCGGCGAACAGACATACACTTGCAATGTCCGCAAAGTCCAGGCGATGGCAAGCTACGCCACTTGGCGTGCCACCAAGACCAATGGCCAATACGATGTGAAGAGTTTCGATGTCAAAGCCGTTCCCCAAGAAAAAATCGACGGCCTCCGTCCCGGAATGACGGCCATTATCAGCGACACCAAATATTAAAGGTTTTAAAGTTTAATGGTTTTAGGGGAGGAAGGTTTTAGTGTGTTATTGTATGCCGTTGATAAGTTGATAAGTTTATATGGCTCGCATCATATCAACATATCAACGTATCAACATATAAACCCTCAACCCTTCAGTCCTTCAGTCCCTCAATCCCTTAAACCTTTAGGCCCTTTAACCCTCAAACCTTCAATCCCTCAAACCCTTTAACCCTTCAACACTCTTGGCATCATGCAGAACAAAGCAAATAACCCTACATTAAGAGTGATGCTCCGCGAATTGCGCCGCATCCAGTTCAACCCCCGCTACCTCGTCATCCTCACCCTCGGTATCGTCTTTTCCTTCATCTTTTTCGCCACCATGATGCAGGAAGGGCTGCCTCAACGGATGCCTATAGGTGTGGTGGATATGGACCACAGCTACCTCTCGCGCCGTCTCTGCCACGAACTCAATGCCACCCAGGGTGTTCATGTCGAGGCCGTTTACGACAACCATGCCGAGGCCCGAAAAGCCATGCAGCGCGGTGAGATTTTCGCCTTCTTCGAAATCCCTCCCGACACTTACAACGAACTTCTCCAGTTCCACGCACCCCATTTCGGTCTCTACTCCAACAATGCTTACCTCCTTGCAGGAACCCTCAGCTACAAACAACTGGCCACTATGGGCATGTTGGCTTCCGGTGCCGTCCAGCGTGAGATTCTTCGCAAAAAAGGCTATGACGAGGAGCAAATCATGGGACTCATTATGCCTGTCGAACTCGACACCCATCCCATCGGCAACCCCTGGACCAACTATCGCATCTATCTCATGTCCACACTCATCCCGGCTATCATTGCATTTATCTCTCAACTCCATACAGTCTATCTCATCGGTCGCGAACGGCAGGAACGGACTCTGCGCAACTGGATGAGAAAAAGTGGCAACAATACCGTCAAAGCACTCCTCGGCAAACTCTTCCCCTATACGGTTCACTACTCCTTCCTCGTGCTTCTGGCCAATCTCGTCATGTTTGGTTTCATTCACTTCCCCATGAACGGGAACTGGCTTCTCATGGTTCTCGTCAGCCTCTTGCTAATACCTGCCGCCCAGTGTGCCGGTGTGCTCATCTCCGGATGCATCCCCGACCCGCCGCTTGCCATGGGCATCTGTGCCGTCTATGCGGCACTCAGCTTCTCCCTCAGCGGCTTCTCCTTCCCCGTCGAGGCCATGCCTCATTTCTTCGATAGTCTCAGCTGGCTCTATCCCATCCGTCACTATTATCTTGCCTACCGCGACATCGCCATTTTTGGCAACGGTCTCGACCAGTGCTGGTCGTCCATTGTCAGCCTGCTCCTTTTCGGACTTGTTTTCCTCATCGGTGCCAAGATGATGGATCTCAACCTCAATAAAAAACAACTGTCATGAATACCTCCGACCTTTCCAGCAACCGGCATCCGCTTCAGCCGTCTCACGACCGCAAAAAACTCAGTGTAAAAACTGCGCTGCTCGACATCTGGCAAGTGTTCAGTGCCGAGGTGCGGCGCATCTTTTCCGACCCCATGGTCATGTTGGTCTTCTTCATAGCCACCCTGCTCTATCCACTCATCTTCTGCTCGGTATACTATAAAGAAACCGTCATCAACCTCCCCGTGGCCGTTGTCGACGACTCCGACTGCGAGGCAAGTCACCGTTTCATCCACAAACTCGAATCTACCCCCGAAATTGAAGTGGCTTATCATTGTTGCAACCTGGCTGAAGCCAGGCATCTGATGAACAACCACAGCATCCATGCCATCTTTTATTTCCCGCACGACTACGGCACCCGTCTGGCCTCGCTGCGCACCGCACGCGTTGCTGTCATGTGCGACATGAGCTCTTTCCTCTACTACAAAAACGCCCTCCTGGGTGGCAACAACGTCCTCATCGACGAGATGCACACCATCGAGCTGCAACGCTACGCCCTTACAGGCATTACCGGTCAGCAGGCCTCCGACCTTGTGCAACCTGTAGCCTACGATGACGTCAAGCTCTACAACCCCGCAGGCGGTTTCTCCAGTTTCTTTCTCCCAGCGCTGCTCATGCTCATCGTCCACCAAACCCTCTTCATCGGCATTCTTATCCTGTGCGGCGATGCCAACGAGAACCACCGCGCCCTGCGTCTCATCCCGCCCCGTCTCCGCAACCACAGCATCCACCGAGTCACCATTGGCCGTACTCTCTGTTTCGTCCTCCTCTACATTCCTATCACACTTATCGACCTCTGGCTTATCCCACACTGGTTCAATATGCCGCAACTCGGATCCCTGCGCCATATACTGGTCTTCCTCTTGCCCTTCATCCTCTCCGTCACCCTCTTTGGCATGAGTTTCGGCAACCTATTTGTCCGCCAAAAAATGTCAGGCGTTCTCTGCTGCGTCTTCTTCAGTGTTATCCTCTTCTTCCTCTCTGGCATGGTGTGGCCGCAGTCCAACATGCCTCGGTTCTGGTACCTCTTCAGCCATATCTTCCCCTCCACACCCGGTATCCAAGGCTTTGTGCGCATCAGTACCATGGGCGCCACCCTTGCCGAAGTGCGCCACGAATACATGACGCTTTGGGTTCAGGTGCTCGTCTATTTCTGTACGGCCTGTGCCTCCCTCCGGTTTATAAAAAAATACCGGAAGTCGTGATTATGTAAAAATAAACTCGTATCTTTGCAGTTCGAAAATCACACCCTTCATCCTTGCCTGCCGCATTATGAAACACCACGCAAACATCCCTCCCCGCCCGCTCCGTAAGTGGATTACCACCATCCACTCCATCCAGCTCTACCGCACCACACGCGCCCTGTGGATTGCCCTCGCCTCCGCCCTCATTCTTACCGTGGTGATGGTTCTCGGAGCCTTCTCGCCAACTACTCATACCCTCGAACCTACTTTCCACATACCCTTCATCCTTCTCGCCAACGTCCTGCTTTTCATCCCTCTCTATATCTTCAATTTCTGGCTTATCCGTTGCGGACTCAAATCCTCTGCCCTTATGGCCTCCTGTCTCGCTGGTTCGCTTGCCATCGCTGCCCTTTTCACCCTACTCTCGTTCCATACTGAAACAGCCATCTATGGTGTCGGCAACACCTCCAATACATTTGCCATCACCCTCATCGCCAACGGTGCTTCGGCACTTATCTCCTCGCTTGTCTCCCTCCTCCTCAACAACGTCACGCGCCGTCAGCAGCTTGTCCTTGAAAACGAGCAGCTCCAGTCCGAAAACATTCTCACCCGCTACCAGACCCTCCAGCAGCAAATCAGTCCCCACTTCCTCTTTAACTCCCTCAACACCCTCGATGGCCTCATCGGCACCGACGACGGCAACGCCCACAACTACCTCCAGCAACTTGCCGCTACTTTCCGCTACTCCATGCAGGACACCAAGGAGGTAACCCTCGAACAGGAGCTTGCCTTCACCCACTCCTACATCTACATGATGCAGATTCGCCACGGCAGCAACCTTCATATCGACGAGAACATCTCGCCCCAATACCTATCCCTCCACATGCCTCCCATCAGCCTCCAGCTTCTTGTCGAGAACGCCATCAAACACAATGTCATCTCCCAGCGCCACCCTCTCACCGTCACCATCCTCACCGTCGCACCCACGCCTCAATCGCCGCATCCACTGCTGCGCGTGTCCAACCCCCTCCAGCCTAAGACCGACAGCGAGTCGGGCAACACCGTCGGCCTCGGCAACCTCTCACTCCGCTACGACCTCCTTTACCATACTCCCATCGCCATCACCCAAACCGACACCCATTTCATTGTCGACATTCCCTTAATCTGACCTCACCATGAAAAACATCCTCATCATCGAAGACGAGATTGTGGCCGCGCAGCACCTCCAGCGCACGCTCGCCCAGCTGTCGCCCCAGTTCAACGTCCTCGCCGTCATACAGAGCATAGAGGAGAGCGTCGAATATTTTAGCAATTCGACATCTTCTTCCGCAGACCCTTATCCCGACCTTTGCTTTATGGACATTCACCTGGCCGATGGCCTCGCCTTCCACATCTTCGACCAAGTGGATATCACCTGCCCCATTATCTTCACCACCGCCTACGACCAATACGCCCTACAGGCCTTCAAGGTCAACAGCATTGACTATCTCCTCAAACCCATCGGGCTGGACGACCTGCGCCGTGCCCTCGACAAGCTCGAAAACCTTACCTCACCGCCGCCGCCTGTCCCCGCAGCGGCGCTCGCATCCTCGTTCAAGCACTACCGTTCACACTTTCTCATCCCCCACCTTGACAAACTTGTCCCCGTCGAGATAAGCCAGATTGCCTGTCTCTATATCGAGGACAAACTCACCCGCGCCCTCCTGCTGGGCGGCCAGCAGCACACCATCGACAAACCTCTCGACCTCATCATGGAGCAACTCGACCCCGCCCTCTTTTTTCGTGCCAACCGCCAGTATATCGTTGCCCACAGGGCCATCAAAGAAATCTCCGTTTGGCCCATCGGCAAACTTGCGCTGACCCTCGCCGTCCCCACTCCCGACCGCATCATCATAAGCAAAGCCCGCGTACCGGAGTTCAAAACCTGGTACACCCAATAAAACAAATGATTGCTTGATTGTCTGATTGCTTGAGCGCTTGAGTGATTTGACTGCGCCAGCCACTCAGGAATTAACACAATCAAGCATTCAAGCAATAATTCATTAGTTTTCGGCGCCGAACTGCATTAGGTAGGCTTTGATGAAGTTGTCTATCTTGCCGTCCATGACGCCGGTGACGTCGCCGGTCTGGTAGTTGGTGCGGTGGTCTTTGACGCGGCGGTCGTCCATGACGTAGCTGCGTATCTGCGAGCCCCATTCGATTTTCTTTTGGCTGGCCTTGATTTTGGCCTGCTCCTCCATGCGATGGCGCAGTTCGCGCTCGTAGAGCTGTGAGCGGAGGAGTCGCATGGCGTTCTCTTTGTTTTTGGGCTGGTCGCGGGTCTCGGTGTTCTCGATGAGGATTTCCTCTTCTTCGCCGGTGTAGGGGTCTTTGTATTGGTAGCGCAGGCGCACGCCGCTCTCGACTTTGTTGACGTTCTGCCCACCGGCGCCGCCGCTGCGGAAGGTGTCCCAGCTGAGGCGCGACATGTCCACGACTACCTCGATGGTGTCGTCGACCAATGGCGTGACGCTGACGGAGGCAAAGGAGGTCATGCGTTTGCCCTGGGCGTTGAAGGGGCTGACGCGGACGAGACGGTGGACTCCGGTTTCGCTCTTGAGGTATCCATAGGCGTAGTCGCCTTCAATCTGCATGGTGACGCTCTTGATGCCGGCACCTTCGCCGTCGAGGATGTTGGAGATGGCCACATGGTAGTTGTGGGTTTCGGCGTAGCGGGTGTACATGCGCATGAGCATTTCGGCCCAGTCCTGCGCTTCGACGCCGCCGGCTCCGGCATTGATGGATAGGACGGCATCGAAGTGGTCGCTCTCGCCTTGCAGCATATTCTTCAGCTCGAGGGCTTCGACGAGTGGCTGAGTGATGGCTATCTGTTCGAGAACTTCCTCTTCGGTGGCATCGCCGCTGTCGAAGAACTCGCCCAGCACGGAGAGGTCGCCGCAACTGCTTTCCACCTCACGGAAGGCGTTGACCCAGGATTTCTTGGACTGGATTTTCTTCATGGTGAGCTGGGCTGCTTTGGGGTCGTTCCAGAAGTCGGGTGCCTCGGTCTGTTTCTCTTCTTCGGAGATTTGGGAGACAAGGCTGTCGATATTGAGGTAGCGGCGCAGGGCTTCGGTGCGGGTCAGGAGGTCTTTGATTGTTTCGGCGGTGGTCATTTGAATGTGTTAATGTGTTTTGTTGATATGTTGATATGTTGATATGTTGCGAGTCGGATAAACTTATCAACTTATCAACGGACAACGAATTTACGAGTTCAGAATAGGGGATAGATTTCGGGGCAGCCGGGGGTGAAGTAGGCGGCGACGAAGGCAATGAGGATGAGCAGGAGTTTGGTGACGGTAAAGTTATTATGGTCGTGGTCGAAAAGGATGCTGACGGCCACATGCAGCAATATGCCCACAACGACGCCCATGATGAGGCTTTGGAGCATTTCGTCGGGCGGCAGTAGGCAGAGGTTGAGGAGCGAGCCGAGAGGTGTCATGACGGCGAAGACAAGGAGTAGGAGGAAGGAACGCCAGAAGCTGTATCGGTTGTTGATAAAGAGTCCGACAAGCACAAGGGCAATGGGTATGTTGTGGAGGACGATGCCATAGAGGAGGCCTTGGTGTATGTCGCCGTCGAGGTCGACTAGCGGCATGCCTTCGAGAAAGGCGTGTATGCAGAGGCCGATGAGCAGCCCGGTGACGGGGTGCACGGAATTGTTGTGGCAGTGTCCCTGATGGGCGTGATGGGCGTGGTGGTGTTCATGCGCCTCGGCCTCTTCTTCACAGCAGGGACAGTGGTTGTGGCCATGTTCGGCACCGCGAGTGAGCTGTTCCAGCAGCAACTGGATGAGGAATCCCACCATGACCGAGGCGGCAATCTTGAAATGGATGCCGGGTGTGACGAAACGGTAGGGGTCGTCGCAGAGGAAGATGTGGGGGACGAGGTTGATGAAGCAGGAGGCGAAGAGGAAAGCGCCGCCGAAGATGGTGATGTACGAGGTGAATTTTGGGCTGACATGTTTGCCGCCGGGTATCAGAGCGACCCAGAGGATGATGCCTGCTACGATGAGTGCGTAGAAGGGTAAGCTGTTTATATCGCACCGCTACAACCAAACACCCTTGCTGTATTCCTACCCTGGGGGATTCAATGGGAGCTGGTCGTATAAGACTTACCCAATTGCAAAAGTACTAACTTTTTTTGATTCAGCAAGAATTTTTGTGAAGTTTTTTTGTTCCAAGATGCGGCAGGATAAGATAGGGTTAATGTATGTTTCTATTGTTTAAAGCTTTGTGGAACCGTTTGGCATTTGAAGAATGTTCGATTGAAGTGGTGGCAAAGTTGTGCCGTCCGCTGAAATCTTCCTTTGCGCAGAAGAAAAGATAGTCGGTTTTCTTGTTTTTGAGCACGGCATCGATAGACGCTGTGGAGGGGAGACAGATGGGTCCTGGCGGCAGCCCGGCGTAGCGGTATGTGTTGTAGGGGCTGTCGACAGAGAGCATATTGTTAAGTATTCGGCGGATGGTGAAGTCGCCGATGGCATATTTTACGGTTGGGTCGGCCTGGAGAGGCATGCCGATACGGAACCGGTTGAGGTAGACAGAGGCGATGACTGGCTTCTCTTCCTCGACGTTGGTCTCTTCCTCAACAATGGAAGCGATGGTCATCACCTGTTGGCGGGTGAGGCCGATGTTCTGTAGCTGGATTTGCCGTTTGTCCCAGAAGTAGTCGGATTCCCGTTTCATGCGGTCGAGAAGTGCTTTGGGCGATATGGTCCAGTAGATTTCATAGGTGTTTTGGAGGAACATGCCTATGATGGTCTGCGGGGTTTCGCCATAGTGGGAGCATACGTCGTCGGACTGCAGGAGGGAGAGCAGGCTGTCGGGGCTAAAGGTGAGTTTTGTGCTGAGGAATTGGCAGAGCTGTTCAGGTGTGCGGTGTTTGTTGATGGTGATGCGTATGGGGTCCTGGTTCCCGTTGTATATCTTTTGGATTACCTGGATGATGTGGCTGCCGGGCTGTAGTAGATAGCTGCCGGCTTTGACGTGTTTGTGAAGCCCGCGGATGTGGGCAAGCGTGTGGAAGGTGGGATGGCTGACAATGCACCCGTGGCGGTCGAGCGAGTCGACCAGCGCGGCGTAGTCGGTGCCCTGGGGGATGTTGATGCGGGTGGGTTGGCTAATGGGGAGATTCTGTTCACGTACAAGAACCAGGCCTCCGGCGGCAAGAAGCACTATAAGTGCGGCGATGATAATGAGTATGATGTGTTTGCGTTTCATGATGTGGATTTTTCTAGAATCAACTGATAACGTAAGGTGTCAATGAATTTATCGGAACGGATAACCCAGTCGTGCAGTGTGGCGCAGTGCTGGTAACCGGCTTTTTGGAAGATATGGATGCTCGGGGCGTTGGTGGCGGCAATATCGGCGTAGACCTGATGGAGGGAGGTGTTGGCCTTACAGAATTCGGAGAGGGCTTGTACCATTTCCGAGCCAAAGCCCCTATGGCGGTACTCATTGGAAACAACAATACCAACTGCTGCCCGGCGGTTGATTGGGTCATAGTTGTATAGTTCGACACAACCGACAGGGTTTTCGTTCTCGTCAAATGCGTAGAGTGTCAGTTTGCCGGAGGAGAGGGATGTTCCTTGTTGAGCTTTGAGTATCATGGGATATAGAGGTTGTTTTAGCTTATCTTTCCCCATTGCTGGGAAGAGCCTGTTTGTTTTATGTATTGTTGAAGGATTCTGTTTTCCGGTCTTTTGAGGTCGGGGTCGGCATCGAGCAGGTCGTGTACCTCGTCGCGTGTGGCACGTACCAGGGGTTCGTCGTCGACGATGTCAGCCACTTTTAGATTGAGCATACCGCTTTGTTGAAGGCCTTGAAGGTCTCCCGGACCTCTCAGTCGCAAGTCGGCTTCGGCAATAGCAAAGCCGTCGGTGGTGCTGCACATGGTTTGGATGCGCTGTTGGCTGTTGTGGCTCAGTTCTTCTTTGGTCATGAGAATGCAATAGGATTGGCTGCCGCCACGACCTACACGGCCTCTGAGCTGGTGCAGCTGGCTAAGTCCGAAACGCTCGGCATTCTCTATCACCATGACAGTGGCATTGGGCACGTCAACACCCACCTCAATCACAGTGGTGGAAACCATGATCTGTGTCTCGCCTCGTTTGAAACGGTCCATCTCGTAGGCTTTGGCTTCTGCTGGCATTTGGCCGTGGACAATGCTAATCTGATACTGAGGCTGGGGGAAGCTGCGCGAGATGCTCTCGTATCCATCCATGATGTCTTTCAGGTCGAGGGTTTCGCTTTCATTAATAAGAGGGTACACCACGTAGATTTGCCGTCCGGCGGCAATCTGCTGTTTCATGAATTCAAAGAGCCTCAGACGATTGGTATCTGTGCCATGGGTGGTGATGACAGGCCTGCGTCCAGGGGGCAGTTCGTCAATGACAGAGCATTCCAAATCGGCATACAGTGTCATGGCAAGGGTGCGTGGTATGGGGGTGGCAGTCATCACGAGGATATGCGGAGGCGTGGCGCTTTTTTTCCACAGTTTAGCTCTTTGTTCAACACCGAAACGGTGCTGCTCGTCGATGACCACATAGCCTAGTTGCTTGAACTGAACAGAGTCCTCTATCAGTGCATGGGTGCCAATCAGAATGTCTATATCACCGTTGGCCAAGCGCTGTTTTATGCTTTTCTTCTGGCTGGGTTTCAATGCGCCTACAAGCAAGTCCACACGAATATCCAGGCCTTGCAGGAGTTTCTGGAAGCTGGCGAAGTGCTGCGAAGCGAGAATCTCGGTGGGTGCCATCAGGCAGGCCTGGAAACCGTTGTCGAGAGCAATGAGCATGGTCAGCAGTGCCACAAGGGTTTTGCCGCTGCCCACATCGCCCTGCAGCAGGCGGTTCATCTGTCTGCCTGTGCGCATGTCGGCACGAATCTCTTTGATGACACGTTTCTGTGCATTGGTGAGGGCGAAAGGCAGGTTGTTGCGGTAGAAATCGTTGAAATGCCTCCCAACGATATTGAAGACGTTCCCTACAGAGTGGTTTCGGCGGGCGGTGCGGCTGTATTGGTACTCCAATTGATGGAAGAATAGTTCTTCGAATTTCTCACGGAACATTGCCTGTTGCCAAGCCTGAAGGGTTGGGGGATAGTGCATGTTGCGCAATGCCGTTGTGCCGTCCATGAGCTTGTATTTGGAGATGACGGTCTGCGGCAGAGTTTCGGGCAGGCGGGGCGGCATCTGGCTCAAAAGGGTCTCGGTATAGCGGGCAATGTTGCGTGAGGTGATGCCGCGCGATTTGGACTTCTCTGTAGTGCGGTATACAGGCAGAAACGGATGAACGGTTTTCCCCTCTTCGGGAGTGGCTATCTCTATGTCGGGGTGTGCAATCTGGTAGGTGCTGCCATACAGGGTGGGCTTTCCCATCACATTATACAGCACATTGCTGCGCAGGAATTCTTTCAGCCATTTGAGGCCTTGGAACCACACCAGGGACATCGTCCCCGTGTTGTCGCTGAAAGTGGCCTCCAACCGGGTGGAGTGCCCCGTGGTGATGGTGTGCAGTTCGCTGATATGCCCTCGAAAAACAAGGTAGGGCTCTTCGGGGTTGAAGTTGTCCAGTGTGCTGACATGCGAGCGGTCAATCATTCTGAAAGGGAAATAATGCAACAAGTCGCCATAGGTGTGAATGTCGTACTCTTTGGCGAGAATGTCGGCTCTTTGCGGTCCGACTCCTTTCAGGTATATGATGTTAGTGTCGATAGTCAAACGCAGTTTAGTGTTTCTGATGTGCCAGCTGTTCGCGGACAAGTGTGCTGCTGATATCCCGGTGCTCTGTGTCGGCCATCAGCAGAACCGTTTCGATGTCAGGGTCAAGGGTGTGGTTTACTGCCGCGATGGTCTGTTCGTATTCCAAGTCCTTGGCATCGCGGATGCCACGCAGAATGAACCGTGTTCCCAACTGGTGGCACAGGTCCACCGTCATGCCTCGGTACTCAATGGCCTCCACCCGGCTTTCGTTCTTAAAAAAGGATCTAATGTGGTCCAGACGCTCCTCGACAGAGAACATGTACTGCTTGTCAGTATTGACGCCCACAGCAACGTATATCTTGTCGAAAAGAGCCAATCCGCGGCGCACGATGGCCTCATGACCGGCAGTGAATGGGTCAAACGACCCGGGGAAGAGAGCGGTTCTTGTCATGGCAGGTTTATCGTCTTCTTCTTTTGTACTTGTAATGACTTGATGGCTTGTCGTTGTAGCCGAACTCCCACAGCAGTCGGAACGTCAGGGAGGTGTTGAAGCAGTCGTTGCTCCATGTCTCATCGCCTGACTGGAAGTGCCAGTCTTTCTTTATCGGGATAAGTGAGAATTGTAGCCTTGAGCTGAACTGGAGACCTTTCCAGATGTCAAACCGAATCTCTAAGGCTCCGGCAAGGTCGTTTTTCAAAAACTTCATGTCGGTGGAGTCTGGCACAAAGTAGGTGGGATGATACTCGATGGTGCCGTGGGGTTGCGACACCAAACGGCTGTACACCGCGCCTAAACCTATCCGCAGACCACCGTATGGGTCGCGGAAGAAGAAGGTAAGGGGGATGTCAACGTAGTGAAGGTCAAGGTCAATATTGTAGTAGTTCTCGGTGTTGTGTTTCTTATTATAAATGCCGCGGCAGGAGTAGTCGGTCTCAACGGTCATCATCCATCGGTCAATATCATCCAAATAGACAACGGCCCCGACACCTCCGTGCAGCCCCCAGTGGGCAAACCCCTTAAGCTCGTCGCCCTCCACCTGCGAGGTGATGGCACCGGCTATGGCATATGCCGAGATTTGCTGCCCTTGCATTGGTAAGGCCAGCATGATGAAGGCAATGATAATTACTGTTTTTCTCATCGGTTCGTACTATATGTTGCGCAGATTCTTCATCAGAATTTGCATGTCTGTTGACAGTTTGTAGTGCCGTAGGTAGCGCAGGTGCAGCCGTTGTTTCAGCTCAGGGTTGATGGTGGATGCCCGCCGGGGAAGAGAATCCTCCGGCCCGAAAACACCCTCTTTTGTCTCTCTTCCTGCAGTGCCCACCCAGGTCTTCCGTCCGGTAAACACCTGCCAGCAGTGTGGCCAGAAAGCTCTTTTGTTTTTCTGAAACCATATCAGCACAGGCGACAGGAGCATAATCAACAGCGACGAAAGCATGTCAAACAGCCTCTTGTTGCGCCTGTTCAGCGGGGTGGCAATGGTACGCAGCTCTTCCGTGTAGAGATCCTCGGCGCTGTTAATGCTGTTGCTTCCGATAACAAAGTCGCTGTCGGTGGGGACGATTTTATATTCCACCTGCCAGCGGCGACCGGGCAACTGGCTCAACTCCGTCATCAGGTCTATGATTTGCCCAATAGACAAATCCCTGCTGCAGAAAATCACCTCGTCGGCCTTGTAGTAATGAATCACTTCGTTCAGCTTGCGGCTGTCGGGTTTGGGGTCGGACAGCACCTCGGCATTGGGATAACCCAGAGTCTCGTATAGCTGCTCCACACGGCGTGACTCTTCCTCGCCTCCGACAATAATGCAGGAATGCCGTTGCTTTGTCCGCAGGGCGAATCCCGGAACATGAAGCAGGCTAAGTAAGCCCCGGATGCCGATAGACGACAGCAGAGTCCATCCACAGCCCAGCAGCAGCAGGGCTCGCGAGTAGCGGCGGCTCTCGTCCAGTAAAGAGTAAAAGACAATCAGCAGCAGGCAGCCCATCGCCATACCCTTCACTATGCGCATTAGCCTTACGGGCTTTTCATACCCGCCGTACAGCCAGCTGCCAAGCATCAGCAGCAGGATATAGCCCGGAATAATCATCCAGGTGTACTCCGGAGGGTAGTAATGCACGTTGGAGGCCCAATAGGTGGCCCACAGCCATTTTAAGCCTACAAAGCCCGCAAAAGCCACGGCAAAATCCGCCACGGGCAAGGCAATGGCCTGCACAATCCTCTTTATCCAGGAGAGGGTGGCGCGTATCCAGATGGCGATATGCAGCAGCAGATTGAACAGCTTGGCGTTGCTTCCTGTGAAATAATGCTTCACAAAAATCGACATGGCATTGTAGAACGTGTACACATAGTTCATGCTGGCATGCTTGGTGCTCTCGCCCTTATAGTGGATAATGCGCGACGAGGGGAGATAGTAGTTCTCGAAACCGGCCAGTTTGATACGCCACGAGAAGTCAATGTCTTCGCCGTACATAAAATAGGCCTCGTCCAGCAGCCCCACCTTTTCCAATGCCTCGCGGCTTATCATAAGGTAGGCTCCGGGAAGAATGTCAATGGGGTTGGTCTCGTCGTCGTCGAGATGCCCCATATAGTAGGCGGCAATGCGGCGCGAATGGGGAAAGAGATGTATCAGTCCGCTCATCTTGTAGAAAGCCGCAGCCGGTGTGGGAAATCCCCGTTTGCTTTCTTTCAGGTATTTCCCTTCGCCATTAATCATCTTTACTGTCAGTCCTCCGCAATCGGCATGTGAGGCATAGAACGCCACGCAGTTTCTGAAAGTGTCGCGTTCCACAATGGTGTCCGGGTTCAGCAGCAGGACATAGTCCCCTGTACACAGGCGGAGCGCCTGGTTGTTGGCGGCTGCAAAGCCGACATTCTCTTTGTTGTCTATCAAATGAACCTGGCCAAACTTCTCGCGCACCATCTCTACCGACCCGTCCACCGAGGCGTTGTCCACGACAAACACCTCCAGCTCTAATGTGTCGCTGCCTTCTCCGCGACAAACCCCGTCCAGTGTCAAATCGGAGCCGAAGACCGACTCCAGACACTGGTCAAGGAAATACTTGACGTTGTAACTGACTATGACGACACTTAGTCTCACTCTGCCTTCTTTTTACGCCCTCTGGGTTTCTTGCTTCCGGCACTGGCGATAATCAATATTGCCTCATCAAGTGTCATCTCCAACGGGTTGGTGTTCTTGGGCAGACGGTAGTTCTCGTTGCGGTAGGTCAGATAAGGGCCGTAGCGTCCGATATTGGAGCTGACAATGTCTCCGTCATATTCTCCCAGATTAATGGGATACAGCTGGCGCAGACGTTCTTTCTCCGCCTCTGACACTCGCTTGTTCTTGATGATTTCAATGCAGCGGTCCAGGCTCACCTCGTAGGGGTCGTCGCTCTTGGAGAGGGAATAGAACTTGTTGTCCAGCCGCACGTATGGACCGAATTTGCCAATGCTCACAATGACATCGTGGCCCTCGAACTGTCCCACAGTGCGCGGCAGCTCAAACAGTGCCAGTGCCTCCTCCAGGGTGATGGTCTCAATGCTCTGGCCTTTCTTCATGCTGGCGAATCTCGGCTTCTCGTCGTTTGAGGTGTCTCCCAGCTGCACCAAGGTGCCGTAGCGGCCTATCTTGGCATACAGGTTCTTTCCCGTCTTGGGGTCAACACCCACCAGGCGACTTCCGCTCGTGCGGTGGCTGTTCTGCTGGGTCAGGCGAATGTTCTTGTGGAAAGGCACATAGAACTTGTCAATCACCTTCCGCCATTCTTTCTTTCCGGCAGCGATGTCGTCGAAATCTTTCTCCACGGTGGCCGTGAAGTTATAGTCTATAATGTCTTTGAAATGCTCCATCAGGAAGGCATTCACCACGCTTCCGATGTCGGTGGGGAAGAGCTTGCCTTTCTCCGACCCGACCTTCTCTACGCGCTCCACGGTCGACACCTTGCCGTCCTTCAGCACCAAGACGGTGCAGAAAATCGACTGGGGCTCGCGGTCCTCTTTTATCACATACTCTCTCTTCAGAATGGTGCTGATGGTGGGTGCATAGGTCGAGGGGCGGCCGATGCCCAGGTCTTCCAGTTTCTTCACCAGGCTGGCCTCCGTATAGCGCGGGGGATGCTGGGTGTGGTGCTCCGCGGCCTCGGCGGTGTCGAGTGTAAGTGGCATACCCTCCACCAGCTTGGGCAGGATGTTGTTGCTGGAAGTGTCGTCGGCTTGCTCGCTGTCGTCGTCGGTAGATTCCATATACACTTTCAGGAAGCCGTCGAAACGCACCTGCTCGCCTTGGCAGATGAACTTGTCTTTAAACACCGTCGGCTTGTCGCCGTGGCTGCTAATGCTGATTTCAACCACTGTCTTCTCCAGCACGGCGTCGGCCATCTGTGATGCAATGGCACGCTTCCATATCAGCTCATACAGTCTCCGCTGGGCGGCGTCGGCGTTGATGGTCTGGTTCCGCATATCGGTGGGGCGGATGGCCTCGTGAGCCTCCTGTGCGCCCTTGGTCTTGGTCTGATAGCGGCGGGTCTTTACGTAGTTGTCGCCGTAGAGCGTGGTAATCTCTTTCTTGGCCATGTCAAGAGCCAGCTCACTCAGGTTCACGCTGTCGGTACGCATATAGGTGATGTATCCGTTCTCATACAGCTGCTGGGCAATCTGCATGGTGCGGGCCACGCTGAACCCCAGCTTGCGGCTGGCCTCCTGTTGCAGGGTCGAGGTTGTGAAGGGGGGCGCCGGGGTGCGCTTGGCGGGCTTGGTGTCGATGGTCTGCACCTTGAATGCGCAACCCACCAGGCTCTCCATGAATTCGGCGGCCTCCTGCTGGGTGTCGAACCGGCGGCTTAGCTCGGCAATGACCTGCATCCGTCCGTTGGCGGGGTGCAGCTGTGCCGTCACCCTGAAATAGCTCTGGCTGACGAAATTCTTTATTTCCTCTTCGCGCTCCACAATCAGGCGCACTGCCACACTCTGCACACGGCCGGCGCTCAGTGCGGGCTTGATTTTCGACCACAGGATGGGGCTGATTTCATAGCCCACAATGCGGTCCAGCACACGACGTGCCTGCTGCGCGTCCACCAGGTTCATGTCTATCGCCCTCGGATGCTCTATGGCGTAGAGTATGGCGTTCTTCGTGATTTCGTTGAACACAATACGGCGCGTATGCTCGGGATTCAGTTTCAGCGTCTCTTGCAAATGCCATGCAATGGCCTCTCCCTCGCGGTCTTCATCAGATGCCAGCCACACCGTGTCGGCCTCTTTCACCGCTTTCTTCAGGTCGGCCACCAGCTTGTGCTTCTCCTCGGTAATCTGGTACTCCGGCTCATATTGGTTCTCTATGTCTATACTCATCTCCTTCTTGGCAAGATCGCGGATATGTCCGTTGCTCGACTTGACTACATAGTCCTTGCCAAGGAATTTCTCAATGGTCTGTGATTTTGTTGGGGACTCAACAATTACTAAATTCTTCATCTATCACTGTCGGTTTTTGTAGTGTTATTCTTTTTATCTCGTTTTTCTGTTCCCGTCTTTCGGCAATCAACTTCCTATATAGACGGATATTGCATTATTATATATTATTTATTGTACGCGCGAAACGCGACTGCAAAAATAATACTTTTTTTTGAATTGCAAACTTGTTGTGTGACAAAAGCCCTTTCCGGCCCCTTACCACGAAAGGCCTTTCTTCACCAACCAGGCCTGGGCCTCTTTGTTGCCCAGGCGGGCAGCACGGCGGTAGGCCGACTGCTGTTTGCGCTCGCCTTTTTTCTGCTGCCCGTACAGCTCGGCCAGGTACATGTAGGTCTCCGGGTCGCTCGTGCTGATGTTGGTGGAGCGTATAAAGCTCTGGATGGCCTTGTCGGGCTTGCCCCATTTGGTGTAGGCTTTGCCTATATACTTGTATGCGGTGGCATCGTCGGGCTTGATGTTCAACGCCCTTTTGTGGAAGGCGATGGCCCGCTCGTAGTGGCCTTGGTCGCAGTAGAGGGTGCCTATCCGGTTGATGGTGGGGGTGTGGAGGCTGTCGTACTCCAGTATCTGGTTGTAGCATTCCATGGCCTTGGGGGCGTCGCCGCGCATGCGGTAGGCTTCTCCCAACGCCGTGAAGAGGCGTATGTTTCGAGGGTTGCGCCGAAGTCCCTGCTTCAGCAGCTTGATGGCCATCTCCTGGCTGTTGCGTATGCAGTAGAGCGTGCCCAGGTTGTAGTAGGCGTCGGCCAGCGTGCTGTCCAGCTGGATGGCCTTTTTGAAGTGCTTCATCGCCTCCGTGTGGTTGCCTTTGCGGAACTGGATGTAGCCCATCACGTTCTCGCCGCGGGCGAATTTGGGGTTGGCTTTCAGGGCGCGGTTGGCCCAGGCAATGGCGTTGATGTGCTGGTCGCGCTCGGTCTCGACGTATGCCATCATGGTCATGGCCAGCGCCGAGGCTGTGTCGGCCTCCAAAGCCCGCTCGGCACAGTGCCATGCACTGTCGAGCAGATGCAGCTGTATCAGGCAGAAGGCCTGATGAGCCATGGCCGTTGCGGTGCCGCTGCGGCTCAGCATTGCCGCTGCGTCGGCGTAGTATTCTTTCTGCTCCAGCAGTATGCCCAGCTGCTGTTGGGTCAGTCCGCTCTCGTCCCCTCCGGGGGCCTCAAGCGCCCGGCGGTAGTATCGCTCGGCCAGTTCGGTCAGGCCCAGCCGCTCGGCGTTGAGCCCCTTGGCGTGCAGTCCTGCCGCGCTCAGGCTGTCGTTCTCGTCCCCCACCTGTGCGGCCAGGGGCATCGCGGCGGCAATTGCCGCCATCAAAATACAGATGATTTTTCGCATATTGTTCACTATAACGTATCCTCCTGCAAAATATTGTGCAGGGGTTTGAAAGATGGGTCCTTGTCGGGCGGCAAAATTACAGACAATTCTGCACACCTGTGCGTTGAGCTTCCTCAAACTGTGTTCTTTTACGTAAAATGTCGCGAAATTACCCCAACTTGTCTCTAAGGGCACTGTAGCCCCCTTGTGGCGTCGTTCCCTATCTGCTCGTTATTCTATCCTTTTCCCATCGTTTTTCCTTTCTAAAAGGGAAAACGATGGGAAAACGATCGAACAACGAGCGAATAAATGACGACGCAAGGACGTTGCAAGGGCGTTGATGCCGCGCGGCGACACAGAAACAGCCGCCCCTCGGGGACGGCTGTACAGTTATTAATCCTAAAAACCAAAGAGATGGCATTATGACAATCAAGTGATTTGCTCTCTGATTTACGTTTGCAAAATTACTGCCTTTTCGGCAGGTAGGCGGTAGCGAATGCAGGTTATTTTTCGGCGGCGGGTAGCTAATGATAGTGAAACAGCCTTCCGCCATTGGGAGGGGCAGAAGGCTGTTTCGTTTGTATATTAACTCGTTACGTCGAGTTTGGGGTCAGACCATCTGTTCGATGTTCCAGACGAAGGCGCGGATGCCTACCTCTTCGTTGCGCTTGTCGAGTTTGCGCACGGCGAGGAGCAGGTCTTCCACCTTGTCGTCGTCGACCACGGTCATGACGGCGTTGTTCATTTCGGGCCATGTGTGGGTGCCGCGGTGCGGGTCGCCGTTGATGTGGCCGCGTCCCTGCACGTTTTCCCAGAAGGTGAAGCCCCTGATGGACAGGACATCGAGCATGTATTCGATACGCTCGGTGTTTGCTTGGTTGAATACGATGAGTATGCTTTTCATGTTCTGTTTTCTTTTGGTTTATTCATCTAATTTGATGTTCATGAAGACGAATTTCTTGCGTATCTTCTCTTGCCGTTCGTGGTCACCGCGGCGGTTGAAGGCACCGTAGAGCACGGGCACGACAAGGAGGGTGACAAAGGTGGAGACGGTAAGACCTCCGATGACAACGAGTCCCATGGTAGTCCACATTTCGGAGCCTTCGCTTCGTGAGGTGGCCATGGGTATCATGCCGAGGATGGTGGTGAAGGCGGTCATGAGAACGGGACGTAGACGGCTCTGTCCGCTCAGTGCGATGGCTTCGTAGAGCGGTATGTCGCGCTCGCGCATGAGATTGATGTAGTCCACCAGCACGATGCCGTTTTTGACTACGATGCCGATGAGCAGCACCAGACCGAGCATACCGATCATGTCGAGGTTCTGTCCGGTGAGGAGGAGTATGAAGATGACACCTGTGAGGGCGAAGGGGATGGAAGTGATGATGATGGCGGGCTTGCCGAAGCTTTCGAACTGTGATGCCATGACAATGTAGACGAGCATGATGATGAGGGCGGCAAGGAGACCCATGTCGCGTGAGGAGTCTTGCTGGTCTTTGTAGTTACCGGCGAGTGCCACGTGGATGTCGGCGGGTACGCCCATCTGGTCAATCTCTTTCTGCACGTTCTTTGCCAGATCCCTCAGCGAGGTCTTATAGGGCATGACGGTGAGGGTGAGGTAGCGCTGGCGGTTTTTGCGCTCGATGGTGGGCGGGCACCAGTATTCCTCGATGGTGGCCAGCTCTTCAAGCTTGATTATCCGGCCGGTGGCGGTGGGTATGGAGAGCTGCTCGATGTCGGAGATGCTGGATCGGTAGGCCTCTTTCAGGCGCACGACGATATTGTATTCCTCGCCGTCCTCCTTGAGGAATCCGGCGGCCATGCCATTGACACGGTTGCGGACATACATGGCCACGGTGGAGCCGTTGAGGCCGTGGAGGGCCAGTTTCTGCTTGTCGAATGTTATCTTGAGCTCGGCGCGGTCTTCGTCGCGGCTTATCTTGGTGTCGCGAGCACCGGGCACATTGTCCATCACACGCTGGCGCAACTCATTGGTGAAGGCGGTGGTTTGGTTGAAGTCGTAGCCGTAGATTTCAACCGAGAGGCTGTTGTTGCTGCCTCCGCCCATGCCTCCGCCTTGGTTCACTTGGTAGGTGACCAGTTCGGGATATTCGGCAAAGCATTGGCGCAGCTGTTCCTGCATTTCGAAGATGGTCTTTTTGCGGTCGTACTTCTTGGTGCAGCGGACACTCATGCTGATTTTGTTGTTGGTGGTGCTGTTGAAGAGTGCGGCCATGCCAGCGTCGTCGTTGGAGCCTGCCGAGGTGGATACCACGATGACGTCATCGCCGAGGATGCGGTAGATGTCGTCCTCCATGTGGCGGGCGGTCTTGAGGGTTTCCTCGATACGTGTGCCGCGCTGCAGCTCGGCGGTTACGCTTATGCGGCCGTTGTCCTGCTCTTTCATGAAGTCCATGCCTATGGCACCCGTGAAGAGGGGGATGAGTGACACTATGAAGAGGGCTGCAAATAAGAGGAGGGTTGTCAGTTTATGCTTGAGGCACCAGCGGAGTAGATTGGCGTATGCGGCATCGACAGCATTGAAAGCCTTGCCGATGGTGTTCTCGTAGGTGATGCGTCTGTGGGCCTTTTTGGCTTCGGCTTCCTCGCGGGCCTCGTTGGTGAGGAAGAAGGGTTTTTCCTTGAGCATCTTGGAAGAGAGCATGGGGATGAGGGTGATAGCCGCCGTCGTGGATACACATACGACGATGGTGACAATCCAGCCGAGCTCTTTCATGAAGATGCCCATCATGCCGGGCAGCATGGTGAGGGGCACGAACACGGCCACAAGCACCAGCGTGGTGGCGATGACGGATGTCCACACCTCGTTGGTGGCACAGATGGCAGCTTCGCGTGGCGACTCGCCGCGTTCTATGTGCTTGGTGATGTTCTCCAATACCACAATGGCGTCGTCCACCACCATACCGATAGCCACTGTGAGGGAGGCGAGGGATATGATGTTCAGCGAGCTGTCGGCAAGGAGCAGGTAGATGAACGAGGTGACAAGCGAGATGGGGATGGTGAGGGCGATGATGATGGTGCTGCGCCAGTTGCCGAGGAATATCAGCACGACGAGAACGACAAAGAGGAGGGCATAGAAGATACTCTCGCTAAGACCGTTGATTGCATTGACAATTTCTTCCGAGGCATCGCGGACAAGGGTCATCTGGATGTCGGGCGGAAGGGTCTTCTGGATGTCTTCCATCTCGGCTTTCACTTCGCGGGCAATTGCCACGGTGTTGGCGCCTGTCTGCTTGGTGATGATGAGACGGGCACCGTCCTGCCGGTTGATTTTCTCGTCGAGCGAGAGGTCTTTGATGGTGTCGCGCACGGTGGCCAGGTCGCGGACGAAAATCTGCTTGCCCGTGGGTGTCAGGGCGACGGCAATGTCGTTGATTTCCGAACTTTCGACGTATTCACCCTTGACGCGCATCTGGTATTGCTCCTTGCCCATCTTGACGGTGCCGGAGGCCAGGTCGAGGTTGTTGGCGCTGATGGCGCTGCCCACCTGTTCGAGGCTGAGACCGTAGGCATCGAGCTGTTTGGGGTCGAGGTCGATGTAGATGTAGCGCTCGGGTGCGCCGCTGACGGTGATGTTGCCGATGCCGTCCACGCGGTTGAGTACGTTGACCACGTTGTCCTCCAGTATGCGGTCAAGTCCCGAATAGCTCTCCTTGGCGGTGAAGCCATAGACCATGATGGGCATGGCGCTGGAGTTGAGCTTCAATATCATGGGACGGGAGACACCGTCGGGCAGGTTGTCGTAGAGCAGGTCGACGTAGGAGCGGATGTCGTTCAACGCCTCGTCGATGTCGGAACCCCACTCGAACTCAAGGCTCACCACTGAGATATTGTCCTTGGAAGTGGAGGTGATGTTTTTGAGGCCGTCGACCGAGTTGAGAGAGTTCTCGATAATCTTGGTGATGTTGGTCTCTATCTCGCTGGCGTTGGCACCGGCGTAGGTGGTCATCACGGTGACGTATGGCGGGTCCATTTCGGGCATCTGGTCAATTGGCAGGCGCGTGAGCGAGAAAAGACCGAGCACGATAACGGCCACGAATATCAAGCCTGTGGTGATGGGCTTATTGATAGCAGTTTTGTATATAGCCATTTTAGATAATTGAAAATTGAAAATTGAAAATTGAAATGGCGGAGTTCAACTTTCGCATTTCAGGTTAATCGTTTACTTTTTTTTAATCTTGGTGATAATTGTAGTGAGAAGTGCGATGATTTCTTTGACATCATTATTCATCGAATCGAATTCGCTGTTCGTGATAATGTTAGACAGGGATAGGACTTCAAGCCAGTATTGTGTTTCGTCGGCTTCTTTCAGTGCGATTGACAGTTTGTGTACGTAGTCGGAGTCGCTTTCGGCGTTTTTGCTTTCGCGGATGTTTGCTCCTATACTGGTTCCACTTCGCAGTATCTGCTTGCTTAGAACAAACTCTTTTTTGTTGCCGGAAAGATGTTTGTAAAAGTTGACAATACGTACTGCAAAGAGAATGCTTTTGTCATGAAGCACATTCCCTGTCATTATGTCAGATGATTTCACTTTTCAATTTTCACTTTTCAATTTTCACCTTCCACTACTTCTAGTTTTGCTCCGTCGATTAGGCGGGCTTGGCCGGTGACTACGAGCTGGTCGCCTTCTTTCAGGTCGCCGGGGATGACGGGGATAATCTCAATACGGTCGTCGAAGCGCTGTCCCAGGGTGACGGCTACGCGGTGGGCGGTGCCGTTCTGGTTGGTGAAGACGTAGCGGTCGTTGCTGCCCGTGAGCTTCAGCACACTCTGGTAGGGCACCACAATGGCGTCTATCTGCCCTAAGGGAAGGGTGGTGCGGACGAACATGCCGGGACGGATTTTCTCACCGCCGTTGGGGATGTTCAGCTTGGCCTGGAAGGTGTGGCTGGAGGGGTCAACGGTGGGATAGACTATCTCGATGGTGGCGGGGAAGGTGGTGCCGGGATAGATGTCGCTGTGCACGTCAACCTTCATGCCCTGTTTCACCAAGGGGAAGTAGGTCTCGGGGATGTTGATAATGGCTTTCAGACGGTTGATCTGCGTAAGGGTGAGGATGGGAGCACCGGTGTACATCTCTCCGTCCTCGTAGTTCTTGGCGCTGATTACGCCCGGGAACTGGGCACGGACAAAGGTGTTCTCGTTCTGGAAACGCTCGGTTTCCACCAGTTGGTCATAGCCGGCCTTGGTCTGGTCATAGACCTGTTCGCTCACGCTGCCCGATGCTTTCAGTGCCGCCACGCGGTCGAGCTCGGTCTTGGTGCTGGCCAGGTTGATGCGTGTGGTGTTGAGCTGGGTCTGGTCCATGCGCACAAGCATGGCTCCCTTCTGAACGCGGCTGCCCACCTGCACATAGATGTGTTCGATGTGGCCGGTGATGCTGGGCGATATGTTCATGGTTTCGTAGCCTTCGAGAGTGGAGGAGAGCTCGAGAATCTTGGCAATGCGCTCGCTCTTCAAGGTCTGTACTTTTACATTCTCTACCTCCTTTTTGGTGGTGGTGGCTTTCTTTTCTTCGCTCTTGCCGCCACAGGCAGCCACTGCGCCCACGGCTACCAGCAGGATGATGGTTTTAAGTGTCTTCTTCATATCTTGTGTGTGTTTTATTCTTACATTCCTAATAGATTTTCCAGTGCCACCTGGGCTTTTACCACGCTCATGACGGCTTGGATATAGTTGCTTTGTGCGTTGAGGATGTCGGTGCTGGCGTTGGTCACCTCCAGGTTGCTGGCGCGGCCGTAGGTGTATTTCTCCGATACGTTGCGGAATACGCGGCGGGTGACATCGAGGTTCTCACGCTGTATGTTGTAGCTCTCTATGGCCGACACCAGGTCGTAGCACAGCTGGTTGTACTGCACCCGCAGCCCGTCCTCGGCCTGCATCTTGCTGTTCAGATTCTTTTGGTAGTCAATCTTGGCCCCTTTGATTTTTGCCGCGCGGGTGCCGCTTTGGAACAGAGGCAGGCTGACGCTGGCACCAATCATGTTGGGCGGTGTCATGTTGAATCCGGCATCTTTGCCGAAATAGGTCTTGTCGCTGTACTGGTAATAGGCCGAAATGGTAGGAGTGAAGTCCATCCAGGCCAGGGTCAGCTGTTTGCGTGCAAGTCTCTCGCTTTGCTGCAGCAGTTGGTAGTTGTAGTTGTCCTCAATGTGGAATCCGCCCATGGTCAGTTGTGCGGCGTAGTCCACGTCGAGTACCTGCTCGATGGGTGTGGTGAGCTGCAGTTTGGAGTTTACATCGGCTCCCAGCAGCAATATCAGCGAGTTGTACAGCATATTCAACGACCGCTCGGTGGAGTTGATGCTGCTTTTCATCGTTGCCACCTGCACTTTCAGTTTGTCGGCGTTGACTTGCTCAGAGGCACCGGCCCTGACACTGGCCTCGGTGGTTTCCAGCAGTTGCTGCATGTTTTGCAGGCTGGTGTCGAGCAGCCGGACAGTCTGTTCCATGATAAGGATGGAGGTGTAGGCGGTCTTGACGTTGGAACGAGTGGTCTGCTCGCTCTGGCGGTGTGTGACGTTGGCCATGTCTATTGCAATGCGGTTGAGCAGAGTCCCCACAAGTTGGGCACCCGTCAGGGCAATGGATGCGGTGATGCTGAATGTTCCGCTGGGGTTCATGGGGATGCTGGTGGAGGTGCTGCCACTGCCGCCGCTGGAGGGGAACGAGATGGGCATGGTGACCCCGCCGATGGTGATGGAGTCGGGCATCATGGAACCCATGGAGGACCTGCCCCCCAGGTTCATCTCATATCCGCACATGTTTTGGTAGTCGAACCCTGCTTTCACCTGCGGCAGCATGCTGGACAGGGTCTGCCAGCGTGTGGCCTCGGCTTTCTTCACGTCGAGGGCTGAGTTCTGCAAGGCATAGTTGTGCTGCACGGCATACTCCTGTGCCTCGCTCAGCGACAGCCGCATGGTCTTCTCGGTTGTCGCGTCGTTCTGCGCCGTGGCTGCCAGGGTCATGGCAGCAAGCGCAAGTGTCAATGTCAGTCTTTTCAGTGTCATCTGTTGTTGTATCTTTTTTTTAAATGTTATCTTTCATCTGGTTGAACATACTGCGGAACTCGTCCTCGTGTTCTTCGTAGCGGCGCAGTGTCTCGGTGGACATCAGTCCCCGCAGGAAGGTAAACCCTATCTCGCTCACCTTGTGTAAATACGCCTCGCGGTTGTCAACTTCCGATAGGCGGTGCCGTTGCAGGAATTCGCACATGAAATCGACCGTGGTGTCAATGTCTACGTTGGGGCGCAGGTAGTTCTGGCTCTCGGCATAGTGCAGAGCCTGGTACAGCATGTCGCGGAAGGAGGAGGTGTGCATCTTGAAAAAACGGTCGTGGATGTCGGGGTAATATCGCTCTGACTCATCGATGAGGTGGTGGTAGCTGTGGTTTGACATGGCGTTCACACGTATCATGTACAAGGCCACCAACAGGGGCTCGTCCACTTTCAGGTAAATCCTTTTGTGGTGTTCCTCTATTTCGTCGTGCACCATCATGAGGCATTCGGCCAGAAGTTCCTCCTTGTTGGCAAAGGTTTCATAGAGAGTCCGCTTGGATATGTGCAGGGTGTTGGCAATATCGTCCATCGTAACACCACGCAATCCGCGGCTGTTAAACAGCTGCGAGGCGGTTTCCACTATCCTTCGTTTGTTGTCTTCCGATGCCATGTAGTTGATATATTATGCAATAAGGACATTATTTAATATGCCTCCCTGCATTTTTCGCGGTGCAAAGATACATAGAAAACCCTGAAAACTAAAAAAGTTTTCGCGGTTTCTGTGTTAAATAATTCTAAACAGCTATTTCTGCTTGCGCTCCGGTATGGGCTTGATGTTTGTCTTGGCCACTTTGATGCGTGTGCCAGGGGCAATTTCAAGCACTGCCTGGGTGTCGTCGGTGCTCACTATGGTGCCGTGCAGGCCGCCGGCAGTCATGATGTGGTCGCCAGCCTTGAGGCTGTCGCGGTAGGCGGCCTCTTTTTTGGCTTCCTGGCTTTGGGGGCGGATAAGGAAGAAGTAGAATACCAGTACCATGGCCGCTATCATGATGGCCGTCTTCCAACCGTTGGAGATGTCGAGTAAAATCATCTTTTCTATGTCGTTTGTGTGTTATTCTGATGTGTGTATGCCGCTTTTTTGTTGCGGGTTTACAATAATAATGCGTTTGCGTCGTTAATGAAACATACTCTATAACGCGAGTCATGGTAAAATATTGTGATTTGTTTGTCTCTTTTTTCAAAATAGGCACCTTCACCATAGGGGGCGGCTATGCCATGATACCATTGATGGAGCAGGAACTGGTCGACCGGCGGCAGTGGATGAGCCGTGACGAGTTCCTCGACCAGTTGGCGCTATCGCAGTCCATGCCCGGTGTGCTGGCGGTGAATATGGCCACGGGGCTCGGCTACAGGCTGCGCGGATTGCGTGGCTCAATTGCTGCCATCGCCGGCAATATTCTCATGCCTATTGTCTTTATTTTGCTGCTGGCCATCCTTTTCCGACAGTTCCGCTCGGTGCCTGTGGTGGAGCACTTCTTTCTTGGGGTGCGGCCGGCAGTGGTGGCGCTCATTGCCGCACCGGTGTTCCGTCTGGCTCAGTCGGCCAAGGTGGGGTGGACAACCTGCTGGATACCCATCCTTTCGGCCCTGCTCATATGGCTTTTCGACGTCAGCCCCATACTCATTATCCTTGCAGCCATCGTGCTGGGTTTCATTTATGGTAGAATAAAAAAATAGTCGGCCGATGATTTACCTGCAGCTTTTCTGGACTTTTGTTAAGATAGGTCTTTTCACTTTCGGGGGCGGCTATGCCATGATTGCCCTTATACAAAACGAGGTAACGGTAAACCACGCCTGGCTCACCCAGCAGGAGTTTACCGACATCCTGGCAGTAAGCCAGATGACACCCGGTCCTGTGGGCATCAATACTGCCACCTATACAGGCTACACTGCCGTGCTCAACGCGGGCTATGAACCTTGGCAGGCAGTGCTCGGGGCGCTGCTGGCATCGGGCGCGGTAATCCTTTTGCCGGTGGCGCTTATGATTGTCGCCGTCATCTTCATGCAGCGCATGAAAGGCAACCGCGACATGGAGAATGTCTTCAGTGTGCTGCGCAAGGTTGTGGTAGGGCTTATCGCTGCCGCTGCCCTGCAACTGCTGACAGTCGACAGCTTCGGACAGCCGGGCTGGACGCTGCAGTTCGTTCTCAGCCTGATAATCTTTGCTGCTGTATTTATCCTGTCCTTGCGCCGCAAAAGCCCCATCCTGCTAATCCTTGCCTCCGGGGTGCTGGGCATTATCGTCTATTCCCTGCCTCTTTGAAGGATGGTGAAAGACTATTGCTTGGACGCTTGGAGTAATTGGAGGGTCTCTTTGTTGTTGCGGATGGCGTTGAGCTGTGTCCAGAAGTCGGGGAAGGACTTGCTGACTTGTTCCGGTTCTTCTATCACCAGGTCGGGGTAGAGGAGTGTGAGCACTCCGAAGGCCATGGCTATGCGGTGGTCGCCGTGGGTGCTGACGGGTACGGTGGGGTGAAGGGTAGAGGGCGCCAGGCGTATCTCGGTGGCGGTCTGTGTCAGGTTGCCGCCCATTTTTTCTAGCTCTTCTTTAAGTGCCTGGATGCGGTCGGATTCTTTGATGCGCAGGTTCTTGATGCCCCGCAGGCGGGTACGCACGCCCAGCGCGGCACAGGTGACCACCACGGCGGGCAGCAGGTCGGGACAGTCGAGGAAGTTGTATTCTAATGTGCTGTCGGGCTTGCCGGTGCCGCATACTGTTATAGAGCGCACTTGCTTGCGGTAGGGGGAGCGCACCTCGCGTGTGGTGACACCAAGGTGTTCAAATATCTGCGCCGTCACACGGTCGCCTTGGCATGAGTTGGAAAGAGAGAGTCCGGGCATTCTGATCCGCAGTCCCGGCAAGAGTGCGGCGACGGCATAGATGTAGGAGGCCGATGACCAGTCGCGCTCAATGGTGACGGCAAGGTTGCGGTTGTGCAACATCGACGGCAGGGTTCCGGCACGGTAGACACGCCGGTTGGGGCTGACGGATGTTTCGATGCCCGCCTGGTTAAGCACTGTGCAGGTCATGTCGATATAGGGACGCGAGGCGGGGCGGTCGGTGAGGGTAAGGGTGAGCCCTTGAGGGAGCAGGGGTCCGATGAGCAGCATGGCTGAGACGAACTGGCTGCTGGCCGAGGGGTCGAGTTCGGCCATCTTGTGCTGAGGCATGTAGCCGGTGATGCGCACGGGCAGACAGCCTTCGTGTTCGGTGCATTCAATGCGGCACCCCATGTTGCGCAGGGCGTCGATGAGCGGGCTGAAAGGACGCTGCTTGAGGCGGTCGTCGCCGCTGAGGAGCCATTGCCCCGGAGTGATGGCAAGGACGGCCAGCAGGAACCGTGCCACGGAGCCGGCGTTGTGGCAATAGAAATGGTTGGAGGTGCCGTGGCGCAGTTGGTTCAGCAGGGCCTGCAGCAGAAGGGTGTCGTCGGCTGTAGAGAGGTTGCGCAGCACAAAAGGAGACCCCGTCAGGTAGTTGAGTACAAGCCAACGGTTGCTGAGACTTTTGGAGGCAGGGAGTTCTATGTGCAGGTCGTTAGTCTTCACAGTTTTTTGATTGTCTGATTGTCTGATTGCTTGATTGTTTGAGTAATTTGACTGCGCCAGCCACTCAAGCATTAACACAATCAAGCATTCAAGCAATATTTCAATTTTAAATCTTTATTCCATACTCTTTGATTTTGCGGTAGAGTGTGCGCTCGGAGATGTGCAGCTCTTTGGCGGCCAGTGTGCGTTTGCCACCGTGGCGCTCCAAAGCCATGCGGATGGCTTTCTTTTCACGCTCTTCGAGGGCAAGGGGTTCGTCTTCCACCATCTCGGTCTCCTGGAATTCCTCTTCGGGCTGGTGGAGCGACTCGTGCGGCTGCAGCACATGGAGGGTGTTGTCGTCGGGCTGGTGGGACAGTTGGGAGTTGAATGTCGGGATTTGATAGTTCGGTGCCGTGTTGACGGGGATGCCTTGCGCCAGCTGGGTGACGGCTTGGCGCAGCTCGTTGATCTCGTTGCGCATTTCGCTTATCATCTGCCCCATGGAGAGGGCTTTGAGCAGCAGTTCGCGGTCGGAGATAAGGGTGTTGCCGCCCGGAGTGGCGGTTACCAGTGCAGGCATCTTCTCCTCAGGCACATAGCTGAGGTAGTTCTCGAGGATGCTGCGGGTGATGGTGCGCTCGGTCTCGACCACGGCAATCTGTTCGGTGACGTTTTTCAGCTCGCGGATGTTGCCATACCAAGGGTAGTGCATGAGGTATTCGCGTGCATCCTCGGTAAGGAAGATGGGTGGCATGTGGTATTTCTCTGCCACGTCGGAGGAGAACTTGCGGAAGAGCAGCGGTATGTCGTCGATGCGCTCGCGCAGGGGCGGTATGTAGATGGATATTTGCTGGAGACGGTAGTAGAGGTCTTCGCGGAACCGACCGTTGCGCACGGCTGCCACGAGGTCGATATTGGTGGCGGCCACCACGCGGACATTTATTTTTTGCGCTGTAGAGGAACCCACGGGGATGATTTCGCCGTTTTCCAGCACGCGCAGCAGCTTCACCTGCATGGCTAAAGGCAGTTCGCCAATCTCGTCAAGGAAAATGGTGCCGCCGTCGGCTTCCTCGAAATAGCCCTTGCGGTTCTTGTCGGCACCTGTGAAGGCTCCTTTCACATGGCCGAAAAGCTCGCTCTCGATAGTGCCTTCGGGGATGGCACCGCAGTTCACGGAGATGAGTCCTTTGCCCTGCTTCACATGCTTGCGCAGGCTGTTCTCGTGTATGATGCGAGAGAATATGTCTTTACCCACGCCGCTTTCGCCGGTGATGAGTATGCTGAGGTCGGTGGGCGCTACCTGGATGGCTTTGTTGATGGCCAGCAGCAGCTTCGGGTCGTTGCCGATAATGCCGTATCGCAGTTTGACGGTTTGTATGTCCATTTTTCGATTGCTTGATTGTTTGATTGCTTGATTGTTTGAGTATTTTGATTGCTTGATTGTTTTGATTGCTTGATTGTTTTGATTGCTTGATTGTTTGATTGTTTGAGTTTTTTTTTATTGCTTGGTTGTTTGAGTATTTTCACTCAAGCATTTACACATTCAAGCATTCAATCAATAATATCACACCACCACCCGGTGCAGTTTGTCGCAGATGGCTTGGCGCAGGTCGGTGAGCTGTTTGCGCTGGGCCATGAGGATGATTGTGTCTTCATCGTTGGTGCAGGAACGGAGCTCGAAGGCGTTCTGCTCCAATCGGCGGTCTACCTTTTTCTGTTTGAAGGTGAGGATGGATTGTTCCAGATCGGTGCGCAGATGGCTTTCGATGGTGGGTACGGTGATGTTCTTTCTGTCTAACCATAGCGGGCTGATGTTGTAGGGGGAAAGCATCATGGTCAGTGCCGTGTTGCGCAGCAGGCTGTCGCTGTTTGTGGCAAAGAGGTTGGCATCGGGCAGGGGCTTTTCTCCTTCCACGGCAGTGCTGTAGAGATTGAAAATTTGCTGATAGACGGGATTGTCGAAGGTGAGCTCGTCCGACACGATTTCCTCCACAATAATGTCTGCCACGCGCATGGTGAGTGTGACGGGATTGCCCTCTTCGTCTATCCCGTTTTGCAGCACCTCCTTGTCGCCGTAGTTTATAAGCAGTTTGATGAGCTGTTTCTCCTGGCTTTCGGCAGGGGAGGTCTGCAAGGCAGGCTCCGGCTGAGGAATTGAAGGACTGGGGGTTTGAGGGGTTGAGGGGTTGAGGGTTAAAGGGTTTGAGGGACTGAGGGATTGAGGGGTTGAGGGGTTGTCGGCGGGAGCGGGCTCGTCAGGGTTGGGCGCCGCAAGGGCAGATTCGTTATTCTTGCGCTCGGCCTCTTTCCATGCCTTTTGAGCATTTGAGGCCATGGTCTTGGCCAGCTCCTGCGTGAGGATGCTCTCCGACATTTTCAGACGGAAGGCTGTCTGTTTGACATACTCCTGCCGTTCCAGCATGTCTGGCACCAAGGCGATGGTGTGAACCATCTCCTTCAGCACCTCGGCCTTGCGTATGGGGTCGTTCTGCACATCGTCGAGCAGCACTCGTGTCTTGAACTGAACAAAATTCTCCTCGTGGTCGCGCAGGTATTCCTGCAACTGCGTGGAGCCGTATTTCTGGGCATAGCTGTCGGGGTCCTCGCCGTCGGGGAAAAGCACCACGCGCACATGCATCCCTTCACCAAACAGCAGGTCCACTGCGCGCAGGGCCGCCTTGATGCCTGCCGAGTCGCCGTCATAAAGCACCGTTACATTGGGCGTGTAGCGCTTGATGAGTCGTATCTGCTCCACCGTCAGAGAGGTGCCGCACGATGCCACCGTGTTGCATACGCCCGACTGGTGCATAGACACCACATCCACGTTACCTTCCACCAGATAGCACTTGTCGGCACGGCTGATGGCGTTGCGAGCCTGATAGAGGCCATAGAGCGTGTGGCTTTTGTCATAGATGTCCGAGTCGGGAGAGTTGACGTATTTGGCAGCCTGTTTCTCCTTGGAAAGGATTCGTCCACTGAAGCCCACCACACGTCCTGAAATGCTGTATATGGGGAACATCACACGTCCGCGGAAGCGGTCGTAGCACTTCACCTTGTGGTTGCCGTCGGTGCCCTCCTGCTCCTTGAAGATGGTGAGGCCTGTCTTCTCCAGCACCGAGTCGGAATAGCCGTTGCGGCGGGCATACTTGGTAAAGTTGTCCCACTCCTCGAGACAGTAGCCCAGCCCGAAGGTCTTGATGATGTCGTCGCTCATGCCCCGCTGGTGGAAATAGCCGAGGCCCACGGCACGCCCCATCTCGTCGTTGAAGAGCAGGTCGGCAAAGTACTTCTGGGCAAACTCGCTGACATGGAACAGGGCGTCGCGCTCGTTTTGGCGTTCCTTCTGCTCCTCGGTCAGCTGCTCCTCCTCCACCTCGATGTTGTATTTATCGGCCAGCCATCGCAGTGCCTCGGGATAGGTGTAGTGTTCATGCTCCATCAGGAATCCCACCACATTGCCTGACTTGCCGCAGCCGAAGCACTTGTAAATGCCTTTGCTGGGCGACACATAGAACGACGGGGTCTTCTCGTTGTGGAACGGACAGCACCCTATATGGTTGGCACCGCGTTTCTTCAGCGATACAAACTCTCCTATCACCTCCTCGATGCGGGAGGCGTCCATGATGCGCTGTATGGTCTCCTTGTTAATCATTGCATTTAAAGACAGACTGTTCCCTACTTAGGACAAATTGCCTCGAAAATGCAAAGATACGAAGAAAAATTGAGAATTGAGAATTCTTGAAGGTGTAAATGTTAGATGTTGATATGTTGATATGATGCGAGCCGTATAAACTTATCAACTTATCAACGGACAACGAAATAAAACAATCAACACATTTATCGTTCTATGGTGAGTTTTCGTGTGGTGGTGCCCTGCGGGGTGACAAGTGTGACGAAGTAGATGCCTGCGGGATAGTCGTGGAGTGGGATGGTGTGGCTGAATGGTTGTTCAGTCGTGCCGGTGGTGATGAAGGAGGAGAAACGTATGCGTCCAGTGGCGTCGCGGAGGACTATTGAGAGTTGGGAATTGGGAATTGAGAATTGAGAGTTGACTGTAACCGTTACGCTGCCCGTGGCGGGGTTGGGGGAGAGGGTGAAGAGCGGCGATGCGCTGCCGGGGTCGGCTATGGAGCTGTAGGGGGTGGTGACGGTGACGGGATTGGACCAGTGTTCGCTGAACCAGTCGTCGTCGCACACAGAGCGGACATAGATGTCGTAGGCCGTCTCGCCTGTGAGGCCGGTGAGGGTGTAGGGATGGTGGTCGGTGTAGCTTGTGATGCCGTAGCCTTGTGTGAAG
>CADAQX010000019.1 GCA_902790215.1 uncultured Bacteroidota bacterium | reverse complement strand
GAAAATACGACAACACTTATGAGCAAATAGACAGAGAAATATCAATCAGATGTGAATAAACCAACTAAAAAACCGTTCTATGAAAAAAATAGCAGTCTTGACAATGATAGTGGCAGCGATGTGCTGCGCAGGGAAAGCCAAAGCTCAGCGGCCTGTGGGCGACACAATTTTCGAAAGGGAGCTGACGTATTTCCACTATATCTACAACTGGTACGAGGACACTAACCATCGATGGATGGTCTACGCCGATGACGATTTACATCATGGTACTTACCATATAACACCCCCGGACTTTGAACCGGACGATTGGGGCAACCGAGCCCTGATAGGCAATACCATATACGGTGTGCAGATGTACACCGAGAGGCCGATGAAAGTGGTCGGGATAGCAGCGCCGGCCTATATGCAGGAAACCCGCGATACATCTTGTTTGCCCAACTATTACGAAGTATATACACGCCCGAACACATGGGACACGACACTGGCCGGTCGTGCTACAGACTCGATGATACTGTACAAGCCCGTGGAAGGTGGAAACTTGGTGAAACTGATGGACGGACCCTGGCGGATAGAGAACCCACACCGTTACATATCACTCCCCCCGCGATGCCATGCATTTAATCAACACGACGGATATCGTCATGCACCGGTCGACAGCTCGGCCACTTCGTATATCGCCCCCCTGTACGAGGTGATGTTCGACAAACCTGTGGTGGTGGAGGACTCTTTTGTGGTGGCCATCACAACATTCAACAACGAAGGTCACAAGGATTGGGTGTTCACTCCTGACGAGGGGCGGTACAGGATGTGGCTATGGGACCACAACCCGACAAGGATGTTTTCTCTTCTTGACAAGGAGATGAGTGATGACCCGATACCAGAGAATATTTTATGGTATAAATATCGTGTAGAGAGCTGGAGAAGGTTTTCAGTAGGATCCTCCCAAACAATTGACGGCCATTATTGGTTCCACGGACCACTGGTCTTCCCCATCATAGAGCCGGGATTCGACAGTGTGCTGTGCCACGAGGTGCGCAACCTGCGGGTGGCCGAGCGCGGCGGCGGCACCGCCACGCTGATGTGGGACGCCGGAGACGGTGGCCCGTGGATTGTGTCCTACGGCAAGGTTGACGACGCCTGGGAGGATTTCACCTTCGACACAGTCAGCAGCCCCATGGTGACGCTGACGGGTCTTGAGGTAGGGACGCAGTACTTCGCCTTGGTGCGCGGCTACTGCAGCGTGACAGGGGAATATGGCGAGTGGACCAGCCCCTTGGAGGTGGAGGAGAGGTGAATGTGGTGTCGTCGTTCAGGCTGAGCCGCATAGAGCTGTATTCCCTCGACGGGCGCAAGGTGCTGGAGCAGGAGGCCGACGGCATCTCCTCCATGGTGGACGTGAGCGGACTTGCCAGCGGCACCTATATCGTTGCCCTGTACCTGCCCCACGGCGTGGCCACAAAGAAACTGGTCAAGAATTAGCATGAATTGAAAAGTGAAAGGTGAAAATTGAAAAGTAGGCGGGATTATTCAAGGAATCCTCCACTCCCTGAAAGGGGCATTTATGATACTCATTATTGAATATTAAACTCCAATCGGTCGTTAGGGTTTATAATCAGTCGTTGAAGGGTTGTCATTTATTCGCTCGTTATTCGCTCGTTTTCCACTCTTTTTCCGTTTCAGAAAGGGAAAAATGAGGGAAACACATTGGAAATCGATAGGATAAAGAACGACACTACATTGAGCCCTTAAAAATTGAAAAGTGAAAATTGAAATTTCACACTTTGAATCTACTAAGAATCTAAGACTATAATTGCAAGCAATTAATAGAACTACCTCAAATACTAATTTGGCGTAACACTTAATGACCGATTTGGGTTTATGCATTCGCACGTTTGCATACTCTTCCATTCTCCATTCATTCCTCTTTCAGCAGTTCGTCGATTTCCTCGCTGAGGTTGGAGTAGTGTTTCTTCAGCCTTCGGGCGACAAGGAGTCCGGCAAGCAGGCCGGCAGCGCCTCCGATTAGTTTGGAGGGTAAGAAGTCGGGGTTGTTTTTATAGGCATAGATTAACATGAGTGCTATGACAACACCGCTAACCACATAGATGACGGCTTTGTGGCGTTTGGGCGTTTGGGAGCTTCGCTGAACACTTTCGCGCAGGGAGAGCAGCCCGGATTTCGAATTCATGTCGGGTCGCCGCATGCCGCGGGTCACAATAAGGCTGTATATGGTCAGTGAGATAATCAGCAGGTCGGCGGAAAGTATCCCCCACCAGGGCCATAGGTATTCATAAAAGAGAAACGGGGTGATGATAATGGTGAAAATGATGAGAAAGACGGAGCATATTAGATTCAGGCGGTACAGGCCTATGACTCGGCGGCGCACCGAGCGGCGCCATACCTCGTTGTTGAAAGTGCTGTGATTGGCTATGTCTTGCTGCAGGTCGTGGAGGTCTTGTTGCAGCTCTTGTTTTAAATCGAGATTGTTTTCCATTGTTTTTTGTTTTAGTCGGTTATTGTTTTGAGTTTTTCGCGTATGCGCACGAGGCGGACGCTGACGTTCTTGACGGTGATGCCGAGGATGGCGGCTATCTCGTCGTAGGGGAGGTCTTCGAGCCAGAGGAGGATGAGTGCGCGGTCGAAGGGGTGGAGCCTGGCGATGCGGCGGTGCAGGCGCGAGGCGGCGGGGCAGCGTTCTTCCTCGGCATAGAGGTCCATGTCCATCTTCAGGGGCGAGGTGTCGGGGCGGCGGCGGTGCTTGCGGTTGATGTTGATGCAGGTGTTGAGGGCCACGCGATAGACCCATGTCTTTTCTGTGCTGCGCCCTTCGTAGGTGCCGAAGCCCTGCCAGAGGCGTATGAGCGTCTCTTGGAAGAGGTCGTCGGCTTGCTGCCGCTTGTCGGCGAAGAGGTAGCAGACGGAGTAGATGGTCTGCCGCTGCCGTTCCACCATCTGCTCGAAGTCGAGTTCAATCTGTTGTTTCTTGTTCATAAATGTGGAATCAGTTTTTGCCCGTTAGACAACGGGACTGCCGAAAAACTACACCCCTGCACAAACTTTTCTCTGTGGAAAGAAAAAAGAGAGTCTCGCTGAGGTGAGACTCTCTTGGTTGATTGGTGATTCCGCTGCGATTCGAACGCAGGACCTACTGCTTAGAAGGCAGTTGCTCTATCCAGCTGAGCTACGGAACCGCTTTTTTGAACTTGTTAATTCGTTAATGTGTTAATTCGTAAGTCTGACTAACAAATTAACGTATTCACACGTTAACACGTTCACTTGTCGGGATAGCCTGATTCGAACAGGCGATCTCCTGCTCCCAAAGCAGGCGCGCTAACCGGACTACGCCATATCCCGTTGCCTTTGTCAAGAAAAAAGACGCCTCGTGGACGTCTTTCTCTCTTGGCTTGGCGGAGAAGGGGGGATTCGAACCCCCGGTACCCTAATCGAGTACGACAGTTTAGCAAACTGTTGGTTTCAGCCACTCACCCACCTCTCCGTAGCTGTCGATTTCTGCGAAAACCTGTGTTTTCGTTCAACGAAATCGGGTGCAAAGGTACGAACTTTTTTTGAATTGGTGAAAACTTTTTTCTTTTTTCGTACCTTACAGCCTTATTTTATTTCTTTTTAGCCTGATTTTTAACACCTTCTATTTTCTTGCGAATTTCCTCTTGGTTGCCGAGATAGAAGTCATTTTGCAGGTTCATCTGGTCGTCGAATTCAAAAATATAGGGTACTGCGGTAGGAATATTGAATCCTACGATGTCGGCGTCGCTTATGCCCTTGAGGGTCTTGACGATACCGCGCAGACTGTTGCCGTGGGCCACCACCATGACTTCGTCGTGCTGCTGGAAGGCGGGGAGGATGGTGCCTTGGTAGTAGGGCATGAGGCGTGCGATGGTGTCGCAGAGGGCTTCGGTGGCGGGGAGTTCGGCGTCGCTGACGGCGGCGTAGCGCGGGTCTTTGCGGGGGTTGCGCTTGTCGTCAAGCTCCAGTGCCGGGGGCTGCACGTCGTAGCTGCGGCGCCATTGCATGAGTTTCTCTTCGCCGTATTTCTTCAGCGTCTCGGCTTTGTTGGCACCCTGCAGGGCTCCGTAGCTCTTCTCGTTGAGGCGCCAGCTCTTTTCCACGGGCAGGTAGTCCATGTCCATGGCGTCGAGTATCTGGTTGAGGGTTTTGACAGCGCGTTTGAGGTAGGAGGTGTAGCACATGGTGGGGCGGTAGCCTTCGTCCTTGAGCAGGCGGCCGGCCATATAGGCCTCGCACATGCCGTAGGGGGTGAGGTCCACGTCGGTCCATCCGGTGAAAAGATTCATTTTGTTCCACTCGCTTTCGCCGTGGCGTACAAGTATCAGTTTCTTCATGGTTTCGTTATTTCTTTTTTTGTTTTTCTTTTTGCTTTCCGGTGAAAATGCCTTCCTTGATGAGGCCTTTGTGCGAGAGCAGCACGATGAGTATGCCGCCCAGGATGAAGGGGATGCTGAGCCATTGCCCCATGTCGAGGGTCATGCCTTTCTCGAAATCGACTTGTTCTTCTTTGACAAACTCGATGAGGAAACGCACACCCCACAGGGCTATGAGCCACCAGCCGAAGAGGCGGCCGTTGTGGAGTTTGCCGTCGTGTTTGCGGTAGGCCCAGAGGCAGGCGGCGAAGATGAGGAAGTAGGAGAGGGACTCATAGATTTGTGTGGGGTGCTTGGGCACGGTTTCGCCGTTGCGCTCGAAGATGAAGCCCCAGGGGAGGGAGGTCTCTACACCGTAGATTTCGCTGTTGAAGAGATTGCCCAGACGGATGAAGGCACCGCCCAGTGCCACGACGATGACGAAGCGGTCGAGCAGCCACCAGGCGTTTATCTTGTTTTTGCGGCACCAGAGCCAGATGGTAAGCAGGATGGCGATGGCGGCACCGTGGCTGGCAAGGCCTTCGTAGCCGGTAAAGTGCCATTGGTCGTCGAAGGGCAGGAAGATTTCAAGCCAGTGCTCGGAGGTGCAGAAGTAGTCGGGCTGGTAGAAGAAGCAGTGCCCCAGGCGGGCGCCCACCAGGGTGGCTACGAACATCCATAGCACCAGTGACTCCAGGTATTTGGTCTCCACCTTCTCGCGCTGGAACATGCGATAGACGATGTAGTAGCCCAGCAGAAAGGCGAGAAGGAAGCCCAGAGAGTAGAACCTCAGCCCGAAGGAGCCGATGTGGAACATCTCGGGGTTAACATTCCAGTGGATGAAGTTTAGCAGCATAATAGAATGTTTGATTGTTTGATTGCTTGAGTAGTTATCAATTGCTTGATTGTCTGATTGCTTGATTGTTTGAGTGTTTTTCACTCAAGCATTTACGCATTCATGCATTCAAGCAATTACTCACGCATTCACACATTCACACATTAACACGTTCTTATTTAGCGTAATTGACGGCGCGGGTTTCGCGGATGACGGTTACCTTGATTTGGCCGGGGTAGGTCATCTCGTTCTGAATCTGGCGCGAGAGGTCAAAGCTGAGCTTGGTGGCATCGGCGTCGCTGACTTTGTCGGCTCCCACAATGACGCGCAGCTCGCGGCCGGCCTGGATGGCGTAGGTCTTCACCACGCCGGGGTAGGTCATGGCCATGTCCTCGAGTTTCTTGAGGCGGTTGATGTAGGCCTCGACCACTTCACGGCGTGCTCCGGGACGGGCACCGCTGATGGCGTCGCACACCTGGATGATGGGGGAGATGAGGTTGGTCATCTCGGTCTCGTCGTGGTGGGCGCCGATGGCGTTGCACACGTCGGGATGCTCTTTGTATTTCTCGGCCAGTTTCATGCCGAAGATTGCATGCGGCAGCTCGGGGTCGGTCTCGGGCACTTTGCCGATGTCGTGGAGCAGACCGGCGCGTTTGGCCAGCTTGGGGTTCAAGCCCAGCTCAGAGGCCATGGTGGCGGCGAGGTTGGCCACCTCGCGGCTGTGCTGCAGCAGGTTCTGCCCGTAGGAGGAGCGGTATTTCATGCGTCCCACCATGCGCATGAGCTCGTGGTTCATATTGTTGATGCCAAGGTCGATGCAGGTGCGTTTGCCCACTTCGGCAATCTCCTGCTCAATCTGGCGGCGGGTCTTGGCCACCACTTCCTCAATGCGTGCGGGGTGGATGCGGCCGTCGGTGACGAGTTTGTGCAGCGACAGACGGGCTATCTCGCGGCGCACGGGGTCGAATCCACTGATGATGATGGCGTCGGGCGAGTCGTCGATGATTATCTCCACGCCGGTGAGTGATTCGAGGGCGCGGATGTTGCGGCCTTCGCGGCCGATGATGCGGCCTTTCACCTCTTCGTTCTCCAGGTTGAAGACGCTGACGGTGTTCTCGATGGCGTTCTCGGTGGCGGTGCGCTGGATGGACTGGATGACGATTTTCTTGGCCTGTTCGTTGGCGGTAATCTTGGCTTCCTCGACGATGTCCATGATGTTGCTTGCCGCCTCCGACTTGGCTTCGTCGGTCATCATTTCGATGAGGTGCTGTTTGGCCTCTTCGGCAGTCATGCCGGCGATGTGCTCCAGTTTCTCGATGCTTTCGTTATAGACTTTCTCCACTTCGGCCTGGCGTTTGCGGAGCACCTCGATTTGGTTGTTCAGGTTTTCGCTTACCTGTTTCAGTTCGTTGCTTTTCTTTTGCAGTTCCTCGACCTTCTGGTTGAGCGACTGTTCGCGTTGTTTCAGTTTCTGCTCGGCCTCGCGGATGGCGCTGTTCTTCTCGTTTACCTGCTTGTCGTGCTCGCTCTTGAGCTGGAGGAATTTCTCCTTGGCCTGGAGGATTTTGTCTTTCTTGATGATTTCACCTTTTTCCTCGGCGTCTTTGAGCACCTGTTGGCTCTTGGCCAGAAGCCGGTTGCGCAGCATGCCTGTGGTGAGCCATACACCCACGCCACCGCCTACGACGAGACCGATAATAATACCTATTGCTAACATAGTTTGTTGTTGAGTGGTTTTAAGGGGAGCGTGCGCTGGGCGAAGGGTCTTTCAGTTCAATATAGTTAAAAAACCTGCACCGAATCCTCCGGGAGTTATGGTAAACTCTGAACTGATAGGATTTGAGTGCCGGGTGTCTCAGTTATACAACCTACCCACCCCTGAGCTTACTCGGTTTGTAAATGGTGTTGAGTTTACAAACTGTTTCGGATTCGATGCAGGATATTCTCTTTTAGTAGGCGGCTTCGCTGTTGCGGCATCGCAGACCGAAGTGTGGCTGCGTGCTGCATGCCGTGCCTAATCAGCCCTGTCGAGCAGTTGGTTTATCTCGGTGAGCCTGCCCTCCAGCCGTGTGTCGCGAAACTGCTGCTTGTGTTGCAGTTTCAGGAGCTGGGTAATCTGGGTGAGGGCCACCATGGCCAACAAATCCTGGCGGTCGTTGTAGGCATACATCTTCGCGTACTCTTTTGCCTGAGAGTCTATCAATACACCAGCTTCGCGCAGAAACTGCTCGTCATCCGCATTGATTCTCATTTTGTATGGCCTGTCCAGTATGTGGATGGTGGCCGGTAGTTCGCTCATGGTATTGCCTGTTGTTGTTTTCGACTATTCCGATTTGTTGATTAATTCCAAACTTTTGTCTATGCTTCGTATCAGTTGGTTGATCTTAAGTCTTATCTCTACAGAATCGCCCTTTTGAGTCAGCGTGTTCCCGAGTTTTAAATTATTGTTTTGTTCCTTTAAATTATTAATTAATATGTTAAGTTGTTCGTTCTGCCTCTGTAGCTCCTGGCACTGCCCGTTGGTTTTCTCCATCTCTGCCCGCAGAAGCTCGTTCTCTTTCTTCAGCTTCCGTACCTTCAGTTCGATCTCCGCGACGGTGGTTTCAAAATCAAACATAACAATGTCAGTTTACACTACAAAAAGCGGTGCAAAATTACTAATTTTTTTGCACTTGGACAATTTTTTTTCCTTCAAACCCCTTGCATCTGTCTGATTTGTGTGGTTAATACACACAGGATTAATCATATACATGGTATTTCAAAAAGATGGCTCTGTGCCAGCTTCAGTGGCCATATTCCAGTGCCGGATTGACTGTTGCGGCGTAATTATGCCCTGTTGCAGCGGCTGTCTTTTGTCGCGGGGCTCAGGGTTCGGCGGCAGGGGCACTTTGGCGCGAGGCGCGGCAAAGGCCGGCAAGGAAGGGCTGCCGCTCCTCCTGTGTGAAGGACTGGCGGCCTATGGCTCCACCGCTGTATTGCAGGACGACGCGGTCGGTGTAGGGGATGAACATGGGGTCGGTGCGGAAGGTGGAGTCTTCCTGCGGGGTGGTGGGGCGGTCGAAAAGGATGTAGGAGTACATGCCCATGAGGTCGCGACGCCAATCGACTACTGCGGTGGAGTCGTCGTCGCGACCGGAGGAGAGTGTGATGCCGATGCAGCCAGCCTGCCGCAGCAAACGGTGAATCTCTTTGTACTCGGAGGGGGTGAGGCCAACGACGGCCATGATGGAGTCTTTGTTGCGCTCGGCGTCATCCCAGTGTTGCGAGAGGAGCGGGTCGCTTGGGGCTTGCACATGGAAGATGGAGGCTTTGCCGTGCTCGAATTCGAGATGGATGTAGGCACCCAGGTCAATGGCCTGGCGGGTGTATTGAACCAGACGGGAGAGGTCGTCGCGATGGCTGTCGTAGTGCTTGGCCAGGCGCTCGGCGTTTGGGTTGTTGAGGCAGAGCCACACATAGGTGCCCACGAGCAGCAGGAGGTTGAGGATGCCCCAGGCAACGGTGACTTTCTCGTAGGTGTCGCGGCAGCGGCGGGCTTTGACCAGGAAGTAGAGGGCGGCAACGGCAATGGGGACGAAGAGCCAGAAGAGGAAGACAACGAGGAGCAGGATGACGAAGTCGTCGTACCACAGTGCGATAATGGCGGCGGTGACAAGCAGGGCGGGGATGAGTTTGAGATATTTCATCTTTTATCGGGACAGGGCGTAGCAGATGTGGGCGGTGAAGAGGTGGTTGAGACTGTCGGCTTTGGAGATTTGCATCCCGTCGAAGACGATGAGGACGGAGCCGTCGGGGCTGGTGTAGGTGAGCAGTTGCTCTTTGTGTTTGTCGAGTTTGTCTTGGTCGAGGTTGCTGCGCAGGGTGTAGCCTATCTTGGCGAGTTGTGCGGCCAGAAGGGTGTCGGCGTCGATGGTTCCGCCGGGGTATGGGATGCTTTCGCCTGCACTGTATCGTTGGTTGAGGAACAAGCGGTTGTAGTCCGAAACATCGATGATATTCTTGTCGCTGTCATTGTTGAGGTAGAAGTTTTGGGTGGAGTATTGCTCTTCGTAGCGGTACCAGTCGTTGTCAAAGCGGTAGGCTTTTGCGTGGCGGGCGGTGCGGTCGCTGAGACGGTCGAGGTAGTCGGCGCGGTCGAGACCGAGCTCACGCCCCAGCACGAGTGTGTCGCCGAGGTCGTGCTCAATGTAGAGCATGGCCTGATAGGCAGCGCGGTGCTGCGGGGCATAGAGGGTGTCGGCGGGGTCGGGATGGAAGGCGGCGGTGTCGATGGTGCCTTGGGGGGTGAGTATGTGCGCTTCGGCGGCGTTGGTGCGGATGAGGGTTAACTGTGCGGAGAGAGAGAGTTGGCGAGCGGAGAGGGGACCGCCGAGGGTGAGGACGACGATGCCCGCCACAGCGGCGATGGTAAGCCAGAACCAAGGTTTGGAGCGCAGGAAGGGGGTGAGGAGGCAGTAGAGGGTCATCAGCACACCGGCGAGGAGCAGGAAGCAGCGGTCGATGGTGAGGCCGTATTGCGACAGCCGGTAGCCTGTGGCCACCCAGAAGAGCACCACCAGCGGCAGGGCGATGAGGCCGAACCATCGGAAATACCACGCAAAGGGCTGGCGGTTGAGGAGCGGCCGCACGATGTCGAGGATTACCTGTACAGAGATGAAGATTGTCACCATTGTGGCGACAGAGGCCTGCGGCAAATCCCAGCGGAAGAGAATGGTGGCGGCATAGACATAGAGGATGAGGTTGTAGAGCAGCAGGGCAGGAGTGAGGATGTAGTTGAGTAATATGGTCTCCAGTTTGCTGACGGCGGGTGTCCGGGAGGTGGACTCGAGGCCGATGAAGACGAGGGGTGCCACCAAGGGATAGCAGACAGTCAAGACGAGGTCATAGCATTTGTTAAAAATGGAGGGGTCGGGGTGGAAGAGCGTTTCGATTGAGCCGAGGATAAGCATGAGAATGGCCATGAGGAAGGTGGCGATGCCGAGAGCCAGCGTCAACGAGCGCGCCATGCTGTAGAAGCGGAGGCTGTAGCGGCTGTTGTCTTTCACACGGCGAGCCAGCAGGTAGATGGCCGGGAGGGTGGCGTAGAGGTAGTGGAGTTCGGCACTGCTGCGCCAAGCGTCGGGCAGGAATAGGGTGAGCAGGTAGAGGGGCAGCAAAGCCCAATAGGCGACGACGGCCCAGCGGTGCCTCTCCCGGTAGAAGGAGAGGCTGAGGGCTGCGATGACGGCAAAGGGAGCATAGACTGCGGGGTGCATCCAGGTGTGGTGCAGGAGATAGACGGAGGCGCAAGCGGCTGCGGTGGCGTGGAGCAGGATGAGCAGCTCCACAGGGTGGCCGGTGAGAGCTGTGCGCAGCAGGACGGCAAAGCGGGCAAAGCGCCGACGGAGGAATGAGGTTTTCATTGTTTAATAGTTTTTTATGAGTATGATTTATTTCGGTATTACATCTTCGAGGCTGTGGTAAAAACCAATCAGATATACCATAAGAGCAATTTAATTCTCAATTCTCAATTCTCAAATCTCAATTCTTTTGGTACCAATTGATTTTCTGCGAGGCGTACATGGCTGCGGCCAGGATGATGAAGACCCCGAGGCTGCCGACCAGTAGTGCATAGCTCTCCAGCTGCATGATGACGTAGATGAAGGTGTAGAGGATGAGGAGCAGCAGCCCGATGAGGAGAGCGGCGCGGTGGTTCTTGAGCAGCGCGCGCATGAAGAGGGTAATGAGGCCGATGGTCATGACTGAGGCGATGATGTACGAGAGAAGGAAGGTAAGGTGCTCGGAGAAGGAGAGCAGCAGGACGTAGAAGAGCATGAGGGCAATGCCCACGAGGGCGTACTGTACGGGATGGACGGGGGTAAGGCGGCGGTTCTCGACAAAGAAAACTACGGCAAAAGTGAGCAGGATGATGAGATAGGCGTACTTGATGCTGCGGGTGGTCTGCTGGTATTGCTCCACAGGCACCTTGAGGTCAACCCCAAACGACTGGGCATTGCGCAGCTCGCTGTGAGAGCTGAGCACCTGGGCAAAGTCGCGGTTGAGGGCCAGCACCTTCCAGTCGGCGGTAAATCCTTGTTCATTCACCTCGCGGTCGGCGGGCAGGTAGCGGCCGGTGAAGCTGGGTGTGGGGCAGTCGGAGGAGAGGTGCAGCGAGGTGGTGCGTCCCACGGGCAGGAAGTAGAGGTAGTTGGAACCTTTAAGGGGCACAGTGAGGCGGTAGGTAACTTTGTCGCCGTTGAGGATAGGCTGGATATCTACAGCACAAGAGAGAGCGTTGTGGCTGCCCAGGTGCAGTGCTTCGGAGGAAAGGTCCGCGGGCTGGCCGTTATAGAGGAGCGTGGGATTGTCGGCAAAGCCTTTGAAGTCGGTGATAGCAAAGAGCAGCTTGGCGCGTTCGGTACGCAGGTGTTTCAGCTGTTCGGCTTTGATTTCCTTCGAGAGGGCGAAGTGGCCGCTGAGGTCGAGCGTGGTCTCATAGACGGTAAAGTCATAGATGCCGCGTTTCAGCATGCGGGATTGGATGTCGCCCTTGATGTCGAGGTCTTCGGGCAGCAGATAGATGTTGTTGGCTGCCGAGTCGCCCGGGATGAAGAGCACGGGACCCGTGAGGGTCTGCCCGCTGCCCCATTTCTCGGTGACTTCGAGGTTGGCTGCTGTCTCGGTGCTGCTGCGCTCGTTCACCATGTTCATGATGATGGCTTGCGGGATGAGCAGCAGAATGCTGATGATTAGGATGAGCAACAGCTTGATACCGAGTTTGAGACTATTGCGTGAATTGTCGTTAGGCAGGATGTTTTTGGGATTGATGTTTTCCATTGTTTTGTATTTTATGTTGTTATTATCTTTGTGTCGTTTGTTTGAGAGTACTTTGTAGTGCAAAGTGAATAAGGTAAAAAAATTAGGCAGAGGTGTTCTTGATAAAGTCTTCGAGAGCCTTGAGGTGTTCCTTGAAAGCCTGGCTGCCTGCCTTGGTGATGGAGAAGGAGGTGTTTGGCTTGCGTCCGATGAAGCGTTTCTCGCACTGGATATAGCCCAGCTCCTCGAGGGCGCGGGTGTGGCTGGCCAGGTTGCCGTCGGTGAGTGAAAGGAGCGACTTGAGGGTGGAGAAATCCACGCTCTCGTTGACCATCAGCACCGACATGATGCCGAGTCGCGCCTTGCTCTCGAAGGCTTTGTTTATGCCGTTGAGAGTTGGAATCATGACTTATGGCTATTGAGGGTGAAGAAGATGCCGAAGACGATGTGCCAAAGGCCGAAGCCGAGGAACCAGAAGAGGATGCCGTGACTGATGAGGAAACAGTCGATGATGCCGAGGAGAAGCTCGCCATAGCCCAGCAGAGCGATGGAGGAGGTGGTGTAGTGGGAGCAGTTGATAAGGGCCAGGCCGTAGAAGACCAGCATAAAGGAGGAGGTGAGGCCATAGTGACCCTGCAGCAGCATAGCCAGGCAGAGTAGGCCGCCGGTGACTGCGGGCACGAAGAAGTGGAGCAGGGGACGGCGCACGGTCTGGTCGAACGAGAACTGGTGGTTCTGCCGTTTCGTCTTGGCGTATGACATGATGCAGACCGTGCCGAAAGAGACGACGACGAGAGCAAGTGCACAGAGAATGGCCACCCAGGTGCGGCCCGGAGTGTTGATGGAAAGGTCCAGGCTCCAAGAGGGCAGCCAGCTGTAGGGCTCGTGGTCGCCAAGCAGCAGCCAGGCTCCAAGGGAGACGATGGAGGCATAGATGCCTATAATGATTATCGACAGGCCGCTGATGGTCTGAAAACGGGAGGACTTTTTCATCAGGTCCTTTATCTCGTTGAGCGTGTTGATGGCTTCGTTGTTGTTCATATTGTATTTAAGAGTACTTTGCGCTGCAAAGTTACAAACTATTCTTGAATTAGCAAGTTTTTTTTCAAGGGGGTACAAGCTTCCAGCTTGTCAAGATGATTATAAATGATTGGCACACAGTTCTGCAGCATGTAAAAAGAAAAGTGTTTTTTTTTGATTACCGGAGGTGTAATGTATGGGTGAAAGCGGAAGATGAGTGTTACTAATTGCGGTTTTTTGGGGGAAAGATGACGCAGAGAATGGGTGGCAGCGATGCAATATTATTGAAAAAAGGACGTTATAAGCACAGAATTGAAAATAATTAGTAACACTAAAAACCTATACAAAGATGAAAGAGATTATGCCTATCGATGGACAATTCGCTATGCCTGCGCTGGCTTATGACGAGCTGGGAACGGTAATCAGCAAAGAGACCCTTTCCTTCCACTATGGCAAGCACCTGAAAGCCTATGTGGACAACCTGAACAAGATGCTTCCCGGCAGCGGACTGGAAGGGACGCCGTTGAGCGAAGTGGTGCGCAAGGCCGAGGGAGGCCTGTTCAACAACGCCGGACAGGTGCTGAACCACACCCTCTATTTCGAGCAGTTCTCCAACACGCCGCAGCCCATGAGCGCCCAAATGGCCGCCTTGCTGGAGAAGAGTTTCGGCAGCGTGGAGACATTCAAGAAGGAGTTTGAGCAGAAGGGCGTCACCCTCTTCGGCAGCGGATGGGTATGGCTCTCGGCCGACAAGGACGGCAAGCTGGTCATCACGCAGCAGAAGAATGCGGAGAACCCCGTCACCATGGGATTGAATCCGCTGCTGACGTTCGACGTGTGGGAGCACGCCTACTACCTCGACTACCAGAACCGCCGCGCCGACCACCTCGCCGCCCTGTGGCAGATAGTCGATTGGCAGGTAGTGGAAGGCCGCCTGTAAGAGATTTTTCTGAACTACACAACCCCATCGGCAGGCATAACCTACTGATGGGGATTATTGTATTGATATTAACTTTCATGCCAGGGAGACAAGGGGATTTGGGTTTAACCCAAATCGGTCATTAGGATTTATGCCAGATTAGTATTTGTTTCGAGCAGATTGGCCATACCGCTGTCGAAGGCGTAGCGGGCTACGGCGAGACAGGGATGTGGACAAGATGCCGAAAGAAATGCTGATATGGCATAAAGAGACCTGAAAAAGCGAGAAAAGGATATATATGTCGGCCTAATGACCGATTTGGGTTTAATCCAGAGATAAAAACACACGATAACGATAATAATCAATCCAATTAACCCTCAGGCTCCGCCGAGGTCGACCTTTGATAAGAGTATGAACGTTGGTTTCATGACTTATCACCTTTCCTGTCGATGGGAAAAAAGCCAATGCCTCTGGGTTAGACAGGCAGGATGCCTGTACTCCCGTTGAGGTGGGTTAGACAGGCAGGATGCCTGTGCTCCCGTTGCGGCGGATGCTGATGGTGAGGTGCACCTGGTTTTCGGGATGGGCGTCGGGGGTGATGCTGTTGATGCGGCAGTCGAAGATGTCGGTCCAGCCCATCTCCAGGAAGGCGGCCAGCTGCTTGTTGTCGCTGCGCGGGATGAACCCCAGGAGATAGTTCTCATTGTCTTTGTTGAAGATGACCTGTATGGCGTTGGGGTCGTGCGGGTTCTGCATGTCCCGCTCGAGACGCAGGGTTTGACCAACACGCAGATAGTCCCATACGAGGTCGGCATCGTAGTACTTGCGGCCAGCTAAGTGGCAATCCATGAAGAAGGTTTGATGTGCTTTCATCGCTTTAAAGATTTTAGGGTTAATACTTCTTTTATTTCACGATGCAAAAGTACACATCCGCTGTACCAAAAAACGGTACACTGTAAAGAAATTATACTGACTCTTTATGCATATTGCTGATTTGCTGTGCAATGGCTTCGGGAGAAATAATCTTTACCCACCGCCCGCGCGACAGGATATGTGCCAGAAAGTCGCTTGTGGGGCGGAGGAAAAGTTCAAAATCGACATAGTCGCTGCCCTCTTCCACCACTTCTTGTGATGGGTGGAGAGGAAGGTCGCGCAGGGCGTAGCGCTCGTTGCCGAAGGCGCGCAGCACAATGCGCTGCAGCGGGATGCGGTTGTCGGTCATCACGCCGAAATACTCGAAGAAAAAAGCCTCGGCGTCGAAGTCCGGGTCAACAGCAAAGGGCTCGTCGGTGAGGATCAGAGAGGTGATGCGGTCGAAAGACAGCGTTATGGGATACAAGCTACCAGCTTGTCCATTCCCGGGATAGGGATACAAGCCACTGGCTTGTTTATCGGGAAATAAGCCACTGGCTTGTATTACGGGCTGCAAGCCATTGGCTTGTACTACGGGCTGGAAGCCATTGGCTTGTACTACGGGCTGGAAGCCCGTGCTCCTAACACCAACCCATGGCCAGTCATCTAATCCAGCATTGGCCGGGTTGTTCAAGATGTAGTTGATTGTTTTCTGTAGGTGGTTGTCGTTGCGGATATAACGGTCGTAATACTCTTCCATCCAGAATTTCCCAGTGCGCCCAAGGATTCTGTTTGCTTCATTGGCTGTATAGGAACGCCAGCCGTGCATGATTTTTGAAAGCGACCATCCTTCATTCACTTCAATCAATACATGTACGTGGTTGGGCATGATACACCAGCATAGTAGCTGGTATCTCTCGCCGTCGAAATGTTTGAGCGTGTCTTGCATAATGGCGGCAATCCGTTTGTCCTGCAGGAAACATTGTCCATACCCAGCGTCTTCGTATTCTGCAATCTTTTGGCGGAGTCGTTGGTACTGCATGCTGTTACTGGAGGGGTCGTCTTTCTTGATGTCCAGCTTCAGTTTAATCTCCTCTATCACCTCTTTTGGAAGAGAGTCGTATAGGCGGAAAGTGATGCTTTGGAGTGCCTTGTTTTCACGGTGGGGGACGCTGTGGAAGCGTCGGTGCCAATCTTTTATTGGTGATACGGGCAAGGTGCCCGAATCCCCGAGGTTTACGGGCAGGTTGCCCGTACTCCCGTGGGTTACAGGCTGGAAGCCTGTGCTCCGGATGGTGCCGACGAGGTACCAGCGGCGGCGGAAGAGTTTGATGCAATAGGGGGCTATCGTCCAGGAGGCATCGGTCGTAGAGCCGTAGCGGCGATAGGTGATGTTGATGAGTACGCCGCGTTGCATCGCTTCTACTATCTGTCGCAACATTTCTCCTTCGGTGGGTATGCTTTCAAGCAGGATACGGTCGTGTAGGTTTCGTGCTTCGCCAACAATATTGCTTACTGTCAGGGTGTTGAGCATCCATTGCTGGACGCTGTCGGTGTGGAGTACGTCGCTGCTGACGATATAGTAGCGGTTGTCGGCGTCGCAGCCAATGATGATGCCGAATATCTCTTCCAATTCGCTGCGGTGGCGGTTGAAGGTAGTGCGGCTCAGAGGGCGGCCCTCGCTGAGCTCGGTGCGCAGCCAGCGTTCATTCAGCTCGGCCAGTGTTATGCGCTTGCAGCGTTGGATGGTATCGACCAGCCAGACGTATTGTTTGAAGAGTATGGAGGCTTTCATTTGTCTTGGTATTCAATCGTGTCTTCGGCGGCGAGGGGGAGGGGCTCCTCTTCGGTGGTGAAGGGGTTGGGAGCGTGTTTGTAGCGGGCAAGCATGTTGTTGTTGAGCAGCAGCTCCACCTCGCGCATGGTGTGTTCTATCTGTTTGGGGGTCAGCTGGCATTCCCAAACGACGATAACCTGCCAGCCGTTCTCCTGCAGCAGTTGGTAGTTCCGCTGGTCGCGCTCCTGGTTGCGTTTGATTTTCGCCACCCAGAACGCGCGGTTCGACTGTGGAATCTTGCAGCACGCGGAGTTCTCAATAAGTGCAGAGCCGGAGTCTGCAGCCTTTTCAATTTTCAATTTTGAATTTTCAATTAGTGCAGCACGGGAGTTCTCGGAGCAGACAACCTTTTCATTTTTCAATTTTGAATTTTCAATCTTTTCAATTTTCAATTTTGAATTTTCAATTTGTGCAGCTGAAAGCTGCACGCCGTGTCCGTGCCAGAAGCATCCGTTCACGAAGATAGCCGTGCGGTAAGGCCGCATGACGATGTCCGGCTTGCCGGGCACACTCTTCACGTTCAGGCGGTAGCGATACCCGTGATGCCACAGCCAGCGGCGCACCTTCAGCTCGGGTTTCGTGTCCCGGCTGCGGATATGCGACATGCACTTGTGCCGCTGCTCAGCTGTCATCGTGTCGGTCATGGTTTTGTTAATTATCTTGCTTTGGGTTCTTTAGCAAATTGCCAGCAAATTAAATGTCTTTTTTAAATTGGTTATTTTTAATTGTTTAATAATCCATGAATATGTTTGTGATATCTATAAGCAAATTACTAGCAAATTAAAGTTCGTGTTGAAATCATTCCATTTGAAGGTCCTTTTGTTTAACCAAATAGAATGGCCATTCGTGATAGCCAATCTTATGTTGTTTCAGTACCACTATATCTCTTCAAGTCCAATAGATGTCAAGTATTCATATGTTCCATCATAGAATTCTGGCAGTCTGGTGTGGTCATCAGGATTACCATCAGGAACACAGATAATCATGCCTTGCCGAGCACGGGTCATCAAAACACGATAGGCATTTATCTGATAAGATTGTGCTTCTTTTTGACGTATTTTATTCCACTTGCTTCCTTTGAAAACATTATGGTCCCAACCATTTGAAGTATATCTGAAATCCCCATCCCAAACTAAACAAGTCCAATCCAACTCCAAACCCTGAATGTCAAATTCTGTTGCAGCATCTTCCAAGAATAAGGAAGATCGGACATCCATCTTATCGGCCAAAAACCAATGTTCAACATCAGGTTGTAATCTTACATCAATGGCCAATGGCTTCAATCGGTATGCTTGAGAGGAAACAACGATTCCGTAGCGTTCAGATCCACGTGCCTTATTTTCAAGCCATCTTTTGGCTTTCTCTAAATCTCTTGTTAATAATACTGGGTATTTATTTTTGAAATCCATATATAGCTCTCGTGCTTGATAGATATCCCTATCTAATACGTAGTGTACAAAATTGGACAACTTCTCAGCTCTAAATGAACGCATTGAAACAGCCAAGTGTAATTGGTCGACCTGTTGTGCATTCTTATTGTTTGCAATTAGTTCAGCAACATTTCCTTCTGCATATTCTTTATCTGTAAGATGCTTGGATAGATACACTTTCCAATCAGGGAATGTCTCATTGACGGCACGAATCCATTCCCCAATACCTGCTTCACCTGTATTTATTTCTTGCCCCCCTCCTACCAGACAAACTATTACAGCCCAATCTTTTCGTAAATTGAGAGACCATATTAGAAATTCAGCTTCTGACATAGGGAAGTCCGGGATTTTTTTTATTCCTCCACGACTACCTCCACGAGCCAGCCATCCAGCTAAGTGTTCCAAGTCCCATGAACGTTGAGCTTCGTCAAATATGGCCACATGTTCTACTTCTCCATGACCAGCTGTTTTGTGGGGAATGGATTTGGTATTATCAATTTCCAACTGCCCATTTTCAATGGGTAATTTTATTTTTTCTAACATGTTCGAACGGTAGCGATGAATTATTTGTATAAACTGCGATACTTCACTCCTGGCCTTAGTAATGTTGTATTTGTTCCCCTTTTCATGTTCTTTTCTCTGTTTGTCTTTGGCCAAAGCCGCTGTCAAAACCTTTACTAATGGACCGTTCCCTGAAAGATAGACGGCTAGATTACGTTCGTCTTCTGGTGCATTCTCTTCTTTTACTGACTGTTGAATGGCTACATTCAATCCTACGAGCGTCTTTCCTGCGCCAGGAACACCTGTTACAAAACATATACTTTTTTCCCCATTTTGTTTGCTCCTTTGAATCACATCCAAAATAAACTTCGTTGTATCTTCAAGGGCGGCACCTGCGGCTTCATGACGTGTTATATCTTCCACAGAATGATTTTGATATAGAGCACTGGCAGCTTCAATAATAGTTGGTGTAGGGCAGTATCGGCTTATTGCCCAGTTGACAATATCACTTTCTTCTGACGGTTGAGCATGTTCTCGTTCGATTACTTTATTGATAATGTTCTGCAAGCCGTCGACATTTGACATAAGAGGATTATAAACATGGTCGTCATAGACGGAGAATTTCAATTCATGACTTGTTTCAGTCGCCTCAGTAGCAACAAGTATGGGTACAATTACACGGTGATGACTGTCCAGATGGAAATTCTTTAAATCAAGTGCATAATCCATCACTTGTTCCATGTCGACTTGTAGAAATGAGTTTTGTCCAGCTTTAAATTCTATAGCAAATACTATACCTCGAAGCAGCAAAACCACATCAATTCTCTTTCCTAATCGAGGAATAGAATATTCAAAGATGATTTCGGCATTTTCATGTTTCCAAGGAAGTAATACTTGTTTTAAGACTTTTATTTCTTCTGACCAAGCATACTTTTGTTCAGACACACTGTCCCCATAATCATTTATTGAAATATGTCCGAAAATTGTTTCTTCGGATGAATCAACAAACTCTTTGAAAGATGCCCTATAAAAGTATCTGTTTGTCATAATTTTTATCTTTCTTATTTTATGAAGTATGGTCTGTAATTATCGAAAAAATGGTAGATATCTATGAAGTTGCTGATTTCAATATTATTAAACTCGTCCGTTGTGGTATTATTGTTTTATTGCAAAAATACGATTTTTTCCTGACTTTTTGGTTTTTTCATGAGGGTATGCTGTTTTTTTGTATGTTTGCAAGGCGGATGTCTTTGGTGTGTGTGTCCTGTGTGGTAGTGTTTCGGTTGCTACAGTGCTACAGTTTGATTTTTGTTTTCTGTTGTTTTTGGGTTGAATAATCCTTTTTTGAACTGTAGCACTGTAACACTGTAACACATCGGTGTCGCTATGCGGCTCTTGTGCGCATTATGTGGCTGATAATCACCGTTTATGCTTTTCTGACGTTTCGCAAGCCGTCGTGCTGGGAGTTGTGGGGTGCGTGGGGGCGGTAGAACGGCTTCTGAAACCCGGAGTAGGTCCAGTGTGCCTTCGCTCTGCCTTCGCTCTACCTTCGCTCTACCTTCGCTCAGGGTTCGCTTGCAGGAGTGAGGTTGCAACGGCGAAAGAATGCGGTTACTGAAACTGCCCGGCGATGGCACGCAAGACGAATGGCGACGCTTCACTATCGTGACAGGTCGATGCAATAAAACGGGTTTTGTGACGTTTATGGGGGAGAACGTTTTAAATGATGAATGCTATGAATGTTTATCGGCATGAGGTGAAGTATTATGAGTGCGACCGGATGGGGATTACGCACCACTCGAATTATGTGCGCTTTATGGAGGAGGCACGTGTGGATTGGATGGATCAGCTGGGGTACGGGTTCGACCGTATGGAGGCCGAGGGGGTGGTGTCGCCTGTGGTGAGCGTGGAGTGTGTGTATAAGCATCCCACGACGTTTAAGGATGTGGTGGAGATTGAGGTGAAGGTGGCGGAGATGAGCCCGCTGAAGATTACGTTCGGCTACACGATGCGCGTGGGGGACAAATTGGTTTGCACGGGTCGCAGTGTGCACTGCTTTTTCGAGAACGGGCGGCCGGTGAAGCTGGCGGAGCGTTTCCCGCAGCTGTATGAGGGGGTTTTGAATTCGTTAACGTGTTAATGTGTTAATGCGTTAGTCTGTTGATATGCTAACTCGAATGTGTTAATGCGTTAATAGTTAACATGAATTATCATGTAATAACCATAAATTAATGGCAACATAAATAAATGACAATTCATGGTAATTCGTGTTCAAGTATTTGTCGCGTCCCTTCGGGACGCTGATAGAGAGTGTCTTCTGTCACCGCACTGCGCAATAAACGATGTTGCTCCCGTTCGGTCGCGACACCGTAAATTGCTTGTACGGTGTTATGAAAATTCAGCCTCTTCGAGGCTGTTGAAGGCAACCTCCAATTATTATTAAATTCTTTGCAATGAGAATTCATGGTAATGATTCTTAAAAACATGAATTATCATTAATTGTCATGAATTTATGGTCATTACATGGAAATTCGTGTTAATTGTTCAATAATAATTATCATGAATGCGCCCCTTTTAGGGGCAATTATTAGAGGTTACCTGAAAATATATCGACTAACACATTAACGCATTCCCACATTAACACATTCAAGCAATAACACATTCCCACATTAACGCAATCAAGCAATAGCGCATTCAAGCATTCTTAAAGCTCTTCGTAGCGGTAGGAGACTTTGTCGGCGCAGGTGACGACGAGGTAGGAGGGTGTGGCTTCCTGTTCGTTTAGGTTGTCGGTCATGACGTAGGGGGTGTTGCCGATGAGGTGCTGCTCTTTGTGGTGGAAATGCCCCATGAGAAAGAGGCTGACGTTGTGGCGGCTCATGAGGTCGATGAGTTCGTAGTATTCCTCTTCGGGCAGGTTGGCGGCTGGGGTGGTGCTGTAGTTGTATGAGGTGCGGAAGAGGCAGGTGTGGGTGTTGACCACCACGTGGCGGTATTGGTCGCGCTGCTGCAGGAGTTGTTTGAGCCAGTCGAGCTGCCGGCGGCCGTGGGTGGCGTTGCCGCTGTCGAGGAAGACGAAGAGGTCTTTGGCACCGCCGACGGTCTGCACGGTGACGGCGTAGGTGGAGGTGTGGAAATACTGCTGGAAATATTGCTGGCAGTCGAAGTAGATGTCGTGATTGCCGATGGTGACGAAGCAGGTGTCGGCGGCTTGGGGCAGTCGGAGCAGGCTGTCGAGCTGTCGGAAAGGCCGCGGGCCGCTCTCGTTGGCGATGTCGCCATTGACGATGCTGAAGAGGCCGAGGGGGTCGGCGTATTCGTGGCGCAAGAACTGTTCCACACGGCTGACGTCGCCCTCGAGGTGGATGTCGGAGCAGACGTAGATGTTGTATTGGTCGGGGGCATCGGTGATGACGACGGCGGGGTGCTGGTCATTCCATTCGAGCCATTGGGCCACGCGGTCTTCGGTGTGGGTGCCGCTGGAGAAGAACATGCCCGCCACATCGAGGCGGTTGCAGGAGGTGAGAGCCAGCGCGGCGAAGAGGATGAGGTATCGGGGTTTCATTGGCATTGGGTATTAAAGGGGACTTCTTTTTATCAAGAATTTGAGAATTAGAGAATTTGTAAATTTCAAACTTTGAATCTATTAAGAATTTAAGACCATAATTGCAAGCAATTAATAGAACCTACCTAAAGTGTTTTTACTGCTCCGAGATGGAGAAACCAGCCGTCGTAGGAGGCGGTGAGGTTGAGCGAGCCGACGGGGTGGATGCCCACTTCGGCGTAGAGGTCGGTGTTGTGGGGCAGGCGGTAGAGGGCTTTGGCGCTGAAGAACCAGTTAGCCACGCGCTCGATGACGAAGTCGTTGTAGTTGCTCCAGCGGAGGCCTATGTTCCATTGGTTGGGAAGGAGGCGGTTGTGCCACCAGCCTTCGGCGGCAAACAGGACGTTCATGGGCTCGAAGACGGTGCCTTGTCCGCCGTTGCTGCGCTGGACGAGTTCGGCGATGTAGCGGTTGCAGAGGCCGAGGCGGAGGATGATGTGGCGTGCGTGCCAACCCACTTGGAGGGCTCCGGTGAACTCCTGCAGGTTGAGGGCCGGGAAATGGCGCCAGAGGTAGCTGTTTTCGAGGGTGAGGCGTTGCTGGCGGGCGGTGGTGAGCAGGGTGGCCTGTCCGGTGAGGCGGGCAGAAATGCGGTTGCTGCTGGCGTATTCGGCCCCGATGCCGAGTGTGAAGGCGGGAGCGACCTGCCAGTCGAGCATCAGGGCGCCGCCGCAGTTGTCGCCTGTGGCGTAGTGGGTGTCGTAGAAGCCGTAGCCGGTGAGGGTGAGGGGACGGCTTTCGGCGGGCTGCTCCTGGCTGTTGGCCGCCGGGATTGCAATGAGAAGCAACAGGAGAGGGAGGAGATGGTGTTTCATTGGATAAAGGGCTTTGATGACAGAAAGGGTTATTGGCGGGTTTGTAGCAACTGGTTGGCGAGGGTTTGCATTTGCCGGGCGAGGCGGGTGTTGTCGTCGAGGAGGTTCCAGATGCCGTCCTCGCTGAGTACACCGCGCTTGAGGTCGGGAGGCAGGAAACCGCGCTCGTCGTCGGCGAGGTCTTGGCGCCATTCGTCGCTGTTGAGGTAGGTGGCGAGGATGGTGATGTCGGCTTGTGCCGCCTGGTAGCGGTCGAGGGCCTCTTCCATTTGGCGGACGGCTTCGAGGGAGCTTGTGAGGCGTTGCTCCATTTCGCATATGCGTATCAGTTGTCCCATGTCGGTTGTTGTTTTGTTAGAGGGTGCAAAAGTACGCTTTTTTTGCGATATGGCGCGGAAGTTTTTCGTTTGGAGCGCAGAATTAAGAATTGCCCCCTTTTACGGATTTGGTATGGTACATGCCGAAGAGTCCGTGGCGGAGGGTGAGGCTGACGGTGTCGCCGATGCGGAGGGAGCCGTCGTGCTGCATACGGAAGTAGATGGTGCCTTTGACGGGGGCGGTGACGTCGATGTAGTAGCTGTTTGAGCCTTTGTTTTCAATATGCCGGGTGACTACGCCTTGCCCCACGACGGGGTCGCCGGCGGGGATGAGGCGGTTGGTGGAAAAAACGGCGACCATCAGCAGGCCCGTCACAATGGCTGTGGCGATGGTGCTATAGACGAAACGTCCCCAGAAGTTGTAGTTTTTGAACGTCACGTTGAGCAGGGCGAGAATGAGGCCAACGGCGGGGAAGCAGATGAACGGCGCGAGGTCGGGGATGGAGAGTGGCAGCACGGTTTCAGAAAAATCCCAGGCACCCAAGATGGCAACGATGATGAGGGCGAAGAAGGCGACGATGGAAAGGATCGATACGAGGCCCACTATCCACTCGGAGTCACTTTCCCACATCTTCTCGTATAGGCGGCGGAGGCTTTTGAACGGGCGTCGTTCGCCCACGGCGATGTGGCAGAGAGGCTGCAGCTGGAGTTTGGGACGGGGGTGGTAGTCGCCCGTGCCGGCTGGCTCGGCCATCACGAATTCCTCGCCGCTTTCCTCGTCGGTGTAGAGGATGAATTCGTAGCACGTGCCGTCGGGGTCGGTGATAGTCAGTTCGTCGGGCGAGGGGCGGTCGAAGCCGATGCAGAGCATCTGGTGGGCAGGGAGGCCGTTCATGGTGTCGCCGGGGAGCTGGATCCACGCCTGTGCGGTGATGCCGCTGTGTTCGGCGAGGGCGGCCTTGAGGTGGAGGCAGAAGTCGGAGAAGTCCCACCCCTCGCACAGGCGGCTGGGACGCACGGCAAAGATGTCGGCGCGGCGGGTGGCAAAGAGCTGCAACGAGGTGATGGAGGCCTCGGGGTCGAGCTGCTGCGCCACTTGGTGCAGCAGTTGTTCTGCCTCGGTGCGGGTAGCACCCTGTATGACGATTAGTTCCTTCATTTGCTGCATAACGCGGGCAGACGTTTTTTATTGCCACACGGATGCGCATCCGTTCATATATGTTGTGACCACATACAATAAACAGCAGCTATATGCGTTATCCCCTATATGATTAAAGACAATAACGGAATCAATCATACCAACGACGAGGAGCATCGCAGTCTTGTCGAGTCTATGTCGTCGTTTCTTGACAACGGCAAGCCCAAACTCGGTATTTTCTGGTACGATGTGGTCAATCAGTCGCTTTTCGGTGTGGAGAAAATGGATGCCGAACTGGCTACTTTTGTCAACGGTCGTGCTACTATCTCCAAACTTCACAAGACGTATTGGCAGAAGCAGCACCATCGTGCCGAAGCCAAAGGCGACACCAAGTCCATCTTTTACCAGGAGCACAACTACACACTAATTCCCCGCGGGCGTATCTTCCTTGACGAGGCCACAGACCGCTTCTATGTCTGTGTTGGTAGCTGGCTGCACGACGGCGTGAGTGGGCACAAGGTGGATGCCGAGAAACTGCATGAGCTCCTGGAGGATGAGTTCAATCTGCCTATCGACTTCGAGTTTGTGGTTGACTATCACTGGGATCTCGGACACGGCTGGTCGGAGGAGTTGCTATAATATGTTGCTAAAATATCTTTTGGCGATAAATGTGCTGACCTTTGCGGTTTACGGCGTAGATAAGTGGAAGGCTCGGCGTGGACGTTGGCGGGTGCCGGAGGCCACGCTGCTGGGGTTTGCGGCATTGGGCGGCAGCGTGGGCGCATGGCTGGCGATGCAGCTCTTCCGCCACAAGACACAGAAGAAGAAGTTCCGCTACGGGGTGCCGGCTATTTTTGTATTGCAGCTGGCGGCGGTGGTGTTCTTTCTGAACACGCTTATTCGTCATTAATTCTGACTGTTGAAACGATTGGAATTTATTTCCATATCGACGTTAACAGGTCAAGATTTTTGTGTATATTTGCATTGTGAATTATGATGAGACGGCAATCGATTGTATTTGTAATTCAAAGATTATTACGGGTTTACGAGGGCTTAGCTGGCATCGGTAAAACCGCATTTTAACATTAGTGTTACACAAAAAAAACAGTAAACATGGTCAAGCTCAACATCGTCAGGCCCCCGAAAATCAATGTGAATACCAAGAAAGGCAGCTTTTGGAAACAGATAGGAATGATTGTTATTGGTACCACCATTTCGTTGGTATTTACCCTCATTGCAGCCCAATTGACAGAAAACCATCAACGTGCCAAGGACCGCCGCCTTTCGGCAATGATGGTGATGAGCAATATCGAGATCTTTGCACGACTTATGGATGATTATTCAGTGTATTTGGCTCCTGCTGACAGCGTTGCCACATGGCTGCTTAGCAAGCCCCTAGGAGAACTTGAACTGATGCCCGAAGGGGAACTGAACAGCTTGATAGACCAAGTTACATCCTTCCCGTTTATGTCGCACGACAAATCGGCGGAGAATATCTTTTCCAACAACATCGAGACATGGAAGAACATGGGAAATGTCACTTTCATCAGTATTGCAGGGCAATGCTTCTCGACGATGAATTCGGTCGAGGAATATTGGAACAAACGGGCAACCGATTTGAACGAGACCATTCTCGATATCAAAGACCATCCAGAAAATTACGAGGGTAGCACCGTGCCCATAAAAATTCTTCGCTCAGAGAAGGTTCGGCGCTCATTGAAAGGCATCCATTACTGGAGGGCCTGGCTTTTGCATGTGGCCGCCACCATACGCTACAACAATCAGAAAAACATGGAGTCTATCGGCATAGAAGAACAGAAGGTGATGGATTACACAAACGAGTTGTCGTTGGCATTGGAGGATTCTAAAAATGCAGAGCCCGACTTTAACGATTTCTATTCTGGTCCACTTAATCCCGACAGCCTGACGACGATGCACGAATTTGACTCCCGCCTCGAGGAGTTGAAAGGTGAAGGTAGTCTGCTACACAAATAATGAAAAAGCTACTGCTAATTGCCTTCTGCCTTCTGCCGCTGATTGCCGGCGGACAAGACTTGATTGGGCTGCGGCCAATGCGGGTAGTGTCTATTGCTCCAGTGCCAAAGGATACGGCAAGCTGTAGTGAGTTGGACTTTCTTTCTGCCGGCAGCGATACCCTGATAGATTTCTATGCATGCAGCGGCGAAGAAGGCGTGGTGGGCTACCTGATGAAGACCGCCGACTTCTTTCAGCGTTCTTTCTTTCAGGCCAAAGTAAAAGGAACTCTACTCGACGGTGCCTGGCTGAATGAGGTGCAACGAGCCGAGGAGGTGTTGGCAGAGGTGCTTAACCGCAGAGCCGACTCCGCACAGATGATTCCCGAATGCCTCACAGCATCGCACTACAATCTCTTCACCCGCCAATACATCATCTACCTCAACAAAGTGGGCGACACATGCGCCTATATCAACTGCTTGAAGGGGAAGTATCACCATCCCGAGCGTCGGTTTATTATGGTGAATGACGGTGGCGACAACTATTGGCAGGCAAAGCTAAACCTCACCCGGCGTCAGCTGATGGACATAAGAAGCAACGGGCCTGTGGTCACGTATGTTGAAAGCCTCAGCAGGAAGCCGCAAGTGCTAGACAAAGGGATATTCTTTACCCAGCAGAATGACGCCTATTTCGATTGTTACTACGAAGACTTGCCTAGAATAGTCAGAAATCACTTGCCGAAGGAATACCCAATCGACATGCTGACCAAGTATAAAAGCTTCAAGTATGACGGACACGACTATTACATAGTCTCTTATAGCAATGGTTATGAAGTAGGCTTCAATTCTAGCGGTCAGTGGATGTCCCTTCTCAGATGGCAGGGGATAACGCAGGAGGAAGTGCAACGGATGACAGGAAGGACGAAAGTCTATGATGCTGTTGTAAGGGAAATGGCGGCACGAGGATACCGCTTCCCTCAATACGGTAATATACGATGGGTCGAGCGCGTGAAGAACAACTATGTGCTGAACATCCGCTACACCCCAAGCAACGACCCCGCTTCGCCCGGCAATGCCAACGATATGGATGCCACCCTAATCATCGACAAAAAGGGCTGTTTAGTGGATTTTATAATAAACAGATACGTATGAAAATACAGAATCATAAAACGGCTGTCTGGCTGGTTGCTATTGCTGCAATCGTTGCTGCGGTTGTGTTGCTTCTGTGGCGGACGGGGGTAGGGGAGAGCGTGAAGCGGGAGAGCGCACGGCTGTTTGATTATGAGTATATCCCCAACCAGAATGTAGATATCGACCGGTGCGAGGCGGCGGGGATGGCGGACTCCATTTACAAAGACTTCCGCAAGAAATACCGCTTCCATTACCAGACCGTCGGGATGGCGTCATTCTCAGACAGCAGCCGCATGATTCTGCTGAGCGACATCCCGCCACACTTCGAGACGGATTCCATCGCGCCCATCTTTGCCCAATTCAAGCATAAGTCAGAGCAACGCAAGCACTCCATCGGCTACGACGGCTACACCACCGACCTGATCATCCTGCTGGGCAACGCCACACAGGAGAATTGCGACCGACTGCTCAAGCGGCTGAATAGGGAACTCTTCTTTTCCGAATACAAGCCCACGGTGATGAAGTTGCCTGCCGAAGAAAAACGCCGTTATTTCGCCAAGGAGAATATCGACTACCAGATTACGTTGGAAGAGTTTAACACTTGGTTTATGGAGGAAGGCGAGGGCTTCATCCGTCTTGATGACACAAACACTGTGCTGACTATTAGTGACATTTTTGCCAAGAAAGCGCGCGGTGTTTTCTTTAGTCAACAGCCGGGCTTTGTGGCCTGGGCTCTTGCAAAGAATGCTGATCTTTTGGAGTACGAGGAGTACGGGCACCCTGCCCGTCATCAGGAGTACGGGCACCTTGCCCGTGTTGCTGGTAACGGGCATCTTGCCCGTGTTGCTGTTGACGGGCAGGGTGCCCGTGTTGCCGTTGACGGGCAGGATGCCCGTACTCCTTTTGACGGGCAGGATGCCCGTACTCCCATACGGCAGTTTACGCTGGATGCCGACCTGATTCTGGGAGCCTTGGCCGACAGCAGCACGCTGGTTATCATTGGCCGCGAGCGTCAGTCGCCGCTGTATGAGCTGCCCCCGCTGCAGATAGAGAGCATCCTGCTGCTGGCCTCTACCACCGAGAAGGAACTGTCGCAAAGCCTGGACATCAACGACCTGATGGCCGGAAAGATGAACAACGGGCGCGACTGGTGCCCCACCTACTTGAGCCGCGAGCTGGAGAACACCGAGTTTGGCGACTTGATGACTATCACCGACGTGCTGCTGAAGGATTGGTCGGAACGCGGCACCATACAGGAGGGCTACTACCGTTACCCCGAGCCGGGTTACTACCCCTTCGACCAACCCCTGTTCCGCAAGCTGGGGCTGAACGAGCTGGTATATAATTGGAACACCGCCGGAGCGATGTATGCCATCGATTGTGAGAAAAACGATGTCTCCAACACTCACACATTAACACATTCAAGCAATAACACAATCAAATACACCATTTATACTTTAGGCCGCACGGGCTCGCTGCCGGTGAGCTACTTCAACTCGCAGGAGCGGAGCCAGTCGATAGGCTACCGCTACGAGAGCCAGGCCTATCACTATTTCGCCACCCTCGGCAACACCGACTTGGCGCGTGTGGTGCAATACACGGCATTGTACCAGCTGTTTATCGACAACAACATCACCTATTCGGGCAACACATATCCTTCTTTCCCCAAAAACAAGCCTTTCCTGCTTTACAAGCCTTCGGCAGATTTGCTCACCCTGCTCCGGCAGCTCAGCGAGGAGGAGATTGGCACGCTGGCCGACAGCCTGTCGCAGCGCAGTTTCGTAAACTACCAGAAGGAGCACCTCGACAAGCAGCTGCGCGAGAACGAGCAGAAACACAATATCTCGTACAGCGAGGAGCATATCGACGCCATCTACCGCAATGTGCACCGCGACACCAAGGCGGGCATCGGCAGGAGCCTGCTGGAGGTGAAGAATATGCTGTGCGGCCTCAGCGAGGAGCAGTTCAAGCAGCTGGCGCGATACCTCTCTTATCCTCGCGGGGTAAGAATCCACGACCGCGAGAGCTACAACACCATGCTGCGCGGCCGGCGGGTGAACATGTTGATGCGCGAGGTGGGCAAGAACAATCTCGACCTCTTGGGGATGGACTTGAAGGATGTGAAGAACTGGTATGCCGCCAACCTGAAGGCCAACGCGGGGCGGTACATGAAGACTTCGTCGCTCATCATCACCTACGCCGACCTGCTGACAACCGGCGGCCATAACCTTTCGTCGCGCATCAGCCGTGTGAACTCGATGACCAACTACAAGCGCAATCGCGGCAACTACACCCCCACGGACTATGAAAGCCCTTCCCAGCCTGTTGCGACAGAAGAGAAGCCGGCGGTAACTAAGCCCAAAGCCAGCAGCCCTTCGTCAGGTAAGCCTTCAGGGAAGCCTGCAAGCAAGCCCGCGGGCAAAAGTAAACCGGCAGCCTCTCCTGCCAAAAGCAAGACGGCAAGCAAGAGTGCTACCAACACTCGCCCCCGAAGTGCCGTTATCTCCGCTGCTCCCCGCAGGACAAGAGGACTCTGAAATAGTGTCAATTATTGCAAAATTATCACAGTATGAAAAAAGCAACATTTATCATTACCTTTCTCATCATGACATTCTCTGTTTTCTCTCAAGACGATTGGTTCGGTTTTAACCGTTATAAGACCGACAACGAGCGTATTATCAAGAGTAGAGAGTTCCCCGAAGTGGTGTTTATGGGGAATTCTATCACCGAGCTATGGGCTGCGTATCATCCCACTTTCTTCAGTGGTCACAACTATTGCGGCAGAGGCATCGGCGGACAGACTTCGACGCAGATGCTGGCTCGATTCACGGCTGACGTCATCAACCTTCATCCCAAAGCTGTTGTCATCATGGCGGGCACCAATGATGTGGCACAAAATATCTATTGGGTGGAGCCCGACAAAGTGGTCGATAACGTTGTGGCGATGTGTCTCCTGGCACGCGCCAGCGGCATTGTGCCTATCATCAGTTCCATCCCTCCGTGTGCTGCCTTCCGGTGGAATCCCGACATCAAGAATGCCGCCCAGACCATCGTCGATATCAACAAGCGCCTGAGGGCATACGCCGAAGCCAACGGCATCGTGTATGTCGATTACCACGCTGCCCTCGCCGACAAGCAGAACGGCTTTTTGAAGCAGCTGAGCGACGACGGCTGCCACCCCAACCCCGACACCTACTACATCATGGAAGGTCTGGTACTGAAAGCGATAAGCGAGGCGGTGAATTCAAAATAATCCCTAATGGCCGATTGGGGTTCAATTCAGCTGGTGACCGTTGCACAAAGTAATGTCGCGACCGAATGTGGGTAACATTATTTTCAGTAAGACGCTTGCCGCTTCGCGCGAAAGTTACTTTTTATTCAGTGAGGGATTACGCCATCTTACCCCACCTTGCGCCACCGTTCCAAAAGTGTCGCATATTTGTTCCCAACGTTCCTATGTGTACCTTCCGGGCACTATGTTGCGTCGTTCCTTATCTTATCGTTTTTCGATATGTTTCCCTCATTTTTCCCTTTCTAAAACGGAGAACGATGGGAAAACGATCGAATATGGAACGAATAAATGACGACGCTTGATGGTTGCATCAACGAACTCAAAAACGGCTTTAGTGCAGGACGGTATATTGAAGTTTAGGGGCCCATATTATCAGTTGGTTTTGTTGGTTTGAAAAATAATTTTCATCACTCCATTTTATTTTCGTATTTTTGTAAATTCACGTATAGTATTATACGCGACGTATTGTTGTATCTATTAAAGAATTATACACAACGCCAATGAAGAGCGGGAATGAAATAACGACCAATGTAGCTTCAGAAGTTGAGGTTATCAGGCATCGCATCTATGAGGTGCGTGGTTTGCGCGTCATGCTCGACCGCGACTTGGCGGAGCTGTATGGGGTGGAAACACGTGCCTTGAATCAGGCTGTCAAACGTAATATCGACCGTTTTCCCGATGACTTTTTGTTTCGACTGAATAAGAATGAGTGGACATTTTTGAAATCACAAATTGTGATTTCAAAAAATGATGCTACTACTGCTGATAATAAAGATGTTGCCACTAATGGCGATAGTTTGAAATCACAATTTGTGATTTCAAACAGAGGTGGTGATAGAGCACTTCCTTATGCTTTCACCGAATTGGGCATTGCAATGTTGAGTTCGGTACTGCGGTCGGAAACGGCAATTCAAGTCAACATCAACATCATGCGGGCGTTTATGGCGATACGCCATGCGGTGAGTACATGGCAAGGGGTGAACCTGAAGGTAGAGCAACTGTCGCACAAAGTGGACCAACTGAACAACTATGTGGAGGAAATCCTGCACGACCAGAACGACATCAACCGCATGCAGGAGGAGACCAACACAGAGATAGCCCTCCAGATAGAAGCCATCAACGATGCCCTCGACCAACTGCGTGAGAAACCCACAACACCACGAAAACGGATAGGCTATAAAACTGGTAAACCGACTGATTAATAGCATGTGGTCGATATTTTCGACCGCATAAAATTATACAAAAGGCTAAGAAATGGACAACAATCGGGATATAAAACGGATGTTACCATCAGTCAATACGACTGACGACTCTATTGTCGTGTACAAAAGCAGTGATGGAGTTGTGCAGCTCGATGTCCAGTTGGCCGATGAGACGGTGTGGCTTACCCTCAATCAACTTGCTGTATTGTTTGACAGGAATAAGTCGGTTATATCAAGGCATATCAGCAACATATATAGCGAGGGAGAACTGATTCTTGAGGCAACTGTTGCAAAAAATGCAACAGTTCAAAATGAGAATGGTCGCCGTGTGGTAAGACAGATTGAATACTACAACCTTGATGTGATTTTTTCTGTGCGAGAATGAAATTTGTAGTTGCATGGTAAGCAAGGACATCGGAATGTACAACACTTGCCACCACTTTTGTGTTTATTGTTACGCCAACACCTGCAAAGAATGCGTACTCAACTACAAAGCAAAACACAACGATGATAGCGAAAGAACAATAGAGTAAACACATGGAAAAACATCTAAACACTGCAATAGTACGAATAAATTCAGATTTACCCTGCCTTATATATAGGTTTGGTAAAGAAATAGGGCGTGCTGATGCTCATGATTATACTGAAATATACTTACCAAAAGGTAAACATAGATTATCTTTTGTAAGTTCAGAGAATTCCAATGACAAAGTCGATTTGGAAAAAGAGATACTTGATATTGAGTATGAAGATATTATTGATGTCTGCATATTTCCTATAAAAAATGCTCGTATATTAAAAGAAAGAGCCGAACAAGAAAGACTTGAACAAATAAGACAAGAACTAATAAGGAGAGAGCAAGAACGTTTGGCTGAATCACGACGTATAGAAGAGGAGAAACGCAAGAGAGAAGAAGCCTTGAAGCCATATAAAATAGCTCCTTATCTAACTTTGAACTTCTATGACTCTGTAAGTATTCGTAACTTTGGTTTTGACAATCCAAAGAAATATGTTATTGCATCTAAGAATAGCTTGTATGCTATCTTAAATGATTCCTTTTTACCTACAATGCCATTTCAATTTGAACAAATTCAAGAGTGTAATGGTAATGGAGATTATTTGTGGGTAAAAGCAAATAAAAAATGGGGATTATATAATTATAAACAAAGACAATATTTAGTAGCTCCTCGCTTTGATGATATTTCCAGAACAGGAAGCCATCGTAATTGTTACACATTGATTGTCACTATTGGCGACAGATGGAACGGTGGCAATTATAAATTGGGAGCAATAAATGATAAAGGTGAATTATTTATAGATTGTAAATATGAAGAATTGTATGAAAATAAAGGTGGATATTATAAAGCCAAATTAAATGGCATGGAAGGATTATTGGACAAATATGGAAGAGTTAAATTGGATTTTGTCTATAAAGATCTTTGTGCATACTCTTCTAAAGGCAAGTATCCCACTGAATATCGTGGCAAATATGGTGTTTTCAACTATGCAGGTGATGTTATATTAGATTTTATATATGACAAAATCGAATACTGCGAACCATTTGGTTGCGGTTATCATGTTCTTGTAAAAGACGGCAAATATGGTATTCATATTTGTGCTACCGGGGAAATGATTCCATGTAAATATAATAGCAGAGATGAAATTCCAGATTTTAACTTAGAACCTTACTATTAAATGGCGATAATAAGAACTATTATTAGAGATGATAACTATTATTAGAGATGATGACCCAATGTATTTTTATAAGGATTATCATATATTCAAGGATCCTAGTACAAATAAATGGGGTATTAAGAACATAAAAACTGATACAATAATCATTAAGTGTGACTTTGATGATATCAAATGGTTAAAGAATGAAGACCTGATAGAATTTACACTTAATGAAAAGCATGCTCTATGTAGAATTATTGATATGGACACGCTAACCTAGTCGAGCCTCAAAAAGTTTCAACAGCTTGATTGTTTATAAAATAAATCGTTAAAACACTTGTGTGGTTTGAAAATAAGTCATATCTTTATAAGATTACTTTAGATAGATGATTAAGTTAGAAGATTATAAAATCAGGATATATAGAGCAAGGATTAGGGTATAAATACTTTGTTCCGTCTCTCATTAACGATGAGTGGACGTAGCAAGATGCTTCAATTAACACCTTGCTGGAGAAGGCTTCGCTCGTTTGGGAGAGTTGAACTCATTCTCTCACCTTGAGCCGAATATCGACCTTTTTCATTCAACTTCATGTGACTAAGGAGGCGGTTCTGTCAAGTCGTATCGAGGGTACCCAAACTCACATAGATGAATTTGACCATTTGTCTAATTGTTTTGTGGTCAAATCTCTTTACTGTGCTTAATGTAACCCCTTCGAATTCGAGGGGTTGATATAAATGCCTGTGAAAAGAATCTGTCATTGTCTGAAAAAGTTGTATTTTTACAAACCGAAACTTTAAAATATTCGGATAATTTAAAGTATGGCTTTATGATAACACGGTATTACACTGGACAGGTATCGCAGTATGAAAAACAATATTGAGATTATCCCTGTACGGGAATTTCTATCCGACCTTTGGGCAAAGAAAATCTATTAGTTGGGCAAAAAGCACTTATTACCCAAAATAGTTTTCTCTAATCCATTTTATTTTTGTATTTTTGTAAGTTCACACGTAGTGTAAATTGCAATTTAAAATATTAATCCTTAAACGTTTAAGCTTATGGCAAAAAAGAGTTTGGATTATATGCGAAAATTCTGTCACATGTTTTACCTGGGGTTTTGAATAGCACAAGGCGTCATCCTCGGTCTGAAAAATCCGTAAAAAATATTTGTGTAGTTCGTTTATTTTGTGTATTTTTGCAGTAAGTTTGTTCAAAATATTAGCGTGTTCAAAATTATTGAACAACAAGTAAATATTGAAAATTATATGCAGAAAACAGAGATTCAAATTATCTTCTACCTGCTTCAAAACAAAAAAAATGTAGGTAAGACTATCCGGGAAATCGCCAATGCGACAGGTGTGTCTTTAGGGTCAGTGCACAGCACTTTGACCGACCTTACAAATCGTGGATATGTGGTCGAAAACGGTAAAAGTCGGTTGTTACGCAAACGACAGTCGCTTATCGACCGCTGGACACAGGGCTATAACGACACTCTGAAGCCTAAACTTTTCATTAGCCGTTTTACCTTTCTATCTCCCGTAGTACGCACGCAGTGGCAGTCTATCCAATTACCCAAAACGCTGAGCTGGGGAGGAGAGCCTGCGGCTGCACTAATGGACGGATACCTGCGACCCGAACGGTGGGATATTTACACCGCGGACAATGCCAATGCATTGATTGCTACAGGACGAATGATACCGGATCCACAAGGGGAAATATATGTTTATAAGCGTTTCTGGCAGACCGATGACACACCGTTGTTGGTGATGTATGCTGACCTGATGGCCACTGAGGATGACCGTTGCCGAGAAGCCGCAGAACGCTTGAAACACACGCTATAACAATGGAATACAGCATTCATAAAGAAGAACTGCAAAATGACCTGTTGGTGGAAACGTTACAGGTGTTGGATAGCTGCTATCGGCAACTGGGAGCGGAGGTGTATGTGGTGGGGGCAGCTGCCCGCGACATCGCCCTGCGACTCTTGGACGTGACTAATACCCCACGTCGCACGATGGATTTAGACGTGGCTGTTCTGTTACAAGACTGGAGGCAGTTCGAACGGCTGACGGGCATCTTGTTACAGAATCATTTTGAAAAAGCCCGTGAGAAGCAGCGTTTTTATTATCTGGGCAAGGATGGGCGAATCCGTTTCGAAGTGGACATCGTCCCATTTGGCGCGATTGCGGAAGACGATAAGGTTGCATGGCCTCCAGAGGGGTCACCCGTGATGTCAGTACGTTGCACCAAAGACGTAATGCGGGTGGCCGACAAAGTAACGGTGGACGGCGAATTTGCCTTCCGTCTGGCATCGCTCAGCGGGCAGTTTCTTATCAAACTTGACACGTGGGCTGACCGTCGTATGAAGACCAAAAAAGACGCTGCCGATATGGCATTTTTGTTACAGAACGTCTATGTTGCTTATGCTCTGAAGAGCGATGGGCTACCGCCAGAGGTGGACATCAATGCCGAGCAGTTTGACGTCATTGTGGCTGGAGCCGAATGGATGGCCTCCGACCTAAGAAAAATGTTAACCGATGAACATCGTCATTTCTACACTTCGATGCTGAGAAGTGAATTGGATAAAAACGAAGAGAGCCCACTGCTAAACGACCTGTTGGATGTCTCCGACAGTCGATACTATTATCTATACCGACGTGCGATTGAACGCATGGCACAAATATTGGAATCATGAAGATACAATTTGTCAGCGACCTGCATCTTGAATTCCCAGAGAACCGAACTTTTCTTGCCAAACATCCATTGGAGGTAAAGGGCGACATACTGCTCATAGCAGGCGATACAGCGTATTTAGATCTACCCGATTCTAACGAAGATACCTATTCACAATACACTTTCTGGGATTGGTCTTCAGAACATTACCGGCAGGTTATTGTCTGTTTTGGGAATCACGATTTCTATGGCTATTATGACCTCGCCACTATGACAGATGGATACTGCAAGGGAATACGTCCCAATGTGCATGCTTACTATAACAGCGTGGTGCATCTGGACGATATAGATGTTATCGTTTCCACATTGTGGGCGCATATAGAGCCTTACAACGCATATATGACCGAGCGTGGCGTAAATGACTTCTACCGCATTAAATACAATGGACATCGTCTTTCGTCAGATGATTTCAACCATGAACACGAAAGGTGTTTGCGATTTGTACAACAGGCCGTTGAAGAAAGTGTGGCAAAACGCAGGATTGTGCTTACCCACCATGTGCCAACACAGCTATGTACTGCACCAGAATATCGTGACAGCCTTATAAATGGTGCTTTCACTGTGGAATTGGGCGACTACATTGCCATCTCCGGCATCGACTATTGGATTTACGGTCATTCGCATCGAAACATCGATGCCCAGATTGGCGACACACAGATTCTCTCCAATCAATTGGGTTATGTCTCCCACGGAGAACACCTCAGAAACGGCTTTAATGCAGGGCTGTATATTGAAGTTTAGGAGCCCATATTATCAGTTGGTTTTGTTGGTTTGAAAAATAATTTTCATCACTCCATTTTATTTTTGTATTTTTGTAAATTCACGTGTAGTGTAAAATACAATTTAAAATATTAATCCTTAAACGTTTAAGCTTATGGCAAAAGAAAAAAAGTTTATGACTTGTGACGGCAACTGCGCTGCAGCGCATGTGGCCTACATGTTCAGCGAGGTAGCAGCTATCTACCCCATCACCCCCTCCAAAACTATAGAATAAGGCCATAATCACAATACATTAAACGAATGAGTATAGAGAGATTGGAACACGAGCAGAACCTGAAAAGAATATTTGGCATTGATCATTTCTATGATGAGCAGTGGGATGCCATAGAGCGTATTCTTTCAGGAGAACGAATTCTAATGATCCAGAGAACAGGATTCGGTAAATCGTTGTGTTATCAATACCCAGCCACTCAATTTTCAGGAGTTACTGTTATTTTCTCGCCTCTGATTGCACTTATGCGCGACCAAGTGAAATCATTGAACCGTAAAGGTATATCAGCCAGATATATCAATTCAGAACAGTCTCCAGAAGATAATAGTGCCACCATTCAAGCTGCTCTGAATGGTGAGATAAAGATACTCTACATCGCACCAGAACGTCAGGAAAATCAAGAATGGATAGAGGCTACCAGAAGAATGAAACTTTCAATGGTGGTTATTGATGAAGCTCATACCATATCTGTATGGGGGCACGATTTCCGTCCTGCTTTTAGACGCATCATTAATCTAGTTAAACTGCTTCCTCAAGACTTGCCAGTTTTGGCAACAACGGCAACGGCTACAAAACGTGTACAGAATGACATCGAAAGGCAGATAGGTGGAAAGCTTACTACTATACGCGGAAGTCTGGTTCGTTCTAATTTTAACCTATATGTTATTAAAGTCCAATCGGATGATGAGAAAATGGTTTGGCTTGCGCAACATCTGAATAGTATTGAAGGAACAGGCCTTATTTATACTGGAACGCGTGTCGACACTGAACAATATGCAAAGTGGCTTGTCCATAATGGAGTGAATGCTATTAATTACAATGCTGGACATGATGCTGAAACCAGAAAAGACATCGAGAATGGACTGATGGAGAACAGATACAAATGTGTAGTATCTACCAATGCCTTAGGAATGGGCATAGACAAGTCAGATATCCGATTCATTATTCATACTCAAATTCCTGCATCACCAATTCACTATTATCAAGAGATAGGCCGTGCAGGACGTGATGGAAAAACAACCACTATAATACTATTTTTCAACGAACATATTGGAGATAATGGTTTTGCTGACGATTACAGACTGCCTAAATCCTTTATTGATGGAGCCCGCCCTTCGAGAGACAAATACCTCAAAGCCATTAATGCATTGAAGGAAGAACCACTCACAATAAGTGGACTAATGAAAGCCACCAACCTTAAGCAAACACAAATTCGTGTTATTAAGGCCGATTTGATTGAGCAAGGAATAGTGCGTGAGGTTGTGAATGGGAAAAATAAAATATTTGAGTACCAGTATGGTGCAAAAGAACTTGATACACAGTCATTCGAAAGTTTGCGTCAATCCAAGTTGAAAGACCTTGACGCAATGATTGGCTATGTTTATACAGACAAGCCTCGAATGCAGTACCTTTGCGAGTTTCTGGATGATGACACTGCTGTCACCTTTTCTAATTGTGACAATACTAACTTGAACAAGCAGGCTGTCCAAATGACCGAATATTGGACAAACAGTATAGCGGAGTTTCACGAAAACTATTTCCCAATGTTGGAAGTAGGAACAAGATGTGGCAATATGATTAACGGTGTTGCGGCGTCATATTATGGTGTTTCTAATGTCGGCAATGCCATACACCGCTCCAAATATGAGAATGGTGGAGATTTCCCTGACTTCCTGTTACGCTTAACGTTGAAAGCTTATTGGAAAAAGTTTAAAGACATAAAGTTCGACATGGTTTTGGTTGTTCCACCAACCCATTCTGGTGATTTGGTGAAGAACTTTGCTGAAAAATTTGCTTATTCAATAAAAGTCCCTATATCAACAGAATTGGTAAAGGTTAGACAAACAAATGAGCAGAAAATATACCAAAACAGCTATTTAAAGCAAGAAAACATCAAGGATGCATTCAGTTATACCCATTCTGAAAATATAGCAGGCAAAAGAATTCTGCTGATTGACGATATATACGACAGCGGTGCAACAATGAAAGAGATAGGGAGATTATTAACCCTCTTGGGCGCGGAACTAATAGTTCCTATTACCATAGCAAAAACAATAGGAGGAGACATATTATGAATCAAGAATTGACATATTGGGTTGCTCTTGCACATACTCCCAAAATGTGGACTGCAAGAAAAAATGAAATTATAGCATATTGCTTTCAACGTGAGAAAACCATCGTTGATTTCTTTTCATCCGACCAGTTTCTTGGAATGAGTCTTACCCCACAGGAGGCTGTATTGTTGCAACAAACGAAGTCAGAGCTTGCTAATTATGCATTTATGGTGGAGGAACTACTTGATCAAGGATTCGATATAATCCCTGTAACATCGCAAGAGTATTCGCCTACCTTAAAAAGCAATCTAAAATATAGTTCTCCGATAGTTTTGTATACAAAAGGAAACAAACAAATTCTGCACGAAAAGTCTATAGCCATTGTTGGGTCAAGGAATGCTAATGAAAATTCTTTGAAATTCACTGACAATGTTGCAAAAAAAGCATCCATGGAATACAAGGTGGTTGTTAGTGGATTTGCAAAAGGAGTTGATAAACAGGCCCTTGATTCAGCGTTAGCTTATAAAGGTCAAAGTATAATTGTGTTGCCCCAGGGCATAACGACTTTTTCTTCTGGTATCAAGAAATACTATAAGCAAATAGTCGGAGGCGATGTACTAGTATTAAGTACTTTCCATCCTAAATTGCCGTGGAGCGTGGATTTAGCAATGGCAAGAAACTCCATTATCTATGGTCTGGCCTCTGAAATCTATGCTGCACAATCCGACGACAAAGGTGGAACTTGGAGTGGTGTTACAGAGGGGCTCAAAAAAGGAAGGAAAGTATATGTAAGAGTACCTGAAAAAAAAGAGAAATGCGCAAACAAGATTCTGATTTCTATGGGAGCAGCCCCCGTTGATATTGAGGGGAATGATGCATATATTATTCAATCTATTCGGAAGAAAGATGTTGAGTTAAATTTTACAGTCACCCTTCCCTCAGTCAATGATAGTAGCATTGAGGATAGGATTTATGATTTTCTTTCCAAGGGAACTTATAGTTCAAAACAGATTATTGATGGATTGAACCTGTCGAATTATAGCATACAAAAAATGTCGAGTATCTTATCAAAGATGAAAAATATTAACAAAATAAAAGAAGGGAAATCCACAAAATATTCCCTTTTGTCAACAAAACGCCCAACCCAACTATCTTTAATGCTTTAGATTGTTGTATTGAGAAATATAATTCACTAAATTCAATAATTAATCCTTAAACGTTTAAGCTTATGGCAAAAGACAAAAAATTTATGACATGTGACGGCAACTGCGCGGCAGCACACGTTGCCTACATGTTCAGCGAGGTAGCAGCTATCTACCCTATCACCCCGTCCAGCCCTATGGCCGAGTACATCGACGAGTGGGCCGCTGCGGGTCGTAAGAACCTCTTCGGCGAGACCGTGAAGGTCGTGGAGATGCAGAGCGAGGCCGGTGCCGCCGGCGCCGTGCACGGCTCGTTGCAGGCCGGTGCT
>CADAQX010000018.1:870-40731 GCA_902790215.1 uncultured Bacteroidota bacterium | reverse complement strand
AATATACCATGCTGTACAGAAAAATTACATCCTATATTGAAGACTATCTAAAGTCTGATACTGACAAGATTCTGATATTGGAAGGAGCCCGTCAGATTGGTAAGTCATTCAGCATCCGCGAGGCGGGTACTCGCCTTTATCCAAATTACGTGGAGATAAACTTTGTTGAGGACGATGAAGGAGACCAGCTGTTCAAGAACATCCACAAGAAGGAGGACTTCTACCTCACCCTTAGCATGGTCGCTGGCGACAGGCTGTCGGGTCGTGACGGCACATTGGTGTTTCTCGACGAGATACAGCATTATCCGCAGTACCTCACCATGCTGAAGTTCCTCCGCGAGGATGGACGCTACCGCTATATTGCCAGCGGCAGCCTGTTGGGCATTACACTGCAAGATACCACATCCATCCCCGTTGGCAGCATCATCCGCAAGGAAATGTTCCAACTTGACTTCGAGGAATTCCTCATAGCTAACGGTTTCGGCACAGAGGCCATTGCCATGCTGCGCCACTCTTACGAGAACCGTCAGAGTCTGACGGAGGAACACCACAACCGTATGTTAGACCTGTTCCGCCGTTACCTGTTGGTGGGTGGAATGCCCGATGCCGTCAATGCCTACCTCGACACGCACAATATCGTCCGGGTGCGGGATGTGCAGGACAACATCCGCAGCATGTATGCCGACGATGCTTCCAAATACGAGAAGGAACACAGCAAGAAACTGCTCATTCGTCGTATCTACGAGATGGTACCCTCGCAGATGGAAAACAAGAAAAAACGCATCGTGGCTCAGGACATACGCGGTAAGGAGGGTGACCGTTTTGCCCAGTATCAGGAGGAATTTGAGTATCTTGTTTCTTCGGGTATCTCGTTGGCCGTTCATGCCATATCCAACCCGCATTTCCCGTTGAGCGAGTCGCTTCAGAAGAATCTGCTCAAACTCTATCTGAACGACGTGGGAATGCTTTCCGGCATGCTTTATCACAACAACATACGCCCTATTCTTGACGATGTGCGCAGTATCAATCTTGGCAGCGTTTATGAAAGTGTGGTTGCCCAAGAACTACGTGCACATGGGCACAAACTCTTTTACTACGACAACCGCAAGCAGGGCGAGGTAGACTATCTGGTCGACGACTACACGGCCATGAGTGCCCATCCGATAGAAGTCAAGTCGGGCAAGGACTATACCGTACACAGTGCCCTCAATAACCTTCTGAAGAATCCCGATTACAACATCCAGGCAGCCACTGTCATCTCCAACGAACGCGAAATTCGCCAAGACGGCAAGATAACCTACATGCCCGTCTATCTTGTGATGTTCATGGCGGTAGATGCCCCACAGGTAGACAATTCCGATTATATCTTTTGACCCCATCCATCAATTTTATAGAATCAACTAACCCTCAAAAAACAGTACCATGAAACAGAAAAACCCTTTTAAACATCTCCTCCTCCTCTCAATCCTCCTCGCCGCCTCCCTCCCCGCCTTCTCCCAACACTTCGACTGGGTGAAGTCCTATTCAGCCAACAATCCTTTGAGGCCTTTGTGGAATCCCTACAACTTCATCGTCAGTTCTGTAACCGACTCGTATGGCAACCTCTATGTCGCAGGGCGGTTCGCCAATGGTGCCGCAATTGACGGGCAGGACCTGTTGCCAATTACACCTCATGGAAGCCAATATTGCTACCGTAATAGTTTCATTATCAAATTCTCTCCCCAAGGACAGATTCTGTGGAAGAAAGTTCTTCATTCAAATGATGAGAAGCCTGGTAATGTCACGGAGATGCATATTGTTGGTGATACAGCATTATATATAACATCTGATGTCTATATCCCAAACAGCGATGGTCAGTATATTTATTTCTACGATACGCTGATAACCAAGGATAATGCATCATACATGATGTCGTTGGACAGTTGCACTTATTCTTACGCGACGGCATTCTCCATCATGGATTTGGATGGCAACGTCTTGGAACATCATTTTTTGCATATCGCATTGATTGATACTGCCGGAAGAGTCATAACCTCGGACAGATCAGATGGGAATCCAGAATCATCCGGACGTATTTTTAACCATTATTTCCAAGCGAATCCATTCTGTGTGGACAGTGATGGGAATATTATCATTGGGCAGGTTCCAAGAGAAATCTCTGACACTCCTGGTTCCAACAATTGGCAATTGTTGTCAGGCATATCAATCATGGTGGACGGCCATTCTCGTTTCTCGTTTTACCCAGAAAACCGTCCAACTCGATCCAATTACAGGATATTGAAATTCTCCCCACATTTTGACAACCTGCTTCAATATCAGTATGTGTTCGCTGATACTCCGTTTTGGAATGGCGATCCTCCAGCCGGCGATCCTCTAACCACAGGAAGGCTGTTGATGGATTCCGAGGATAATATTTATCTCTGCCATACTGTTTTCAACAGGGACAGAGATTATGGCAGGGTTTCGCTCAATGATGCGTCGGACATGGTGTTGGAGGGCAAGGAAGTCTTCATGGGGTTTTTAGTAAAGTATAACAGTCATTTAGAACCTCAATACATCCGGCAAATTAACTATCTGAACACCCAAACACAGGGTTACTATGACTATTACTTTTTTCATAACATGACTATTGATGAGGATTCGAATTCCTTGTTTGTTATTGCCTCGGTCGCCTGTGATGTACCTCAGGAAACGATGTATGTTGACGGGGTTCAACTGAATGCTAATAATAACGCACTGTTCTTGCAATTCGACAAAAACACGGGTCGCTTCCTCTCTTATGGCATTGTACCTACCAACAAATGCTCAAATTTTCTCGATACACTTGTTTATACCGGTGTCGTATGTAAAAACAACCGCGTATTTGCACTGCCAACCTTTCAGAATAATATCCAGTGGCAGAACAATGAAATCAATATTGAACAATACAAATGGGGAAAAGGGTTATTCATCTGGGACTATGCCGGTAATCCTATCCAGTACATTGATTTCAACTCTATATCAAGACGAAGCGAGCCAGGTAACGCACTTGTGCTACACGACAGTATATTGTATGTTTGTGGCTACTCAACATCCAGTATGACCATGGCTGATACCATTCTATATCCTTCGGGTAATACCTTAGCTTATATTGCTAAATATGTTGACACCTCTTTTATGACCCCATACGTCTACACTGGTCCTCAAGACACGGGCGACGTGCGCATCAAGGTGGTGGAGGACGGCAACACCTTCGTGGCCTACCCAAACCCCTTCCGGCAGAGAGTCAATATCGGAATTGAGAATGGAGATTTGAGAATTGAGAATGGTGTTGCAAAGGCGTGGCTCACCGACATGCAGGGCCGACGCGAGGAAGTCCGCCTCACTCCCGCAGGCAACGGCAAATACACATTAGACCTCACCTCCCGCCCCCAATCCACCTACCTCCTCACCCTCACCACCGCCACCGGCAAGACCCACACCCTCCGCCTGCTGAAACAGAGCGACATCTTCAGCCGATAATATGCGTTATATTACACTAAATCTCATTGTTTTTTACCACTTTTGGCATCATTTCAGATATGATTTGCTCCCTCAAGAAATACGGAAATGCACCGATAGCGGCTCCGTTAATTAAAAAAAATAATAGTTACGGAAGTGGTATCAAATATTTTTCGTATCTTTGCACCGTTTTTCAAAATGACAAATGAGATGGAATATTCGACAACAATCATCGGAAGGAGGCACGAACAGGATTTAATCCGGGAGTATTACGAGAGTCCTAAGGCAGAGTTGGTGGCGGTCTATGGTCGTCGCCGTGTGGGAAAGACATTCCTTGTCAGGGAGTGCTTTAACGGGCAATTTGATTTCAGTTTCACAGGGCTGTTTGAAACGCCAAGGAGTACCCAGCTATCGTTGTTTAAGAAGGAATTGGAACGTTATTCTGGCAAGAAACAAAGAAAGCCTAAAGACTGGTATGAGGCTTTCGATGCTTTGCGCGAATATCTCGATTCCCTACACAAAGAACGCATTGTGGTTTTCCTCGACGAACTGCCGTGGATGGATACCCCGAAATCTGGTTTCATGTCGGCATTTGGTTATTTCTGGAATAGTTGGGCATCGACCCAGACAGGAATGAAACTCTTTGTCTGCGGTTCTGCCACCACATGGATGTTGTCGAAACTGATAGGGGACAAGGGGGGCATGCATGGACGTGTGAACCGCCAGATATATTTACGTCCCTTCACTCTCGGTGAGACTGAGTTGTTTCTCAGAAGCAAAGGAATTGACTGGGAAAAGTATCAGATTGTGGAAACATATATGACAATGGGGGGGATACCCTACTATCTTGACATGTTAGAACGCAACCTCACGCTGAACGAGAACATTGACCAATTGTTCTTTTGCGAAGGAGCCGTTTTGCGCACAGAATATGACTTTATCTTCCGGTCGCTGTTTAAAGACTCCAAGACTTACCGTTCCGTAGTGGAACTACTTGCCAACAATGCCTCGGGCATGAGTCGGAAGGAGATACAGGCATCGCTGAAAATCGGTGAAGGCGGACTGCTGACCGAGGTGCTTGACAACCTGTGCAAATGCGACTTCGTCAGGAACTATAACTCCTTTGGCAAAAAAGAACGCGGACAATTGTATCAGTTGACAGACCTTTTCTCATTGTTCTATCTTCATTTTGTGGATAGGATGAATGGGCAGGATGAGCATTTTTGGAACAATATGCAGGACAATTCCCGTCGCTTCTCGTGGCAGGGACATGCGTTTGAGATGGTCTGTCTGCATCATATTCCACAGATTAAACAGAAGCTGGGTATCTCTGGTGTCCTCAGCAACGTGTGTTCGTGGTCATGCAAATCGTTTGTCGACAACGATGGTACCCAGCACAGAGGCACCCAGATAGACCTCATTATTGACCGGAATGACGAGACCGTGAACCTATGCGAAGCAAAGTTCTCGACAACTCCCTATGCCATTACGCAGGACTATGCTGAACGGTTGAATGCTCGCAAAGAAACATTCCGCACACTCACAGGAACGCGCAAGTCGCTTCACACCACGTTGATAACGACCTATGGCGTGAAACGGAACAGCTATTCCGAATTCATTCAGAGAGAAGTCACGATGGATGACCTTTTTGCACAATGAAACATACAAATAAAACCCTAAAACAATGAAAAAAGTAATCATATTTGCTACCTTAATTCTCATACACTCCCCAACCGCGCCAGCCCTCCCCTCTTGAGAGGGGTGCTGCGATAGCAGCGGGGTATGTAAAAAAACATCCCCTCTATCGTCCCCTTTTGAAAGGGGAGAAAGAAAGACCCAGTGAGTCTTTCGCCAGCGAGTGAGGCGATGAGCCGAAGAGCGGAATACTCTTTCCCTCTAACGCCTCCTCAAAATACTGGGGTATGTCAAAAAACATTATAATTTTCAACTTTCAACTTTCAATTTTCAAAATCCTATGAAAAAATTCATTTCCCTCTTAATCCTCCTCGCCGCCTCCCTCCCCGCCTTCTCCCAACACTTCGACTGGGTGAAGACATACTCTGGGAATGAACGACTAGGTGAGTTATGGAACTACATCGTCAGTTCTGTGACCGACTCCCATGGCAACCTCTATGTCGCTGGGCAATTTGCCAATGGTGCATCCATTGATGGACATGACCTGCTACCGTTCCCTCCTTATGGTAGTGGAAACAATAATCCTAATGCTACTATTATTAAGTTTTCGTCTGATGGTCAAATATTGTGGTCAAAGGCACTGCACGCCAATCAATACAACCCATGTAACATTACATCAATGCAACTGATAGGTGACTCTTCCCTGTACGTCATGGGGCATGTGAATATTCCCAGAGGAACAAATGATTATCTTTATTTTTTTGACACTCTTATTACAAGAGCGAATGCATCGTATCTTACCCCTCAAAGCGGTATCACCTATCCTATAGCAACAGTTGTGGCTATTCTTGATTTGGATGGCAACGTTGTAGAACATCACTTTTTACAAACTGCTTATATCGATAATGATAATAATATTATTACGTTTGATAGACAGAGTGGAAATCTGCCTGATTCAGTGTATATTTTAAATGATGCTTTTCAGCAAGGCCCATTTTGTGTGGACAAACGAGGGAACATCTATATTGGGCATGTACCGGTAGATATGATTGGAGTACTTGAAGAACAAGATTTTCAGTACTATTCTGTAGAAAATGGATTGATTTCTGGGGTTATGTTTATTGTTGACGGACAGAAGAAATTCATTATACACCCCGAAAACACGCCTTCTTCATTAAATTTCAGATTGCTAAAGTTCTCTCCTCATTTTGACAGCCTACTACATTTTCAATATGTTTTTGAAGGGAACTTACCGTGGACTGCATACCAAACACTTGGACAGATGAAGATTGATTCATCAGATTGTATATATCTTTGTACATATATGGCAGGAACAACCAGTGAGGATACATGTTCCATACAGGATGCCCCTGATATGATGTTACACATAAACTCTTACATGAATACATTTCTTGCCAAATATGATAGCGACCTGTCTCCTATTTATATCAAGCAAATAGACTATGGGGTATTGGAAAATGGTATTTCTGTATTAGACAGGCACAATCTATTTCATGCAATTTGTATTGACAAAGATTCCAACGCATTGTTTGTTTCGGCTACCGTCAACAATGATAGCAATGAACCTCTATTTGTTGATAATAATGTTATTGAACTGAGGAAAAGCGCAATCATATTACGTTTTGATAAAGAATCAGGGAATTATATCACTTATGGGAATGCAAATTCTTCGACAAGGACATTTTTTTCTGGAAAAATATTTAATCATTCTACAATTGAATGTAGAAATAATCGTGTTTTTGCCCCGATTGCATATCAAGACAACATTCAATGTCTTAACCAAGACATTAGTATTGAACATGGAAAAATGGGTAAAGGTGTTTATATTTGGGACTATCAAGGTCATCCATTGCAATACATCGATTTAAATTCCATAACACAAACATCCGAATGTGGAACCAGCCTCTCATTGAGGGATAGTGCTCTTTATATCTGTGGATATACAACCACAGACATGACCTTCGGTGACCTTTCGCTCAATTGCACTAATAGTAGTACAGCATACATTGCTAAGTATGTTGACACTTCTTTTATGACCCCTTACGTATACACTGGTCCTCAAGACACGGGCGACGTGCGCATCAAGGTGGTGGAGGACGGTAACGCCTTCGTGGCCTATCCCAACCCCTTCCGGCAGAGAGTCACAATTGAAATTGAAAATTCAAAATTGAAAATTGAAAATGGAGTCGCAAAAGCGTGGCTCACTGACATGCAAGGCCGCCGCGAGGAAGTCCGCCTCACCCCCGCAGGCAACGGCAAATACACATTAGACCTCACCTCCCGCCCCCAAGCCACCTACCTCCTCACCCTCACCACCGCCAACGGCAAGACCCACACCATAAGACTACTGAAACAATCCGACATCTTCGGACAATAATTTTACGGCTATAGATGTAAAAGTACAATAAAAAATCATTTTCTGCGTTTATATCCGCAAAAAGACAGGAATATGATAGCAAGAGATGAATACCTGAAGCATCTAATCGCATTCAAGGACAAGCCTGTGGTAAAGGTTATCACGGGTATTCGCCGATGTGGCAAGTCCACACTGCTGATGCTATATGACGACTGGCTCAAAAAGAACGGCGTGGCGTCAAAACAGATTATCAGCATCAACCTCGAATCGGCTCGTTACGACAACGTCAAGGACTACAAGACGCTATATGACGAGGTGGTATCGAAGATTCGGACGGATGAGAAGTACTATGTCCTACTGGATGAGGTGCAGAATGTTGCCGAATTTGAACGTGCGGTGGAGAGCCTTTCCATCGACCACAACGTGGACATCTACATCACGGGATCCAACGCTTACATGCTTTCGTCCGAACTCGCCACGTTGCTTTCCGGACGATATGTGGAGGTTGCGATGCTGCCCTTGTCGTTTGCCGAATACCAATCCGCATGGCCTAACGAAAACCCCGACCAATTATTCTTACAATACATGAAGTATGGGGGATTCCCATTCCTGGCAGGCATCAAAGATGAAAATGTCATTAACAGCTACCTTGACGGCATTTACAACACCGTGGTGCTAAAGGACATTATCAAGCGAAACGACATCCGCGACATCACCCTGCTGGAGAACGTGCTGAAGATGGTGCTGTCGGCCATAGGCAGTGTGGTGTCACCGGCATCCATTGCAAAAAGCCTTCGTGCAGAAGGACGTCAGGTGAGCAACGAGACGGTGGAACGTTACTTGGAGATGTTCTGTAATGCCTTTATCCTCAACAAGGCGGTGCGCTACGACATCAAAGGCAAAGCCTATCTCAAGACACTGAACAAATACTATGTCACCGACATGGGATTGCGCAACAATGTCCTCGGCTACCGCCAGATTGAGGCAACCCACGCATTGGAGAATATTGTCTATCTTGAATTGCTGCGCCGAGGCTACAAGGTGGATATCGGCAAGTTGAACGACACCGAGATAGACTTCATCGCCCGACGGCAGGACACGATAGAGTATTACCAGGTGTCCTACACCGTGAATAACTCACCCGAAACCCTTGCCCGCGAGATTCGCCCCTTCGGAAATCTTGGCGACCATTATAGCCGCTACCTCATCACCCTCGATCGCGACCTCGTGACCGACATCAACGGCATCCGAAAGGTAAACGCTGTCGATTGGCTGATAAAGACACCATTGGCTTGAAACAAATACTAATCTGCCATAAACCCTAATGACTGATTTGGGATAATCACTCCGCTATGCGAAATAGAATCAATAACATTATTCCCCAAATTAAACCCAAATCGGTCATTAGTCCGACTTTTTTATCCTTTCTCGCTTTTTCAGGTCTTTTTATGCCATATTAGCATTTCTTTATGTTCCATGACGTTACTTGGGCTCGGCATAGCAAGCAAGCTTCCTCTGCTCTCGCCCTGGGTAACGTTCGGCATCTTGGCCACATCCCTGTCTCGACGTAGCCCGCTACGCCTTAACTTCGTTGACGTTGCTATGGCTCGGCATAGCAAGCAAGCTTCCTCTGCTCTCGCTTTACGCAACGTTCGCCAGCGATGCGGCCAATCTGCTCGAAACAAATACTAATCTGGCATAAACCCTAACGACCGATTTGGGTTAAAGCAATTATTTGCGTTTGAAATAAAAAAAAGTGGTAACTTTGCAAACAGGGGGAAAAAAAACATTTACCCCTAACAACTTAGTAACAAGTATGTTTATACGTTTGTTGTAAGCTTGTTCTTCGGTTGTTCTTCGCTTTAAAAGCGAAGAACAACCGAAGAACAAGCTGGAAAAAACCGAAGAAAAAAAGAAGCAAGACATAAGCAAGATATAAGGAGGAAACTAAAATGGCACAATTAAAGAAGAAAGGATTTGCACTCAGCGGTAGCCTGAAAAGCGATGGCGTAACTTTCTACACCAAAAAAGGAAAGATCATCATGCGTTCCGCGATATCGGAACAGCCCCTGCGACGTACACGCGGACAATTCGTCACAAGGCAGCGCATCGCACACACCACCGCACTGTGGAAGCGGTTGCGAGAGCCGGCGAGACCGCTGTTTACCCAATGCGTGAATATCTACGGCCGGTTCAGTACGCTGATGTGTAAACTGCCAGTGGTCTTTCTGACCAAGAAAGAGCTGGCCAGCCGCGCCTCGCTGCTGATTCCCGGCATGCCACTGAGCGACGGCATTTTGCCCGATATCATTTATCGGTTGGACGAGGTGGACGGACAGCCCGCTTTGCTGACCAACGTGAAAATGAAGCGCCCCTTGGGCAGCGACCCCACAGCATCGGACATGGTATCAGCCCTTTGCGGGAAAGGAGCAACGCTGAAGAGGGGTGACGTACTGAGACTGTATTCGTTGCATCAAACCGTTGAATACATGATACCTAAAGTGTCTGTTAGGATGGAAGAGCTGGTTTTGGAAAGCAGCCGACAAACGAGCGGTTTTTCCGGCATCGAAATGCAGTGCGTGGATGGCCGTTTGGCGTTGACTGGCAGCTGCTTTGCCGACGACACGATGGGATGGGGGCTTGTGCATGTAAGAGACGAGAGGTGCTCGAGCCAGACGGTGGTCACACGCTGCAACATGTATGAGCAATACACCACCGACGAGACCCTTGACCGCGCGGCAGAGAGCTACGGCGGGTTGACGGAATCGAGCATGATTACGCCCGATACAGAATAATTCTTTTTAACACGAATTGCCATGTAATGACCATAAATTCATGACAATTAATGACAATTAATGATAATTCATGTTTTTATAATCATCGCTCTAACATAACAGATGACTGTTTTTTGCCGACCTAACTCATTGTCGCGTCCCTTCGGGACGCTGGGAGTGAGTATGTTTTGTCACCGCACTGCGCAATGTTCGATGTTGCTCCCATTCGGTCGCGACACCGTACATTGCTTGTACGGTGTTTCTACGAGACGTTGCTACATCTCGGCATAGTCCGAACAAGTTCGGCTCTGCTCTCGACCTCCGCAACGTTATGAAAAGTCACACCCCGTTGGGGTGATTTATAGAAGCCACCTTATTTAATTCTTGGAGGTGGCCAAGACCTTTAGTTGGAGAAAAAGGCGCCTTTGATGGCAAAAATGAGGAGGAAAAGAACCGCGATGAGCTGCCAGCGGCGGGCGCGCATCTCTTTCTTCTGCCGCCCCAGCATGATGGCCAAGTAGCATAGAACAAAGAGAATAACGAACAACGGGATGGCCACGCGCCACAGGTCGGCGGCAAAAGAGACACGGAAACCCAAACCCAGACCCACGAAAAGGGTGTTGATGCCTGTGGCAACACCGAGCAGCAGGACTGTGGTCCAGTTGGCTATATTGTATGCCGGGAGCTCCCTCTCCTTTTTGCGGAAGGCGGGAATGACCATGCGGAACGCCACCACAACGAGCAAGCCGAGATAGACGAGATTGTCGTATTCGGGAAAGCCGAAGCGCAGCATATTGCCGATGTACATGCCTGCAAGTATGAGCAATACATGCTCTAGGGCGATGAGAATGGAGACGGCCAGCCCACGGGTGAGGCGAATGGGGGTTTTCAAGGCGCAGCCCCTGACGGTGACCATAACCGGCATCGAGAGGGCAAAGGCAAGGATGATATATTCCAGTACTGACATAGCTCTATGACAATGAGTTAGTAATTTCTATAAAGTCACTGACCGACAGCTGCTCGGCCCGCAGACCGAGAAGTGTTTCGGGAACGGCATCGAGCGGCATGTTGAGCTGCCGCAGGGCATTGCGGAGGGTTTTGCGCCGCTGGTTGAAGCCGGTCTTGACCACCTGGACAAACAGCTTCTCGTCACATTCCAAGGATGTTACATCGTTACGCTGCAGTCGGATGACGGCCGATTTGACCTTGGGCGGCGGGTTGAAGACGTGTTCGTGGACGGTGAAGAGGTATTCGATGTTGTAGAATGCTGATAGCAAGACACTCAATATGCCGTAGGTCTTGCTGCCGGGTTTGGCGGCCACGCGCTCGGCCACCTCTTTCTGGAACATGCCGACGACTTCGAGGATGCAGTTGCGGTTGTCGAAAACCTTGAAGAGTATCTGCGACGAGATGTTGTAGGGGAAGTTGCCGATAACCGCGAAGGGCTCGGCGAAGAGGGTGGAAAGGTCCAACGCCAGGAAGTCTCCCTCGATGACGTGGAGCGAGGGATAGTGGGCATGGAGGTATTCCACCGACTCGGTGTCTATCTCGATGGCGTGAAAGTCAATGTTTTCCCTGTTATAGAGGTATTTCGTCAGCACCCCCATGCCGGGACCTATTTCCAGTACATGAGGAGTGAGGCCGGTAAGGCTTTCGGCAATCTGGAGCGCGATGTTCTCGTCTTTGAGAAAATGCTGGCCCAAGGCTTTTTTTGCACGTACTTCCATATTACAGCGGTTTTGTTTCTTGGGGTTTTCCCTCGGACAGAGCCCGGTAGCGTTTGCGCGCCTGGTCGGCGTAAAGGGTTGTGGGATAGTCGAGGATGAGTTTTTCGTAGCAGTCGCGCGCTTGAGCGGGGTTGCCGAGCTGCTCCTCGTTGAGCTGGGCACGCAGCAGGAGCGCATCGTCGGCCAGGAGGTCGTCGGGATAGAACTCGACGAGCTGTCGCAGCAGGCTGTCGGCTTCGGCATAGCGCTGCTGGCGGATGCGGATGCGGGCCTTTTGCATCAGCACATCGTCGAAAAGAGGATGCGAGAGCGCACTGTGGGCGATGTCGTCATATTCCTTCCACGCTGAATCGAGTTGGTTGCGGTAGAGCAGCAGGTCGGCAGCGGCGTAGCGAGAGAGCATGTCGAAGGTGCTGTCCTCCTCCATGTTGTCGCTGATGAGCAGGGAGAGCTGCATGGCGTCGTTGGCTATCAGCTTGCTGGTGGAGGCGCGAAGTACATCGAGCTGGGTCTTGGCCCAGAGGAAGTCGTTATTATAATAGGAAAGCTTGGCGTTTTTGAATTTGGCCTGCGACCCAAGCACGTCGTTTTTGTTGGCTTTTTCCACCTGCATGTAGAGCAAGGAGGCATCCCACACCTCACCGGCAAAGAGGAGGAGGTCGCCCAGGTCGAGCTTGGTCTCGTCGCGCTCCTTGGGCGGGAGCTTGGGGAGCTCAAGGATGTCGTAGAGCATGTCGGCCGCACGCTGGATGCTGTCGGTATGGTATGCCATAAGGTGGGCGTAGTTGCGCATAAGGGTTACGGTGCGGACGTTCTTGCCCAGCTCGGCGATGGCATCCTCATACTTGTGCAAAAGCTGCCACAGGCGCCTGTTTTCGATGGGGAAATTGTGGTTTATGCGCGCGAAAGCCACCTCCAGCTCCCCTACCCTGCTGTCGAAATAATAGGGGCTCTCAGGGCCTTTTCCGGCCACAGCGGCGAAACATTCCTGGGCGACATCATAGGCTTCGTTGGATTTGGCAATGGCGGCCACACGCATGAGCGGCTCGCCGCCCTGGTCGGGGAAACGGGCATCGATAGCTTTGGCCTGCACCATGGCAAACTGGAAGTCATTCTGCTGCAGGGAGAACCAAATCATCATTTCGAGGTTCTGCTTGTTTTCGGGATGCTGCTGTATCCGTTTCACCAAAGCACTGCGCAGTCCGTCGGCCAGCTTGGGGTTGGCGGTTTCGGCAAGAACCCGCTGGAGAGATATTTGTATGGAGCCCATCATGCCGGGCGATTTGTCGAGGAGGTCGAAGTATTCCCGCATCATTGCTTCGTAGTCGCCAATGCGCTCGTAGAGGGTTGCCAGCTCGCCCACGAAGACAAAGTCGTTCTTCATCTTTTTGCGCGCCGACAGATAAACTTGTATTGCATGTTCGGGATGGCCAGCCGCCTCGAAAGCCTGCGTAAGCTCGTTGATTTGCTTGGAGTCATAGCCCACCTTGTCCACAACGGCATTATACACCTTGTTCGCCTTGCGGGTGTCGCCCTTCCGCTCATACGTCTGGCCGAGATCGACATGCAGGTATAAGTCGTTAGGATTCTGCTTTATGCGTCTCTCCACCAATCGCTCGGCATCGCGGTATTGCTTCAGTTCGAGGTATGAGCGAAGGAGCATCTGATAGTAGAACTTATTGGGTGCCCGAGAATAGAGCGCCTCATAGCATTCGGCAGCCTGCTCGAATTGCCCGGTAGAGTAGTAATGGGAGGCCAGCTGCTCCTGAGTTTGCTGGGCAGGGCAAGACAGCACCGTCGCCATCACGAAGACAAGGCAGAGAAACCAGTGTTTGTTATTGAGCAACATATTGACAGACACATTACTTACAAAAAACACCGGAATGCGATGTTTCCGGTGTAGAACAGTGACTAAGCAGGGATTCGAACCCTGGACCCCATCCTTAAAAGGGATGTGCTCTACCTGCTGAGCTACTTAGTCGGCCAATTAGTGTGACTAAGCAGGGATTCGAACCCTGGACCCCATCCTTAAAAGGGATGTGCTCTACCTGCTGAGCTACTTAGTCGGCCTCATTTTTGAGTTTGCAAAAGTACAACTTTTTTCTGTTATGGCAAAAAGTTTTTAATCCCCCTTTTTGACTGCAATGTTTAATTATTTATAATACAGAACAATACAATGGCGATTAAAAATATTTTCTGTAAATTATTTGCCTGTTTGATAAATAATTCGTACCTTTGTTTCTTGAAAAAAATACAAAATCATGACTCTTGACATACATATTAAGCAGGGAATAGGCGACATTAAATTTGATATGCCCGTTGAGGAGGTTGTGGCCATTCTTGGTAAACCCGACGAGGTGGAGACCATCGAGAACGCATTGGAGGAAACTACCACCATCCTACGATATACTGACACGCTGACACTGTTTTTTGAGGGGGACAGCCCTATCCTGTCGTGCATTGACATTGCCGGAGAAGAGGCGACACTGTTTGGCAAGAAGGTCTTCGAGATGGGAGAAAAAGAGATTGTCAAACTGATGGTTGACAACCAATATTTTGAGCAGGACGTTGACAATGAGGACTGGGGAGAACGTCGCGTCACTTTCAATGAAGGGAATGTTGATTTCTACTTCGATAATGACGATTTGCTGTCGGTTATCATCGGCAAATAGACTGCATGGACACCCGTATTCCTCTGATATCCACCGCCTACCTGCCAACGATTCGATACATGGCCTTCTTGGCCAAGTACGAGACTGTGGCTATTGAACAATACGAGACTTTTCCGAAACAGACGTTCCGGAACCGCACCGTTATAGCCACCGGCAATGGTGAGTTGATGCTTAATGTGCCGGTGACACGACCCAATGGGAACCATACCGTCACGGCTGATATGGCCGTCAGCTATCACGAACCTTGGAACATCCGACATTGGAGAGCCATTGTATCAGCCTACAATGCAGCACCTTACTTCCTATACTATAAGGATGAATTAGAATCTATCCTCCTGAAAGAACATGAGAAACTAATTGAGCTCAACGATGCCATACTAAGATATCTATTAAATAAAATGAAGATTACGTGTTCATTAGAATACACAAAAGATTACCAGGCATCCGCTGATAATCAGCAAGACTATCGCTATACCCTGACAGCAAAAAAGGCCACCCTCTCCCCCACCCTGCCGCCATACAGTCAGGTGTTTGAAAGCAGATTTGGTTTTCAGCAGAACCTCAGTGCGATTGATTTGCTTTTCAATATGGGTCCCGACTCCAGGAGATACCTTCTGGAACTGCCCGACGAGGCAATCGGATAAGCAGTAAAGCCTTTTTACAGGTATCCGACACGGGAGCCTCAGATGCCCCGCGCGCTTATTTCACCCTTGCAGGCACAGGAGTACTGGGAATAGTGATTACATCCAGTAATTATCTTGGTCTATGAATACTATGCATTAGAAGCGGCAAAACGGCCTTTTTGTTTCAAGAAAACATGATAAGTGTCATGGAACAAAGCTATTAAAACGTTTGTTCCCCGTGAAACAAAGAACTATTTCGACTGCTGCAGATAGATTAGAAGTACGGAAATATCAGCTGGCGACACACCGCTTATGCGCGACGCCTGGCCTATCGTGCTTGGCTGCATCTTGGTCAATTTCTCGCGCGCCTCGTAAGAAAGCGACTTCAAAGAAAAGTAATCAAACCCATCCGGCAACGTGACATCCTCAAACTTGAGGATACGGCTGGCCACATCACTCTCTTTTTCGATATAACGCTGATACTTCAACAATATCTCTGCCGCAATAAGAGCATCATCCCTGACACCTTCAGGGATCGTGTCCACAGACGATTGCATGTCTGGCGAGATGGAAAGCAATTGCTTTATATTTATTTCCGGGCGCAAAAGAAGGCTTGCCAATTTTACACGCTGCTGCAACGCAGGAGTGTTCAACTGCTCAAGAAAGGGATTGGCATCAGCAGGTTTGATTGAAGTGTCGTTAAGCGTAGAGATTAGCATGGTAGTATATCGGTTCTTCTCCTCTACCCTCTTCATCCGCTCGTCCGAAGCCAAACCTATGGCATGAGACAGCGGGGTGAGCCTGACATCAGCGTTGTCCTGCCGCAGCAGGATGCGGTATTCAGCCCGCGAGGTGAACATCCTGTACGGCTCGTCGACACCTTTTGTTACCAAATCATCTATCAGCACTCCAATGTAGGCTTGCATCCTATTGAGAATAAACGGGGCTTTGCCTTTCAGCTTGAGAACAGCATTGATGCCGGCCATGAGACCCTGGCATGCCGCCTCCTCGTAACCCGTTGTTCCGTTAATCTGGCCAGCAAAGTAGAGATTCTCCACATGCTTTGTCTCCAACGTATATTTTAATTGCGTTGGCGGAAAATAGTCGTATTCAATAGCATATCCCGGCTTATATATGTCGGCGTGTTCAAAACCCGGAATCGTATGCAATGCCTCGACTTGAACCTCAAGAGGCAACGATGACGAAAAGCCGTTTAGATAATACGAGTTTGTCGACCAGCCCTCCGGTTCTACAAACAGCTGGTGGCGATCCTTGTCGGCGAAACGGACTATCTTGTCCTCGATAGATGGACAATAGCGCGGCCCATGCCCCTGTATGCGCCCCGTATAGAGCGGCGACTTGTCAAAACCGGTACGCAGCACCGAATGAGTCTGGACGTTGGTGTAGGCGAGGAAGCAGGAACGCTGGTGTTGGAGCGGAGCAGTGTCCGAGTATGAGAACCGCTGTGGATTAGTATCACCCAGCTGCTCTACAAGTTTGGAGAAATCTATCGTGCGCCCATCTATACGGACGGGCGTTCCCGTCTTGAGCCTGTCAACCGCGAACCCGCATTCTTTTAATTTATCAGAAAGACCCATCGACGACTTCTCCCCTATCCTACCCCCTACCCACGAATTATCGCCGATGTAGATTGTACCATTTAGAAATGTCCCATTCGTCAACACTACTGCTTGCGAAGGTATCTCAAGCCCCATCCTTGTACGCACCCCACACGCTACGCCCTGATTAATGATAATGTCCGTGACTTCATCTTGCCAGATGGAAAGAGAGGGCGTCGTTTCAAGAACTTTCCTCCAATTAAGAGAGAACTGCACTTTGTCGCACTGTGCACGCGGACTCCACATGGCAGGGCCCTTTGACAGATTGAGCATCCGGAACTGAATCATGGAGCGGTCTGTCACAATACCCGAATAACCGCCTATGGCATCAATCTCTCGGACAATCTGCCCTTTGGCCACACCACCCATTGCCGGGTTACAGGACATCTGGCAAATCGTGTCAATATTCAATGTTACCAGCAGCGTCCTTGCACCCAGATTGGCTGCCGCAACAGAAGCCTCTGCACCGGCATGACCACCACCAACAACAATTACATCATACGGCGACCACCTCATTTTATAATAGACAGGATTTAGTTAATACCATAATCTTAGCAAACAGAATAGGGGAGGGGAGCTACGTTTTTGCTTATACGGGCAAAGATATAGCTTTCTGACAGAACATCCCCATATGTTTCTCGTGAAACCGAGTGTTTAAACAATTGTATTCCATACGGCTAAAGCCTCATCCTCTTTTTTTCGCATTTCGGCAGCCTCCTCAGCACTTTTGTCTCCCTGCCCAAGAAGATGAAGGATGCCATGAATTATGACCCTATGCAGTTCGGTGTCGAAAGAGGCGTTGAAGGCATTGGCATTTTCGCGAACACGTTCTACACTAATCATTATATCACCTGATATTATATTTCCTTCCACATAATCAAAGGTGATAATATCAGTGTAGGTATCATGGTTTAGGTATGTCCGGTTGGTCTCGATGAGACAAGAGTCACTGCAGAACAGATAACCTATCTCACCAACTTTTTTACCATAAGATTTAACGACCTGAGTAATCCACTGCCTGACTTTGCGTTTTTCTTTAAGGTCAAAGGTTATATCCTGTGAAGAGAATGAGATTGCCATCTTTATTTGAATAATATGTTATTTATTGTATACAAAAGGCGAAACCAAGCGCGTAATCATTTTTTGGGGCCGAGTGATTGAAACACAAAAATCACTGACATTATACTTATTATCAATCAATTAATAGCAAAGTATGCCATTTATTCATCATTTTAACGGAAACAAATTAGCCCTTTTAAGTATTTATACTGTAGAAAACAATGTCATGAACTTAAAAATCTACACTTCCACCAAAACCTGAGAATAGAAATGATTCAATACAGACATTCGACGTACGGATTCCTGCTCATCAATTCCACGGACAAAAAATGTCAAGCAAATAGATTTACCATCATCGAGCACCTCAACCTGATCGGCCAACAATTGAAATAAGCAATACGATTCAGGTAGGGAATCCAAGGAAGAGTTCGCCAATGAGGAGGGGAAACAACTATACCGACTGCTGACAGTAAAAGCTATTCCCTTGGGTGTATATTCACTTTTTAGATTAATTGTAGGAGCTACCGACTGGTTAGAACCGGACTGGATTATGATTTCAACAGCTTTGAGCACGGGCACAGCTATTGTTGCATGGTAATTGTCGAGGTGGTTATCGTCACAAATACCCGCAATGAAGTCTTCCGCTTGTCGCAGCGACATATCATTAAGCTGTATACCAGTTGTTTTCATAATATCTGACAAGATTATTAAACATTACAAAGATACAATTATTTTTGATTATTTTAATAATTTTTTAGTATTTATAGAAGTAGTCGTTGACCTTTGTTTTATAATACGGCGATAGGGTAGGGGGTACGGAATGAAACAAATCCATGTCTCCCTTCTTTGAACGCTCATACTTCTCGATTTCACTCTGGGAAGGAGTATGAAGCTTCTCCTTGCCCTCACGGCTCTCTCTGCGCTCCTCTTTTTCACGCTGCATCTCCGCTTTTTCATGCTCCAGGAGACGAGTCAAAATCTGCTGCTGACGCTTGATGGTTTGCTGAGTAATCACTTTGTTAACCAAGTCAGTTTCTGTCTGTTCCATCTGTTTAATCATTTGGTCGATTTCCTTGGACAGCTTCGAATTGCCTGCGTCGCTCTGTTTCATCTCCTGACCATATTCCTGCATCATGCGACGGATTAGCTCCTGTTGCGCAGCCATTCTGGCGAACTCCTCACTCATCTGCATAGAAGATTTCTCTCCTATTTTTTTGCGACCCTGAGAAGACTTGTTTCCCTGTTTTTCCAGCTGTTTTTTCAACGCCTCCATCTGCTTGTTCAGCTCCTGCTGCATCTGTTTCATTGACTTTGGCGAGGGTTTTCCCTTACCTGGATTGCTGCAGCTTCCCTGGCTTTTCTTGCCCTGATTCTTACAACTTCCGTTCTTCTTTTGCTGGTCATTCTGCCGCATCTGATTCTTCATATTATCAAGAGACTCTGCCATCACAAGGGCAAGATTGTTCAATGAAGTCATTGCGTACTGCATTGATTGTGAGGCTTGCGTATTCTTATATGTGCCATAAAAAGTCTGGTTCATATCCAACAGGCCTGAGAGGGAACGGGAGATGTTGTTGTTTACTTCGTTAACATTTTTATTAATCGCGGAGGCAACGGCAATCTGACGCTTTGCAATCGCCCTGAGAGAATCCTCTATGCCTTTGAAATCGTCTTTGATTTTGTATTGTGAAGCAATGATTGACTGATACTTCGGGTCTTGGATATATATGGAATGAATATCACCTATCAATGACTCCTGGTTAAAAGAGACCTGTATTAGATTCTTCAGAAGACGTCGCACTGCTTCAGCATCTTCCGCCAAATCCTCCTGCTCAATATCCTGTTCGGCCTCAGCCAGTTGTTCGGACAACTCATCCAACTGCTGTGCAGCATCTTCCTGCTTCTGGGACGCACTCTTGTTTTTGCCTTTTTTAAGGTCATTTTCAGCCCCTTGCTGATTGTTGTCAATCTTGTTCAGTTGCTCTTGATTCACTTTGAAATCAAGGTTTTGGTCCAACTTTTTATAATCAGATTGTATCTGACGGATGTCCTGTTTCAGCTGTTCAAACTGCTCGGAAAGATTCTTCTGCTCTTTCAGCAAGGACTCATTATCCTTATTAGCCTTGGAATCCTCAGTCTTTTTTGATAATTCCCTCTGTTTCTCAGCCAGGGATTCTGCTTTATGAACGGCATCTTCCACCTTCTTTTCTATCTCCAAACGCTTGAAAAGCTCAAGATTTTGGTCTATCTGTTTCTCCAACTCACTATTGTCCATCTTCAGCTTTTCCAGCTGCTCTTGCACATTCTTCTTATCCATCTCCTTCATCATCTGGTCTATTTCGCGCATCATCTCCTTCATCTCCTCATTCAACACCTCGTTCATCAATCGGTCAAGCTCCTGTTGTTTTTTCATCAACTCTTCGCTCTGCTCCTTGTATTTCTGCTCAATCTGCTTATTTTCATTGAGTTGGTTCTGTAGTTGCTGCAGCATCTTCTTCACCTCTTCCTGCTTCTTCGACAACTCCTGCAAGTCCTTCTTGTCCTGCCAGTTCAACTCTTTCTTGTCAACTAATTTACGCATCAACTCGTTGATGTCCTCCTGCATCTTTTTCAGTTCCGACATGGACTTCTGTGCATACTTCTGCGCTTCGTTTGAATTACGTTCGAGCAACTTATCCATCTCTTTCGCGGTCGGAATCACTATCTCAAACTGCTGCGAAGTAGATGACTTGGGGCCATGAACACCATCATTGTCCCACACTTCGAAATAATACACCAGTTTATCACCGGGAGACAGGTCAATATCATCTAAATCAGTAGAGTAATTAAACTCTTGAACAGATTCTCTTGTAATGCCGATTTCAGTGGTATCAGCCGTTTTGAGTGTCGTATCCTCGACATTGGTCTTTATTGTCTTGAATACCAAGCGTGAGAAGCCATAGTCGTCCTTTATCTTGCCCTTAAAGAAACGGTGGCCTGACAGCAACGAATCGCGCATCTCGAACACCGAAATCATCGGAGGATTGTCTGCAATAGTCGAAACCGAATAGTTCAAGGTGTCGCATCGCGATGACTTGCGGTTAGAAACAAAGAAGCTATAGTCGAACGGATTCATCGCTCTGACTGTCAATGATACACGTCCATTGCCATCCGGCACAAGAGAACGGCCACCCGTCTCAGTGTAAAAGAAGAGGGTGTCCACATTCCGTGTATTGAAAATCCACTTTACGCTTGTTCCTTCCGGCACCACAACATCGCCCACATTGAACAATGTTTCCTCCGCCTTGCCTGTGTAGGAAGGGTAGGAGAGGCACGCCTGAAAATCGATTACAGCCGGTTTTGGGAGAACCGTGAGAGTATACTCCTTCGACTCGACATCTGCAGCCTTCAGGCGGAAAGAAAAGGTGTGCTGAACCGTTCTGGCAACGTACCTATAGTGGCTCTTGTCCACCTGCTGCATCTTGAACACATTGCCGCCAATATCAATAAATGCCTCAGCAGGCACAGCATCCCCGACAACTGAGACCTCTATCTCAAAATCCTCATACTGAAACACCTCCATCTGGTTATTCTCAACAACAAAAGCGAAAGGTGCAGGCTTCTCAAACTGCGTGTTATAATGTACAATACGGTGGGATGGAGCCGTGAGAAGGGTAGGGGACACCAGCAGCAACACAAGAATAGCAAGCACCGGAATAGCCGCAAACTTCACATAGCGGAGGTTGGCCTTGATATTCACCGCCTGATGGAAAGGAAGGGGCTTCAGCTGGGCAGTCTTCTGCTCGATGGCCATGCGCAGCAGTTCATCGTCCCTGTCGCTTTTCTGCTCCTGCAACTGCAACAGATTCAGCAGGCTGTCTTTTATCTCCGGAAAGTGGTTGCCGACAATCACAGCTGCCTCTTCATACGATATAACCTTGCCGATTCGGTACATTTTGGCCAAGGGCACGGCGATATAATAACCCAGCACAAAAAGGGCAATGACAAGATACAACCAGAAAAGTATCGCCCTGACAACACTGCCGAAATACCCAAAATACTCCAACAATGAGATAATCAAAAATAAAGACAACAGCAAAGCCAGGGAATAAATCACTCCCTTTATCATCCTATTTTTGTAGTACTTACGGATGAATCTGTCGAGACTTTCAAGTATTGTACCCTGTTTCTTCACGGTTTGAAATAACTTGCAAAAATACAAAAAAAACTTCTATTATTGCCAATTCAATTTTATTTCGTACCTTTGCACCCGTAATATCAGCCGTACAACGGCCAAAATAACTGCTATGAACAAAGTAATCATCATCACAGGAGCCTCCTCCGGCTTTGGAAAATCGATTGCTGAAAGGCTTTCGCAACACGGACACACAGTCTATGGCATCTGCCGCAGACAAATGGAACACCACACCATTAAATACATGCAGGGCGACATTCGCGACACCAACCGCATCGCGCAAATAATCAAAGATATATATGACAAAGAGAAGCGCATTGATGTCTTGATAAACAATGCCGGCATGGGCCTGGGCGGAGCCCTCGAGCTCACCTCCTGGGACGAGATAAAACTGCAGATGGAAACCAACTTCTACGGCTGTGTCAACGTCTGCCAGAAAGTCCTCCCGTACATGCGCAGACAACACTATGGCAAGATTATCAATTTCAGCTCAATAGCTGGTATTGAGGGCATCCCTTACCAAGGGTTCTACAGCTGCTCCAAGTTTGCCATAGAAGGCTTTTCCGAGGCTCTCAGCGCCGAGGTCAAACGCTTCGGCATCTCCATCTCCATCGTTGAGCCGGGCGATTTTGCCACCGGGTTCACCGCTGTGCGCACCAACTCCGAGGAGACGCTGAAAGACCCCGATTACGGCCCTATCTTCTCCCAGGTGAGGGAACGGTTCGAGAAAGAGGAAATAAACGGCCTGAGACCCGAATATATGGCCAAAAAGGTGGAGCAAATAGTCAATGCCAAGCACCCCCACCTGCGCTACTGCGTGGCCAACCTCGAACAGAAGCTCTCGGTCATTCTCAAACGCTTCATCCCCGGCAACTGGAACGTAGATATCCTGCGCAGCTATTACAAAAGCTGACACTTAATCACTTGCTGACACAATACAGCACCTGCTTTGTAAAATCAAAAACCCCTGCAACATGGATGCATGTCGCAGGGGTTCTTTATATTGCTTCCAGACCGTACTCACCGGCCGTCAGCTCATTATATTGCCTTGCGGAAGATGGCGCGTTTCATTATCGGCTCCGACTTATAGGTGGTGTCCCAGATGCGTTGTGCCTCGTTGCCGATAATCTGAGGATTAGAGTAGGCCCAGCGCACATTGCGCTTAATGGCGTTCTTGCTCATCTGCGCATAGTAGATGGAATGCACGCCACGTTTCTGCCAGTCTGGGTGTACACCGTTGAGCAGCAGGTCTATATCCGTGAACTTATGCAGTGCGCGGAGGATGTGTATCCACCCAAACGGGAACAGGTGGCCGTTGGCCTTCTTATAGGCTGCATTCAGGTCGGGTATGCTCAGTCCGAAAGCCACGAGGTTGTCCTCCTCGTCCACTACAAAGCCGGCAAAGTCCAGGTTGATGAAGGGGAAATACTCATTGATATAGACATCTATCTCCTTCTCCGTCAGCGGCACAAAGTCATACAAGTCGCTGAAAGCCGCATTAATCGTATAAAAGAACTTCCTCGCATAAGGATATACCTCCTTGCGCGACTTGAACTTAAGTATTCTCAAATGATACTTCTGCAAAATGAGCTCGTTAATACGCGCCACCTTGTCTGGCACCGGCTGTGACGCATGAATCTGATATTGAGCCCAGCGGCATGGGATTTCATACCCAGCGCGCTCGATAAAGTCTATATAATATTTCGGGTTGTAAAGGGTGCTGATATTCTGACGCTGGTCAAAACCCTCTATCACCCAGCACTCTTTGTCCATGTCAGTAAAACCGAAAGGACCTTCAGCTTCCGTCATTCCTTTCGACTTGCCCCATTCCACAACCTGGTCCAGAAGCTTGGAAAACACATCGTAATCCTCGATGAAATCAAACCATCCGAAACGCACTGCCTTTTTGTTCCAACGCTCATTGACAGAATAGTTTATAATACCTGCCACCCGGCCTACAATCTCCTTCCCCCTATAGGCCATCCACATCTTAAGATCGCAGTGGTCGAGAGAGGGGTTCTTATCTGTCAGCAGTCCCAGTTCGTCGCCCATCAGCGGCGGGATATAGGTAGGCACATCTTTGAAAAGCCTGTTTGGAAACTTAATGAAAGCACGGATATCCGAGCGCTTGTTAACTTCTTTTATTACGATGGATTCCATTTACTTCTTAGTTCTTGATTATTAGTTTAAAGATTAGAGCACTTCCATCTTCTTGAAGCACTTGTATATTTTCTCCACAGCGTAGTCAATCTGCTCGTGGGTGTGCGTAGCCATCAGGGCAAAGCGTATCAGCGTGTCCTCCGACGGCACGGCGGGAGGAATAACCGGCGTGACAAACACACCCTCCTCGAAAATCATGTGCGTCAGAATAAAGGTCTTCTCCGTATCACGTATGAACAAGGGGATAATGGGTGTCTTGGTGTGGCCAATCTCGAATCCCAAATCCCTGAAAGCCTTCATGGCATAGTTGGTGTTGTCCCACAGAGAGGCATTGCGCTCCGGTTCAGTACGCATAATGTGCAGAGCGGCAAGCACCGAGGCTGTCGAGGCCGGGGATATGGAAGCCGTGAAAATATACGGGCGCACATTGTGCTTCATATAATTGATGGTGTCCTTATCAGCAGCAATGAATCCACCAACCGAGGCCAGTGATTTCGAGAACGTGCCCATGACAATCTCTACATCAGGCAGTTTGTTATAGTGGTCGCAGGTGCCGCGTCCTTCGCGTCCAAAGACGCCAAGACCGTGTGCTTCGTCCACCATCAGTGTGGCCTGGTACTTGTTACACAGATCCACCAATACATCGATTGGAGCCACATCTCCTTCCATAGAGAACACACCGTCGGTCACAACCAACTTGCTGGCATCAACGGGGCATTTCTGCAGCTGGCGCTCCAAATCCTCCATGTTGCAATGCTTGTACTTCATGGTGTTGGCAAACGTAATCTGCTTGCCCTCCATAATCGAGGCATGGTCCAGCTCGTCAAACAACACATAGTCGTTGCGACCCGTAACACACGGGATAGTGCCTGAGTTAGCCTGGAAACCAGCTGAAAACAGCATCACGCCGTCTTTGCCGAGGAACTCTGCCAACTCGTCCTGCAGCTGGACGTGGATGTCAAGCGTACCGTTGAGGAAAGGGGAACCTGCACATCCCGTGCCATACTTGTCGATGGCAGCCTTGGCAGCCTCCTTGATTTTGGGATGGTTGGTAAGACCGAGATACGAATTGGAACCAAACATCAACACCTTCTTGTCACTGACAAGAACCTCGGTGTTTTGTTCTGAAGAAATAGGTGTAAAATAAGGGTAAATGCCCTTTGCCTTGGCTTCCTGAGGAGCCGTATAACGCGAAAGTTTCTTTTGTAAAGGTTTCATTTAACGAATACAAAGTTAATATATACAAAACTGCAAAATAACAAAAAAAAATTCACTTTACAAAATTCTCATCTGTTAAAAAACTGAACAATCTTTCCGTCAAACGGCTGGCACCAACTCTAAAAAACTGGTTTGTAATTTGTTCTTTTCCTAAAATCTGTTCAGCCAACAAATAATATTTTAACACTTGTTCGGGAGTGGAAATGCCTCCGGCGGCCTTAAAACCAACCCATTTTCCAGCCTCTTCATGGTGTTTTTTGATAGTATTTAACATGATTTCCGAAGCCTCGAGTGTCGCCGACACGGCTATCTTGCCTGTAGATGTCTTAATGAAATCCGCACCGGCGTCAATGGCCAGTTCTGAGGCTTTGGCAATATTGTCGGCAGTCTGCAACTCACCGGTTTCGAGTATTACTTTAAGCGTGCGCCCAGTCGTCTCGTTGCGGATGGCAGCTATCTCGTCAAACACCCTGTTGTAATCCCCCTCCAGCAACGCTCCGCGCGATATGACCATATCAATCTCGTCGGCCCCTTCGTCAAGGGCATACCTGATTTCCTGCAACTTGACAGGCAGGGGAGACTGTCCCGCCGGAAAAGCGCCAGCCACCGAGGCCACACGTATCCCGCTTCCCCGCAGACATTCGCGTGCCTGTCTGACAAACACAGGATACACACACACTGCCGCCACATGCCCTATGCCCCTCTTCTCATCTTGCAGTTCGATAGAGCGACGGCACAACTTCTCAACTCTTTCGCGTGTGTCGCTTCCCTCAAGGGTGGTATTGTCTATACACGTAAATACTTGCCGCAGACTGTCGTATGTCGCGGCCGAAACCATGTTGTCCATATCTTTACTTTATTATTTTGCTGATTTTCTCCACCCTGCGTTGGTGGCGGCCACCTTCAAACGGAGTGTTCAAAAACTCGTCGACAATCTGCAACGCCGTTTCCTGCGGTATGAAACGCGCAGGCAGCGACACCACATTGCAGTCGTTGTGCTGTCGTCCGAGGTGTGCAATCTCGGTATTCCAGCACAGAGCGCAGCGCACGCCAGGGTATTTGTTTACAGTCATCTGCACACCGTTGCCGCTGCCGCAGATGACAATACCTCTTTTATACTCGCCACTGTTGATGGCATGACCCAGCTGATGTGCGAAATCGGGATAGTCAACACTCTCACTACTATTTGTTCCATAGTCTTTTACATCATATCCCAATTCAGATAGATGTTTCTTAACAACCTCTTTTAGTTCAAAGCCTGCATGATCGCATGCCATAGCAATTATTTCTTTCATATCAAAGACTGTTTAAAAATATAAAGTCATTGCAAAGATACCACAAAACCGTAAATAATTAAGAATTAAAAAATAAAAATCATGGCATAAAGACTATTTTCTTTTCTTATTCACTAACTATTAAATCTTTAAATATTATCAACAAAGAATGTTCACAACCGTTTGACAACCCTGTAGAAAAAAAGTGAAAGAAAAAAATTGCCTTTCCAACTGTTGATAAACCCTGTTTTCATTACCCTTTTTCAACACTGAAATGGGCCTCTAACTTCACCTGAGTGTATTAACAAAACCGTGTTAATCTAAAACTAACAAACGGTTGATAACTGCAATCTGAGTTGAATCAAAAAGAGTTGCAAATGATAAATTGTTAATTGATGTCAGCAAAAAAATAGTGCTGAAAAACGTAAAATAATTATCAACAGAATTGACAAACATAAAACTAAAAATAAGATTATAAAACAATAATATTAGAATTATTAAACAACAAGACAATCCAGGGAAATGCCAAGTAAGAAAAAAGGCTGTACCGTATATGTAGAGTAATAGTAGCGTCGTCATTTATTCGATCGTTATTCGATCGTTTTCCACTCTTTTTCCGTTTCAGAAAGGGAAAAATGGGGGAAACATATCGAAAAACGATAAGATAAAGAACGACGCAACATCGAGCCTTTAAAGCATACAGAGGTAAGTTGGGGACAAATATGTGACTTTATCTGAACACTGAGGAAAGTTGGCGTAACCCTTAACAGAATAAAAAGTAAATTCCGCGCGAAGTGGCAAGTGTCTTACCGAAAAGTTGTGTTGGCCGGGAATAAAGGATGAAACTTGTCAAAATTAGGTATAGAATAAGAACGCAGAAATGTTAAACCTGCTGAATTAAAACAAAATCAATATGGAATCTGAAAAAAATATGTATATTTGCAATTTGGAAACATGTCCCCATTTCAATGTGGAAGGATTGATTATTATATAAATAAGCAGGTTATGAACACTGAATTTTTAAAGAGCGAAATTATCCGCTTGAAAAAAGAAAAAAATGCCGTCATATTAGGCCACTACTACCAAAGAGAGGAGATACAGGACCTTTCGGACTACATTGGTGACAGTTTGGCCTTGGCTCAGATGGCACAAAAATGCGACAACGACATTATTGTCTTCTGTGGCGTACACTTCATGGCTGAAACCGCCAAGATTCTCAATCCTTCGCGCAAGGTACTGCTACCTGATATGACAGCCAGCTGCTCACTGGCCGAGTCGTGCAAAGGGGAGGATTTTGCCAAGTTCAAGGCTGAGCATCCCGACCACATCGTGATTTCATATATCAACTGCACAGCGGAAATCAAAGCTATGTCCGATATCATTTGCACTTCGGGAAATGCTGAAAAACTGGTGCGTTCGCTGCCGGAAGACCAGAAAATCATTTTCGCGCCCGACAAGAACCTGGGTGGTTACATCAACAGTGTTTCTGGCCGACATATGCTTTTGTGGGACGGAGTGTGCATGGTGCATGATGCAATGCGGGCTGAAAGCATTTTGAAAATGCGCGCCGAACATCCCGACGCTGTGGTTGTGGCACATCCCGAATGCAACGGTGCCGTGCTGCAGGTAGCAGACTTTGTAGGCAGTACAAAGGCTATGCTTACTTATATTGAAAAGTCTGATAAAAAGAAATTTATCGTTGCCACTGAGACGGGTATCCTGTACGAGATGCGCAAGAACAACCCCGACAAGGAGTTCCTGACCGTATCAGCGAAGGAAGGGTGCAATTGCGCCGACTGCAGTTATATGAAACAAAACACACTGGAGAAACTCTATGCCTGCCTGCGTGATGAGACACCCGAAATCATTATGGATGCAGAGGTAATCGAAAAGGCCAAGACTCCCATACTGCGGATGCTTGACATGTCGAGACAATTGGGTATCATTAAATGAGAGGACAGCAGCAGGTTTACGACTATCTGGAGCAACAGGGGATAGGGTTTGACTATTATGAGCATCCCGAGGCTCCCACTATTGAGATTGCTTCGCAGTTTTATCGCGGCGAGGGCACTGTGTTGTGCAAGAATCTGTTTTTCCGCAACCATAAAGGAAACAAACACTATCTTGTCATCATGGACGCGCGCCACAACATGGATATTCACGAGATTGAGCACCAGTTGCACCAGGGTAAGCTTTCGTTCGCCTCGCCGGAGCGCATGATGCGGTATCTGGGTGTGAAGCCTGGGTCGGTGTCGCTGTTTACGCTGGTTAACGATGTGAATCACGAGGTAATCCTTTTTGTAGACAGAAAGCTGTTGGATGCGCCGAAAGTCAGTTTTCATCCGAATGACAATACCGCCTCGCTGGTGATAAGCAACAGCGATATGCTGAAGTTTATAGAAAGCATAGGAAACAGGTATGAATTTATGGATTTGTATTGAGTTTTCAGTCATCGAAACGGGACCGGTGGAGTAGGGGAGGAGACCCTGTTGAAAAGTAGATAAACACTTGTTGATAACCTAAAAAAATGTTTCACGTGAAACAAAAAGAATATAAAGTTGAAGCCTCTTGTGAGCTGCTCAGTTTTCTGATGCAGCAGATGCCCGACACCAGCCGGTCGAAGGTGAAGGAATTGCTGACTCACAGTGTGTGTGTGGATGGCCGAAAGGTGACACAATACAACTATCCGTTGCAACCGGGCATGAAGGTCACCATTGAGAAAGCCGGGTATAAGGAGCGCTTCAAACCACGCGAGCTGGATATTGTGTATGAGGATGAACACCTGTTTGTGGTGAATAAGCATGAAGGTCTTTTGTCCTACAGCAAGAAGAGCACGGAGCAGACTGTTATCACGGTATTGAATAGATATCTGTATCTAACGCACCAGAGTTGTCATGCCCACATTGTACACAGACTCGACCGCGATACGTCGGGACTGATGGTTGTGTCCAAGTCGAAGCAGGTCTCTCAACGGTTCGAGGCCGACTGGAAGGGGATTGTGTATGACCGCGCCTATGTGGCAGTGGCATGGGGAAAAGTAGATCCTCCCAAGGGAACCATCCGCTCATGGCTCACCGACGGGGAATACTGTGTGCTGTCGTCTCCGACCGACAATGGCGGCAAACTGGCAGTGACTCACTACAATGTAGTGCAGACCAGCCGTCGTTATTCGCTGCTGGAGCTCAGACTGGACACAGGACGGCGAAACCAGATACGTGTGCACCTGCGGGAGGAAAAACATCCCGTAGTACACGACCCAATGTATGGCTACAAAGACGATATCTCGCCTATCAACCGGCTGGCGCTCCATGCCTTCAGACTGGGGTTCTACCATCCTGTGACCGGCAAGCGTTTGGCGTTTGAAACCCCTTATCCATCAGCGTTTTTGAAATTAATGGAGCTGTAGACACAATAATAAAGCGGGATGTACGTTATATTTTATTATTATTAATCATTGTTATCGGAAAAGAATATGTTAAAGCACAGCATAAGACTTTTGATTCTTGCCGTCGTGATGACGGGATGTGCGGTTCCGTTGAGTGCTCAGCGGACGTATAACCCCAACCGTCCGCTCAAGGAGATAAAGGACACGGTGCGGACTCCCAAGTGGGAACCCCATCTGTCGGTGAGTACCGGTTTCATAGGTTCGTCATTTGGCGACAACCGCCTGTTTACATCGGTGGCTCCGTCGCTGGCATACCGTCCCAATGACCGGTGGCGTTTGTCGGCAGGTTTCCGCATCACTTCGGATATGGGTTTTCCAATGCTTTCGACCAACCGTGACTTGGCACCCTATAAACGGAACGGTGGCACGGGTCTTGTGTCGGCACATGCAGCGGCGGAATATAAGGTTAACGATAACCTGTGGCTGGCGGCCTCGGTTTACCATATCGGCGGCACATATGCCCCGTTCTTTGGATTTGGAAAGGGCAGCACATTGGATGTGTCGGCCACAGCTGTCTCGGCAGCGGCGGCATTCCGGTTTAACGAGAGGGATTTTCTCCAGCTTTCCTTTACCGTGGTGCACGACCATTACGGCACACTCCCGTTTATGTATCATGATGCGTGGATGCATAGCGGCTTCAGCCCCTGGGGACTGTATGCTACACCAACGGACTACTACAGGATGGCCTCGCCGTTCTGCCCCTATTTTTTTGACGGTATTTACTAAACATCGTAAGACTTAAGATATAAGAATGGAATACAACACACAACGAACAAAACTGAAGATTAACGATTACGGACGTAATATATACAAGCTTATCCAGTATACCAAAACCGTAGAGGACCGCGAGAAGCGGAACCAGATGGCGTCGGCCATAGTTGACATCATGGCGCAGAACAGTCCCGACGCCAAAGGGGGAGAGGATTATAAGCGTAAATTCTGGGTACACTTGATGATTCTGGCAGACTGGGAGCTGGACGTGGATGTGCCTTACGAGATTTCGCGTGAGGAGACCGTCGAGTTCACCCCACATGCACTGAAATACGGACAGGAAAAGATACAGTACCGCCATTACGGCGCCATTATGGAGAAGATGATCAGACGTGTGGCCGAGTATCCAGAAGGTGAAGAGCGCGACGAGCTTGTGTCGCTGATGGCTCATGCCATGAAACGCGACTACCTGCTGTGGAACAGCGACACGGTGGAGGACGGGGTTATCACCCAGCAGATAGAGGAATTGTCGGACAACAAGCTTCAACTGCCGGAGGATTTCCAGTTCAAAGATTTCCGTGAATACCTGAAAGGCACCGACGAGGAACGCAGGGCCAACGGTACTCATAAAAAGAAGAAAAAGAAGAAAAAATAGAATATGTCATCTTTTGAAATAGTAGGTGGGCATAAGCTCCATGGAACCATTCACCCGCAGGGTGCCAAGAACGAGGCACTGCAGGTGATATGCGCTGTGTTGCTTACGAGTGACAGGGTGACGATAGAGAATATCCCCGACATCCGCGATGTCAACAAGCTTATCAGTCTGTTGCAGCTTTTGGGCGTGAAGGTACGCCGGCTAAACGACGACAGTGCCTTGCTCACAGAGGGTCGCAGCTACGAGTTTCAGGCGGATGAGGTGAACCTTGACGTGTTGGAGAGCGCGGAATTTGCCCAGCAGGCTGCCGCTTTGCGCGGCTCCATTATGGTTGTAGGTCCACTGCTTTCGCGCTATGGACGCGCTGTGGTGCCTCAGCCGGGGGGCGACAAGATAGGCCGCCGCCGTCTTGACACGCATTTTCTCGGTATGGAGAAACTGGGTGCAACAGTCAATTACCGCAGGGGAGGCTATAAAGTGGATGCTGAACGGTTGCAGGGCTGCTATATGCTGCTTGACGAAGCTTCGGTTACCGGCACGGCCAATATTATCATGGCTGCCGTGATGGCCGAGGGCACCACCACCATTATGAATGCCGCCTGTGAGCCCTATGTCTATCAGCTTTGCAAGATGCTCAATACCATGGGTGCCGATATCACCGGTGTGGGTTCGAATCTGCTTACCATCCACGGAGTGAAAGAACTGCATGGCTGCACCCACCGGCTGCTGCCCGACATGATTGAGGTGGGCTCTTTCATCGGCATGGCGGCAATGACGCAGAGCGATATCACCATTCCCAATGTGGGAATGGAGCATCTGGGGCTTATCCCCAAGGTTTTCCGTCGTCTCGGTATTGAGGTGTGGCAGAAAGGCGATGACCTGTTCATCCCTGCTCAGGACCATTACGAGATTGAGCGTTTTATGGACGGTTCCATCATGACTGTTGCCGATGCCCCGTGGCCTGGCTTCACGCCCGACTTGATTAGTATCGCCCTTGTGGTGGCCATTCAGGCACGCGGCAGTGTGTTGATACACCAAAAGATGTTCGAGAGCCGTTTGTTCTTTGTGGATAAGCTTATCGACATGGGTGCACAGATTATCCTGTGCGACCCACACCGTGCTACGGTTATCGGCCTTGACCAGCAGCATCGACTGCGCGGTGTGCGTATGTCGTCGCCCGATATTCGTGCGGGTGTGGCTTTGCTTATCGCTGCTTTGTCGGCCGACGGCAAAAGCCGTATTGACAATATTGAGCAGATTGACCGCGGTTACCAGCACATTGACGAACGTCTGCGGTTGCTGGGTGCCGAGATAAAACGAATTGATTAAACAGTAATTAAAGATAAGATATATGTTTGAGTTCTTAAAACACAGACCCAAGTCAGCCATACCGACGTTTGCCCCTCTCGGTACGGACATACATTGCCATCTGCTGCCCGGTGTGGATGACGGCTCTAAGAGCAACGAAGAGTCGTTGGCTTGTTTGCAGGTGATGCGCGATGCAGGTTTCGAGAATGTCATCTGCACGCCGCATTACCAGTATCCGCGTTTTCCCAACGAGGAAACGGATATTCTGAACAGGTTTGATACCCTCAAAATTGATATCGCTGCGGCTAAGCAGAAGAATATCCCCAACCTCACAGGCGTTGCGGGAGAATACCGCGTCGATACCGGTTTCCCGGCCCGCATCGAGAACAACCGTTTCCTGCTGGTAGGCGGGAAATATGTACTTGTGGAGTTCTCGCTCCACCAGCAAGTCATTGGTCTCGACCAGGTGATGTTCGACCTGCAGATGAAGAATTACGAGATTATCCTTGCCCATCCCGAGCGTTACCCCTACTATAGCGGTACTTCGTCGAAACTCCAACACCTGAAGGATATGGGTATTAATTTCCAAGTCAATATCCTTTCGTTGTCCGGATTCTATGGCGAAAGCCCCAAGCGCAAAGCTTTCGAGATGATTGAGAAGGGTTGGGTGGAGTTTATGGGCACCGACATGCACAACACGCTCTATGCTCAGGCACTTATCGATGCCACACACGACCGTAAGATTATCAAGTTGATGGAGAAACACAAGTTCCTCAACAGTCATGTTAACGACCCTGAGCCGTTGAAAACCAAAAAGCTTTAGTATGAACAGTCTCAACGCCATTTCCCCCATTGACGGCCGCTATCGCTCGAAGGTCGATGCGCTTGCCTCTTACTTTTCCGAGGGTGCATTGATTCGCTATCGTGTCCGTGTAGAGATAGAATATTTCATTGCCCTGGGGCAGGTACCCCAGCTTCCGCTGCAGAAACTCTTTGCCCAGCGTCCGGAATTGCAGAACGACCTCCGTGCAATTTATCAGAACTTTACCGACGACGATGCCCTCGAGGTGAAAGAGATAGAGAAGACCACCAACCACGATGTCAAAGCAGTGGAGTATTTCATCAAGCGCCGCTTTGACACCTTGGGTCTTGAAGCCTACAAGGAGTTTATCCATTTCGGCCTCACCTCGCAGGATATCAACAACACCTCGGTACCGTTGTCCATCAAAGAGTGCCACGAGCAAGTGCTGTTGCCGCGCTACGAGGCAATTCTCTCGCTCATCGAGGAACGGGCACAGGAGTGGAAGGACATCCCCATGCTGGCCCACACCCACGGTCAGCCCGCGTCGCCCACGTCGTTGGGCAAAGAGATGATGGTTTTCGCCTACCGTCTGCGTCGTCAAATGGATTACTTCGGGCAGATACCTTTCTCGGCCAAGTTCGGCGGTGCCACAGGCAATTTCAATGCCCATCTGGCCGCTTATCCCGAGGTGGATTGGTGCGGTTTCGGCAATCGCTTTGTGGCTGAGCATTTGGGCTTGGAGCGCCAGCAGTTCACCACCCAGATTGAGAACTACGACAACATGGCCGCCTACTTCGACAACTGCAAGCGGCTGAATGTAATCCTCATCGACTTCTGCCGCGACATCTGGACGTATGTCTCGATGGAGTACTTCAAGCAGAAGATTAAGGCAGGCGAGGTGGGTTCTTCGGCTATGCCGCACAAGGTCAACCCCATCGACTTCGAGAATGCCGAGGGTAATCTGGGATTGGCTAACGCCATCTTCGAGCATCTGAGCCACAAGCTCCCCGTATCGCGGCTCCAGCGCGACCTCACCGACTCCACCGTCACCCGCAACATCGGTGTGCCCATTGCCCACACGCTCATCTCCCTCGCCTCCTTGGAAAAGGGTATTGGCAAACTCCTTCTCAATGAGCAAGCCATCTACAACGACTTGGAAAACAACTGGGCAGTTGTGGCCGAAGCCATCCAGACCATTCTCCGTTCGGTGGGATACCCCAACCCTTATGAGGCACTCAAGCAGCTTACCCGCACCAACCAGAAAGTGACGGCACAGACCATTGCCGACTTTGTGGAGACTCTCAATGTAGATGACTCCGTCAAGGAGCGCATCCGCCACATCACTCCTCACAACTATTTGGGATACACTCTATAAATACCCCAATGTCATTCACCTTACAACACATGAAGCCATACGCCATACGCCTTGCGGCGTATGGCTTTTTCATGCTGCTCTCGGTGATATTCACTATGGCTACAGCCCTTTCTGTGGCCGACTTCCTCAAGATACTTTTCCCGACGGATGTGACCTCTTCGGCGGTTCCTGCCTCCGACGCCAGCCTTCTCAGCCAGGGGTTGCAGCAGCTCTATGTGTGGCTCATCTCCTTTGGCCCCAAACACGCATTGGTCTATTTCTCCATCATTCTTCTGGGGCTCTACTCCCTCAAGAATGTTTTCGGTTACCTCTCCGTTGTCCAGATGGCTGTGGTGCGCTGCAACATCGTCCGCGACATCCGGGGACAGCTCTACCGCAAGGCCATGCGCCTGCCGCTCTCCTATTATAGCAAAAGCCGTCGTGGCGACATCCTCTCGCGCTTTGCCGGCGATATGACCGAGTACGACGAAAGCACCCTTGCCTCCTTTCAGCAGCTCTTTGCCGCCATTGCCGCCATCGTGCTCTACACTGCCATGCTTTTCTACATCAGTGTGAAGCTTACGCTCTTTGTGCTGCTAATGCTCCCTGTGGTGGCTTTTGTCATATCGGGCATCACCCACCGTCTTCGTCGCGCCTCCACCGAGCTGCAGGAACGCAATTCCTTCCTCATGTCGCTCATGGAAGAGACCATCATTGGCCTCAAGGTCATCAAAGCCTACACTGCCATCGACTTCTCCAACCGCCGTTTCCAGAAAGCCGACGCCGCCTATGCACGCCTGCGTACACGAGTGCTGCGCCGCGTCGATCTCTCCTCGCCGGTGAGCGACTTCCTGGGCAACTGCGTGGTCATCGCCATCATCCTCTTCGGCTCCTATATGGTCATCAACGGCGACTCGGGCATCACTCCCGAACTCTTCGTGTCCTACATCATGATGTTCGTGCTCATGATACCGCCCGCCAAAGAGCTCACCACCGCTATCTCGCAGATGAAGAAAGGCCGCGCATGTGTTGACAGGCTGCAGCAGTTCCTCGACGAACCCGAGGCTGTGGCCGACCCCGCCGAAGCCAGCGACTTCAAAGGACTCAGCCAACAGATTGAATTCCGCGACCTCTGCTTTGCCTACACTCCCGGCACCGATGTGCTCAGCCATATCAATCTCGTCATCCCCCAAGGCTCCAATGTGGCGCTTGTGGGCAGTTCCGGCTCCGGCAAATCCACATTGGCCGACCTCCTCATGCGTTTCTATGAGCCCACTTCCGGCCAGATTCTCCTCGACGGCCAGCCCATCCAGTCCTACCGCATCGCCTCGCTGCGTCGGCATATCGGAGTAGTGGCACAGACCACATTCCTCTTCAACGACAGCGTCCGCAACAACATTGCCTATGGTATGCCTCACGCCACCGATGCCCAGATTGAGGCAGCAGCCCGTGCGGCGCATGCCCACGACTTCATCCTCCAACTGCCCGAGGGCTACGACACCTATATCGGCGACTCAGGCGCCCTCCTCAGCGGTGGGCAGCGCCAGCGCATCAGCATCGCCCGCGCCATCCTCTCCGAACCCGACATCCTCATCTTCGACGAAGCCACCAGTGCCCTCGACACCGAGAGCGAGGCCCTCGTCCAGCAAGCCCTCGACACACTCCTCTCCGGGCGCACCGCCTTGGTCATCGCCCATCGCCTTTCCACCGTGCGCCATGCTGACCTTATCGTGGTGCTGGAGCAAGGACGCATCGTCGAAACGGGCACCCACGACCAGCTCATTAACCTTCACGGCCGTTACGAACAGCTTGTACAGTTGCAAAAACTCACTTAAACATTAACGCTCCAGTGAACCCCCGCAAGGCACATATTACGGCAAATCATCTACTGCTGCTCATCGCTGCGGTAACGGCTGTCGTGCCCGCCGCCGCGCAGGACACCGCCGCCCTTCGTTTCACTCGCGCCGTTGTGGTGAGCCATCATGTGGGCGACTTGTGCTGGAACCGTCTGCCTGATGTCCAGAGCTATGAGCTCTATCGTCGTTTCCCCGACCAAACCGATTTCACGCTCCTGGCCACCCTTGCCGACACACACTACACCGACACCCTCCACCGCGTCATCTGTGCCGACACCGTAAGCTACTGCCTCCTCGCCCGCGACACCGCAGCGCAACCCATCCCCTCCGACACTGCAGGTCTTTTCTATCAAGACAACATCCCCACCGCTCCCTGCACGCTGCGCCTCTGCACCGTCGATACCCTCCTCAACCGCGTGCGCCTCAGCTGGGAACCCAGCCCCGACACGGATGTCATGGGCTACTACATCTGCATGGGCTCCCCCTGCCGCGACTACGACACCGTCTGGGGACGGCTCAACACCCAGTACCTCTGCCGCGAAGACCTCACCCTTGACGAAAATGCACAGGCCGAGTTCTCCTTCCGCATCCTTGCCTTCGACAGCTGTTATCAAGCCAGCCCCCTCACGCCCTACTACCACAACCCCGTGCTGCACCTCTCGGCCGAACCCTGCTCCCGCCGGCTGCACTGCTCGTGGAACCGTTACATCAACATGCCCGACAGCGTAGGTTCCTACCACATACACTATAAAATCGACGGCGACACCGAAGGGCAATGCCACACCGCAGGCCCCAACGGCCCCTTTGCCTTCGACATCGATGTCCCCGACCTCGCCGTGCGCCAAGTCCATGCCTACCTTGCCGTCTTCTCCCGCAACGACAGTCTCATCGCCTACTCACGGGTTCACACCTTCCGCTTCGACCAATCCGCCGCCGCCGAGTATGTCCGCATCACCGCTGCCGAATACGACGAAACAGCACCGGCCATAATACTCGACTTCGAGGTTGACCCCGAGTTCCAGGGAGCCGACTGCCGCCTCATGCGCCGCACCGTAAAAGGCAACGACAACCCTCCCTCGCCCTTTGTGCAGATTGCCGAACTCACAAGAAGCCTTGCGCCCACGCCGCAGCAGTTCTTCTCCTACACCGACAGCGACATCCAGCGTACCGCCCGCGCCTATGTCTATCGTCTCGACGTCCCCGACCTCTGCGACCAGCGCACCGTCTCGTCCGACACCGTGCGGATTCCCCTGCCCGAAGTGTCCGAACCCACAGCTTATTTCCCCAACACCATCATCGGAGGCGACCCCGAGGTGGGTCGTTTCTGCCCCGTCTTTGTCTCACCCCTTGCCGACGGCTACCGTCTCGACATCTACAACCGCATGGGCGAGCGCATTTTTTCCACCACACAGCTCTCCGACTGCTGGGACGGCACCACCCGCACGGGCAAACTCCTTCCGCAGGGAGCCTACGTCTATCAGGCTCGATGCCATCACGCCGACGGCACCACAAAAACCTATACCGGCACCGTCCTCCTCTTGCGATAAAGAATAAAACCTATAAGCCCTATATATCCTACAAGCTTAAAAAACAAATAGTAATGCTAATAGCCCTATACATCCGCCATATCGAAGACGACTCGCGCCAGCAGATAGACCGTCTCGTGGGTATCTTGAACAAAAACGGCATCGACACCGACATCGTCACCGGCTCGCTGCCCGACCGCCCCTACGATTTCCTCTTCTCCATCGGGGGCGACGGCACCCTTCTCAGCTCCGTCCACCTCATCGGTAGCCGCGACATCCCCGTGCTCGGAGTCAATTTCGGCCACCTCGGATTCCTCACCACCACCGGGCGCGACAACCTCGACACCCTCGCTGCCGACCTCCTTGCCCAGCGCTACACCCTCGAACCCCGCACCCTCCTCCATGTCGAGGCACACCACAACGCCGACACTCTCGCCACCTTCGCCCTCAATGAGGTGAGCCTCCACCGTTTCGACGATGCACCCCTGCTGCGTACCGACCTCTTTGTCGGCGACGACTTCGTGGCCAACTACGCCGGTGACGGTCTTATAGTCGCTACTCCCACAGGCTCCACCGCCTATTCACTCAGCTGCGGTGGCCCCATCCTAACGCCCGACAGCGGCTGCTTTGTCATCACTCCCATCGGAGTGCACAACCTCACTCTGCGCCCCATCATCGTGCCCGACACCGCCTTGTTGCGGTTGGTCACACACCCCTCACCGCAGCAGTTCAGCCTCGGCATGGACTCGCGCCGCAAGCACCTGCCCTATGGCGCCGAAATACGGCTGAGCCGCGAAGACTTCAAAGTACGCCTTGTCCGCCTTGGCAACCAAAGTTTCTTCACCGCCATTCACCAGAAACTCGGCTGGGGAGTATAGGCTCTGGACCACGGGCATCTTGCCCGTCAAAAAAACAGGTCATTTGTCTTTCCCTGATATGGTTGACATTCTTTTTGCGCGAGGTGGCGTGTCTCCGACACGCAGGATAGAGGGTGGTCGGGAACTGTAGCACTGTAGCAGGTGTAGCGCGGAAAGCGGAGATAACCTTGTCGGGGTTGTCGGGATTATGGGGGAAATTGGCTTTTGGGGCTGTGTTTTCTGTTGATGGAGGGTGGTTTGAGGCTTTTTTTGCGAAAATGCAACTGATTGTTGCTCAGTTTTTGTTTGATTATTTTTGGGGAGGATTCGTAAACCGCAATCCGTCGTGGCGGATGTTCGATACCGCGACGTAGGGCTGACTTTGGGGTTGTTCAGTATCGTGCCGTTGGGCTGGATTTGCAATCATGAGCGGTCGAAAGATTTATAAGGTACCGGGGATACGCTGTCTCGAATCTTATAGCGATGGGCGTATTTCGAGGTATCACCACCGGATAGGAATATGCCCAGTACCATGATGTAGTCTGACATCTCTAT
>CADAQX010000018.1:0-768 GCA_902790215.1 uncultured Bacteroidota bacterium | reverse complement strand
CTCCTTGAATCTGGCTTTGACAACCCGGTACGTCCTTTCCGTAAACTGTTTAGATCCCCTGTCATACAGTTTCACCTCCAAATCGTCAGTCAGTTCCAGTTTCCCGAGATTCTTCTCAGTGCCCGCTCTCATCAGGCTGCATACCACTTCCATTTTGCATCCCGTCTTGAGCCGTCCGATGAATACTGCGTTCCTCTCGGTGATGCCTTCATAGTTGTATACTGCCGCAAGGCCGCGGTCCAGAACATAGATGTTCGTGTGGTCTTTGTCCTTCTTTATCATCTCTGTGACGACGGCGGGCATCGCTCTGTCCTCGCTGAGATAGGTCGGGTCAGAGAAGATGTCGGCCAGTTTCACTGCGAAGCCGTCATACCCCATCGTGTACTTTACCTGCTTGCGGCTCTCTCCCTTGTTCGGCTTTTTCCCGACCGAAAACCCTTTCTTGAGCTTGTTGCATGCCTCTGCCACCATCGAGCTGTCTACCCGCACAAGCTGTTTCTTCCCAAGCTCCTCTTCCGTGTACAGTGCGGACATCTCGGCATACACATACTCATAGGCTTTCTCAAAGAACTCCACATTCATTTTAGACAGCCTTGTGGAGATGGAGCTACGGCTAACCGTCATCCCTTCTGCATAATCGAAGAGTGTCTTGAACTGCTGGCTGTTGAACATTGTTTCGACACGTCGTTGGCTTATCCTGTCCGTCATGCAGAATGCGTACAAAAGCAGATGGAACATCCGTTCCCCGCTTAAAACCTTGCTATAGTA
>CADAQX010000017.1 GCA_902790215.1 uncultured Bacteroidota bacterium | reverse complement strand
GGACAGATGTAGGTGAGTGTCGTGTCGAAGACATTGTCGATGACGGTGAGGTTATAGTAAAGCAGTGTGTCACAGTCTGGCCATGTGCCGGAAAGGAGCAGCTCGTAGCGACCGGTGCTGTCGAAAGTGTGGCCGTAGGCGGTCCACGGCAAGGAATTCTGCACCACGGTATCGTAGAGAGCAAGTGTGTCGTCGAAGTGTACTGAAAGACTGAGGTAGTGAACCGAGTCGCAGAGAGAGGTGGTAACAGTTATGGAATCGAAAGCATCCGAGTCGAAAGTGCGTCCGAACCAAGTGTAGGGTAATTGGCTGCGGCAGACGGCACAATACTGAGTGTCGCGCACCAGGCAGCCCGGATGCGGGGCGATGAGCATAAGGCTGTCGGTAGGATGGCAGAAACCTCGCATTTCGATGCGGTTGATCTGGATGGAAGAGAGCGTATTGTAATAGTTGGTGGGTGTTTCGTAGAAACGGAAAATAGCCCTGCCGTGAGGTCGGGGCACCATATTGAAATAGTAGGCTGCGTTGAGGCTCTGGCTCGGAGGAATTCCTGGACGGGGAAATTCGATTGAGCCATAATAGATGAGGGTGGTGTCGCACAAAGGAATATTACAGCCCTCGCGGAAGAAATGATGCGCGGTGTCGTCAATATGGACTGTGAAGACAATGGTGGGCAACGCGGCCTGAGGTTCGTTGCCATAGACGAGGCGGAAGTGATTCATGTAGAGGATATGAGTGTGGCTGCGGGAAGGATCCCACATATCGACGGTATCCACATAGAAAGGTATATAGGCACTATCGTAGGGAATTCGCCGCAAATGGTCGGTAATAAATGGCAAGATTGAGCCCTGAGCGGAGTCGAAGTTGTAGAAAGCAGGCAACGAGTCGCCATAGACACGGAGCGTATCAGTACTGATAATGATATTGTTCCCGTAATTGTTGGACGGAAAGTCGGGACAGAGCGCCGAAGGGTCGGAAGCCATGCTGATGCTGCGGGGCTGGCAAAGGTCGCCATCGGCCGGCGATTCGATATAATTATAGCCTGTACAGGAACGCACATAGCCTGGCTTACGCCATCGGAACAGGTTAGCCGACTGGAAATAGGCAGTGAGATAGACTTGGACCGAAGAATCAAAGGGCAGAGTAATCCATTGCTCGACGGCACGGGGATTGGCGAAGAGGGAATCAGGAGCCCATAGCACACTGTCCACATCGTCGAAAGGGAGCAGATGAAAACGCACCGAGTCTTCCATCACCACAGTATCGGCCACAACAATCGATGTACTACAGGGCTGATAGTTCTGCCCTTTTGCCCAGAAGGGCAACATCAGGAGCAACGTTATGACTAAATATCTGTGATGCATAAGGATGTTATTGTGGTTTATTGGACGACAACATTCTGAATCACGTACAGATACGCATATACCACCCCCAGTCAAATCGTCGGACATGTTCGCATATCGCAATAGTCTATACTTCATACTTTTGTTTGACATAGCATTAATGGGTATAACGTTTATCCGTTTGAGTGTGATAACGAGGAAATGGAAAGAAAATTGTGTTCCTATGCACTTTGGCAAAGTGATTATGGATAGTTTTGTCTATTTTTATATTATGTCGCGTTCCTGTCGGGACGCGTTCTGATGCTCCAGATAATCATCGCGCTGCGCAATGTACAATGTTATCCCCTTGGGGGTGATATAGGAGTCTCTCGTGTCAACCGCCGTGTGAGAACGCACAAAGCCCGGCTGCTGCCAGTGGAAGAGGTTGGCCTGGTTGAAAAGGGTGGTAAGGCTTAAGCGGAGGGTATCGCTACAGCCTACCGAGACCTATTACCCGGCAGAGGAGGGGTCGGGCACAAATATGGTGTCGGCCACCGTGATGGAGACTGTGCACGTCGGCTGTATCTGGGCTCGCACCTCTGTCACAAACGAGAGCAAAGCAACAGACAACAGGATATATTTGTGCAACGGCATGGATAGAAACCACTATTGTTATTTCATACAGCCTCAGTAACGCAGAAAGTCCGAAAAATTTGTATTGCCGCTTCTAAATTGAAAGTTGAAAAATGAGAGTCGAAAGTTGCTGCCGCACTTGGATAATTCTCAACTTTCAACTTCAACAACACGGAATCGCATCTAAATTAAAAGGGGTGTCCCACGATTGCAGGACACCCCACTGGAGTCATGAAAAAAACAATTCTGTTTTAGTGCAGGAAGGCCAACAGGATACCGGCGGCAACAGCCGAGCCCACCACACCGGCCACATTGGGACCCATGGCGTGCTGGAGGAGGTAGTTGGTCTTGTCGTACTCGAGGCCTACGTTGTTCGACACACGGGCGGCGTCGGGCACAGCGCTGACGCCGGAGTTGCCGATGAGGGGGTTAATCTTGTTGCCTTCTTTGAGGAAGAGGTTGAAAATCTTCACAAACAGGACACCGAAGAAGGTGGCCACGATGAAAGAGAAGGCACCCAGACAGAAGATGAGCACCGAGCGGCCGGTAAGGAACGAGGTGGCCTGGGTGGAGGCACCGACGGTGATACCTATGAGCAGGGTGCAGATGTTAACGATGGCATTGCTGGCCACCTCGCTCAGACGCTTGGTGACACCGCACTCCTTCAACAGGTTGCCAAAGAAGAGCATACCCAGCAGGGGCAGACCACTCGGCACGATGAAGGCGCAGAAGAGGAAGCCAACGATGGGGAAGGAAATCTTCTCGAGCTTGGAGACCTGGCGCGGAGGTTTCATGCGGATGGTGCGCTCCTTGGGCGTGGTCATGAGTCGCATAATGGGCGGCTGGATGACGGGCACAAGTGCCATGTAGGAATAGGCCGAGACGGCAATGGCGCCCATCAGGTCAGGGGCTAACTGCGACGAGAGGAAGATGGCCGTGGGACCGTCGGCACCGCCGATGATGCCAATAGCACCTGCCTCGTTGGGGGCGAATCCCAAAGCCAGAGCACCGGCATAGGCGGCAAAGATGCCCGTCTGCGCGGCGGCGCCAATGAGGAAAAGCTTGGGATTGGAGAGCAGGGCGGAGAAATCCGTCATGGCTCCGATGCCGAGGAAGATGAGTGGCGGGTACCAGCCGTTTTGGACACCGTGGTACAGGATGTTCAATACCGAGCCGGTCTCATATACGCCTATCTTCAGCCCTGGATAGAAGGGTATGTTGCCCACGAGCATGCCGAATCCGATGGGGACAAGAAGCAGGGGCTCGAACTCGAACTTGACACCCAGGAAGATGAATGTCAGGCCAAAGAGTATCATGATGATGTGGCCCCATGTGACGTTGGCGAAACCCGTGTACATGAGGAACTGTACCATCTGGGTCGACAGAAAGTCCATGAAACCACCTGATGCTAATAAACTGAACATGTTGTTTAAAATTAATAATTGAAAATTAAAAACTAACAATCAAAACTGGAAGGTTTTAATTCTTAATTCTCAGTTCTTACTTCTTTTTAGCTGATGACGATAAGGGTGTCGCCTTCGAGAACGCTGTCGCCCTTGCGGACATTGATGGAGGTGACGGTGCCTTCGGTGTCGGCCTCGATGTTGTTCTCCATCTTCATGGCCTCAAGCAGCACGACGGTCTGGCCGCTCTTGACCTGGTCGCCCACATTGACAAACACGTCGAGAATGGTGCCGGGCAGGGGCGTAGTGACCTTGGTGCCGCCGGCTGCTGCACCCGGACGGGGAGCAGAGGCGCGCTGCACATCGCCGTTGGCAGCCGACACGCGGGGAGGCATGCGGTCGTTGATGACGGTGGTGCGGGTTTTGTGTTCGTGCAATTCCTGATCGACGGTCACAGTGTAGGGGGTGCCGTTGACTTCGAGTTTTATTTCCTGGCCTTCCACATCGTTGATGTCAACGCTGTATTCTGTGCCGTTTATTTTGAGTTTGTAATTTTTCATTGTATTTCTCTATGATAGGTTCTGTTTCTGTAAATCTTATCTGCTTTTGTGAGGCATGTTGGGGCGCTCGGAGAAGTATTTGTTCATGTTGTAGAACTTGGCGTTCCACGGTGTCCATGCGCGCTCCACCTTCTGGATGGTGATAACGGTGTCTTCCACATCGTGGAGGTCCTGACTATAGGCGTAGATGGCGGCGGCAATGGCAGCATACACTTCACCGTCGGAACCGGAGGACTTGGCAACAGCGGCAGCCGGGGTTCCCTTGGCATCCTTTTTATTGCGGTTCTGGATGCGCTGGATAAGGCCGCCGTAGCCGAACATGATGGACATGACGCATATCAGGGCGAAGAACACCACCGAGATGGCCACTACAGCAAGACCAAAACCATGGGGGTCGGAGGCCTGGATGCGCTCGGACTGCTTGGGCACATGGTAGTGGAAAGTGGTGGACTGTGAGATATTCTCCAACCCGTTGGCGATGCTGATGAAGTTCAAGTCATAGCCCACAGGGTTTTTGCCTGCCACGATGATTTCATCGTCGGCGCAGTTGATTTGGAAAGCATACGATGAGGTGCTGAAGCCCTGGCAGGCCACGGCCTTGAGGGTGTCGAAGCCTTGTTCTTCGGTGCATTTCACTGGTTCCATGCTGACAACAGCAAGGAAAGAGGAGTCTTTGGCCGAGCTGGCGAGCACAAGAATCTTGTCGCCGAAAACGGTTACCGACTTGGGGCGCAGGATGTTTTTGAGGTCGTGGCGTCCGATATGCACATCGGTGGTGAAACGGCCCACACGGCGCAAGGTGTCGCCCTCACGCACAAGGAGGTCCACCGCACAGTCGATGCTGTCGATGACCACGAAGGCTTTCATGTCGGGGACATAGCATGCTTGGTTGGCCACCATGTTGATGGGTCCCATATCTGCATGCGGAGGCATGCCGGGCTCCATGGCGCCGGGCATCATGATGTCGGGAGTCGGTCCCCCGTGCCGATGCCCGCCCTGGCCAGGCTGTGCCACAACAGTGCCGGCCATGAGCAGCAAGCCAACGAATACTGTGACTATAGATTTAATTATCTTGTTCATTTCTTTAAAATACAATCAAAAAAGATTCGGTTTTCCTGAAAGAGTATCTGCCATGGGGCGGAAAAATCCGCAACCCATGGCGTTACTCCATCTTACTGCTTATTTCTTGGCTTTGTCGCAGCACTCTTTCTTGCCTTCGCAGCCCTGCTGGTTTTTGCAGCACTCTTTCTTGGCGGCGCAGCAGCTGTCCTGACCCTCGTGCTTGCAGCACTTGTGGTCGCAAGGCTTGCAGCAATTGGTATCGGTGCAGTTGGCGCAGTGGTTGGCAGCGCAGGCGGTGTCGGCGCAGGTGCACTCATGGTGATGGTGGCACTCGTGCTCGCACATCTCGGTCTGGGCGGTGCTGTCCACGGTCTCCTCAGCGGTGTTGTTGTTGTTGTTGCAAGCAGACATACCGAAAGCGAAAGCGGCAGCCACTAAAGCAGTTAAGAAAACTTTCTTCATTTTGTTGTGTTGTTTTTGTGGGGTGAAGAACCCCTGGTTAATAATTAATTAATATGAAACAATAATTTGTTGCATTACTGTTACAAGGGGATGTTGTTGTGTTTCTTCAAAGGCAGCGACTCCTTCTTGGTGGCCAACACCTGCAGGGCACGGGTGATGCGGAAGCGGGTGTTGCGGGGCTCAATGATGTCGTCGATGTAGCCGAAACGGGCAGCGCAATAGGGGTTGGCAAACTGGTCGTTATAGTCAATCTCCTTCTGGGCGATGAACTTGGCGCGCTCTTCGGGGTCTTCAATCTCCTTGATCTGGCGGCCATACAGCACCTCGGTGGCGCCGCTGGCACCCATCACGGCAATCTGTGCGGTGGGCCAAGCATAGTTGAAGTCGCCACGCAGCTGCTTGCAGCTCATCACGATGTGGGCACCGCCGTAGCTCTTGCGCAGGGTAACGGTCACCTTAGGCACCGTAGCCTCGCCATAGGCGAACAGCATCTTGGCACCGTGGACAATCACGCCGTTATACTCCTGACCGGTACCAGGCAGGAAGCCGGGCACATCGACCAGTGTGACGATAGGAATATTGAAAGCATCGCAGAAGCGGACAAAACGGCCGCCCTTACGCGAGGCGTTGCTGTCCAGCACACCGGCCATGGCCTTAGGCTGGTTGGCAACAATACCCACGCTCACGCCACCGAAGCGGGCAAAGCCCACCAGCAGGTTGGGAGCGAATTTCTCATGCACCTGAAGGAACTTTCCATCGTCGACGATAGCCTCGATAACACCCTTCATATCGTAGGGCTCGTTGGGGTTCTCGGGGATGATGCTGTTGAGGCTGTCCTCCAAGCGGTCGATTGGATCTTCGGTAGGCACATAGGGAGCCTCCTCGAAGTTGTTGGAGGGGATGTAGCTCATCAGGTCGCGGATAAGCTTGATGGTCTCCTCCTCGGTCTCGCCGACGAAGTGAGCCACACCGCTCTTGGTGGCGTGCACCATGGCACCGCCCAGCTTATCAACGGTCACATCCTCGCCGGTAACGGTTTTCACCACCTTCGGGCCGGTGAGGAACATATAGCTGTTCTCCTTGGTCATGAGGATAAAGTCGGTCAGTGCAGGGCTGTAGACAGCGCCACCGGCACAGGGGCCGAAGATTGCACTGATTTGTGGCACCACACCGCTGGCAAGAATGTTGCGCTCGAAAATCTCGGCGTAACCGGCCAGCGAGTTGCTGCCTTCCTGGATACGGGCTCCGCCCGAATCGTTGAGGCCGATGACGGGTGCACCCGTTTTCATGGCCTGGTCCATAATCTTGCAGATTTTCAGCGACATTGTCTCGCTCAAGCTACCGGCAAACACGGTAAAGTCCTGTGCGAAGACATACACCGGACGGCCGTCGATGGTGCCGTAGCCGGTCACCACGCCGTCGCCGAGGAAGGACTGCTTCTGCATGTCGAAATTTACACAGCGGTGAGCGACAAACATGTCGAACTCTTCAAACGAACCCTCATCCAGCAACAGGGCGATACGCTCGCGGGCGGTCAGTTTGCCCTGCTCGTGCTGTTTGTCGATACGTTTCTGGCCACCACCCATTTTGGCCTCGCTCCTCTTGTCAAGGAGTTCTTTTATCTTTTCTTCAAATGCCATTATTTGAATTTTTTGTAGGTTATTGAACATAGGGTTTGCCGACGGCCTTAGCGACCGGCAGCGCATCCCTGGAAACTCTTATTTGCAGCAGAACTCGGTCAGCACACCCAGGGTGCTCTTGGGGTGCAGGAAACCGATGTGCAGACCTTCAGCGCCCATGCGGCTCTGCTGGTCGATGAGGCGGACGCCTTTCTCTTTGGCATCGTTCAATGCCTTGTCAGTGTCCTCCATGCAGAAGGCGATATGATGCATGCCGCCCTTGCCACCGTTCTTTTCTATGAAAGCGGCGATGGTGCTTTCGGGGCAGGTGGGCTCAAGGAGCTCAATTTTCACTTCACCGACTTTGAAGAAGGCGGTCTTCACCTTCTGGTCGGTCACTTCTTCGATTGCATAGCATTTCAGTCCCATGACATCCTCCCAGTAGCGGATGGCTTCATCGAGGTTGGTCACGGCAATGCCAATGTGTTCAATGTGCGAAGGGGTCATTTTCTTTATATTTTTAATTTATATTTTATGTTATTTTTAGTCTTTTATTACTCTATAACAAAACCTTTCGGCGCTAAACATTCTTTAGCCGAAAGTGCAAAAATACAAATAATATTTGATTTGGCAAATAAAACTTTCCCACCTCAATGTTAATTAACATTCTCGACCGGGTACCCAAACCGGTCATTGCACCGACTATTATTAGCTGTTTTTCCAGGCCGGTTTATCCCGGTAACGTCGCGACCAAATGGGAGCAACGTTATTTTCAGTGAGGCGTTTGCCGCTTCGCGCGGAAGTTACGTTTTATCCTGCGATGGTTTGCGCCAGCTTTCGCCTCCTTACGTCAATGTTCCGAAAGTGTCGCATATTTGTCCCCAACGTTCCTCTTTGCGCCTTCCGGGCCCAGTGTTGCGCCGTTCTTTGTCATATCGTTTTTCGATATGTCTCCCATCGTTTTCCCTTTCTGAAACGGAAAAAGATGGGAAAACGATCGAATAACGAGCGAATAAATGACGACGCTTGATGGTTATATCAACGACCGATTGTGGTTGTCAAACCTAATTTACACCGAAATCACCTGCGGGCAGCTGCAAGGATTGAGTCGAGATCGATGCCGCAGTCTTTGTGCAGTTGGGGTACAGGGCCATGGGTTATGAACTGGTCGGGAATGCCCAGCACGGTGACGGGCGGTACGACAGCGGCGGGATTGGCCGATTTGACCGAGGCAAAGTATTCGAGTACGGCGCTGCCCAGACCGCCTTTCTTCACACCGTCCTCTACGGTGACTATGCGGCGAAAGCCTTGGGAAAGGATACTGTCGAGGAGAGCGGTGTCCAACGGCTTGAGATAGCGCATGTCGTACATGGCAGCACTGATGCCTTCGGCCTGCAGCCGACGGGCTGCATCAAAGGCGACGTTGCCCACATGACCAATAGAAATGACTGCCACGTCGGTGCCTTCGCACAGGCATCGTCCCTTGCCGACAGGGAGAGCCTCCATGTCGTTGCGCCAGTCGGGATGGATGCTGAGGCCGCGCGGGTAGCGGATGGCCACAGCCCCCTGTCCGGGCAGCTGGGCGGTGTACATCATATTGCGGAGTTCGTGCTCGTCCATGGGTGCGCAGACGGTGAGGTTGGGGATGGGACGGAGATAGGCGAGGTCGAAGGCTCCGTGGTGCGTGGGGCCGTCGTCGCCCACAAGTCCTGCACGGTCGAGGCACAGGATGACGGGCAGGTGCTGCAGTGCCACATCGTGGATTATCTGGTCGTAGGCCCGCTGCATAAACGAGGAATAGATGTTGCAGAAGGGCTGCATGCCCTGGGCAGCAAGACCGGCGGCAAAGGTGACGGCATGCTGTTCGGCAATGCCGACATCGAATGCACGCGAGGGCATCTGTTCCATCATGTAGTTGAGGGAACAGCCTGTGGGCATGGCGGGAGTGATTCCCACGATGCGGGGGTTGTGCTTGGCCAGTTCGACAATGGTATGGCCGAAGACATCCTGGTATTTCAGCGGCTGGCCGCCGTTGGGTTTCTTTATCTGTGCACCTGTCTCGGCATTGAACGGGCCCGGTGCATGATAGGTGACAGGATGTTTCTCGGCGGTGCGAAGGCCTTTGCCTTTTTTTGTTACCACATGGAGCAGTTTGGGTCCTTTGATGGCCTTGAGCTGTGCAAGGACTTCGACAAGCTCTTCGATGTTATGCCCATCGATGGGGCCGAAATAGCGGAAGCCCAGCGACTCGAATAGGTTGGGGGCACCGAGTGCGGCAGTCTTGGCCATCCGGGTGGCGCGCTGGAAGAAGTTGAGCGATTTGCCATGGCGGGCAGAGGGGTCATTGCGGTCGCCACCAAGGTGTCGCCACACTTTTTCTTTCAGTTGGTTGTATTTGGGCGAGGCAGTGATGCGGGTGAGGTGGCGGTTGAGTCCGCCCACGGCTTTGTCGATGCTGATGCCGTTGTCGTTGAGGACGACAAGGATGTTGGCTTTTGACACCCCGGCATTGTTGAGGGCTTCGAAGGCTTCGCCGCCCGTCATGGAGCCGTCGCCGATGACGGCGATGTGCTGGCGTCGGGTGTTGCCCTGCAGGGTTGAGGCCGTAGCCATGCCGAGGGCGGCACTGATGGAGGTGGAGCTGTGTCCGGTGCCAAAGGCGTCGAAGGGGGACTCGTCCATGCGGGGGAAACCGCTCAGCCCACCATATGTGCGGATGGTGGGGAAGAGGTCGCGACGGCCAGTGATGATTTTATGGGAGTAGGCCTGGTGTCCGACGTCCCAGATGAGTTTGTCGTCGGGGGTGTTGAAAACGTAGTGAAGGGCGAGAGTCAACTCTACGGTGCCGAGGCTGGAGGCCAGGTGGCCAGGATGGTGCGAGAGTGTTTCGATAATGTAGTGACGAAGGTCGGCCGCCAACTGACGGAGGTCTGAGACCGGTAGTTTTCTTAGATCTTGTATAGTGTTGATGCTGTCGAGCACCACGCCGGTGGCGTGTGGCTCGATGATGGGGTTGTCAAGTGTTTTGTCCTCGGTAGTCATGACAAAGGGATTGCTTGATTGCTTGATTGTTTGATTGCTTGAGTTTTTGATTGCTTGATTGTTTGATTGCTTGATTGTTTGATTGCCTGGTTGTTTGATTGTTTGATTGCTTGATTGTTTGAGTGATTTTCACTCAAGCATTTACACATTGACTCACTTTATTAACTTATTTCAGCGGTGTTCGCGGCCTTCGGCTCAAGCACTCAAGCATTCATTCTTCTTGTTTCATTTGATAGGCGGGCGGCTCCTTCTCGATGGGTTTGTCAAAATCTTTGTTCAATCTCTTGTCGGTGGCGCGACCCTGTGCGTTGTCATGCAATTCCCATTTGCCATTGACAAAGACATAGGCCAGTTCGACACCCGACGGGATATAGTATTGGTAGAGGCCTTCCATGCCCTGTATTTGGGGAGTCACCTCGTCGAAGATAATCATTCTCAATTTCTTGTCGGTGATTTTCTGGCTTGGAGCCGACCGCACACGCTCCTGGACGGCCGACGATGTGCGTGCCGCTGTGGATACAGGCCGGCTGGCACGGCCGCGCCCCCTTCCGCGCTGCCTCGGGGAGAAGAGCGACGAGAGAGAGAATCGCGTCCGTCTTTTGGCGCGGATGCGCTCGATGAAGCGCACATACTGCTCCTCGTAGCGGAGGGTGACCATGGCTGTTTTAGTGTATTCGAGCACCACCCTGCGGAGGTTGGGCTCTTTGCGGAAGAGGTTCTGCCCGAACTGGGGCTGGCTGCCGCCCGATTTGAAGCAGATGGGCTCGATGATTTTGCGTTGTGTAAGGTAATCCACGCCGTTCCATCCCAAAAGAGTGTAGTAGGTGCGGTTTTCGTAGGTAGTGGTTATCAATTCCTGATACACGGCACCAAGCCACCGGTCGGGGCCGAGGACTTCCTCCTGGCGGTTGACAATCAGTTCCGAACGGTCATGGAGCTCGTACACATCGTATTCCTTGGTGCGCTCATTCAGCGCCTGAACAAGGCCAAAGCACTCATACTCTCCCACATCGTTTACCACGGGCCATGTGATGATGCGGAACTTCTTGTCGGGAGCGGTAAGAACAGACACTTTGCTGCCAAAATCCCATTGCCAGCGGATGGAGTTTTCGACAGAGAGCGCCTCGGTGAACAGTTTCACCGCCGACTCGCTGGCGAGATAGCGCTGGTTGTCGGTGGGGGCAGTGTACACATCCTCGAACAATTGCTGCAGTTCGGACTGGTAATTGGCCATCAATGCCTTATCCTGTGCCGAAAGCGACAGGCACATGGCAACCGACACCATCCAGAATAAAACAATCCTTTTTATCATTGCTCTTTTATGTTGAGAGTTGAGAGTTGAGAATTGGATACGTTATTTTGTTAATGTGTTAATTCGTTAATTTGAGGGTTTAAAGGTTTAAGGGTTTAAGGGTTTGATACACTAAAACCTTAAAACCTTTCTCCCCTAAAACCATCAAACACGTTTACACATTCACACATTTTCAACTTTCAACTTTTTTAACGCAAAAAGGGGTGTTTTATTTTGTCTGTTGATAAAAAAGGCCGTGATTCAATTATTTTTTGTATTTTTGCAGTCATGAACACAGAGAAAAAACAACTGATTGAACAGGCATGGAACGACCGTGAACTGCTCAAAGACAGAAGCATACAAGACACCATACGCGAGGCGGTGGAGATGCTGGACAAAGGGCATCTGCGTATTGCCGAGAAAATTGACGGGGTATGGCAGGTGAACGAGTGGCTCAAGAAGGCGGTGATTCTCTATTTCCCCATCAACGACATGGAGACCATGGAGTGCAGTCCCTTTGAGTTCCACGACAAGATAGCCCTCAAGCACGGCTATGCCGCCCAGGGAGTCCGGGTGGTTCCCCATGCTGTGGCGCGTTACGGTGCCTACCTGGCGCCCGGCGTGGTGATGATGCCCTCGTATGTCAACATCGGCGCCTATGTGGACAGCGGCACCATGGTGGACACTTGGGCCACTGTAGGCAGCTGCGCCCAGATAGGCAAGCATGTGCACCTCAGCGGAGGTGTCGGCATCGGCGGGGTGCTTGAGCCCGTACAGGCCGCCCCTGTCATTGTCGAGGACCACTGCTTTATCGGCAGCCGCTGTATTATTGTGGAGGGTGTGCTGGTGGAGGAGGAGGCCGTGCTGGGCGCCAACACCGTTATCACAGCAAGCACCCACATCATCGACGTCACGGGTCCGGAGCCTGTCACCATGAAAGGCCGCGTGCCGGCACGGAGCATTGTCATTCCCGGCAGCTACACAAAGCATTTCCCGGCAGGCGACTTTCAGGTGGCCTGCGCTCTGATTATCGGCCGCCGCTCGGAATCGACCGACAAGAAGACCTCCCTCAACGCCGCCCTGCGCGACTATAATGTCAGTGTATAAACAAGAGAAACGACAATTAGAATTATGAAGAAGTATCTTTTAATCATCCTCTTGCCCCTGTTGTTGTGTGGCTGCAAGAAGAAAGCCGACACTTTTCCTTTTTCCGGCACCGTTTGCGGCTACCTGCAATGCACCCTGGCCACCGCCAGCATCTCCGAGATGGACTTCGGCTACGTGGTTTCGTTGACAACACCCGATTCTATCGGCAAGGACTACAGCAGCGGGAACAATCAAACTTTCCACAACTGTGTCATCATCTATCGTACACGCTACCGCTACCATGACGGTGACAAAATCAGCGGCACCATGTACCTTGACGACAAGTACTCGAAAGCCTACTGCAACTACCACTACAGCCTGGACCTGCCCGAAGGGGTGTGCTATTCGCTCGACTGACCACCCCGTTCCTGCGGATAATCAACAATTGTTGAAAAGTTTTTCCACTGGAAAAAAACAATAATTGGAAAATATGTATTATCTTTGCAATTCTAAATGTGTATACCTTTCTGATAATAAACAAGTGTCAAAGATATGAAATTCATCATCAACAGTCTGTTATTCTCCAAGCAGATACAGTCGCTTAGCGGTGTGCTGACAAACAACAACACCGTGCCTATCATCAACTGTTTTCATTTCCACCTCGACGATGGAATGCTGACCATACGCGCCACCGACCTGGAGACCACCCTCATTTCTAAAATCGAGGTTGAAACCGGCAACATCACCGGTCTTACCGACATCGCCGTCCCCTCCAAGCTGTTGCTGGACATCGTGAAGAGTCTTGACGACGTGCCCCTGACATTCAATGTCGACGACTCCACCTACGCCATCAGCATCGTTTCGGGCGAGGGCAAATACCGTCTGGCCGGCAAGAACCCCGAGACCTTCCCCTCCATGCCCGAGCCCCGCGACACGACAAGCATAACCCTCTCCAGCAGCCTTCTGGTCAACGCTGTGAGCAAGACAGCCTTCGCTGCCTCCACCGATGAGCTGCGCCAGCAGATGAGCGGCATCCTGTGCGAGATTAACACTGAGCACATCACTTTCGTGGCCACCGATGCCCACAAGCTGGTGCGCTATCGCCGCAACGACGTGAAAAGCGACACTCCCGTCTCCTTCATCCTGCCGCGCAAACCGGTAGTGATGATGCGTAACATCCTGGCTTCGCACAAAGAGGAGATGGATGTCCAGCTCGACTACAACAACACCAATGCCTTCTTCACTTTCGACAATTTCAACATCATCTGCCGCCTGGTTGAGGGACGCTACCCCAACTACGATGCCGCCATCCCGAAAGAGAACCCCAACAAACTGACCATCGACCGCAACTCGTTCCTCAACACCTTGCGCCGCGTAAGCCTCTTCGCCAACCAAGCCTCGCACCAAATCCGACTCTCTATTCAAGCAAACGAGCTTGTGGTCAGTGCCGAAGACCTCGAATTCTCCAACGATGCCAGCGAGAAGCTTCCCTGCCAGTATGAAGGCGACCCCATGGAGATTGGCTTCAACGCCAAATTCCTCACAGAGATGGTTTCCAACATCGACACAGAGCAGATACTCATCGAGATGTCGCATCCCAGCCGTGCCGGCATTATCTTCCCCGTCACCGACGAGCAGGACAGCCCCGAAGACATCCTCATGTTGGTCATGCCGGTCATGCTTGCAAACTAATTGTGAATTGTGAATGGTGAATTGAGCAATCCCTAAAACCTTAAAACCCTCAAACATTCACTCAATCATTAACGTTGTACAGGGTGAGAGCAGAGGGAGCTTGCTCACTATGCCGAGCCTAAACAACGTCACGAAGTAACACAATCAAGCATTCAAGCAATAAAAAACACAGCCATGAGTAAAAGCAAGGTCAATCTGTGGGAGACACACACCTCCACGGTGTTGAGCATCACATTGGTGCTATTCCTTCTTGGGCTTTGCCTGATGGTGGAATACCACACCTATCGCGCCTCCCATGACATGCAGGAACGCATCACGTTCAAAGTAGACCTCGTCAACGATATCTCCGACGCAGACGCCGCCATCCTTCAGACTCAAATCGAAGCCATTTCCTATGTCAAACATGTCGACTACATCTCCCGGCAAAAGGCAGCGGAAATCTTCACCGAAGACCTTGACGACGACTTTGTAGGCTTCATCGGCTACAATCCCCTCTACCCATCCATGATGGTCAACCTGCGAGCCGACTATATGCCCGACACCCGCCCTGAGGCAAGAGCCGAGAGCATCGCCCGCTTCACCGCTGATGTGAGCGAACTCGATGGTGTCATCGGGGTGGCATATCAAGAGAATATTGTCAACGAACTGAACGATGTATTCTACAAAGTCACCTGGTTTCTCATCATCTTCATGGCGCTGCTCATCATCATCAGCATTCTTATGATACGCAGCACCATCAGCATTGCACTCTATGCCCAGCGCGACACCATCCGCACCATGCAGCTTGTCGGAGCCAAAAGCGGCTTTATCGCCCATCCCTTCCTGATACGCAGCATCTGGTACGGTCTCCTTGGCGCCATCATCGCCATCCTTGTGCTGGCCATCGCCACTGGGGTCTTCAACCAGTCGCTGCAAGGCCTCGACCTGCTCAACAACTCGCACATGCTGTGGTACGCCGGCATCGCAGTGGTCATCATCCTGCTAGGCGTCATACTCTCCTACTTCTCCACACTCTTCGCCGTCCGCCGCTACCTGAACCGCAACCGTTAATCAATCCGTAACACCCTATCAAAACATAATAATCATGGCAAAAGAAATCAATAAAAACAACGAAAGCAACAGCCCGTTCACCTTTGTCTTCGGCAAAATCAACTATATCATCATGCTTGTCGGCATCGTACTGCTGGCATTAGGTTACATCTTTCTCAGCGGTGGCGGCAGCGACGACCCCAACGTCTTCAATCCTGCCATGTTCGACAGCCGCCGACTCTATGTCGCGCCCATCCTAATCATCCTGGGTCTCATAGCCGAGATTGTGGCCATCATGTACAACGGGAAAAGAAACGAACAATAACATTCTTAATACTCGATATTTTCTATGGAATGGTTTGAAGCCCTGATTCTTGGTCTTATCCAAGGACTCACCGAATACCTGCCCGTCAGCAGCAGCGGACACCTCACCATCGGTGCCTACCTCTTCGGCCTCAACGGCGAGGAAAACCTTGCCTTTACCGTAGCCGTCCACGTGGCCACCGTGCTCAGCACCTGCGTCATCTTGTGGCGCGAGATTGTGTGGCTCTTCCAAGACCTCTTCAAATGGAAATGGAACGAAGGCACCAAATATATAGTCAACATCCTTATCTCCATGATACCCGTGGCCATTGTGGGATTCCTGTTCAAGGATAAGGTCGAAGAGGTCTTCGGCAGCGGTCTGCTTGTGGTGGGCATTTGCCTCCTCGTCACAGCCACTCTCCTGGCATTCTCCTACTGGGCAAAACCCCGCCAGCGTGAAAACATCTCACCGTGGCACGCTTTTGTCATCGGCATAGCGCAAGCCGTCGCCGTCCTGCCCGGCCTGTCGCGCTCAGGCAGTACCATCGCCACCGGCCTGTTGCTGGGCAACAAGAAAGAGAAACTGGCTCAGTTCTCGTTCCTCATGGTCATTCCTCCTATCCTGGGCGAAGCCCTGCTCGATGCCAAGGACATGGCCGAGGTAGGCGTCAGCACCGCCATGGCCGGCCTGCCCACGCTCTCCTTGGTCGTCGGCTTCCTTGCCGCATTCATCAGCGGCTGCATCGCCTGCAAATGGATGATTAACATTGTCAAGAAAGGCAAACTGATCTGGTTCGCCCTCTACTGCACCATTGTAGGTATACTGGCCATTGTGCTTCCGATGCTCTGATGACACAGGAAGAACTGCTTGGGGGCATAGTCATCCCCATCGACAAACCCCGCCAGTGGACCTCCTTCCAAGCCGTCAACAAGGTCAAGTCCACTATCCGTAACCTCTATGGTTTAAAGAAATTCAAGATAGGCCATGCCGGAACGCTCGACCCGCTGGCAACAGGCCTCCTCCTTGTGTGTGTGGGCAAAGCCACCAAACGCATCAATGAGCTGCAGGACGGTGACAAAGTCTATACCGGCACCATGGTGCTGGGCGCCACCACACCCTGCTACGACCTGGAACGTGCAATAGACAACTACTATCCCTTTGCCCACATCACCCCTGCCCTGCTTCAATCTATCCTGCCGCAGTTTACAGGCACTATAGAGCAGGTGCCGCCCCTGTTCAGTGCCGTAAAGATAAATGGGCAGCGGGCTTACCAATACGCACGACAGACAGACACTGGCGAAGAGGCTCCTTTGCCCACCCCGAAAGCCGTGCGGATTTACGAATTCGACATCACAGCATTCCGTCCCGGCAACCCTGATGCCGCAAACGAGCCCGTGGCGCCACAGTCCACGTCGCCCGATGCATTGCACCTCTATGACCACCCTCAAGGCACTGTACCATCCCATCTGCCACAGATTGATTTCCGAATCAAATGTGGCAAAGGCACCTACATCCGCAGCATCGCCCGAGACCTGGGCATGGCACTCGACAGCGGTGCCTTCCTCTCTACCCTGCGACGTGAACAAGTAGGCGACTACACCCTTACGAATGCAGTCGCCCTCGAAGACGTAGAGCAATTTTTAGCTTAGAAATTATACTTCACCAGCAGGCACACACGCTGGTTCTGCACCATGTGCAGGTTGTCGTTGAGCAGCACCTTGCCATTACTGGCCTGGTCGCCAAACGTACAGGCTGTCCATTCATATTCAATACCCAGATTGAAATGCGGCAAATTATAGCTCAGCGACGGAGCAAAACGCCACACACTGTTCAGATGAGTGAAATTATCACCTCCCTTCATGAATATCAAATACCGTGCAGCCTGGGCTGTGCCGAAGTCGTATAAATCCTTTCCGGCTCCCAGATTCTTCATGTAGCCCATAAACATATTAAAGCGGTACTTGCTGCCCACGGCGGCATTCAGATAGCTGATGGCTGCACGCAACGGAGCGTATTCCCACGAGCCGTCTGCTGCCACACCTGTCACACCGTATCCGTTCAACTGGTTCACATGACTGGTATTCTGGGCGTAGATAAACCTGTACTTGAGCGAAATGCTCTTATCAACATACTGGAAATAGAAAGTCGGTGAAAAAGTGGTCAGCCATTCGTTCACTGGAGTAGCAATGGTGGTCGGTGTTCCGTCCACATCCACGGTCTTGTATCCTACTGTCCGGGGTTTCAGCGACTGGCAGGTGCTGCCCAACTGCGTATATATGCGGTCGCCGCGATACTGAATGCCCATGAAGGCTTCAGGCACCAGCGCACGGAGTGCAAAATCCGTGCTGGCGACACTGCTCCACACGCCGTTGGAATACGACGGGCCGTTGTACATATACTGCAGCTGATACAGCGCGGAGGCTGTAATGCCGAAGCCATTCCTGGCAACGGTATAGGTCAGCTGAGGCGTGCGGCTGTGGGCGCGGAAAGGAGCTCCCGACGCCATGCCCAGCACCTCAGGCATGATGTCGCCACTCAGCGGATGCCAATACTGGCCTACCAACAAATCCTGCGACAAACCCATGCTGTTGGCCCAATGCAGTTTCAAATATGCCAATCGAAGGCGCAGCACAGTGTTCGTTGTGCCGAAGCCGCCAAAGTCGGCCTCCACCTTTCCGCTGGTGGCTGCCCCCATCACCTTGGGACCTTCCAAAGCCAAACCGAACCGTGTCGTCAACGCTTGGAAGCTGGCATGTGGCACGGCATTCAAGTCCACGCGCTCCACACCCATGGCATCACACTGTGCCGGGGTGCCGTTCCACTTCTCGTCATACGGAATCATGTTGTACTCGCCGCCCACAACCGTATAGGTATTGCGGGTGTCGAAATTGAAATAATTCCTCACAAAACCGTAAGGCTTAATCTTCACCTTGTCAGGCTTTGCCTCCTTGTCATCCTGCGCAGCTGCCCCCAAGGCCACCGCCAAGCACAAAACAGTCAGTAGTGTTTTCTTCATAGTCTTCTATTTTTATTTTTCTCGTTATAGGCTCTAGTTTAATAATCGGTCATCTCAACTTTCAACTCACAACTATTAAACGCCAATCCCCCGCTTTTATTGCCCCTCCGCACAACAAAAGTTGCGGGCGGCAATTGCCGCCCGCAACAAGTATTTACAAGAGAATCACTCATTCATTATCCTGAACAAGGCGCACAGAAAAACCCATACTAAAATCAGTATAGGATCCACCTATAAAAAGGTAGCTATTAGAAAACCTGAGGTAGCTAACAATAGTCCTACCACCGGCTTCAAAAGTTGATGAAGTCCAATAACTGCCAACCCCGCCAAAATTACCAACAACTGATGGTGGAGTACGATAGCCAGCTGCAGGCAGAAACACTGCCCCTGCAGCCTCCATCAGAGACCATTGATTGAGTGTGTACACATTGCCATCCCATCCGCCGGAATTTTGTTGATTAATACCAACGGGCGCAGCTACACACGCCGGATGGACATAACCGTCGGGAAACAGAATAACGCCATGGATGTTGTTCACGGTACCCTGGGCATAGCGTGCGTTAGCAGTTCCAAGATTAGTGCTGTTTGTGCGGTAATTCAGCAGATAGAGCAACTCATCCGAAGTAAGCGTACGCCACATGTTGGCAATGTTACCACCATTGGAAATAGCATTATCACCCCAGTCGACAAAAGTACTGTAATCCGCAAGGTCTGTAGAAGAGAGCATAGGGTTATTCCCTGTTCCCCAGCCGAAAAGGTCAATCCAACCATCATAGTGGGTAGAACTAATATTGCTATTGCTATAACCTATGAAGTCGTACTGGTGTAAGGCAAAACGCCATGTATTTGTGCTAACCTGATACTGCAAATTACCCTGAGAGAAGCGTACCTGCTGTGTTTCACTCACCGAAAAAAAGCCAGACTGGTTTTCATGTGAAGGCGGAGTGATGAAATTAAGGTCATTCTCACCCAAAGTGATAGTTGTGTAACGGCTACGGGCGACTGGGATTGTAACATTAGCAGTCTTTATGCAATAACGTCCATCATCGCTGAGCACATCTATCTCAAGTCCAGTATAATTACCAGCGGGCAAATAGATAAAGAAGTCGGCACCGTTGTCAATGGACTGCGCTGTGACACATCTGAGCGTGGTGCTGGGGGATGGAGCCGAAGTAGCGGCACTGCTACCAATCAGCACGGGGTCTCCATTATTGTAGTTAAGGGTGAACGTACCGTTAATCTGGCTGTTGGCAGTGACGCCTATCGCAGTGATGCTGGTATTGGCTTTGGTGAGGTGCAATTTCAATGCACCGCAGAGGTTGCGGAAAGCAAGCATGTTGGTGTTGCTCTCGGCATACATGGGAAAACCAATCATTGAACCCTCCACATATGTCTGTGTGGCGGGAAGCTGGATGTGTACCCCGTCATAGGTAAGATTATATGGATAGTAAGCACGGCAGGGAGCTGAAATCTCGTGCTCGAACCCACTATAGACAAAAGCAGCAACAGTAGCCGGAGTCTGTGGATTAGCGAAATAATAACCTATACCGCCAACACCATAAATAGTTACAAGGTCATTGGGTTCCCAATTAAGGTTTGTGCCGTTGAGGACGGTCTTGCCGTCCTGGCTGGTGCAGGACTCCATTGTGGCGGTGAACTGGCCATTGCCGGCCTCCTCTTTTTTGCAAGAAGTCAATGACAATAGACCAACTATTGACACAAAAGCCAATAGAGATAATAGAACTTTCTTCATTTTCATCTTCTTTTTAAGGTTAATGACTAATTGAAAGCAGTGCCGTCGAAACTGCTGCCTCCCATAAAACTCTCGTTTCCACCCATCAGTCCAGTAGGCTGCGGGGGTTCGGTACCCTCATGGCTGAGAGCGTAACCGTTTTCTACGCTGGTCTGCAGTGTCCTCACTGCGGGAGCCAGATACTCTTTTCTTGTCTTTGTTGTCATAACATTAATGTTTTAGTTTATAAATATGTAAGTTAACAAATATCATACCAATATGCAGCACGACGATGCACAGCCATCACCGGGCATTGCTGCATTTGCAGTTTCCTGTCCGTGGCTCAACGGGATGTCAAAAAAATAAACATTAACAAGAAAGTGGAGCCGTCAAACTTCGTCCTTATCCTTACAGTAGGGTCTCGACTCCCTTAAACCTGAATAAGAACGGAAACTACTCCACTTTGAGTTATATCGAAAAGAATACGATACAACCAAATGAAGCGTTCATTCAGCAATTCCAAGGTTTAATGTGAAGTGTCGAGATTCACTGTAAAGGAATTAGCGAAAGAATGCGCTTTCTCTAAGCATGCCTTTCCTCTCGGCAATGCAGGTGCAAAGATACAACTTTTTTTTGACATGATAAGTTTTATTTTGATTCAACACAGCACCGCCATACATTTTCCCAATAACGTGCCACTGCAGATTTGCTCCATTATCTCGCCATAAATAATCGTTCTACATTCGTTTTACCTTTCGGAAAGGGAAAAAAAGGAAGAAAGAACCATCCCAAGTATGAAAAAGAAAAAAACAAAAGGCCCTATTAAGGAGGTAAAACAGGGCTGTAATGTTAATTTTTACCAATAATATAACAAAGTAGAACACAAGCAAATGCAATATCACATCACACTAAAAAAGTTAAAAAACTTGACAACGCCCTGAAAATTTCGTATCTTTGCACGTTTTTTTTACAAAGAAATCATGAAACTGTCTTATTTTAATTTTACCCTTCCGAAGGAACTGATTGCCGAGAAACCCTCAAAGCAACGCGACGAGGCACGCCTCATGGTGCTGCACCGCGACACTCAAACCATCGAACACCGCTTGTTCAAGGATTTGCTTGACTACCTGAACGAAGGCGACGTGGTGGTGGCCAACAACACCAAGGTGTTCCCTGCCCTGCTGTATGGCGAGAAGGAGAAGACCGGTGCCAAAATCACCGTGTTCCTGCAGCGTGAGCTGAACAAGGACATGCGCCTGTGGGACGTCATTGTCGACCCTGCCCGCAAGATACGCATCGGCAACAAGCTCTACTTCGGTCCCAACGAGTCTCTGGTGGCAGAGGTGATTGACAACACCACCTCGCGCGGCCGCACCGTGCGTTTCCTCTTCGACGGCACCGACGAGGAGTTCAACAAGCACATCCGCAGCCTGGGACACACCCCGCTGCCCGACGAGCTGCAGCGCCTGCGCAACATCGAGAACTGGGATGCCGAGCGCTATCAGACCATATACGCCAAAGTCGAGGGCGCCGTCGCTGCCCCCATCGCAGGGCTCCACATCAGCCGTGAGATGATGAAACGTTTCGAGATAAACGACATCATCTGGCAAGAGCTGACCCTGCACTGCGGTATCGGCAACTTCAAAGACATCGAAGTCGAAGACCTGTCGAAACACCGTATGGACGCCGAAGAGATGCACCTGTCGCAGGAGACCTGCGATGTCATCATGAACGCCAAGAACAACGGCAACAAAATCTGCATCATCGGCACCACAACGATGCGTGCCATAGAGAGCGCCGTGACCATTGCAGGCAAAGTGAGTGCCTACGACGGGTGGACAAACAAGTTCATCTTCCCGCCGTACAACTTCACCATTGCCGACATGATGGTGACAAACTTCCACCACCCCAAGTCATCGCAATACATCATGGCAAGTGCCTTCGGCGGCATGGAGTTTGTAAGCATGGCCTACGAGTCCGCCATCCGCGAGAAGTACAAGTTCTCCACCTACGGCGACGCCATGCTTATCCTGTAGAATGTGTTAATGATTGAATGTGTTATGTTGATATGTTGATACGTTGATATGTTGATATGATGCGAGCCGTATAAACTTATCAACGAACAACGATAAATCATAAACTTATCAGCGGTTAACGAATTAACAAGTTCTCGAAGTGAAGCCTTTAGCCGAAATACTGAGGCCCACCAACCTCGACAACTATATCGGACAGCAGCACCTGGTAGGTCCAGGTGCCGTGCTGCGCACTTTGGTGGAGAGCGGCCGCATCCCCTCGATGATATTCTGGGGCCCTCCCGGCATCGGCAAGACCACCTTGGCCATGGTGATAAGCAACATGCTCCACCGTCCTTTCTACACCCTCAGCGCCATCAGCAGCGGGGTGAAAGAGGTGCGCGAGGTGATAGAGAAAGCCAAAAGCGAGGAGAACGCCATCCTTTTTATCGACGAGATACACCGCTTTTCCAAGAGCCAGCAGGACTCGCTACTGGGTGCCGTGGAGAAGGGCATTGTCACCCTCATCGGAGCCACAACGGAAAACCCCTCCTTCGAGGTCATATCGGCATTGCTTTCGCGCTGCCAGGTCTATGTGCTGAAAGAATTTGGCGAACAAGAAATGCGGCAGCTGCTCGACAGCGCAGTGCACTATTATGCCACACAGGGGCGCACAGTGGAGGTAAAAGAGGTGGAGGCCCTTTTCCGCATCTCGGGCGGCGACGCCCGCAAGCTGCTCAACGCCATCGAACTGGTGGTAAACAACACCGCTGGCGACACCGTGGTAATCGACAACGACCGCACCACAGGCGTGGTGCAGCAAAACCTTGCCCTCTACGACAAACAAGGCGAGATGCACTACGATATCATCAGTGCATTCATCAAGTCCATGCGAGGCAGCGACCCCAACGCCGCCGTCTATTGGCTGGCACGGATGATCGAGGGCGGCGAAGACCCCGTGTTTATCGCCCGCAGGATGCTTGTCTTTGCCTCCGAAGACATCGGCAACAGCAACCCCAACGCACTGCTGCTGGCCAACGCATGCTTCGATGCTGTGACAAAACTGGGCTATCCCGAATGTCGCATCACACTGTCGCAATGTGCGGTCTATCTGGCCTCGTCGGTCAAGAGCAACAGCACCTACATGGCGCTGAACAACGCGCAGCAAATGGTAAAGCAGACCGGCGACCTGCCCGTGCCGCTGCACATACGCAACGCCCCCACCAAGCTGATGAAGCAGCTGGGCTACCACGACGGCTACAAGTATGCCCACGACTACGCGGGCAACTTCGTGGAGCAAGAGTTTCTGCCCGATGCCCTGCGCGGCACCAAGTTTTACGAACCTGGCCAGAACCCGCGCGAGGAGGATACCCGCCGTCTGCTGCGCGCACGCTGGAAAGAGAAATACAACTACTAAGCCCCCGTTTTCCATATTCTGCCACCTAATACACCGCATCATGGCCGAAGCTCTGCTCACTGTTGAAAACCTTACCAAGTCATACGGCGACAAACTGCTGTTCGACAACATCTCCTTTGGCATCAATGCCGGACAGAAAACCGCCCTCATAGCCCGCAACGGCTATGGCAAATCCACCCTCCTCAACATCCTCACTGGCAAAACCCTGCAGGACGACGGCAAAGTGACATTCAGCAACGGAGCACGCATGGCCTATCTGCCGCAGCAACCCGAGCTGATGCCGCAGCAAACGGTGCGCAGCTTTGTTTATTCGGCACAGAAGCCCGAACACGAGGACGAATGGACATTCGAGCAGCGCATCGAAGAGATACTCAGCCGTCTGCGGCTGGACGACAAACTCGACCAGCCCATGCAGACACTCAGCGGCGGCGAGCAAAAGAAAGCTGCCTTGAGCCGCATCCTTCTCGACGACACCAATCTGCTACTCCTCGACGAGCCCACCAACCATCTGGACATACAGATGATAGAGTGGCTGGAGGACTTCCTGTCGCGCCAAAGGCTAGCCATCCTCATGGTGACACACGACCGCTACTTCCTCGACCACGTGTGCCAGGACATCCTCGAACTGGACAACAGCCGCCTCTACCACTACCGCGGCAACTACGACTACTATCTGCGCAAAAAAGCGGAACGGGAATACAACGAGCGCATCGAAGTAGAGAAAGCCAAGAGCCTCTACCGCACCGAGCTCGACTGGATGCGCCGCATGCCCCAAGCCCGCGGCACCAAAGCCCAGGCACGTATCGATGCCTTCTACCAACTGGAAGAGAAGGCACACACCCGCTTCGACGACAGCCGCCCGCAGCTCACCGTGAAGACCGAGCGCATCGGCGGCAAAATACTGGAAGTGTACAACGTCACCAAAAGCTACAACGGCGAAAAGATGGTCGACGACTACAGCTACGTATTCAAGAAAGGCGAGAAAATCGGCATCGTCGGCCCCAACGGCATAGGCAAATCCACCTTCCTCAACCTCATCACCGAGCGACTGCGACCCGACAGCGGCCGCGTCATCGTGGGGCAAACCATCCGCTTCGGATTCTATACACAAGAAGGGATGACCGCCCCTGCCGACCGCCGCGTGATAGACATCGTCAAAGACGTGGCCGAGCAAATCGAGCTGGACAACGGCAAAGACATGTCAGCCCATCAGTTCCTCTCCTACTTCGGCTTCGACGACACAACGCAGTTCAACTACTTCGGCAACCTCAGTGGCGGCGAACGCCGCAGGCTCTACCTGCTAAAGGTGCTCATGGCCAATCCCAACTTCCTCATACTCGACGAGCCCACCAACGACCTCGACATCTACACACTCGAAATACTCGAGCAATTCCTGCGCGACTACAAAGGGTGCCTCATCATCGTCAGCCACGACCGCAGCTTCATGGACCACATCGTCGACCACCTGCTCGTCTTCGAGGGCAACGGGCATATCAAAGACTATCACGGCAACTACACCCAGTACCGCGACGAACAGAACACCCTGCGCAAAAAAGAGAACCTGCAAAAACGCGACGACAAACCCCAGTACACACGCAACCGAAGCGACAAACCCCGCCCCTCCTACAAACAGCAGCAGGAATACAAAGCCCTCACCGCCGAGATAGAAGCCCTCAACCAAGAAAAAGCCACCCTCGAAACCCTCCTCAACCAAGGTGCCGTCACCGACGTGGCAAAACTCACCGAGGCATCGACGCGCATCGGACAAATCATCGCCGAACTGGACGAAAAAGAACTCCGATGGCTTGAACTGGACGAGCTGATAAGTTGAGAGTTGAGAATTGAAATATTGCTTGAATGCTTGATTGCTTTAATTCGTTGTCCGTTGATAAGTTGATAAGTTTATACGGCTCGCAACATATCAACGTATCAACATATCAACAAAGCACACTCAAACAATCAAGCAATCAGACAATCAAGCAATCTTTTTATTTTCAATTCACAGAAAAATTATAAAAAAAGTTAAAAAAAGTGGACAAAAACGCACCTTCTGTGTCATAATAGTGTATGAAGTCCGAAATGGAACATGTAGTGGACGCCTGCAGGCGGAAAGATGCACGGGCACAAAAACGTCTCTACGACGAATATGCGCCAAAGATGTTAGGAGTATGCATGCGCTACACCCACTCCCGCGACGAAGCCCAAGACCTGCTCCACGACGGATTCATAAAGATCTTTGAAACAATCAACACCCTCCAGAACCCTGCCGCACTCGAAAACTGGATGAACCAAATCATGGTGCGAACCGCCATCAACTACATCACCCGCAACCGCGAAATCATCTACGCCGACCTCACCCAGCTACCGGAAGAATACCTAATCGACTACCCCGACAACGAAAAAGAGGAAAACACAGACCTGCCCGACTACTCCCTCGGACAAATCGTCAACGCCATCCAGCACCTGCCTACCCAATGCCGCCTCGTCTTCAACATGCACGAAGTAGAGGACATGGAAATCGCCACCATTGCCCACAGGCTGCACAAACCCGAAAGCACCATCCGCAGCACCCTGGCACGAGCCCGCAGACTACTGAGAAAGAAATTACAAAACGAAGAATAAATAAAAACAACAATATTATGAACAAACAGCTGAAAGACTATACCGCACAGCCCGACCCCGAAGTGTGGAACCGGATTGAAAACACCCTCCACCGCCGCGCACTGCTCCGCAGGTGGACACGCATCGGTGCCGGCGCAGCCGCTGCAGCCATCGTTGCAGCCATAGTCCTCATCCCGGCCGGCAAGCCCGCCAGTTCGCCCGCCACGCCCGTCATTGTCACACCCGGCACAACACAGATTGCACAGGCCAACATCGAAACAGCCGTAGACCAAAGCAACACCCCCGAACCTTCAAACCCTCAAACCCTCGAGACCTCGAAACCTCAAACCTTCAAACCCTCAAACCCTCAAACCCTTGAACCTTCAAACCTTCAAGAATCGAGAATGGAGAATTATCAGAGTGTGGCAGCCAACTCTCAACTTTCAAGCAATCAAGCAATCAAGCAATCAAGCAATCCCAACTCTCAAACCCTCGAACCTTCAAACCTTCAAACCCTCAAACCTTCAAACCTTCAAGAATCGAGAATGGAGAATTATCAGAGTGCGGCAGCCAACTCTCAACTTTCAACTTTCAACTCTCAACTTTCAAGCAACCCCGTCGCCCAAGACCTCACGGACGTAGCCACCGAGCCGCAGCAACCGGTGCAGAAAGCCGCAACATCCGGCCAGGACGACACCATCCTGTGGATACCCAACGCCTTTGCCCCTGCCTCCGACGACGCAAGCATCACCATCTTCCGTCCGCGCCTCAGCCGTCCCGGCGAGACCCTGACCGACTACCGCCTGGCAATCTTCAACCGCAGAGGGATGCAAGTCTTCCACACCAACAGCCTCGACCAAGGATGGAACGGCACCTACAACGGCCGACCCCTTCCGCAGGGCGCCTACGTATACGTCATCTACTACACCGACAAAGACCACATACGCCACCAGCGCAAAGGCACCGTCACCCTCATTCGCTGACCATCAGGAACAATCAGGCAATACAACAAAGCCCGCCATGCAGCGGGCTTTTCTCTTTTGCAGAGGGCTCTGTCTACCCTTGCCGGACTATGTCGGCAAACTGCCCTTGCGCAAGCCGCACCAAATCGCCGGGCGCCAACTCTATCTGATAGCCTATCTTGCCGGCACTCACCATCATCGTGGGCAGCTGCTCGGCACTGATATGGAACGTCGTGACATAGGGCTTCTTCATACCCAAAGGCGAACAGCCTCCACGCACATAGCCCGTCACCCGCGTGATATCCTTCACATGGATCATCTCCACACTCTTCTCCCCTACACTCTTGGCGCACTTCTTCAAATCCAGCTCGCTCTCCACCGGAACAACAAACACAAAATACCCGCCGCTGTCGCCACGGGTCACCAGGGTCTTGAACACCCTGGCGGGGTCCTGTCCCAGCAGCGAGGCAACCGTGACACCGTCAACAGCCTCCTTGCCATGGGGGTACTCATGAGCCGTATAGCACACCTTTTCCTTTTCAAGGATACGCATTACATTGGTTTTAAAGTCAGACATAACAGTACAATACAGTATTATTAAAAGATAAAATCATAACCTCACGGAATGCAAAAATACAACATTTTTGCGACCTCCGAAATATAATGTTCGCATCTTGACTTTTTTTAAGAAGAAAAACTGTTCCGTTTTGCTCATAATCACAAAAAAAGTTGTAATTTTGCAGCCCGAAATAGTCATTATTTCAAAGTCCAATACACAAGCAATAAAAAACACATTAAAAAAATGCACCGCACCTTAGCCATTGCAGCACTGCTATTTGTCACCGCCACGGCAGCTGCTTTACCCGTCGATGTCGCCACAGCAAGAATTGCCGCAACCCATTTCCTTCAACAGAAAGGACTCATAGAAAAAGGCGACACGCTCGCCTTCTACTCCATTGACAGCAACGTCGACCCCGCTACCGGGGCTACAGCAAGCTTCTACGTCTTCAACTACGGCAGCCAAGGCTTCATCATCATGGGTGCCGACGACCGCTGCACGCCCGTCCTCGGCTACTCCATGAACGGCAGTTTCGACAACCGCCGTCTGCCCGACAACATGCGTCAGTGGCTCAACTCATACGCCGACGAGATACAAAGGGGCATAAAGGCCGACGCACCCGCAAACCCCGACCACCTTAAACTATGGGAAGAGCTTCTCACCGACAATGGCAGTGAACTGCCCCAGCCCAAAGCCGACGAATACCTGCTCACCTCCACATGGGAGCAGGGCAGCGGCTACAACAACTACTGTCCCGTCTCGGACGGAGAGCATGTAGTGGTGGGCTGCGTGGCCACCGCCATGGCGCAGATTATACGCTATTACAGATTCCCGGCACGCGGCTTCGGGCAGAAATCATACCAGCATTCCACCTATGGCGTCCAAGCCGTCAACTTCGACACCACCGACTACGACTACGACCTCATGCCTGACAAAATACGGCGCACCTCTTCTGCCGCCGAGCGCGACATGGTGTCGCGGCTCTGCTACCACTGCGGTGTAGTGGTGAACATGAACTATCAAAACCCCTCGCACACCTCCGGCAGCGGAGCTCAGACACACGATGTGCCCGAAGGCCTGCTCCATTTCGGCTACACCGATGCAGTATGGTATTCCCGCAACGCCGTCAACAACGACCAGCAGTGGATATCTCTCATCCGCAATGAAATACACGACCGCAGACCCATCGAGTATTCGGGCTTCTCCAACGATGGCGGCCACGCCTTTGTGCTGGACGGCTATAACAACCGAAACCAATACCATTTCAACTGGGGCTGGGGCGGCTATGCCGACGGTTTCTATACCCTCACTACCATGGTAGGCTTCACCTCGCAGCACGAAATGGTCATCAACATACACCCCTCCGGCTGGGACGGACACCTCACCATCTTCCACGTCTCGCCCGACGGCAACGGCGACGGCACCAGTTGGGAAAACAGCAACAGCAACATCGAAGCCGCTGTTACACTCAACAAAATAGTCAACAGGGAAATATGGATGAAAGAAGGCACCTACTACGGCAACACAGAGAACGACTACGCCTTTGTTTTCAACAATGCCGCCACCATCTACGGAGGCTTTGCCGGAACGGAGACCTCCATCTCGCAGCTAAGACCCGAACAGCATCCCACCATCATCGACGGCCAGAACAGCCATGGCCTCCTGTACTCGCGCAACAACACAATCCGACGTGAACTGACGATAAACAATATCATACTGCAGAACGGCTACAGCTCTTCAGCCAACTGCATCAGCCTCTCAGGCGACATCACCACAAAATATCTCACCGTACGCAACTGCAAAAGCAACAGCGGCACCGTCATGAGTCTCTCCTCGTCCGACTGTGTCGCCGTAGGGACACGTATCGAAGACAACCAGGCACCCGTCATCTGCTCGATGAACGATGCCGTCATGCGCCAAAGTCTCTTGAACAACAACAACGGCAACGCCGTTGTGCTTGACGGCACCGCCCGCATCGCCAACAGCGACATCGTGGCCAACCACGGCATCGGGGTCGTCTTCAACCACAAACGCAACAGCTTTGTAAACAACATTGTGTGGGGCAACGACACCTGCCTGCGCATCAATACCGAGCTCAACGACACCTGTCTGCGCCACAGTGCCTTCGACAACGACACCGCCGTGGGCGACAGCACCTGCATCCTGCTGAGCAGCGACAACAACGCTGCCGAAGGACCCCGCTTCAACAACCCCTCTGCCACCCCCGGCCAACGCACCGAGCCCGACAATGCCGACTGGCATCTGGCACGGGGCTCTGTCTGTATCGATGCTGGCCAGCGCCTGGCCGAATGCATCACCGACGGCGACCTCGACAAGAAACTCCGCTGCCGCAACGGCCGTATCGACCTGGGCTGCTACGAAAGCAACTACCCCGTTGCCATTGACCCCGCCGCTACTGCCGATGCTTTCAGCCTCCACCCCAACCCTGCCACAAGCGCCGTCACCGTCACCCTGCCTGCTGCATCGGACGTTGTCATCTACGACATGACAGGCCGTGCCGTGCTCAGCCGTCAGGCCCACAGCGGAAGCAACACCATCGACATCGCATCCCTGCCACAAGGTGTCTACTTCGTCAAGAGCGGCACCCGCACCACCAAACTGATAAAGAAATAACACAAAAAAAGCAACACACCCATGAAAGCCAAACTCATTATTGCCGCAGCAGTCATTGCCGCATCGCTGAGCTCCTGCTCCTCCTTCAAATACCACTATGCCGAAACCCGCATTGCCGACGCCGGCACCGATGTATTCGTCATTCCTCCCACCGTCAAAGTGCAGGTTAACCCCGTAAGCTTCTCCGACTCTTGGGTCTTCGAGGGCAAGGAACTGAAAGCCCTGGTCGGCAACGGCGCCACCCCCGACGCCCTCCGCGAGCGTCTCAGGATTGCCGCCACCAACAAAACCCTGCAGAAGCATGAAGGCGACATCCTCGTGGCACCCGTGTTCGACATCGTGTCCGAGCGCGACGGCCATCGCTACATCGTCACAATACGCGGCTATGTGGGCACCTTCACCGACTGGAACAAGAACAGCGAAGAGTTTCTCGAACTGCAGAAATACAGACTGGATGCCGAAAGGCAAATCGGGGTCTACACCCGATAATCCACCAATCCGGAAAAAGACGAGAGTCGGGGAACAGTCTTCCCGACTCTCGTCTTTTTTCCCCAGCACCCCGTCCCAAAGCCATTCATTATCACGCCTTTTCCCTTATTTATAGGAAACACATCGAATAAAAAACTAAAGTTTGACAAGCATATTCAGTCGTTGATGCAACCATCAAGCGTCGTCATTTATTCGCTCGTTATTCGATCGTTTTCCACTCGTTTTCCCTTTCACAAAGGGAAAACGATGGGAAACATATCGAAAAACGATATGATAAAGAACGACGCAACTTCGAGCCCGAAAGGCGCACAGAAGAACGTTGGGGACAAATATACGACACTTTCGGAACGTTAAAGTAAGGTGGCGAAAGTTGGCGTAACCCCTCACAGAATAAAATATAAATTACGCGCGAAGCGGCAAGCGTCTCACCAGAATCAAGCATTACTTTTTGCATCCTCCAAAAGTGAGGGACTTTTGGAGAGGCTTTGACAGGCCAGCAACCGCGGGGCGGTGCTTTCTCCGCTTCGCTATCGAAGGGCATTCACTGGATGCCCTTCTTCTAAAAGGGAAAGGGCAGTCGTCGTTATGTCGGCTGCCCTTTGGAATATGTCTGTCGGGAGGATTTTACTTGACGGGGTGGTCGGCGTGGAATTTTTCCAGTCGGGCTTTGAGGTCGGGGAACTGGTCGCGCAGCACGAGTGCCACACAGGCGCGGATGCCCTGTTTGTGGCTGCCGGTGATGTCGAGGGCGATGGCGCTGATGCCATAGCGGATGAGCTCGTTGAGCAGGTCGACGCCTTCGTAGCCGGGGTAGCAGAAGGTGAAGTAGAAGCCGTCGCCGATGTCTTCGCCCATGTCTTTGTCATAGACGATGAAGAACCCGTTGTCGGTGAACATCTGTTTCATGATTTTGGCCTTCTCGCCGTATTCCTTGATGTCCTTGACGAAATTGAAGGTGCCGTCGTTGGCTCCCTTGAGCATGGCAGCCATGGCGTACTGCACGGAGTGGGCGGTGCCTGAGCTGAGGCAGTAGAGTGTGCCGAAGATGAGTGCGCGGCCGAGCTGGGTCTGGCTGTAGTAGCGTGCCAGGTCGGGGCATTCCATGTTGAAGAGTTTGGGGCTGCACACCATCATGGCGATACGCTCACCGGCATAGGAGAAGCTCTTGGAGCCGGAGATCATGATGACGTAGCGGTCGGTGTATTTGGCCACGGTGGGCTGGAAGGGGGGCTGTCCGGGGACGGAGTAGTCTTTGCGGAAGTCCATGAGGAAGTAGGCGGAGTCTTCCATGACGACGACTCCGTATTTGTTGGCCATTTCGCCGATGATTTTCAGTTCGTGCTCGGTGAAGCAGAACCAGGCGGGGTTGTTGGGGCTGGAGTAGATGAGGCAGGCGACGTCGCCGTCCTTGAGTTCCTCTTCGAGTTTGTCGCGCAGTTTGTCGCCGCGGTATTCATAGACGTCGAAGGCTTTCATGGGGATGCCGAGCACGCGGCACTGCTGTTTCTGCACGGGGAAGCCAGGGTCGATGAAGAGCACTTTGGTCTTTTTGGCATCATAGCGGGTGAGGGTGAGGAAGCTGGCGAATCCGGCCTGCATGGAGCCGACGGTGGGGACGCAGCAGTCGGGAGTGACGTCGATGTCGAGGAAGTTCTTCACGAAGCGTGCCGCCTCTTTCTTGAAGTCGGCGGTGCCGTAGATTTCGGGATAGATGGAGGCGACGCCGCTTTTGAGGGCCTCGATCTGGGCGTTGACTCCGACCTGGGGTGCGGGCAGTCCGGGAATGCCCATTTCCATCTTTACGAAACGGATGCCCGTCTCATGCTCCACGTCCTGGATCATTTTGCGCATCTCGCGGATGCTGGCTTTGCCAGGGTTGGCGATTTTGTTTTGGCCGGCAATCTTGTCGATTACCTCTTTCTGTATGGGTATTTGTGTCATGATGTTTTATATTAGGTTATCAAATGATTGCTTGATTGTCTGATTGCTTGATTGTTTGAGTGGCTATTTGGTGGCGAAGTCTTTCAGTTTGGAGGTGTTGATGGGGCTTATCTCTTTGATAATGTTATAGACGGTTTTCTGTTCTTCGGCGGGCGCCGGGGTGAAGATGCTGACTATCTCGGAGATTTTCACATCGACGAATTGTGTTACGGACAGCAGGTTGGGGCGCACTTTGTTGACTTGCTGCAGGGCTTGCAGGGCGGCGATGATGTTCTGTCGTGCCTGTGGCTGGTCTTTGGTCATCATGTCGAGTCCCATGCGGTGGTAGAGGTAGTAGGCGGTGTGGAGGCCGCTGTAGGCGGAGTTGGTGTGGTTTTCCATAAACCAGTAGCGTGCTTTCTGGCTTTCGCGGCTGTTCCAGCCTTTGTACTGCTGCACGGCGTCGGCGGTCTGGCAGACGGTGCGCGCCATTTCGTAGAATTGCTCGCCGCCGTTGGGGCCGTAGCTGTCGAAGTAGATACCGAGCATGATGTAGAGGTAGTAGGCGACGGTTGAGGAGAGGTTGCCGTAGAAGGTGTTGGGGTCGTAGTCGAGCGGCTGGCTCTCGTTGTAGACAAAGGCGAAGTCGGCGGACTCGATGTAGTTGAACAGGCCTGTGGTGTAGGACGAGTTGTAGACGGGGCGGCGCATTTGCATGGTGATTTGCCCTTTGAAGTCGGTGAGCGAGGTGCGCTCGTTGAGGATGATGCTGAAGGAGCAGTCTATCTTTTCGTGCTGCTCCAGGTCGAGGTTGGTCCAGCGGCGGGAGTTGATAAAATCCTCGAGTGCCTGTTTCATGCTCTCGAAAACTTTCTTGTCGGTGGATTGGTAGGACTGGGTGGTGGAGAGTAGTTTCTGGTTGTTTATTGAGACAGCACACCGGAACTCCTGCGCATTGACCTTGCACAGAAGCATGACACTCAGGAATATGAGTACGTAGCGTTTAATCATTTCTCTTTGCAAATATACAAAAAAAAAACGACACAAATGTTAAAAGTTGAAAGTTGAAATATTGCTTGAATGCCTGAATGTGTTAATGCTTGAGTGAAAAATACTCAAACAATCAAGCAATCACTCAAGCAATCTTCTCAACTCTCAACTTTCAACTAAAAAAAACGTGGCATGTCACTTTTCGCCACAAAAATGGCTCTAATCATGACGGAATCTGTTTAATTGCTTGATTGTTTAATTGCTTGAGTGATTTGACCGCGCCAGCCACTCAAGCATTCAAGCATTAACACATTCAAGCAATCAATATTTTTTTTGTATCTTTGCAAAATCAATTGAATAGATGACTGCTGTATGATTAAGCGCACTTTTATCCTGCTGAGCCTGTTGTGCTGCCTGTCGGCATCGGCACAGACACCGTGGCGAACCATTGACTCTCTCGTTGAGACAAAGGCTTATGCCGACGCCTACACGATGATATGTCAAAATTACGCCTATGCAAAACAAGATGATACAATCACCAGCGGCGGTTCGCCGTCATACGACCTGCTGCGGGCCGCCTACGGCTTGGCCTCTGTGGGGCGGAAACTGTCGGACACCGTGAACTCCGAGGCAATACTCCGCCACACGCTACCCTATCTTGCCCCGACGGAGAGGGCTTTGTGCCACTCGTTGCTGGCGAGCATATATGTGCATGTTTCCAAATACAACAAGGGACCTTTCGACCGCAACATTACAGACTGGCTTGGCAGCATCGAGCCCACCGACACGGTTTTTCGGTCATGGGATCCCGCTCGGTTGAACGACAGTATCCTGAGCCATAGCCGTGCCGCCCTGTCGACATCGAAGGCACTGCTGCAAGGCAAACAGGTGGCCGAATACGATTTTCTCACGGAGCACGACTCGGTGAACAGCTACGCCGCTCTTACGCTGTACGAGGCTGTGAGCTATGCCGCCCTGCACAACATAGTGGGCACCACGCTGCTTTTCAGCGACAAGGGCTTGGTCTATAGCGACAGCCTTTACCGCTCGCTGGTCAACCCGTTTGCATTGGCCCGCATGGATATACCCCAGAACGGCACGACGCTGTATAAACTCACTATATTGAAAGAGGTGGCGCAGTATCTGATAAGCCAAAACACCGACACCTCTTCGGTACGCTGGCAGACGCTGTGCCGCGAATTGAAGGGGTTTGTCAACCACTACACCGGAGGCCACCGCAGGGGAGTTTTTCGCTCAACGGGGCCATCGCCTATATATTATGTGGATGTTGCCCCCGTCGTTTCGCCCGACAGCGGGTGTTTCTTCACCTACCGGGGCGACACAAGTGCCACACTGCATATACGCATAGTGCCGGACATCAGCGGTGTCTTGGATACGATGTCCAGACTGGACAAGGTACGCTTTGCCTTGTCGCAGCCCGTGGTGCACGATTTTGCAATGCAGGTGCAGCGAGCCGGGAAAGGCGACGGGGACAGGCATCGCTATTATTTCCCCCCAGTCCCCGTGGGGAAATACTCCATGCTTGTCGCCAACGAGCCGTTCCCGGCCAGCGCCGACGTGCCGGACAGCTGTCTGCGCAGTTTCTACATCCACGCTTTCTCCTGCCAGACAGCAGACATTGAGCCCATCGACAGGGCGAATGGCAAGGGATTGGTGCTTAGCACCGTGACAGGACAACCGATTGTTGGCATCCCCGTCTCCTTAACTGCCATACCCCGGAAAGAAGACGACTCGGTAAGCGACACCCTCACCCTTGTAGCATACACCGACACAACGGGACGCTACGACTTCGGTCCACTGATGCCCGAAAAGGGGAAATACGTCGCCAGCTACAGCATTGACGACCAAGGGAAAAGACTGACCGATTTGGGTCATAACATATATGGCAGTCTAAGCTTCCATCAAGAGTGGGAAGAGGATGCCGACACGTCGGTTTCCTTCTTCCTCAACGCCCCCGCCTATCGTTATACGGACACTGTCCACTTCACCGTCACGGCGTTTCATCAAACTCCAGGCGACAGGGAAGCCCCCAGACCCATTCCGCACTACCGCCTGCGGGTGGATATGAAAGCCGGTATATACAGCGACAGCATCACCTCGCTGCACCTCACCACCGACGACATGGGCTGGGCGGAAGGGCACATCGTCTTGTCGAAGGTACTTAATCCCAATGAAGACTACGACAACGATTTTTCCCTCAGTTCGTATAGCCTCAACGGCGACCAATTGGGCGGAGTACAGTTTGAAGTGGACAACTACACGCTTCCCACGCTTTCGCTGACCCTGAACGCAACGAGCGACACCCAGCGCTATGGTCGCCCGGTCTGCGTCGAGGGAAGACTCACCTCACGCAGTGGCGCCGCCGTTGCGCCCGATTCGGTGTCCTATACCTTGACGCAGTGGTTTGCTTATGCCGACTGGGTAAAAGATGTTGGTAACGAGCATGATGGTGGCAGGTTTCTTGTCGGCAAAGGCAGACTGCCCGTCAATCCCGATGGGTCTTTCACGCTCCTATTCACTCCTGAGAAGTACGAATACCTCCCCTACTGCGACGGCGAGTATGCTGTGTACCGTGTGGAGGTGACCGCCACAGACCCCACAGGCGAGGAGGCGGAGGAGACGCTCGAAATACCTGTGGGCGACTATACCGGTTGGTTTTCCATTGTTAATTACAACCACCATGGCGTTGACATAACCGGTGACTGGTATTCCAATTACATAGAAGGCCTCGAAGCCATCTATGTCAGTTGCAAGGCGCTCGACAATAAGTTGTTGTCCGTCACTGCAAGGCTCGTGATAGAGACTGCGGAGCCACAACCCACCGTTGTGTGGCAGGGCGACATAGCCATCCCCGCCAAGCAAACGTCCCTCGACAAACTTGTCCCCGCCATTGCGCTGCCCGATGGACATCTACGCTTCTCCCTCACCAGCGACAACCCCTGCCTACGCCCCAGCACCCTGCAAGCCTCTTACCTGGGCTTCGACGCCACGATGCCGCTTGACAGCCTGACAATCTTTGCCTCGACTGAAAAGGACCAATACCACATCGGCGACACACTGAAGGTGCGTGTGGGCAGCGCGAAGAAGGCCTCGGCCATGCTGCTTGTCTCCCACGAAGGGAGCATCATCATGCTCCGCCACCTGCGCCTTGACCACGGTTTCACCCATATAGCCATTCCCATAGAAGAGAAGTGGGAGGGTACGCTGGGCGTTTCCGTCCTGGCCTATCGCAACGGGCAACGTTATGTCGGGAGTGCCTCTGTCAATGTCTACCGTCCCCGCCCACAGTTGAAATGGCAATGGATTGAACCCGAAGGTTTCAATCTCACCCCTGCCGACTCAGGCTTCCATGTCCAGAGGCTCTTTGCCGGGGCTCCCAGCCATTGGCGGTTGCGCTTCACCGACACGCTCGGCAACCCTGTGCAGACCACGCTGGCACTGACTGCCTACGACAATGCCCTCAACAATTTGTCTGGCCACGGATATTCTCCCTTCATAAGCTACTCTTACTTCATAAGCTACTCTTACCACAGCAGCGTCCCTTTCCGAGGCAACTACAATAGGCTCTATTGCACCTTTGAACAAAAGTATTATCGCAACAATACCAAGATTCTGAACCCCGCCAAAAGCACCCCAAAAACACAGAAGCCATTCTTTGCCTTGCGGAAACCGGAAGGCAACAGTCGACGCCAACCTTCCCTTGGATATCCTGACCTGGACATAGTCAACACCCTCCTCTCGGTGGGCACGTGCGGATACGACGTCTTGTATTGTGCGGCTGCCACCATTGGACCGGATGAAGACTGGTTCATCCTGAACCAGCAAGCAATGCCGCAAGGGGTGCTCCGCACCGACTTGTCGCCTTACGGCCCGTGGTTTGGAAACCTGCGCAGCGACCACGACGGCATTGTGGACATCCGTTTCAATGCCCCGCAGCGGATTGCCCGCTGGTACATCGACGCCGTAGCCATGGACAGGCAAGGCACTACCGTATTCTTTTGCAACACCTATGACACTTATCGCGACATTATGCTTATGCCCAATGTACCGCCGTTCCTCTACGAAGGCGACAGCACCTCGATTGCAGTCCGCATAGACCGCTACGACGGTGCCACAGCCAAGGGACTGGACATTCGCATGTATGACGGCAAGAAAGCTCAAGGGAAAGGAGTTTCCAAGTCGCTGCTTGATGGTGCCACACAGGTGCAGTTCCCCATGGTGGCACCCCGCACACTGCTCCCGTTCATGTCGCGCCATCGCGATTTCACCCTTACCGCCACAGACCCGATGCACGGCGACTTTGTAATCGACGCCCTTTCGTCAAGCGTGAACCTGCTACGCCGTCCCCGTCTGCATGGCAACGCCTACGCCCTCTCCGCCACGGACTACAGCGCCCTGCAGTCCCGCGCCAAGGATTTATTCCACGGAAAAAACAATCCCATCGACAATTCCATACAGATAATCTTCGACACCCTCTATTGTGCCGCCGCATACCACAACAGCCGCGCAGTGGACTCGCTGATACAGGTTCTCGACAAGTTGCAGCTGCCCAGTGGTGGCTGGCCTTGCCGGCAAAGGCAGAAGACCATCTTCAACGAGACCTGTGTTCTTGCCTACCTAAAGACCCTCATGCTGATAGAAAAGGAGTGTCCGCACGTTAAGATTCCCGAGTCTTTCAGAATCCAGCGCAGCCTCCAGCTGGCCGACAGCCTGGTGTTCATACACTGGAATAAATACCCCAAATCGCGGAACTCTGCCAGAGAATGGTTTACCGTGCATGACCACTTCTCCCGCTACCCCCTCGACTCGATGTATTTCCCCATGCGCGACAGCCTCTTTGCCAATATGCTCAAGAAGCCTGAGAAATGGGACATACAGGTTTTCTACCGCCATGGCGACACCGCACTGGCGCGCAAGATGGCAAGGAACATCGTGCAGTCGTCGGCGTATGACCCCAACCACCCCGAGCGGGGACGGCATTGTAAAGACATCGGCAACAGTGCCACGGCGCAGCTGGACCACATCGACATCTTTGAGGAGGTGCTGCACGATACCGTCCTTGCCGACCAAGTGCGTCAGCGCATCCGCTACCTCCTGCCCACTAACGTGTGGTATGGCACCAACAGGGCACGGCTGATAAGCCGGGGATTCATCCGCGACCCCCACTGGTACAAAGAGCATGTGGACAACAACATCATGCTCGTCCGAGAGATAAAGTCACTCGAGGAACCCGTCTCGCCCGATTCACCATACGGCGAATACATGATAACGCTAACGGTTACCCTCGACCGTCCTGTCAACCACCTGCACATCCGCTCTCCACACGCTGCCTGTTTCTCGTCGCACAGCACTGTCTCCTTCATAGCCTCCTCCTCAGCGAAATTCACCGACATACAGGTCAAGGATGTTGCGGACTCGCGCATTGGCACTGCCGCCAAACAGTTTGCCGGAAAACCCGACTGCCTCGACATCATCATCTACAGCCTCCCTGCCGGCACCCACAAGCTGATGTACACCGTCACCACCGACCGCACCGGACGTTTCCACCTGCCGCCTGCCACCGTGCAGTGCCTTGCACTCCCCTGGCAAGAGAGCAAGAAAGGGTTGCTGCAAGCCTCCACCCCCGCCGAGACACTAACCCGATAAAAAAACAGAAATCGGAGTAATCGGAATAATCAGATTATTCGGAATATTCTGAACACTCCGAATACTCCGACAACTCCCTATCCCACAAACCCTTCCACCCCCTCTCCAAGTTACTGACACTGGCGGTGGAAAAAAGCCCTGTTTTTTTCATTATCAGGCCACTGATATGTCGGAAAAAATTCGTATCTTTGCAAATTCTTATTGACTAATTATTCTGTACCTAAAAATGAGTGATACAACACAAAACAAGAACGAATACAGCGCGAGTAATATTACCGTATTGGAAGGCCTTGAGGCCGTGCGGGTGCGTCCCGCCATGTATATCGGCGACGTGAACTTCCGTGGCCTCCACCATCTGGTCTATGAAGTGGTGGACAACTCCATCGACGAGGCTCTGGCCGGCTTCTGCACCAAAATCTACGTCAGCATCAACGAGGACAACAGCATCACCGTCGAGGACAACGGCCGCGGTATCCCTGTGGATATGCACGAGAAGGAGCACCGCTCCGCCCTCGAAGTGGTCATGACCGTGCTGCACGCAGGCGGCAAATTCGACAAGGGCAGCTACAAAGTGTCCGGCGGTCTCCACGGCGTGGGTGTAAGCTGCGTGAACGCACTCAGCGAACACATGATAGTGAACGTCTTCCGCAACGGCAAGATATACCAGCAGGAATACAGCAAGGGCAAACCCCTCTATGACGTCAAGACCGTGGGCGACACCGACAAGACCGGCACCCGCATCACCTTCCTCCCCGACAGCACCATCTTCACCACCACAACCTACGACTACAACACCCTCTTGGAACGCATGCGCGAACTGGCCTACCTCAACAAAGGCATCGACATCACCATTGAGGACAAGCGACCCAACGGTGAGGAAAACCAAAACACTCCGACTCGTCAAGACCACTTCTACAGCGAGAAAGGCCTGCGCGACTTCATCGCCTACCTCGACGAGAACCGCGAGCAGCTCATGCCCGAAGCCATCTACATCGAGGGCGAGCGCAACGGCATCCCCATCGAGATTGCCATGCAGTACAACAACACCTACAACGAGAACATACACAGCTACGTCAACAATATCAACACCCACGAGGGCGGCACGCACCTTGCCGGTTTCCGCAGCGGCCTGACCCGCACCCTGAAAGCCTACGCCGATAAGAGCGGCATGCTAGCCAAAGCCAAGGTGGACATTGCAGGCGACGACTTCCGCGAAGGCCTCACCGCCATCATTAGCGTCAAGGTAGCCGAACCCCAGTTCGAGGGACAGACCAAGACAAAGCTCGGCAACAACGAAGTGCGTGGAGCCGTTGACAGCGCCGTCAGCGAGATGCTGGAGAACTACCTCGAAGAGCACCCCAACGAGGCCCGCACCATAGTGGAGAAAGTCATCCTGGCCGCACGCGCCCGTCAGGCTGCCCGCAAGGCACGCGAGATGGTGCAGCGCAGCAACGTGTTCAGCGGTGCCGGACTTCCCGGCAAACTGGCCGACTGCCAGGACGGCGACCCCGCCATGTGCGAGATATACTTCGTCGAGGGTGACTCTGCAGGCGGAAGTGCCAAGCAGGGCCGCGACCGCCGCTACCAGGCCATCCTGCCCCTGCGAGGCAAAATCCTCAATGTGGAGAAAGCCATGCGCCACCGCGCCTTCGAAAGCGAGGAAATACGCAATATCTACACAGCCCTGGGCGTCACCGTGGGTACACCCGAAGACAGCCAGGCCCTCAACCTTTCCAAGCTGCGCTACCACAAAGTCATCATCATGACCGATGCCGATGTCGACGGTGCTCACATCGACACCCTGATGCTCACCTTCTTCTTCCGCTACATGCCCGAACTGATAGAGAACGGCTACGTCTATCTGGCCACTCCGCCGCTCTACCTTGTCAAGAAAGGCAACAAGAGCTACTACTGCTGGACCGAAGAGGAGCGCGAACAGGCCATGATAGCCGTAGGCGACAAAGGCGTACACGTTCAGCGCTACAAAGGTCTGGGTGAGATGAACCCCGAGCAGCTGTGGGAAACCACCATGGACCCGGAGAACCGCCAGCTGCGCCAAGTGACAATCGAGAATGCCGCCAGCGCCGACCGCGTATTCTCCATGCTCATGGGCGACGACGTACCCCCCCGCCGCGAATTCATAGAGCGCAACGCCACCTATGCAACCATCGACGCTTAACATATTGTTGATATGTTGATAAGTTGATATGTTTATACGATATGGCTTTTTTTGAAGACTTAGAAGTATGGCAAGACGCTAAAACATTGACACTGTCAATATATCAAATCATGAGAGACAATCGCGACTATGGTTTTCGTGACCAAATACAACGAGCATCAGTGTCTATCATGAACAATATCGCAGAAGGTAGTGAATCTGGTTCAGGAGCTACCAATATCCGATTTTTACAAATTGCAAAAGGTAGTTGTGCCGAAGTCAGAAGCATGCTATACATCTGTACAGAATTGGGATATTGTACTCAAGAACGACAAACTTATCTATTAGCTTTATCTCAGAAAATCAGCGCCTACCTAAACAGACTCATTGCATACAACAAAACACGACAAAGTGATAACAACCACTAAACGTATCAACATATCAACAATCAATCACCATGGATAAACGTAATCTCTTACTCATCAGCAACAGCACCATGCGCGGCGAGGCTTACCTCGGCTGGTGCAAGGACATGATTGCCGACTTTTGCCGTCGGCACAACGTGAAAAAAGTGCTCTTCGTGCCTTATGCCGGCGTTTCTCTCGCCGAAGGCGGCCTAACCAAGAGCTACGACGCCTACGAGGCCAAAGTAGCCAAAGTCTATGCAGAGTTTGGCGTGAAACTCACCAGCGTGCACCACAAGGCACTGCCTATCAATGCCGTCTACGACACCGACTGTGTAGCCGTGGGCGGTGGCAACACCTTCCACCTGGTGCGCCAACTGCAGCGCACAGGCCTGATGCAGGCCATCCGCCAGCGTGCCTTCGACGGTATGCCCTACATGGGCTGGAGTGCCGGCAGCAATGTGGCAGGCCCCACCCTCTGCACCACCAACGACATGCCCATCGTCATGCCCGACTCATTCGACTGCATGGGCCTTGTCCCCTTCCAAATCAACCCCCACTACACCGACTTCTTCGACCCCAAGCACGGCGGCGAAACCCGCGACGACCGCCTGAAAGAGTACATCATGGTCAACCCCAAGGCAACCGTGGCCGCCATCCGCGAGGCTACCGCCCTGCTGCTTGAGAACGGCGACCTGAAACTGATTGGCAAGCCCAACAAGATGAAGGTGTTCAAGACAAAGATGGAGAACACCAAGGAGTATGCCCTCGAGGATAACCTCAACTTCCTGCTGAAGGCTTGATTGAATGTGTGAACGTGTTAATGTGTGAACGTGTTAGTCCTTGGCGCATCAAAAGGACTCACGAATTAACGAATTAGCACATTGACGAATTAACACATTAACGAATTAACGAATTCTAAAAATGAAGTGGTTTATTAAGTGCTTTAAGCAGTATGCGGATTTCAACAGCCGTGCCCGGAGGAGTGAGTACTGGTGGTTCTCGCTCATCAACTTCATATTGGTACGCGCCACGCTGGGCAGTCCGTTTCTGTATCTCTACCTGCTGTACTATATTGCGGTGCTTATCCCCAGCATAGCCGTCACGGTGCGCCGCTTGCACGACATCGGCAGGTCGGGGTTCTGGTATTTCCTGTTTCTGGGCGGCTCGCTGTTAGGTTCGATCGGCAGCATGTTCCAGGAGACTAACACGGGGCTGACCATCCTCTTCTATTGTGCCAGTCTGGCCATCTGCATCGTCTTCTTGGTATGGATGTTCACCGACTCGCAGCCTGGTGAGAACAAATGGGGTCCGAACCCGAAAGAACCCACTCAAATCGAGACTGCAGAATAACATGTCACAAACACAAAACGGGCTGCCACCCCAAGGGTCGGCAGCCCGTTTTTTTTATGTCCCTTAGCCCTTTGGAACGTCGTTGTAACGTCGTTATTTTTCCAAATAGGCCATTAGGATATATATTTGTATCGGACAGATTGACCATATCGCTGGCAAACGTTGCGCAAAACAATGTCGCGACCGAACAGTAGCAACGTTGCACAAAGTAACGACGCTTGCCGGTTCGCGCGTAATTTACTTTTTATTCTGTGAGGGATTACGTCATCTTTCGTCAACGTTCCTATATTGTCGCATAATTGTCCCCAACGTTCCTCTGTGTGCCTTTAGGGCTCGATGTTGCATCGTTCTTTATCTTATCGTTTTCCGATATGTTTCCCATCGTTTTCCCTTTGTGAAACGGAAAAAAAAGGGAAAACGATCGAATAACGATCGAACAAATGACGACGCTTGATGGTTTCTACATACTGGGTAGTTCCTATTTCCTCATTGGCGAAGGGGAACAACAAACGACGTTATATCCCTGGTGTGACGAACCGGCAGGGACATACAGCATATTGCAGAAGCCTGTCAACTGGGTCAGCGGCAGTCTTTTTCGAGGGATGCCACCATATTCTCGGCTCCGGCGAATATTTCGCTGATGCGGGTGCCTACCATGTAGGCGGGGGTGGTATAGACTCGATGTTCGCGGTCGGCACAGACCTCGGTGACTCCGCAATGCTGCACTTTGGCACCCATCTGCGCTGCAGCCCGGGCAGCGGGGTTGTCGCCGCCCAAGGTGAGGCTGACTCCGTAAGCCCACAGCACCTTGGCAAGCACCATGGGTGCTATGCACATGGCCAGCACCGGTTTGTGCAGTTTATAGGTCGACAGAATGGCCTCCTCCACATCGGGACGGACGGTCATAGCCCCGCCGTCGAATGCATAGGTGGAGAGGTTGCGGGCCGCGCCCATGCCTCCGGGAAGAGCCAGGGCATCATAGTCCTCGGCGCGGAAAAGCGGCAGAGGCTTGATGTCGCCGCGGGCAATGCGGGCCGACTCGACAAGAATGTCGCGGCGGTCGCCGTGCTCGTTGCCGTCGAGGTGGCTGACAACGGCATAGTCGCCTTCGGGGGCAAAGCACTGGTAGTGCCACCCCCGGCGGTCGATGGCCAGGAGAAGTGAAAGGGTTTCCTGCAACTCGCTGCCGTCGCGGTTGCCACAGCCTGAAAGAATTACTGCAATGTTCATAATCCTAATATTTTTTCAATTTGATCGATGTCTTTATTGTTAGCCAGACGGTTGTCGACCGACGGTGCCTGATTGCTCTTGACAAGTTCGATAATGTCGTTCTGCACGGAGATGAACGACTCCAACTGCCGGCAATAGACGAAGAGTTCGGAGGTGTGGTTGATAGCCTTGATGGTGAGATAGGTTTTCTCGAGGCGGGAATAGGCCTTGCGTATATTGCGGAAGGGTTGAATCTGTTCCAGCGTCACATCGTCGAGACGGCGGTACTCGTTGTACAGTCGTATGGCTTCGAGGCATTTCTCCTGTGTGTCGACAAAGTCGCGGAGGTCGTTGATGAATTTCGAGCCCCCCTCGATGTCGATAAACGAGGGTGTCATCACCATTTTTTTACGGATGGACTGGTAGCCGTTATAGACGGTCATGTGAGACATCCAGCCTTTGGAAATGGAGTCTTTGTACCGGTCGATAGTTCTGCGGATGTCGATGATGGAGTCGTATTGCCGCTGGATAATCTCGAACCTGTCCATTTCGGTGCTGAAACGCACAGCGTCGTCGAGTGTGCGGTAGTTGGGCATAGGCGTGCCGGACTTGAGGGAGAGGTCGCTGAGCATGGTGTTGTAGGCTTTGGACACATCGGAATAACGCATGGAGCAACGCCGTACAATGGTGTCGCCGTGTTCGCGGATGGTCATCAGCCGCGTGTAGTCCTGCAGGTAGCAATCCTGCACCTGGATAAACTCCTGCATCTGGTCAATGAAGTCCTTGGCACCGAAGAGGGTGTAGAATGCCGGGACAGTGTTGACACTGTTGGCCACCTCGCGGTAGGTTCTCACCACATCGTGGAAACGGGAACCGTATTGCCGGTTGATGCGGTCGGAGTTGGCAGTGATTTTCTCACGCAGCTCGATGACCGAGAGATAGGCTTCCTGCACCTGCATGACAGTCTGCAGGCTGTCGATGTACTTGTAGTAATCCTTGATGTTGGAAAAAGAGACATCGCGGGGCTGGGTACGGAAAACACGCTGGTAGGAGCGCAGAATGTCGGAATGGTTGCGCCCGCAGCGTATTTTGAGCGTGTTGGTAAAGTTCTTTATGCGGTTGTTGATGTTGTTTGTAGAGAGGAGATTGTCAATGAGATGGTTTTGGAACTTGGCGAATCTTGAGAGCGCCTCGACGTAGGCTTCGTCGGTGCGTCCGGCAGACAGGTCATAGCGGTTGTAGACGGTGAGGTAGGCGTAGTAGAGATCCTTGAGTTCCTTCTTGCGGTCGCTGTCGCTGACACCGAAGCCCTCGCAGGCATTGACGATGGTGCGGTGCTGGCGTGCAATGGTGTCTTTGATAAGGTTGAAAGCGTTCTGCTGGATGGCATCCTGCCGTATGTGTTCGCGCTCGATGTAGTCATGGGCTCGTTTCAGCACGAAATCGGAGAGGGTTGAGAGTTTGGCGGCATAGATGTTATAATCCATCAAGTAGGTGTTGTCGTCCACCCATACTGTGTCGTTGCGGTGAGGGTAGTCATAGAGCATGATGCTCTGGAATGCCAGCACACGGGCATTGATGGCCACGCAGCTGTCGGCGAGTGCATGGTTGTCGCTGCCGATGCTGTCAAGGTAGCGCCGCACCACGGCGGTGTCGTCCATGAAGAGCGGATTGACACCGAAGGCAGGTGCGATGACTTTGACAGAAATCGGCCGTGCCTCCTGGGCAGACAGCCCCGAGAGCATGGCGGCAAAGAGTAGTAATAGTATGAGGATTGTCTTTTTCATTATCGGATTGCAAGATTATTCACCATAAGAGCTGCCGTCGAAGCAGTGGGTGCAGAGCCGTTCCTTGGGCAGGCCGATGGCTTCGCAGACGGTGGCAAGGGAGTTGAATTTGAGCGTGTCGACACCGACAGTCTTGCGGATGGTCTCCACGAGATTGGCGTACTGCTTTGAGGTCTCGTCGCGGTAAGCCTCCAGGTTGCGCACCTCTCCCCCCTCGAGTTCGGCAATCACCCGGCGGGTAATCAGTTCGTTGTCGGTCTTGGAAGTTGAGAAATTGAGATAGTTGCAGCCGTAGAGCAGCGGCGGGCAGCTGATGCGGACATGTATGTGTTTCACTCCGTTGGCATAGAGCATGCGCACCTGATCCCTGAGCTGGGTGCCGCGGACGATGCTGTCGTCGCAGAACACGACATCCTTTCCTTCGAGGACTTTGTGGGAGGGTATCAGTTTCATTTTGGCCACAAGGCTGCGCGACTCCTGGTCAACGGGCATGAAACTGCGCGACCAGGTAGGGGTGTATTTGAGGATGCCGCGCTTGTAGGGAATGCCTTTGCCGACGGCATAGCCAAGAGCCATGCCCACGCCGGAGTCGGGTATTCCCGACACATAGTCAGCATCGACATCGTCGCTTTTTCCCATCGCTTCGCCCAGACGGTAGCGCACTTCCTCCGCGTTGATGTCTTCATACTCGACGGCAGGGAACCCATAGTAAATCCATAGGAACGAGCATATCTGCATCTTGTCGCTGGGTTCAATGAGCTGGTGGATGCCGTCGTGGCTGATATGAACAGCCTCGCCGGGTTTGATGAAGTATTCGGTGCGGTAGCCGAGGTTCACGTAGCTGTTGGACTCGGAGGCTACTACATAATCCTTGTCCCGCCGCCCCACCACAAGCGGAGTGCGGCCATAGCGGTCGCGGGCGGCGATGATGCCGTCGTTGGTGAGAATGAGAAACGACACACTTCCCCGCACCTTCTCGTACACATTGGCAATGCCGTCGGTGAAGGTCTTGCCCTGTGTCACAAGCAAGGCGACCAGCTCGGTGGGGTTGGTCCGCCCCATGCTCAGCTCGGTAAACTGCTGGTTTTTGTCGAGACAAATCTTCTCAAGCTCACTCACGTTGTTGATACGTGACACCGTGCAGACGGCGAAGCGGCCAAGATGCGAGTTGCACACAATGGGCTGGGCATCGGTGTCGCTGATCACGCCGATACCTTTGTTGCCAAGCATTTCGTGCACATCATAGGCAAACTTGGTCTTGAACTGGGTGTTCTCGATGTTGTGGATGTTGAGGTGCATCACGCCGTTGTCGATGGTGCTGAGGCCCGCACGGCGGGTGCCGAGATGAGAATGATAGTCGGTGCCATAATAGAGCTCCGAGGCACAAGGTTTTTGGGATATTATTCCGAAAAGACCGCTCATGTTGTAAAAAGATTAAATTTATATATGTTATATTAATAAATAAATACCAAAACCACAGCACACTACAAGAAATGCACTGTAATAAACATGCTGACAAAAATACAAGATTTTTTTTAATCTTCGCAAGCGAAGTTTTCAACAATTGTTGATTCGGTAACGGGGAACGGCGTCACTTCCCCAACAAGAGAGTCGTCATAGAGCCGCTGCAGGCGGATGTAGTTGTCTGTCCATCCCTGCATCACGGGGTTGGCGGAGTCGCCGTGGCGGGTGTGCTCCCACAGCACGGTGCGCTCTTTCCCGGTCTGGCTTTGGATGAATGCACGGCGCATGGTGTTGGAGAGGGCTTGCAGCGCGGCTCCACGCTCTTTGCGGACAGCAACGGGCACCTTCTCCCCCATCTTCAAAGCCGCCGTGCCGGGACGGTCGGAAAAGGGGAATACATGCAGGTATGAGATTGGCAACTGGCTGATGAAACGGACGCTTTCGTCAAAGGTCTTCTCGTCCTCACCGTTGAATCCGGCAATGACATCGGCCGCAATACAGGCATCGGGCATCGTCTTCTTGATATACTCGACACGATTGGCATAAAGCGAAGTATCGTAATGGCGGTGCATCATTCCCAGCACCTTGTCCGAACCCGCCTGCAGAGGGATATGGAAATGGGGGAGAAAGGCGCGCGACGAGGCGACAAAGTCCACTATCTCCTCGGTTATCAGATTGGGTTCGATGCTGGAAATCCGGTAACGGGCAATGGGTTCCACCGTGTCCAGCTGCCTCAGCAGGTCGATAAACGACTCTCCGTGACGGAGGCCGAAAGTGCCGGTGTTGACACCTGTCAAGACCACCTCGCGGGTTCCGCTGGCGGCAATCTCCCGCGCAACAGCAACGGTCTCGGCAATGGTTGCCGAGCGGCTGCGCCCGCGTGCAAAGGGAATGGCGCAATAAGTGCAGAAATAGTCACAGCCGTCCTGAATCTTAAAGAAAGTCCGCGTGCGGTCGCCTCCCGAATAACAGGGTTGGAAACTGACGGGTGCCGCGACACTGACATAGGGAGCCCCCTTCCCGTCACGGTGTTGCCAATAGGCCTCCACCACCTCCGGAAGCAAGTGCTTGCTGTCGTTGCCGAGGATAATGTCCACGCCCGGTATTGCCGCTATCTGTTCGGCACCGTTTTGGGCAAAACACCCTATCACGGCAACCGTGGCGTCGGGGTTTTGCGAGAGCGCCTGACGGATGGCGTTGCGGCACTTCTTTTCAGCAACAGCGGTCACCGTACAGGTGTTTATCACATATAAATCGGCCTTCTCACGATACGAGACAATGTTAAAACCCTTTTCGGCAAACTGCTTTTGCAAATAGCTGGTTTCAGCAAAGTTTAGCTTGCATCCTAATGTATGGGTGGCAATTTTCATGTAGTTAAAAATAGTTAAAATGTAAATTAAACCCTTGCCATTTAAGAAAAAGTGTGTAATTTTGCAATCGCATTTGAGAGATAGAAAGGCCCCAAACCAGAAGTCAATCGAATGTTTAGGTTTTTTTGTTTTACCTAAAAAGGATTTTGTAATAGTGTTTAATGGGAACAACGACGCCGTGAGGCGCCGTTGTTTTTTTTCGCATTATTCAAAATCGAAGGAGCCGCCGGCATCGATAGTCTGCTGCTGGAGCTTGAGGCTGTGGAGCATCTTCATGCAGTCCTCGTCGGGAAAGACATCGAAATCGGGCTTGGGGTCGAGACTGAGCACCTCGCGTCCTTCGCTGTCGCGGGTTGTACCGACAATCAAGTCTGTGGCCACCATGATACGGGCCTCCTTGTTGGCAAGCGTGAAACGGCCGTCGCCGACATGCGCATAGAGCCTCTCGGCCTCCTCCAAGTCAACCAGCTTGGTGCCGTCGTGGAGATAGACAATGGTTTTGCTCTTTCCCTGGGGTGCCATATAATAGATGTCGTAAATCGAGACATACATCTCCTCGGGCACCATGAGGCGAACCGTTCTGTCGCGCATAATGCCCGTGCGCCATATTTCGTCCACCACCTTTTTGCCGTTCTCATAATAGCGGAAGTGACCGTGGCGGTCGCCGTTGACATATTCGCCCTCGCGCACCAGCTGTCCATCCTCGCCATATTCAACCAGTTTCCCCTCAATGCCGCCGTGCACATAGGTGGCCGTGATGTAGCCCTTCTCGCCGATGCGCTTCCACCAGCGGCCGTGGCGGTGGTTGTCGCTCCAGTTGCTCACCTCGGCAGTGTCGCCGTTGGAAGTGAAAATCACCTGCTGCCCGTGGCGCACACCCATCTTATAGTTGGTCTGCTTCACCTTCTTCCCGCTTTTGGAGAAAAACTCCCACAGGCCGTCGCGGTTCTTCTGGTTGAAGGTACCCTTGGCCAGCATATGGCCTTCGGAGTCATAAACCTCGTGCTGGCAAATCCTGCCCGGCACGGTATATACATTCTTGATGCGCACCGTCCCGTCGGGATAATAATAAGTGAACGTGCCTGTCTCCAACCCGTCGACAAAATCGCCCTCATACACCTTGGCCCCCTGTTTATCGGTTTTCAGCCAATGACCCTGGCGGCGTCCCTGTTTGTCAATCTGATTCTGTGCCTGGCAGACCATGCCCGCCAACAATAGCACCAACAACAAAACTTTCTGTTTCATATACTTTATTCTTTTAACTTTTCACTTTCACGACAGCCTGCGCTGTCAAAATAATTTGCAAAAATACAATTTTTTTTCAAATACATCGTTAATCACCTGCTTTTTTTAATGAACAGGACAATCTTCATAATCATACTGACCCTGCTACCATGCTGTTTCTCAAACCTCATGGCGCAGGGCACACTGCACGGACGGATACTTTCCGCCGAGGGCGGCGGAGTGGAATATGCCACAGTGGGAGTCGTGGACAGCCGGACGCCGCACGGTGCCACAGCCGACCACCGGGGATACTACACCCTGACCGTCCGCGAAACCGACAGCGTCACGCTGCGCATCTCATGCACCGGCTACGAAACGCAGACCCTGCGCCTGAGGCTGACCAAAGGCGAAAAGAGACGCCTCGACCTCACCCTCAAACCCTCCTCCACCCAGCTCGACCCCGTCACCGTCAGCGACGACCGCATCCGCTCCACCACTTTTTCCCAGATAGACATCAAGCGCATAGAAAACAGCATAGGTCCCAACGAAGGCGTAGAATCCTATATCAAAACCCTGCCCGACGTCAGCTCCAACAACGAGCTCTCGTCGCAGTACTCCGTCCGCGGCGGCTCCTTCGACGAGAACCTGGTATACATCAACGGGGTGGAAATCTACCGTCCCCAACTCGTCCGCAGCGGACAGCAGGAAGGGCTCAGCATCATCAATCCCGACCTCGTCGACCACCTGCTCTTCTCCCCCGGCGGCTTCGACGCCACCTACGGCGACCGCATGTCCTCCGTCCTCGACATCATCTACAGCCGTCCCGTCGAACAACGCTACCGCCTCGCCCTCTCCCTTCTGGGCGGCTCAGCCTCCGCGCAGGGCACCTTGGGCAAACGGTTCTCCTACGGCATCGGCCTCCGCCACCACAACAACCGCTACATACTCAAAAGCATGGACACCGAAGGCTCCTACTCCACCGCCTACACCGACCTCCAGGGCATCTTCCGCTACCGCGTCAACGACAGCCTCGACCTCAGCCTCCTCACCGTGTGGACCAACAACCTCTACGGCCTCGTCCCCTACACCCGCGCCACCGTCTTCGGCAGCTTCCAGCAATCGCTCAAGTTCGACGTCTATTTCGACGGGCTTGAACGCGACCGCTACCGCACCCTCCTCGGAGCCTTCACCCTCAACTACCACCCCAACGACGACTTCCAGATGCAATGGATCACCTCGGCCCTCTCCAACCGCGAACAGGAAAACTACGACATCCAGAGCCAATACTGGCTGTATGCCGTGGCCGTGGGCGAAAACACCGCCGACACCCACCAGTTCGACCAAGGCGTGGGCACCTTCCTCGAACACGCCCGCAACCGCCTCGACATGACCATCTACAACACCGAGCTCAAACTGGTGCGCTACGCCCTCCTCGGCTCCTGGAATTTTGGAATCAAAGGGCAGATAGAGCAAACCTCCGGACGACTGCGCGAATGGAAATGGGTCGACAGCGCCGACTACTCCTACCCCACCGACCACCGCCTGCCCGGCATCGACGACACCACCGTCCTCGCTCCCGCACTGCAGCTCTTCTGCAACGCCGACAACCAAGTGCAGACCCTGCGCGGCATCGCCTACGCCCAGCGCGAAATCAACCTTTTCACCCGCCACGACAACCTCATCAAACTCACCGCCGGCCTCCGGGGGCAATACTACATCACCTCCAACCCGCAAGATTCTCAATTCTCAATTCTCAATTCTCAATTTCTCCTTTCGCCCCGCATCGCGGCAAGCTACAAGCCTCATGCTGGACCCGACATCCTCTACCGCGTAGCCGCAGGCATCTACCAGCAGCCCGCCCTCTACCGCGAGCTGCGCCGTCCCGACGGCACCCTCTGCAGCGGCATCCCAGCCCAATGCTCCTACCAGGCCACCGCCGCAGCCGACTGGAACCTCACCCTCTGGGGCAAACCCTTCCGCATCACCGCCGACCTCTACTACAAATACATCACCCACCTCATCCCCTACACCATCGACAACCTCCGCATACGCTACAACCCCGACCAGCAAGCCGTCGGCTACGCCACCGGAGCCTCCCTCCGCATCAACGGCGACCTCGTCCCCGGACTCCAATCCTGGGCAAGCATCTCCGTCATGAAAACCCAGGAAGACCTCCTCGGCGACAACCTCGGCTGGATCAACCGACCCACCGACCAGCGGTTCAGCTTCAAAATCTTCCTGCAGGACTACATCCCCTCATTCCCCTGGTGGCGCATGAGCCTCAGCCTCCTCTACGGCACACGCACACCCACCACACACCCCTACCAGACCGACCGCTCCAACCAATACCACATACCCCCCTACTTCCGCACCGACTGGGGCAACACCATCCAGCTCACACGCTTCGAAAGCATACGCCGCTCACGCATCGGCCGGTTATTCAGCGACCTCTCCATAAGCATCGAAGTCTTCAACCTCTTCGACTACCACAACGTCGTCTCCTTCATCTGGGTGGCCGACTACACCAACCACTACTACGCCGTACCCAACTACCTCACCGCCCGACAACTCAACATCAAACTCAGCGCCACATTTTAAATTGCTTGAATGCTTGAATGTGTAAATACGTTGTCCGTTGATAAGTTTATAAGTTTATACGACTCGCATCATATCAACATATCAACGTATCAACATATCAACAAAACACAATCAAGCAATCAAGCAATCAAACAATCAAGCAATCAAACAATCAAACAATCCCCATGCTACAACCCCCTTCGCTCCAGCCCCTCATACCGCAGGAACACACCCTGCCCAACGGCAACACCCTTTACCTCTTCCCGAACCAGTCACTTGGACTGGTCAAACTCGACATCACCGTCGAAGCAGGCAGTGCCCGGCAGACTCTCAAAAGCATGGCACACGCCGCCAACCAGCTCTTCGGCGAAGCCACCGCCAAGCTCACTGCACAGCAGATGGCCGAGTTCATCGACTTCCATGGCATCATCGTCGAGCGCATGACCGACGTCTGCACCGCCAACATCTCTTTCTACTTCCTCCGACGCTTTGCCGGGCTCGTCCTTCCCGTCATACGCCAGATGTTCGACTCACCCGTTGTCACCCCCCAACTTTTCGAGGCCTACATCAACAACCGCCGCGCACAGCTCCGCACTAGCTTCCAAAAGACCTCCTATCTCGCCCGCAACCGCTACTACGAACTACTCTATGGAACCAACCACCCCTTGGGCACCTATGCCACACCCGACGACCTCGACCTTCTCACCCCCAAGGATATTGCCGACTTCATCCACCGCCACTACAGCCTCGCCACCTCACATATCGTCCTCAGCGGAGCCATCGACCCCGAGCTGCTCGACCTTACCGAGCAGCACCTGGCACCCTTGGCCGACCCCTCCGTCGCCACCGCCGCCGTGACGCTCCCCGAGCCCTGCCCAGAAGCCTATACCGATGCAGTCAGCCACATCACCGTGCCCAACGCCGTGCAGTTCACCATCCGCGTTGGCCGCATCCTACCCCTCGAGTGGCACAGCATCGACTACACCCGCTTCATGGTGCTCAACACCGTCCTCGGCGGATACTTCGGCTCGCGCCTCATGAGCAACCTGCGCGAAGACAAAGGCTACACCTACGGCATCTACAGCACCACCCAGATATTCCGAGGCAGTATCGTGTTCTACATCACAGCCGACGTCGCCGCCTCGGCCACACAGGACGCCCTCAAGGAAATCAATCGCGAGATAGACCTTCTGCGCCAGGAGCCCGTCGCCCAAGACGAACTCGACCGCGTACGCAACTTCATGATGGGCGACTTCATCCGCAGCATCGACGGCGTGTTCGAAGTCTCAGACCGTTACCGCCAAATGGTGGCCACCGAGGTCGACGAACGGCTCTCCACCAACCTGCTCAACACCCTCCAGACCGTCACCCCCGAACAACTACACGCCCTCGCCCAGACCGCCTTCAACCGCCTCACCACCGTCACCGCCGGTCCCACCTAATCAACCCCTATTCTCATACACCACAAACACAAAAGGCTGGAGCCAACGCCCCAGCCTTTTGTGTTTTCAAGCCAAACCGCCTAGATTATCGTTCTTCACTTTGGGGCGGAAGATAACCATAATGAGCGTCAAGGATTAGGCGGATATACTCATTGTAAATCTCATCCGCTGTCAGTTTGTCATTTTTCAATGCATTGTACTTCTGAATCAATTTCACCAGATATTCCGGAACCAATTCTTTGATATAACCCTTTTCCAGTTTCAATCTCATCTCCTCTCGTTCTATCTCATACCCATCTGCATCTTCATAGTCTGCATTACGGACAGGCATTGGATAGATCCAGCAATTCCCATAATCGGGTATACTATAACCCAGTTGCGGGGCATACTCCTTTCCTACCACTATTTTCTCATACTCTTTGAGACCATGTAATAAAAATAAAAAACTAGTATCATAATAGTCCTTAATGTCTTTTGTATCAATTTCAACGAATTGAGGTATCTCCGAATTTGTATTTAAGGAGAATACGTTAACATTTCTGGCAGCAACAATCCTACTACACACAAAACTTTCAGGAAACGACACGTTATCACGATTACAAAACACTATATCATCTGATGGTGATGATACCTTTTTAAAAAGCCTCATTATCTCAGTCTTACTGGTTGTATAGGTTTTATCATAATCACATACTCTCCTCGCTTCAAACAATTGTTTGGCTGTTACCGTATCACCATTCAATTTAATAAAATTCTTTCTATCCAAAAAATAATCACTTAAAGGTTGGTAATCCATATTAATAGGATTTGGTGAAATCCAATTTACACAACAAAGCTTATTATATTGCTTTTGGAGAGAATGCTTCTTTTTTAGAGAAAGCCTGTTATTAACATTGTTTAAACATGCCCCTTTACATTCTTCCAGTAATTTTGGGTACACTAATCTGAGAATATCGGGAGATAATACATCCCATGTTTTTTGACACCAATCCTCTCCCTGGGGAAGCAATCTGTCCCGGGAGACAGTCAAAAACTTGTCTGCTTGCCTACAAAAAAGATTCCAATTTCCATCAAATGAGCAGTAGCAATTACTGCTTATTGGAATATCCCGAAAGAAAAGAAGGACATCGTTACCATCATCTAAATCAAAAAATACAACCATCTCGGAACCATATTTATTTTCTTCTATACGGAAAAGCAGGGTTCCATCATCATTCTGTTTCCAACTGGCTCGGAAGTGCTGCTCCTCTGAAAGAAATTCGTACCTATCACCTTTTTCCTCCTTACCAAAGACTTTTGTCTGATACTCTGACGTATAGTGGATGGGAATTTTTTCCACATGTTCAAAAGTACGGTTTATATATCCTTCGACTTTACTCACAATGTAATAGGGGACGCTATCCATGTTTTTCATTAGTCCATCCAACTCATCCTTATTTAATTCGAACAGCTCTCCAAAATGGTTGGGATCAATCTCAATTGTAACTGTGGTGCCATGGGGAACATCCTTGGTCCGGTCCGTCCCCTTGATTGGACGTTTAAAGTCGATATTCTCCTCTTCGATGGAGCAGAAACTGCCATCCACCGAAGAACGGAAAACAATCCTCCGCGTTGGCTCGCCCGGGTAATGCGTATCGACAGTGAACTCATTAGCGACATAAAAGACCGTCTGCAGACCCAAGCCAAAAGCGGCTGTCGGCTGCAGAAAGTACGGCATCTTCTGCACCATGGCTTCATAGTCCCTGTCCGCCTTGCGGCTGGCCCCCACTTGGCTGGTCATCCGTATCAAACTCTCCTCCGATATGCCTGTCCCCCAATCCTCGCAAGCCACTCGCACCACCTGTTTCTCTTCGTCATATTTCACTTTGAGGTTTATCGGATAGCGCTCATAGATAGACTGGGGAACATCGCTCGCAAACATGATGTCGGCAGCCGACCTGATGTCACGTTCCGGGTTTGTCAGATGGTATGGAAAGTAGTAATCCATATCTTTCCATATCTGCAACTTGGTCGCGTCCATGGCGTTTTGCACAATCTCGCGAATAAACACCCTTCCAGGATCTATATAGATAGCACCCCCTTTCAGCATCTCAAAGGTGCGCTTGCTTGATATGTCAAAACGAAGATTCCGCAACTCGGGACGCGTCTTCGCCCCTTTGTAGTAGATTTGAATACTGTCATTATGTAGTACAGGAGGGAGCCCGCCCAAATCGGCAGGGGCTATGCGGTTCCAGTTCTGGCTCTGCTTCTCCACCTCTTTTTCCAACATGTCGAACAGCTCGCGGGCTACACGGTAAGAGGCATCGGTGGGGCAGTCCAACTCCGCCTCAATGCCATCAGGCGAGATGAGCAGGTGTTTCACAGCCTGGTGCTTATCGAAATGCGCCTTGGAGGATTCCGGCATTTCTTTCAGCGTAGATAATGTGAAATCGTTGAATCGGTTGCTGTCCACATCGAGCAAGTCGCCCAAACGTATCATGCAAGCAATGAACCGTGGGTGCACCTTGTCACCCCGCAATCCATCATCTTCATGAGGCAAATTCATTAACTCACCGAAATTGGCACCATGCAGATGTGCCACATCAGCCAGCAAAGACAAATAACGCGAAGGGAAGGCATCACAATAGAAATCGTGTGCCATCTTGGCAAACAAATCATCCTTTTTGTTCAAGTAGTCTTTGCTTCTGTCGCCATGGCCGCCTCGCATCTGCTGCGCGATAATCAAAGTGACAGCATTGCGCAGTTCCAGTGCCCATTTGAAACCCTTTGCCGGGTCGTCAGGGCGAAGTCTTTGATTCAGCAACAAGTTGGCAGCATCTGAAATCTGCTTGTCGGCACTGGAGGCGTATGTTGTCAGCAAATCCGCCATTTCAGGCTTATCCCACTCTTCCTCCAGAAAGGTGTAGGACATATACATACCAAGGTCATGCGTCAAGCCTGCCATTAGTATCAAGAAGGTGTCGGTAGGGCCGAGCCGCTCCACCCTGTCGCGCCCCAACAGCCGCTGGATATTATCGAGCAAGGTCATGGAATGGCTGTCGTCATGCCGACTATAGTGTGGGAAATAGGATGCGATTGTACTCAACGCATTGGGAAGATTCTTTTTGTTCAACCGCCATGCATCGAGCAACAGATTGTAATCGGGATCGGCAGCACACAAGGCTTCCAGATGCTTTTCGAGCGAATAGTTTTTCGTATCCATATTATTATCGATTCTTATATACAACTCTATTTAATTATTACTGAAAAAAACGACGAACCGTAGCCAGATTTACATTGTATTGCTCTTGGCAAAGGTATCCCAAAGTATTACGGAGGGCAACAATCTCCTCATTATCCTTAATAGCCTGAAACAATATTGGAAAACGCTTGTCAAAAGGCATTCTCTCACTTTTTGTCACGTGCTTAAACGACTTTAGATCTGTGGGAAGTCCTATATCGGACAGATTAACGCCCTGTTCTTTTGCACACTCCATCACAAATCCATCCATCGCAGGGGTTACAGTAATAATAAAATGACTTCTGTTTTGGTGCTTAAACACTTCAAGATGCTTTGATTTTGCAACGAGAGAACATTCACTGAGATACCCCACGCCATGTTTGTCATTATCAATAATGCCCACAGCAAACCCATCGCCATACCGTTCTTTCATAGTCCGGACCACATTGTTGCATGAATGTTGGTGATTGACATGCATGTCCAGAACATACTCCACTAATACGGTATCAATATAGCACTCGGGGATTACAAACAGCGATTTCTGGCTCATACAAATGCGGCATAATTAAAGAATAGGTCTGTACCCGAATTGTATATCTCATCTATTTCCTCAACTGATAGTTGTTTGACTTTGAACATATCCGAAGCTTCTTCGTCGGGATGCGTAACATAAAAACTCATATCTTTCCGGCGCAACTTACAAAGAGCATTTAGGATATACGGGCTATGGGTAGAAATCATCAGCGTATTGCTATGTTTGCTGTCGTAGGCCATATCATATAACCAGTCTATAAGTTGACCCTGTGTCGGCGGAAAGAGGTTCTGCTCTGGCTCTTCAAGGAACAATTCGCTATGGTCGGTAAACAGGAATCTCTGGCACCTGTTCTCAAATCGGACGGCATCTTTCTGCGTTTGGAAATAATAAGACTTCCCCTCTATATTTTTTTCCACAGGGAGAGTAAACGGTATTTTATTAGGGAGTGATTGAGCCTTACCCGGAGCAGATAAATACAATTCAGAAAGAAGGTATTCCCTTTCCATTCTTTGCTGTGGTTTTAACTGCTGTGAATCATGGGAATTCATGTATTGCCCCCGCCATAGATAATCTATCAACAAATACATAGGGACAAGAGATTGAAGGCCACTGGAGCCATCGGTCAACCGGAACGGTTTCCCTCCACTGGTGCGAATACTATCCGTTCCCGTAGCCGGGTCAAAAGTGTAGGAGTATCCCAACTGAAGCATGTCCTCCTCTTTTCCTATCTGTCGCCGAGCATTATCCCATTCGGTAAGAAAATCCGAAAGACTTTTGCGGACAGGGATGTCCTGCCATTTAGGAATAAGTGATGCAATGTTACGTTCCGACGGAATATACTGCACCTTGGGTCGTCGATAATCCCAACGGTGAGACTGCCATTTAAATGAAAACTTCTGTTCCGTTTGACCGTTGTCAAAAACAAACGAAAGGTAACTGGAAGAATACGTTATTAAAGTATTCGGTTGGAAATAATCATAATGGCCATAGTAATCTGCAAACTCTTGTATAAAAGATTTGCCACCCACGAACTGCTTGTCAGACTGGGTAACCATAATGCGTTTCTCCACCCAAGAACAGAACGCTGCCATTTTAAGCAAAGAGCTCTTTCCCGAACTTTGCATTCCTATTACCAGTGCGATTCTGTCAATTTGTAATTCCGCACTTTTTATCGGACCAAATCCCCTTATAGTCAAATATTTCATAGTAATCAGTCAAACTAAACAAAAAACACCTATCAAATGCAAAAATACGAAAAAAAAACGAATTGCAATAAAGTTTTGCAAAAATAGTGCAACTGTATCATTTAAGAAAAAAGCATCAAAGTAGAATACCAATGAAACCTATACGAGAATAAAGGCAGCATCGACGGCATCTTCGAGGTCTCCGACCGCTACCGCCAGATGGTGGCCACCGAGGTCGACGAACGGCTCTCCAACAATCTCCTCGACACCCTCCAGACCGTCACCCCCGAACAGCTGCACGCCCTCGCCCAGACCGCCTTCAACCGCCTCACCACCGTCACCGCCGGGGCATAGCTTTTTTAATGCGTTAATGTGTTAATGTGTGAATGTGTGAATCCTTGACTAACGAATTAACACATTTACGAATTAACGAATTCAAAACCTTACTCCCTCGTCACGATGAGTTTGATAGGAGGCTGATTCATGTCGAGTATGCGGAGGAAATATACTCCCTGGGCAAGATGTTGGACATCGACGGGGTTGTCACCAGCACGGCACACCATGCGCAGCACCTCCCGACCATCAGCCGACAGGAAGGCTACGGTGCAATCTCTTTCACTACGGATGATGACAGTGTGGAAGGCGGGGTTGGGAAAGAGGCTGACCGATTGAGTGAGTCCATCGATTTCATCAATCCTCACGCTGTCGGCCACCCATTGGAACAGGGCTGTGAGGAGGGTGTCGGAAACAACAACAACCCAGCGGGGATTTTCGGTCGCATTGGTGTCGTCCCAACCGATGAACTGCCAGTAGCCACCCTCGGTCGCAGTATCGGGTAAAAAGAATCCAATCTCCACAGTGTCGCCATGGCCGTAGCGACCACTACCGTATGTTTCTACTGCACCATCTACGTTTGTATTCACGGAGACTTGATGCCACACGGTGTCGGGCGCAAAGAAGGCTGTGAGGCTGATATCGTTGTGGAGGACAATTGTGCGGGCAGCATCGGTCACGCTGTCGCTCCACTGGACGAAATGGTAGCCCTCGTTGGGTATAGCGGCGATAGTAACCTGAGTTCCGTCAGGATAGGTTCCATCACCATCGACGCTACCCATTGTGGTGTCGTTCACGGCGAGAGTGAGGCGATATGTAGGGCATTCACCCACGGTGATGTTGTCAATGTGGCAATTGACTGCCCCGTGGCAGGTGAAGGCGATGGAGAAAAGCGAAGAGTCGACTGTGAAAACATAATGGGTGGACGTGTCGTCTATCTCGGTCAGCGGGATGAATGTATTGGTGTCGGCAACGTCGGTCATTATTCCGACAGTGACGTGTCCGTTCTGCAGGTAGGCATCGAATTCAATGCGCGATGGAGCCCCGCCCGCCATGAGCATAGGTGTGCAGATGAAGTTGGTCATATTGGTATCGACCGGGTTGCTATGGGTGACATCGTAGATGCGCAAGGTGTGGGATGCGTTGTAATAACCTATATAGGCAATAGTGGTGGCTACTGCGACGTTGAGCGGCCGGAAGATATAGGACCAACAGGGTATGGGTGACGACGAGGTGGTGTACGCCTCGAAATCCTCGCTCCAAGGCAGCGGCTGCGGGGGACATAGCGTGGTGAAGGTGACAGTGGTGGCCTCGGAGGTGTCGCCTGCACCGCATATCTCGCGAACGGCAAAGGTGTAGCCATTGCCGGGGAGAAGACCGCGCACGGTGTATGTCGGGCTGGACGTGATGGCGAGTTGTGTATCGCCTAAATATACCGCCCACTGGTTGCCGTTCCCTGCAGGAGGCCAATTGAAATGTGCCGAAGTGTCGGTGAGTTGGCTGACGGTGATATGGTGCACTGCGTGGCAAACAACCGACTCAATAGTTACCTCCCGGAGGCGTGCGTAGGGAGTGTTGGCAATGAACAACAGATGTCTCTCGCCACCCGTATAGCTGCCCAGCGATACGACATGATCCTCCTCATCGAAAGAAGAAAGCATTATCGAATCAATCCAGACAGCATTGTTGCCATAGGAGTTGCCGACGCCTACCTTGACGACGGGATGGAAATTGGGGCTACCGGTGATTTTGAAACGCACCTGCATCTGGGAAAGGTTTCCGTTGATGGCAGGCGAGACGATGGGCATGCTCAAGAAGAGATCGACTCCGTAGTTTGCGCTGGGCAGATAGTCGCGGAGATTCCAGCAGGGGGCAGCGTTGGTTAGGAAGTTTTGGTAGTACGGCACATCGACAGTCCCGCATAGGGTGGCCGTTGTCACCACCTCACTGTATATGATATTGGTGTCACTACACACCGAGCCGACACGTACCTGATAGCGCGAACTGGCGTTGAGGTACGTGATGGTCGATGTGGTGTTGGCAACACTGTCCACCACTATCCAGGTGCTGTCGCGCTCTTCGCGGTATTCCACGCGCCACAGGTTCTCGCTGCCGCGCCGGGTCCACGCGACGGTGAGGCTGTGGGTGTCGGGCTCCACGCTGACGACAGGCGGTAGGCAGCGTTCGGTGGCACAGTGGCCAAGCAGCTGGATGTCGGGGATGTTGTTGCTGCTCGACAGGGCGAAACCAAGTGTGTAAGGGTCAACATTGGCGTTGGGCCATCCGTCGTAGTAGAGGAATCCACCCGTATCGGCGAGGTGGGCTCCGAAACTCATGGTGTTATAGCCCGGGTGGCCCGTGTTGTCGTCGATGGTGACGATGAGGTTGCTCACACCGTCGAGTGGCACAGGAGTGGAAAAGGGTATCTTTACCCATCCGTGGACGGACGGGAACAGGTGGTTCTGCACTGCTAACGTGAGATTGGTGGCACTGACAGGCGAGGTGAGCGTAGTGGCGGAGGTCTGTCCGATATAGACATCGATGAGGCGGGTGTCGCCGTCGTTGACACCGGTGAAGCGGAGGGCGATGCCGTAGAGCGTATCGACCGAGGCGGCCAAGAGGGCGGGATAGAGCATCTGGCTATAGCCATAGTTGTTGATGTTCTGTATGGGATGGGATATCAGATAGACATTGTCTCCCTGCACTTCGGCACAGGGCATGGGTGAGGGTGTGAAGGTGACGCTGAGCGGCTCGGAGGTGTCGCTGCCGCAGTAGGTGCTGATATCGGCTCTGAACGTATGCCGCAGGGGCAGACGGTTGAGGATGGTGTCGGAGCCATGGGCAATGAATGTTGTTGTGTAGCCCGAGGTGGTGTCGTAGAGCGTGACCAGCGCCCCAAGTATGGGAAGGTCGCTCTCGATGTCATACTCCCAGCTGAGCACGGCCGAGGTGGCGCTGAGCAGGGTAGCATCGACCGAGAAGAGACTGGCACATGGTGTGGAGGACTCGATAAGGAGGTCGTCAATGAGGAGGTCATCATACGAGTTGCAGGGGCGGAAGGCAATGGCAAGCGGAGTGGTACCGAGACCGCGTGTGTTGAATTGGCACTCTGTCCATGAACTGCCCACTGCAAAGGTATCGATAGGCATGAATGTGCTGGCATCCGTCGGGTCGGTCATGGCACCCACGATGAGGCTTACTTCGCGCCAAGAGTCTCTCCTCTTCAATTGAAAAGTGACGAACAGACTGTTGCCGGGAGCGTAGATAACAGGTGTTGCCATCTGGCATAGCGAATAGGCATCCTTTGAGATGGACAGTTGCTGCTGATAGATTTCAGACGAAGTACGGTAGTTGGTCCAGCAGTCGATGGAGTTGTTGCCTTGGCTGAAGTCGTTGTAGTATGGCAACTGGATACCGCAGAGGGTGGTGAAGGTGGTTGTGGCATAGCGACCGGTGTCGGTTCCTACAATTGCCGCCACGCGCACAGTGTATGTGGTATGCGGTGCCAGCCCTAAGAGGCCGAATGAGCGACTGCCAACCACCGTGTCCACCTCACTGTCCACCACAACGTGGTAGGCGGTGGCACCCGTCACAGCACCCCACGACACCCGTGCAGAGACGACATCGATGCTGTCGATCGTCAGGCTGTCGGGAGGATAGATGGTGTTGTCGGAAAACACCTCCACATTATCTATCGCCACACCCCAATACGAAGTGGCATGGCTCCAGCGCAGCGCAATACGACCATCGGGGCTGATGGCTGAGGCGAAATTGACGGTGTCGCGCAGGTAGTTGCCCCCATGGTTGGGGATAGTGGCAACGGCATGGAACAAGTTATCGTACAGATACCCTACTGTCAGTGTGCCGGACGATTCGCTCCAATAGTCAAAGGCAATAGAGAGGTGCTGCAGGCTGTCTGCAAACCGTGGCAGCACCACTTCGGCTTGGTTCCCATAGCCTGTAGAACCGCCGGTAAGGAGCAGGAGGGCATTGTTGGGAATACCGCTCAGGAATTGGTAGCCGCCAGTGGTAATCACATGCGGGGCTAAGGCGGCATTGCTGCCGTTCCAGTTGTGGCTCCAACAACCAGGCAGATAGCCAACAGTCGAAGACGACACGGCTGTCACCTCCTCAAAGTCTTCGTGATAGGGCAATGCTATCCCGCTGCAGTCAAGCACCCTGATCACCCATATAGCGGTATCGGCACCAAAGTGGTTACTCACCGTCAGGGTGACGGTATCGATGCCACCAGAGACATATACCTGTTGGAAGAGATAGCCGACCGCGCTATTGCCCGTCAGCGACGAATGCCAGCTTACGCCCAGCCCATACTGCGAGCAGTCGTTAAGAACGGCTGTCAACGTCAGCGTGTCGCCTGTTTCCACCAAGCCGGGGCCACTGATAGCCGCCAGCGGAAGGGGGTGATTGACCACTTCCACCGTCAGCATAGCGGTGTCGGAGCCATAGTCGTTGGTTGCAACAACGGTGAGGGTGTCGGTACCAACGTTAGTATAGAAGAGTGTCACTCTGTCGCCTGTCCCAATAACGGTTCCAATAGTGGAGTGCCAGCTATAGGCAAAGCCTTGTGGCGACCCCGCGGCAAGCGTAGCGACAACCGACAGGCTGTGGGGCTGAGCGGTCGTAGTCCACACGGATGTTGTCTATCGAAAATTCGTAGCCCCAATTATAATTGAAAGCGAAGCGTATCTGCTCACCCAGATAATCATCGAGCAGCACAGCGTGGTAGTCGTCATTTGGCACATTCCCCACAAACAGAGTGTCTGTAAAGTCATCATAGTCTTTCCCTCCAGTGGGTGATATTAATACCTTGACAGGCAAACTTGTAGAAGAGTAATTGGCAGGGTGGCTATACCAGGAGAGCTGCAATCCGAGGGTGTCAGTCGGTAGGGTGATGAGTGGTGAGACAAGCAACGGGTGCAAACTTGCTGTCCCGCCCGGATGGGCGGCATGATTTGTGTCGCTAAGGTTACTCAGTATCCACCATCCGGGCCAACAGGGTATCTGGTCGCCTTCCACACCTATGCCTTCAAAATCTTCAAAGAAAGGCACTCCGACACCCGGGCAGTTGCTCACCATCAGTCGCAAAGGAGTCGAAGAGGTGGTGGTGTCGAAGATGTTGGCAATGGTGGCCGTCAAAGTATCGATACCAGCCGAGGTATAAGCCAGCGGGATGCGGGCAGTTTCTGCTTCGGTACTCACTGTGACAGTGGTGTCCAACAAAGTAGAGTGCAGGCTGTAGGCCAACCCTGTGGTGATGCAGTTGTTGCGGGAAATCAGGTAGTCAACCGTGTCGCCCACCTCGGCTTTCTCGAGGCCCGACACAAAGAATTTGTCTTCAGCCGAAAACACTGTTACGGAGGGAGTGGTAATCATTTGTGAGCGTACCACTACCTGTGCCGTATCGCTGCCGTACGCATTGGTGGCAACAACACTGACGGTATCGCTGCCGTCCAGCAAGCCATACGTAAGGCGCAGGCTTCCAGTAGTGGTGGTCAGTGTACTGTCGAGCAGCGTTGAGTGCCAGGTATAAGAAATCCCTGCCCTACTGCCTTCGATAAGGGTGGCAGTGAAGGTGGCGGTGTCGCCGTAATAGTACCTGTTGGCATCGGCTGCCACCGACACCACAGGCACCTCAGTGGTGCGGATGAGCACATCGTCGATGTTGATATATTGGTCATGCACAGTCACGGTGCGTATCAAATGGTGGGGATAGCTGCGGAAGGCAATGTGGATATGCTGTCCGGCATAATCGGCCAGGCTGGCGCTGAGAAGGTCGTCGAAGCCGAACCGGGAACGCCGCAGGTTGTCGGCATAAAGAAGGGTGTAATGCGTCGTGTCGGTGTAGTCGCTGTCGGTGGTTATCATCACACTGTACCGTAGGTGGTCATACACACCAATGTCCAAGGTGAGAAGCCAGGAGGGACGCCAAAACAGGTGTGGCAGCAAGTTTGTGTCCGCTGGTAGAACGATCTCTTTGGAGAAGATCCAGTTGCTCAATGTGTCATTCAGCACATTGAGGTACAAGTATCGGTTGCCCGACCATGTGGTTGTGTACCAATTGCTGCCCAGTGGCTTGTACCAGCATAACGCTTCGTCACTGAAGTCCTCCATCCAGGGCAGGGAGGTGGCAGGGTTGCAGTCGCTAACCCTCACCGTTCTTGTCACCGTGTCAGCCCCGTAAGCGTTGGCAGCCACCACGGTCACCGTGTCTATACCTCCGAAGGGGTAATGGATGCCGATGGTGTAATCTCCATTCACAACCCAAGTGCTGTCCAAGAGGGTAGAATGCCATGTGACAGTCAGGCTGTCAGTGGAGCCACGCCGTAGTGCTGCACGGCACACTGTCGTCGAGTCGGTACTGCCCAGTGATGGCACCACCACCTGCCAAAGTACAGGCAGGGTATCATAGTCTATCTTCACCCTGTTTACGAACGCCTGCAGTCCGGCCTCCTTGAACAGGCCTATTCTCACCGTCTGACCGGCATAAGGCTCAAGGTCGGCCACCTGCCACCATAGTTCGGATTGGCTGCGTGAATGTAAGTCGGTAAACAATGTGTCGGTGAAAGAGGCAATGGCGGTGTTGGCCGTAGGGCTGAGTCGCACTGTCAAAGGCGAGGCACATTCCACCCACAGCTTCATATTGTGCATTGCATACATCACGTTTTGAAACTGGCGGTACGCATTATCCTCGTCGTGGAAGGCATAGGTCGTCTCCTTCTGCCATCCGCTTGTCACCCAACAGTCGTCCGTGTGTGCAAAGCCGTCCTCCCAGGGCAGGACGGTGACGGGGTTGCAGTCCACCACATACACGACGGCGGTGACGGTGTCAGCACCGTACACATTGGTTATCACCAGGGTGATTGTGTCAATCCCCGTCTCAGTATATACCACCGACCAGCCGCCTACAGCCGTCGAGGTCTGGTTCAGCAGGGTAGAATGCCAAGTGTACACCACGCCGCTGTCCACACCCTCGGACATGGTGGCAACATAGTCCACGCTGTCGCCCACATGGGCAATGGTGGGTGCCTGCAGATGGGCAAGAGGTCTTTGTTGAAGACGGAGCGACACATTGTCCACCCAGGCATATTGGCCCCAGTTGCCCGTGATGACAAAGTCCACTTTCACATACCCTCCACGCCAAGGGTCGAGGGATACATGCTGTCGGGTATAGTTTGCCACGTAGTCGTTGAGCGTCAGCAATGTCGTCCACACGCCACTGTCCACCGTGCCGTCGATGGCACATGGCACAATGCGAACCTCCACCTGTGGGGCTCTCACAAACTCCTCCGACTTATAGTCCCAAGAGAGGACGATGCCGTCCGAATCGGGCAGGAGAAACACTGGAGAAACCATGTGTTCGTTGGAGGGGGTTGCCGTCGATGATGCCGCACCACCTCGCATGGCACTACCCACGCGTCGCCATTTCTTATTGGTAGAGGTATATTGCGACACATCCCAGCAAGTGGCGGAGGCTGTGGTTCCGAAGTCTTCGCTCCACGGCAGGCGTGTCACAGGACCGCAGCCGGTGGTGAACTGAAACTGGCGTGTGCGGTAGCTGGTACGGCCGCTGTCGCATACGCTCTGCACTGTGCCATAATAGGTAGTGATGGGGGTAAAACCTCCACCGAGGAAGAAATAGCTATCCTCCATCGGCCAGATGGTGTCGATGCCTGCCGACGGTATCATCACTCGCAGGTCGGCCAGTCCTCCGTAGCTGTTTTGCAACCAGATGCCCGTAGGGTCTTGGTTGGTGGAAATTACGCTCGGAGGGTAGGGACAGGCGGCGCTGTCAGGCGTAAGCATATACCAGCGCCCCCTTTCAGGCCACGATGCCACGGCATTGGTCAGCGTGCAGGCCACATCTAAGCGCGACACTGTGTGGGTGGCAAAATCAAAAAACACGACATCTTTGTCAGTAGTATTGCCCCGCGTTGCCGACACACCGTTCTGCGATGTGCCGTCATAACCCGTGCTGTCGCTTTCGCCATATACAATGCGCAGGGCACCCGTCTCAAACAGTTGCACCTGGTAACTGTAATACCCAGGATAGAGGTTGCTGGAGTACTCCTTCACCCTTGCCTCCACCACCAGCACGCGGCTGCCGCTGTCGCCCAGGAGCGCCATGCGGGTATAGCAGCTGTCGTCGTAACGGCCGCGATGCCCGAAAGGCTCAATCTTGGGGCCGTTGGAAATGTTCGACCCCAATGGTTGGTTGTAAGAGCCGGGAGACGCAATGCCCGAACCAAGCCTGACGGTGCCGTTGGTATTGGCCGAGAACTGGGTGTGGGTAGTAGCCCCCAGCGTAAAGGGAAACCCGATGTTGCACACATTAGAAAACCCCGTCGTCGTGTTGTGGCCGTCGATGAGGGTAGAGTCCATCCCGGTGATGTCCATCCACATAGTGGTGTCCACACCTGTGGTAAATCCCCACGTGTCAACAATCTTTTGAGCTTGCATCTCAGCACCCAGCAGCAAGCTAAGTGCCAATACTGACAACATTCTTTTCATCATATCTTTTCAATTTTCAATTTGCAAAAATACACTTTTTTTTTATACGAATACTTTTCCAATAAAAATAAACGTTCAATTTGCCCCATTAGAGCCATTTCGAATTGAAAATTGAAAATTGAAAATTGAAAGTTGAGAGTTGAAATTCGAAATTCGAAATTCGAAATTCAAAATTCAACTTTGAAAAGTTGCTGTGTTGTTTGTAATTTGAAAAAAAAACGTAAATTTGCAGTCTCATTGGTTTGGCCAATAAGTACGTAACATTTTAAAAACTAACAATATACAATAATGAGAAAACTTGCCGTAGTGGCTTTTGGAGGCAACGCACTGCTGCGCAGCGGCCAAAAAGGCACTTATCAAGAACAGATAGAAAACGTTGAGCAGACCTGCGAGTCGCTCTTCAACCTGCTGAAACGAAACTACAATATCGTTATCGGGCACGGCAACGGCCCGCAGGTGGGCAACGTGATGCTGCAGCACGAGGAGGGCAAGCGCGCCGGCATCGAGGCCATGCCCATGGACTTCTGCGTGGCCGAGACTCAGGGCTCGATTGCTTACCTCATCGAGATGGGTCTGCGCAATGTGATGGCCCGCCACGACATCCAGCGCGATGTGGTGACGCTGGTCACCCAGGTGGCCGTCAACAAGTTCGACCCCATGTTCCAGAACCCCACCAAGCCCGTAGGTCCTTACTACACCAAGGAGCAGGCCGAGGAGCTGGCCAAGACCACCGGCGCCGTGTATAAGGAAGACCCCAAGGGTCGCGGCTGGCGCAAGGTGGTGGCTTCGCCCAAGCCCACACGCATCAACAACATCAAGATTGTGGAGAAGCTGGCCAAGGCCGGCCACATTGTGGTCACCGTTGGTGGCGGCGGCATCCCCGTGGTGGAGGAGAGCGACTACGTGCGCGGCATCGAGGCTGTTATCGACAAAGATTTGGCAAGCGCTTTGTGTGCTGTGCAAATCGGTGCCGACGAGTTCTATATCCTCACCGACGTACCCAAGGTCTATATCAATTTCCGCAAGGAGAACGAGCAGGCTCTTGACACCATTACCGTCGCCGAAGCCAAGAAACTTCTCGATGAGGGTCACTTTGCCGAAGGCAGCATGGCTCCGAAGATTCGCGCGGCCATCATGTTCGTCGAGAACGGCGGCAAGGAGTGCATCATCACCGAGGCTGGCCAGCTGGACAACCCCAACTGCGGCACGAGGATTGTGCGCTAATTATTCTGAATATTCCGAATAATCTGAATAATCCGAATAATCTGAATATCGCATAATCATGAACCAAATCACAGACTCACCAAAGTTCAGGCCTTTTATGCTGAAGGTGGCCATTATGGGCGGAGCACTGCTGCTGGTGGCTTTGGTGCTGGAGCTGGCTGGAGCGCATTACAACGATGCCTTGCTCACAGTAGGCTTCGGCACACTGGCTATAGTGGCTTTCTTTCTGGGACAGATGTTTCCCGGCACCCATCGCGTCGGTGCACCTATTTGGAAGTTTGCGATGACACTCACCGGATACTCGCTGGCGACCACCCTGATAGGACTGCTGTTTGTCATCAAGCATTGGCCTGGCGGCGACAAGATGACGATTATTGCCGCCGGATGCTTGGCCGTCTGCGCCATCGCATGGTTGGTGTATTTGCTTTATTATAAAAAGAACAAAGACATTCAAATATTTGAAGAAGAAGAAAACAATTAATTATTTAAAACAACAATAACATGGCTTACAATTTAAGAAACCGCAATTTTCTGAAGATTTTAGACTTCAGCCCCAAGGAACTCAACTATCTGCTCGACCTGGCCCGCGACCTGAAGCGTGCTAAATATACCGGCACCGAGCAGCCCACACTGAAGGGTAAGAACATCGCCCTCATTTTCGAGAAGACCTCCACCCGCACACGCTGCGCCTTCGAGGTTGGTGCAAAAGACCAGGGTGCTCACGTCACCTATCTGGGCCCCACCGGCAGCCAGATCGGCGTGAAAGAGAGCATGAAGGACACCGCCCGCGTGCTGGGTCGCATGTTCGACGGTATCGAGTATCGTGGCTTCAAGCAGGAGACTGTCGAGGAGCTGGCTAAATACGCTGGCGTGCCCGTGTGGAACGGCCTCACCAACGAGAGCCACCCCACTCAGATCCTCGCTGACTTCCTCACCATGCAGGAGCATGTTGACAAGCCCCTCAACCAGGTGACCTTCGCCTACGTTGGCGACGCCCGCTTCAACATGGGCAACAGCCTGATGGTTGGCGGTGCCAAGATGGGTATGGATGTCCGCATCATCGCCCCCAAGAAACTTCAGCCGGATGCCAAGCTGGTAAAGACCTGCAAGGAGATTGCCAAAGAGACCGGTGCCAAGGTGACCGTCACCGACGACCCCGTGAAGGGCGTTAAGGGCTGCGACTTTATCTACACCGACGTGTGGGTCTCCATGGGCGAGCCCGACAAGGTTTGGAAAGAGCGCATCGACATGCTGATGCCTTACCAGGTGAATGCACAGATGATGAAGAACACCGGCAACCCCAAGTGCAAGTTCATGCACTGCCTGCCCGCCTACCACAACCTGGAGACTCAGGTTGGACGCGATGTCCACGAGAAATTCGGTCTGGACGGCATCGAGGTGACCGAAGAGGTCTTCGAGAGCGAGAACAGCATTGTCTTCGACGAGGCTGAGAACCGCATGCACACCATCAAGGCCGTAATGGTTGCCACCCTGGGCGACTGATTGAATTGAAAGGTGAAAATTGAAAATTGAAAATTGGCTGTCGCAGCGATGCTCAGTTCAGTTTTCAATTTTCAATTTTTTCAATTTTAATTTTTCAATTTTCAATTTGAACTATGTGGTTTACTAATTTACTTACCAACGGCGGCGTGGGGACAACGGTTCTCATGCTGGCCATCTCCATCTTTGCCGGTCTGCTGCTTGGCAAAATCAAGGTCAAGGGCATCACGCTGGGCATCACATGGGTACTCTTTGTGGGCATCGGTCTGAGTGCCATCGGAATCACTTGCAACCACGAAATGCTCCATGTCATTAAGGAGTTCGGTCTCATTCTCTTTGTCACCGCTGTAGGCTTGCAGGTGGGCCCGGGTTTCTTCCGCTCGTTTAAGAAAGGCGGCCTGTCCATGAACCTCATGGCTTTGGTCAATGTGGCTCTCGGCGTGGGCATCACCGTAGTGATTGCCAAGCTCGCCTCACAAGAGCTCACCGATATGGCGGGTGTCTATACCGGTGCCATCACCAACACACCGGGCCTCTCGGCTGCACAGCAGGCTGTGGGCGACCTGGGCTTGGAAGGTGCTGCCGACCGCCTGGCTGCGGGCTATGCCGTAGCCTATCCCCTGGCTGTGGTGGGCATGATAGTGTCCTGCCTGCTGCTGCGCTGGCTCTGCCGCATCGACCTCAAGAAAGAACCCACCGAAGAGAGTCAGACCAGTCAGACAAGTCAGACCAATCAGACCGCCAAGAAAGGCGGCATCCTCCTCATCCCCATCTTTGTCATCATTGCCTTGGGCATCGTGCTGGGTTCCATCCCCATTCCCGTGGGCATGAAAGCCCCCGTCAAACTGGGCTTGGCCGGCGGCCCCCTGGTGGTGGCCCTTATTGCCGGATGGCTCGGCGTGAAGAAGGGCTGGTACGGCACCGACTTCACCGAAGGACAAGGAGTCCACATGCTGCGCGAAGTGGGCATTGCCCTCTTCCTTGCCGGAGTGGGACTGGGTGCCGGGCAGGCATTCGTGGCTACCGTGCAGACTCACTACATGTGGGTTGTCTATGGTGTCATCATCACCATGGTGCCTCCCATCCTCGTCACCCTCTTCGGACGGCTGGTGCTCCACCTCAACTACTACACCCTCATGGGATTCATCGGCGGCTCGCACACCGACCCGCCCACGCTGGCCTTCGCCAACAACGTGGCCCCTGCGGGGTGCAAGCTGCCCAACATGGGCTATGCCACTGTGTATCCTCTCACCATGTTCCTGCGTATTTTCACTGCGCAGCTGCTGGTGCTCATCGCATAGATGTTCTTAACAACAAAAAGGAAGTTGAAAGCTGAATGACGACCATATTCTCGCTTTCAACTTCCTCTTTTTTCATCGAAAAGTTCTTGATTGAAGATTTCTTCGTATTTTTGCAGATTGAATAACACTTATAGAACATGAAAAAAGGATTCCTCTTGATTTTGTGGGCCGCACTGTTGCTGCCCGTTTGGGGACAGGTATCCCCCGCTCAGAACTTGAACAAACACAAGGATCTGCCCAAGATCTACGATGAGAAGGCCGATGCCATGTCTCAGATAGACCAGGCTTTGGATGAAGCCCGCGAGAGCGGCCGCTTTGTCATCTGCCAGGTGGGCGGCAACTGGTGCCCGTGGTGCCTGCGCTTTGCCAAGTTCATCACCGAGGACGAGGAGATTGCCAATGTCGTGAAGGAAAACTTTGTTTACATCCACGTCAACACCTCCAAGGCCAACAAGAACGAGGAGGCTCTTCGCCGCTTGGGCAACCCCGGCCGATTTGGCTATCCCGTGCTGGTCATCCTCGACGATGAAGGACGCGTCATGCACATCCAGAACAGCTCCTACCTCGAGGAGGGCAATAGCTACAACCACAAAAAAGTGCTTGAATTCTTCCTCAACTGGACCCGCAAGGCCATCGAAGAACTGAAGTAATCCTTCGGATTGACCTGACAAAGAGCAAGGGGTAACCCTACTATTTGAATAGGTTACTTCGAACTGTAACACTGTAACGCTGTAACGCTTCGCAAAAAACGTTACAGCGTTACAGTGTTACAGTTGCCGAAGACGATACCACACGACGATTTGGTGCAGAAGTGCCCCCACCCTGCCTTCGCTCTAACTTCGCTCTGCCTTCGCTCTAGCCTCGCTTCAGGAAGCGGACCAAAAGGGATGTAAAGCGAACCTACAACGCCGGCACAAAACCCAAAGACTGGGCCGACGTAGAAACAAAAGGGTATTTTGATATCGTATTACGGATTATTCATCCCAAATCGGTCGTTAGGGTTTATGCCAGATTAGTATTTGTTTCGAGCAGATTGGCCTCATCGCTGTGGGATGTGGACAAGATGCCGGAAGAAATGCTGATATGGCATAAACAGACCTAAAAAAGTGAAATGGATTGAAAAGTCGGCCTAATGACCGATTTGGGTTCATTGTAACCTCCCAAAATTGTCCCTAAAAGGGGCGCATTCATGATAATCATTATTGAATATTTAACACGAATTGCCATGTAATGACCATAAATTCATGACAATTAATGATCATTCATTTTTTTAAAAGCCATTACCAAGAATCCTCATTGCAACGAATATTATAATTATTATTGGAGGTTGCCTCATGCTTTTTTTTCTTTTCATGTCGGGAAAAAGTTGTAATTTTGCTTTTTGAAAGGAGTGTATTATGGACACTATGGAATGTACAACAAATCCAACCACAAAAGTACCGCTTCGTACACCTTCACCATCGCGCGATGTACGCGTCGAGATGACTAAAACGCCAGAAGAAGAACTGATGACGGTGGAGGAATACTTCGGCATATTAAGAAAGAGGGTGAACGAGTATTATGACAACCTATAAGATGTGCTAAGCACCCATCTATTTGATCTATTCCCTGCTGGTCTATGCTGGCGGGGATTTCTTTTTCTTGTTATGTCGGGAAAAATGTGTATCTTTGCAACGTCAAACACTCCGAAGCCCACAAGGGCGAGGGTAGGCGACAGGACATATAGATAAGACATAAAAACAAAAGGAGAAAACACCATGTGTACATATAGCATTACATTGAACGACATGTTGATTGAAAAGGCGCGTCCTGCGTTTGCCGATGAGAATGCATTGCAACAATGGTTGCAAGAACAGGTATCTATCGCATTGGAAAAGTTTATCGAAAATACCGAGTCTGAGCAACATGTGATGGTGAAAGAAAGTCTGACGAAGGCCTTCAATGAGTTGCATACGGGTCAGGCAAAGAGGAACGCGCGCCAGTTGTTTTCATAAATCATCATTGGCAATGTCTGTAACATTTGACTATCTGCCCGAATTCGAAAGGCGGGCAAAATCGTTGGAAAAGAAATACAAATCTTTCAAATCTGACTACCTGGCCTTTCTTGATGCTTTAGAAGAAAAACCTTATAGTGGAGAGCCGCTCGGGCACAACACATACAAATATCGAATGTCCATTGCCTCAAAGGGAAAAGGTAAAAGTGGAGGCGCAAGAGTGATAACATACAATATTCAGCAAGCCAACGAAGATATTTTAATTACGCTGATGTCCATCTATGACAAGTCTGAAATCAGCAATGTGTCTGATGCCTACTTGCGACAACTAATACAAACAATCGAAGGAAAATAATTACTACTTGGGAATACATGAATAACATGACATAAAGGAACATAACAAATATACTTTGAGCTAACCGCTCATTTCTTCACCCCTATTCCCTGCTGGTCTATGCTGGCGGGGATTTCTTTTTCTTGTTATGTCGGGAAAAATGTGTATCTTTGCAACGTCAAACACCCCGAAGTCCGCAATGATGAGGGATGGGCGACAGGACATATAGATAAGACGTTGTAACGGCGTTTATCTGCGGCGTGTAGAATCTCGCAAATTCGAACTTGATACCGCAATAACGCAATGTTCAATGTCCATGATTGGGCATATAGTATTCTACTATATACCGTCAGCGTGGGCTTCGGCATTGCTTATTCTGTATCAAGGGCAATGCGAGAGCCTTACACGCGGGATAAGCAAAGTGGCAGATTCCCGCGCTCTTTTTATATGCTCCCCTTAACACAATTATCACTCCAACGCCAAGGGAATCGCGCTGGGAAAAAGTTGCACCCGACACGGATTAGGGAAAAGTATATGGGTAGTTCCAATAACAAAAAGGTCACTCCTGTCAATGAACCATGGGAACCTTTTGCACGGATGGAATCACTATTGCAAAGAGACCAATTGATTGATGGATATTGCGTCCCTTTGGATGGGAGGCATTTTCGCATCTTTGTTGCCGATGAAGTGACGGGGACACGTAGAGGATATTTCTTAAAATTAATGTATGAATGGGGGCAAGATGAGACAATCAATCTTGACAAACAAAAAGATGTGTTCCCACAAACAACTGAGGTATTCAAACAATATCTACCAAAAGCATGGGTGAACAGAGGAAAAACTCGCCGCTGCTACAAATACATTGTATTTGGGAAAGGGCTATACAACAAGCATTGTGCACTTTCTCTTATGCACAATATCATAGCTGATATTGCGGCCATATCCACCAACAATAAAAATAACATCTGATGAAACGACTATTATTATTCACTATCCTGTTTGTATACTATAGTATTAGTTATGGATACTCAGTCCTTCCAAAATTCGCTACTGTTACTCCAAGTGGACATACGCTTTATTTTGAAATAGACACTGTGGATTTTGGCATTCCTGGTGGTGGTGCTTGGGTGACATGCGGTGAATCACACGGGAGTGTTCATTATGGAAGTATTGCCGCTTATTCAAACTTATCTGGACACGTTATTATTCCAGACTCTGTAGAGTATAATAACGTTAAATATCCCGTAACAGCAATTGGCTCATACGCTTTCTGCCGATGTACAAACTTGAATTCCATCACTTTCCCTCCGAAAATGGTTTCGATTGGAGAGCACTCTTTTGATGGATGTACCAGTTTAGCATCAATTAGTATTCCGGATAGTGTTACAACTATTGAGGATAATTCATTTATAGGATGCACGTCTCTTTCTATGGTCAATATTGGAAGAGGAGTAACTCATTTGGGCAGTAACACTTTTAAGAACTGTACAAATTTGCATATTGTTTACTTTAATTCAACTGGTTGTACGAATGGAGGCACCTGGGGAAATGATACGTTTCGTGACTGTAACGCTCTGCAAGAGGTTTATATTGGTAATAATGTCAGCCATATGCCAAGTTATTTATTTGCCGCATGTTCTCAATTGCCAGAAATTTATTTCCTTTCAAGTACACCGCCATCTTTTGGTGTGAATGTTTTCCCTGGAAATCGCAACGTAATAGCTCATGTTCCGTGTAATAGCCTGTCTAACTATATGAGTGTATTAGTAAATCGTGACAATGCAACATTTAGTTTTGTGTGTTTTCAATTGTTTGATGTATCTATTATATCTAATGACAGTACGAGGGGGATAGGTTATTACATTCCTATAACAAACACAACTTTTGCAATTTTCGCAACTTCCAACTATGGCTACCATTTTGACCACTGGAGTACAGGTAGCACTGCCAATCCCGATACCGTAACATTGACTGGTGACTCAACAATTGCTGCCTTCTTTGCCCCTAATCAATATGCATTGCATGTTTCATCAACGGATTCTACATTAGGCTCAGTTAGTGGGAATGGATTGTATGATTATCTTGATACGTTATCTATTTCAGCCGCTACTATTACCCACTATCATTTTGTACGCTGGACTGATGGTAACACCATGAATCCTCGTAATATTATTATCACCAGCGATACAAATTTCACTGCCATATTTGCTATAGATACTCACTCCGTAAGACTTCAAGTTGATAGCATAATCCATGGCTTTTGTAACGGAAATGGCAACTATGTCTATGGTACATCTGCAACGGCTGTCGCCATTCCATATAGCGGCTACCTGTTTTCGCATTGGAGCAATGGGAGCACTTACAACCCTTACAATTTTGCTGTGGTGGGCGATACTCGTCTAACTGCCTATTTTCTTACAGACGATGAGACTTATCAAGACACTATTGTACTGCATGACACGCTCATTGTTCACGACACCACATATATCACCTGCGATGTGCAGGACACCATGTATATCAATCATTATATTCACGACACTACCTATATCAACAACTATATACACGACACGGTGCTGGTCTATGTCACCGCAGGAGATGACACCACATATATCAACAACTACGTCCACGACACGCTCTACATCTATCGCACGCTCTACGACACCACGTTTGTCTATACCCACGTTCACGATACCACCTTCTTGACGCAGTACATCCACGACACTGCTTTTGTGAATCACTATATCCACGACACACTCTACCTCACCCAATGGATGTATGAGTATATCCACGACACCATCATCCGGACGGTGACAGAATACGTGCATGACACCACTTTCGTGAACAACTATATACACGACACCACCTACCTCGACCGCTACATCTACGAGTACCTGCACGACACCATCATGCAGTACATCAACCACTACATTCATGACACCACCTATATCAACAACTACATCCACGACACCGTTCATCTGACGCAGTACGTCCACGATACGGCGTTTATCTACCAGTACATCCACGACACTATCGTGAATTACGTGAACAACTACATCCACGACACCACTTTCATCAACAACTACATCTACGACACCATCTACCTCTATCGCTATATCTACGACACCGTCTATATCCACGACACTATCTACATCCAGGAGGGCGAGGGCATAGACAACATTGCCCTGCTCAACGCCAAGATTTATCAGCGTAATGGGCAGATAGTGGTGGAAGGTGCTGAGGGGTATCCTGTGTACCTCTACGATGTGGTGGGGCGGTTGCTGGCCACCAAACGCGAGACGGCGCAGGAGGTGCTGCTAGATGTGCCTGCATCGGGGGCCTATCTAGTGAAGATTGGCGACGCTCCGGCAAGGAGGATTGTAGTGAGAAGATAAGTTTATTGAGTAATAAAACTCCAACCCGCCTTTGAACAAGACCCAAAGGCGGGTTGTTTCTTCACCCACTTTACGATATGGCTATCTCAGCATCCACAGTCGGAATACAGGGTCGGCAAATCTAACGTTCTTTCCAATCTTCTCTATCAGTTCCTTCTTGATAAGCGTTTCCTGTATCCTGCTTATGTTCGACTTTGAGCCAAGATTGTATTTCTTTAGGATTTCTGCTGATGTAAAGTCGTCCGTCTCACCTGCCGCCATTGCTTTCAAGAAATTCAGTTGATACTGCGACAATCCTTCCGTCTGTTGGATAAACAACAGGGAATTTTGGTCAATTAAGTCTCTTACAGCTGTGTCTATTGCTTCTTTGCTAACCTCTGTGTCACTGCACAGCATTACGTTCCATGCTAATTGTTGGACATACGATGATTGGTTTTCTACTGTATCACAAATTCTTACTACCTGATCACTAGTTATCTTTTGTCCTTTTTCTTCGAATTTCCGAATAATAAACGGTGTCCAGTCAGCGGTAGGTATGGGCCGTAAGAAGAGAATGTCACCAAATTGATAGAAAGGCATTCGCTTGTTTTGGAATAGGTCTGCCAGCATGTGTTTCTTGCTTCCGAATAAACAATAGGAACAATTCTGCTGCAACTGCCATACACCACGTATGCGTTTTTGTAGTGCTATTGAATCTGTGAACGAGCCTATCTGCTGAAATTCATCAATACACACTACAATATGCTTTCCAATCTTCTGTGCTATTTTTTCAGGCAATTGAAGGATTTCCTCAGGTGAATAGTCTTTAGGAGTGATACCCAACGATACGGACATCTCGTTTCTTGGGTCAGGACCGAATGATATTTTTGGTGTCAAACGAGTCAAAAACTCCTTGATATTCTGTAATAGCAGTTCACCCTTGTTAGATGTCTGTTTCAAGAGGGCCGACACTAGTTTATTATAGAATTCGTATTCTGTGCGGCAATCGTAGATGTCTAAGTATATGACAGCAACGATTGAAGTGTCAACTTTAGAAATGACGTGCCTCACTAACGAGGTTTTTCCCATTCTACGTGGGGATATCAGGATTACATTTTGACCGTTTTCAAAGTTGCGTATCAAACGCCTACTTTCATCCACTCTGTCTGTAAAATTCTCACCATCAACGGCTACACCGTACACAAAAGATTTCTTCATGATAGGTAATTCTTATTAATTCCGATTGCAAAATTACGATTTTTTTCGAAAGTACACAAAGTTGTGGTCCACAAAGTTGTGAACTTTACTCTAAAAAAAATAATGAGATATTGATTTACAGATTAATGAAACAAAGAAAGTAGTGACAGATATGCCGTTTTTCCATGCTTATTTCTTCCCGTATTTCTCCTTGAATTAAAAAAACTCAGAATGGTCGTCTTTATAGTGCTGGAAAACGGAAAAAGTAATGTATAAGATGGGTTTTATTTATTTGTTTTCTTTGTCGCGACCCTTCGGGTCGCACACGCCTTGTTGCTGATAATCACTACACTGCGCCTTACGGCTTGTACGGTGTTATGAAGCGTCTCACCTCTACGAGGTGTTTTATAGAAGTCCCTTTTTTTTAATATTTTGCAGTTTTTTTGTATCTTTGCAATGTGAAATTAATTCTAACAAAGATGAAGAGACTCTGTATTATCGCACTTTTTGCGGCTTTGGTCATGGGTTGCTCCAACACACCAAAAGCCTATCCCGATTTGAAATTCATGTCGTTTAACATCCGCCTCGGCAGCCAGTGGGCCGAGAACGAGGACGGTCCCAACGCCTGGTCGCAACGCAAGGAGGCTGTGGTGGCTATGATCCTGAAGGAAGCACCCGACGCCATCGGGATGCAGGAGGTTCTGCCCCACCAGTTCATTTACCTCGACAGCGCTTTATCTGGAATGTATAAGGGCGTCGGCGTGGGCCGCGACAACGGGCTGCCCGCCACCGATACCGCCTGCGACGGCGAAATCATGTGCATCTTCTACCGCACCGACCGCCTCGAGCTCCTCGACCAACACTCCTACTGGCTGAGCGAGACCCCCGACAGCGTCAGCTTCGGATGGGATGCCGCCTGCCGCCGTACCGTCACCATGGGCCTGTTCCACGACCTCGTGACCGACAGCAATTTCGCCTATCTCAACACCCACCTCGACCACGTAGGTCCTGCCGCCCGTCGCAACTCCATCCTCGAGCTCTGCACACTAAGCGACACCTATCCAGGCCGCGTCATCCTTGGCGGCGATATGAACTCCACTTTGGAGGACAGCATCTTCCTCCCCCTGACCGCTGCCAAACTCATCTCCGCCCGCGACATTGCCGACACCACCGACAACGCCACCACCTACAATGCCTTTGGCAAAGCCGAGGGCAAGCAAATCGACCACTTCTTCGTCCGCGGATGGTCGAAGGTGCCTCTCTTCCGCACCCTCGACGGTGACTACGGTGTGCCTTATATTTCCGACCATTATCCCATAATAACAACCCTCAGATACTAATCAGGCCATGAATAAAAGAATTATCCTCTTCCTGGCATTTGCCATGCTGATTGCCGGCAGTGCCTATGCCCAGAACACCCAGAGCGGCAAAGCCCGCGCCAAGGCTGACAAGAAAGCCGTTCCGATCCATCTTGCCTCGGCCAGCATGGACTCCATCCGCCGCCACCGTCCCACTGTGGCCCTTGTGCTGGCCGGCGGAGGCGCCAAGGGGGCAGCCCATGTGGGTGCCCTCGAGTATATCGAAGAACTGGGCATTCCCATCGACATGGTGCTCGGCACCAGCATGGGCGGTCTGGTAGGCGGCCTGGTGGCCATGGGCTACTCCAGCAAAGAAATCGACACGATTCTCACCACCACCAACTGGGGCGTGATGCTCAGCGATCAAGTGCCCGTCAACAAGATGTCGTACATGCGGCGCAAATACAACGAGACCTACTTCATCCGCTCACCCTTCCGCTACGAGAGCGAGGAATGGGAACGCCGGCAGCGCGAAGACTATATCACCCGCAAGGCTAACGAGACCGCCAATCCCCTCACCTCCTCCGAGATGGGACAGGTTTACACCGCCAACCTCATAGCCAACCTCCCCGACGGCTACATCTACGGCTACAATGTCAACAACACCATCAACAGCCTCACCGTGGGCTACCAGGACTCGATGGACTTCTGCGACCTGCCCATCCCCTACTGCTGCGTAGCCACCGACCTGGTCACGATGAAAGCCAAATACTGGACACATGGACACCTGTCCGATGCCATGCGCTCCACCATGTCCATTCCCTTCTTCTTCACGCCTGTCCGTCAGGATGGACGCATATACATCGACGGCGGCACCCGCAACAACTTCCCCACCGATATGGCACGCGCCATGGGTGCCGACTACATCATCGGCGTTGACCTCAGCCAGCCCCGCACCTATTCCGAAATCAGCGGAATGGCCAACCTCCTCATGCAGTGCATCGCCCTGATGGGCAAAGACGCTTTCGACAACAACCTCCCCCTGGCCGACGTCTATATCCATCCCGACATGTCGGGCATGAACATGATGAGCTTTGACTCCGCCTCCATTGCCGAATGCCTCCACCGCGGATATGTCGCCGCACAGAGCCAAGCCGAGGGGCTTGACGCCATCCTGCAGAAGGTCGGAACCGTCAAAAACCGTCCGCTTAACAACACCCCCGGCATCAATATCCACAACCGCAAAGTGGTTATCGGCAACGTCGTTTACAACGGTATCAACCCCGACATTGTCTCCTACTTTGAGAAAAACAGCAGCATTCATAAAGGCCATGCCTACAGCAGCGACGACATCGAGGAAGAGCTCGCCCTTATGTATGGCTCAGGACTCTTCGACCAAGTGTCCTACAGCCTCTACGGCGACAAGGAGCCCTTCACCCTCGCTTTCCACTGCAAGCGCGGCCCCATCCACCAGTTCGGTTTCGGACTGCGGTTCGACACCAAAACCATGCTCTCCGCAGCCTTCAACATCGGCTTCAACCGGCGCAAACTCTCCGGCTTCAAAGCCGACATCTCGGCCGTCATCGGCAACAACCCCTCCGCCACCGTCAACGTACTATACGCTTTCCTCAACGGTCCTTCGGTAGGACTCAACATCCACACCCGCTACCAGACCATCGAGCAGTACTCGGCCCAGACTCACCTCGCCGAAGGATTCAACACACTGACATCTTGGTACAACACTGCCGACCTCTACAGCCTCACCCACTCTTGGCGCCACGGTGCCATACGGTTGGGTGTCAAATTCCACGTATCACCCTTCGAGCGGAAAACCTCTTTCGAACCCGTCTATATATGGCATGTGAAATACGACACAACCCAAGTAGGCGGTAACTACATCATAGATACCAGCTACTATGTCGGCGACACCCTCAGAAGAACGTGGAACGGCATGCGTGCCGACTCTGTGAACAACTGGGACCACTTCGTCGTCGCTCCCTACTTCGAAGCCACCTACGACAACACCGACGACAGCTACTTCCCCACCAAGGGCATCAACGCCCGCTTCCGTTACGACTATTACATCTACCACTACTGCTACCCTGACGCATGG
>CADAQX010000016.1 GCA_902790215.1 uncultured Bacteroidota bacterium | reverse complement strand
TAACGGCTTCACCGACAACCTGACCATTCTCCAGCCTGGCGACGATGCCGCCACTGCCAACTATGGCGGCCGCACCCCAACAAAAGAAGAATGGCAAGAACTGATAAACAACACCACGGCTCAGTGGACCACGCGAAACGGGGTGAACGGACGACTATTCACCAGCTCTAACGGCAACAGTCTTTTCCTGCCCGCCGCCGGCTATCGTTGGGACAGTTCTCTCAACTTCGCCGGGAGCCGCGGCTTCTACTGGTCGAGTTCGCTCGACACGGACGACCCGAGCCGCGCGAGGATCTTTGGCTTCCTTTCGAACTTCCAGGGCGTGAACCGCGGCAACCGCGACGACGGTCTGTCTGTCCGGGCTGTGCGTTCTGCGCAGTAGAACCTTACCCTTGCCACCCACGGGCAGGGGAAAATAATTAGAATAATAGCGGGCTGTCTCCGCCGTCCGCAATACAAATAGGCTCCCTGCCACATCGGCGGGGACTTATTTTGTATGAGGACTTGGAACGTTACAGTCTTTGATTCAGCGGTTTGGTTTCTGTGACAGAAAATATATTTGTCTATATCAATTATTTTCCTTATCTTTGCAAACTCAAGAAAGTAATATATTAATAATTAAAATATTGGATATGTCGAAGTTACTCCTTTTAGGCGATGAGGCAATTGCCCAAGCCTTTATCGATGCTGGCGGCAGTGCCATCAACAGCTATCCCGGCACCCCCTCCACACAGATTACAGAATATGTGATTAAATCCAAAGAGGCAGCCCAGAAAGGCATCCGTGCCAACTGGTGTGCCAACGAGAAGACCGCCCTCGAGGCCTCTATCGGTGTTGCATACGCTGGCAAACGTGCCATGACCTGCATGAAGCACGTGGGTCTGAATGTCTGCGGCGACCCCTTTATGAATGCCTCTATTATCGGCACCAAGGGCGTCATCATCGTAGTGGCCGACGACCCCAGCATGTTCTCCTCGCAGGACGAGCAGGACAGCCGTTTCTATGGCCACTGGGCCATGATCCCCATGCTGGAGCCCAGCAACCAGCAGGAGGCCTACGACATGGTCTTCTTCGGCTACGAGCTGAGCGAGAAGATGGGTACCCCCATCCTCATGCGCATCCCCACCCGTCTGGCACACAGCCGCGCCGGTGTCGAGCGCCGCGAGCCGCTGCCCCAGAACCCCATCAACTACCCCACCGACCCCAAGACTTTCGTGCTGCTGCCCGCCAACGCCAAGGTGCTGTATCGCGACCTGATTGACAAGCAGCCCAAGTTCGAGGAATCCTCCGAGAATAGCGGTTTCAACCAGTACATTCCCGGCACCGACAAGAGCCGCGGTATCGTCACCACCGGCATTGCCTACAACTACCTGCTGGAGAACTTCCCCGGCGGCAAATGCCCCTATCCTGTGGTGAAGATTACCCAATATCCCCTGCCCACCGCTATGCTCGGCAAGCTGTATGACGAGTGCGACGAGATTCTGGTGCTCGAAGACGGCCAGCCCTTCGTCGAGGAGCAGATTAAGGGTTGCCTGGGCAAAGGCAAACCCGTGCACGGCCGCTTGGACGAGGTGATCCGTCGCGACGGTGAGCTGAACGCCGAGAAGGTTGCCAAGGCTCTCGGTATGCCCGTTGCCAATGGTCCCGCAGTACCTGAGGTGGTCACCAACCGTCCTCCCGCCCTGTGCGTCGGCTGCCCCCATATCGACAGCTACGAGGCCCTCGTCGAAGTGATGAAGAAATACGAGCACGGCCGCGTGTTTGGCGACATTGGCTGCTACACCCTCGGCTTCAACATGGGTGCATTGAACACCACCGTCTGCATGGGTGCCTCCATCACTATGGCTAAGGGTGCCGCTGAAATGGGCATCTTCCCCTCGGTGGCAGTTATCGGTGATGGTACTTTCGGCCACAGCGGCATGACCGGTCTGCTCGACTGCGTCAACGAGAAGGCCAACGTCATTGTGATGATTCTCGACAACGACATCACCGCTATGACCGGCGGCCAGCCCTCGAGCGCCAACATGAAGCTCTTCAACATCTGCAAGGGCCTCGGTGTTGACCCCGACCACATCCGTCATATCGTCCCCCTGCCCAAGAACCACGACGAGTTTGTGAAGATTCTGGAAGAGGAGATAGCCTACGACGGCGTCAGCGTCATCATCCCGCAGCGTGTATGCATCGTTGAGAACAAAAAGCGCATTGCCGCCAAGAAATAAATTGTCATAAATAACGGAATAACGTTATAACGTAATAATGAAATTGTAGCAACAATGAAAAAAGACATCATACTTTGTGGCGTAGGCGGTGACGGTATCGTCTCCGTAGCCAAAATCATCAGCGATGCTGCCCTCAACCTGGGCATGTATGTCAAGCAGAGCGAAATCCACGGTATGTCGCAGCGCGGCGGCTCGGTCTTTTCACACCTCCGCATCAGCAGCGACCCCATCTTTGCCGACGTAATCCCCGAAGGCAAGGCCGATATCATCCTCAGCTCCGAGCCCATGGAGGCCCTGCGCTATCTGCCTTTCCTCGCCCCCGACGGCGTGGTCATCACCAACAGCGACCCCTTCATCAATATCAAGAACTATCCCGACATTGAGAAGGTGAACGCCGAGCTGGCCAAGCTGAAGAAATGCGTCAGCTTCAACGCCAACGCCATTGCCAAGGAGCTCAACGCCCGCGGCAACATGGTGCTGCTGGGTGCCGCCGCCCCCTACCTTGAGATTGAGTTCGACGAACTGGAGAAAGCCATCAAGGCCATCTTCGGCCGCAAGGGCGACGCCGTAGTCGAGACCAACATCAAGGCCATCCGCGCCGGCCGCGATGCCAAGTAATTAGCGCATATATTATGAAAAGACCGCTTGACAATACGGTTAAGCGGTCTTTTTTGTAAAACAACGTCATGAGTCGTGCCGACAAACAAATAGAGTTTGCTGTATTCTGTATAGAAAACACAGCAAAGCGTCTCGGGGCATCGGGGCGAGCAGTTTATCGTGCCTTATGTGAAACAGATGGCATAAACACATTCATCATACCCAGTTATGATATACTGCATACCCAGTCAAAAGAATACATCGTTGATGAGACGCTGGAATATCTTAGGCATCACACCCCTTCAATTACCCTCAATACCCAGTCTGTATTATGATAGTTTATCACGGAGCAACTATTGCCATCCCGAGACCGTTGGTAAATGTTGGCAGGAAGCATTTGGATTTCGGAGAAGGCTTTTACCTGACCGATTTACCCGAACAGGCTATCTCTTGGGCGCAACGTCCAATCAATGCCGGAAAGGAACACATACTGAACACATACGAATTTGACATTGAGGGCGCTGTTTCCGAAGGCTTTCGTTATAAGCATTTTATTGCCTATGATTCCGAGTGGCTGGAATTCGTTGTGGCTAATCGTAGAGGAGAACAGCTTTGGAAGGCATACGACATCATAGAAGGAGGCATAGCCAACGACCGAGTGTTTAATACCATAGAACTGTATGCGGCTGGCCTTACCCCAATGGAAGATGCACTGAAAAAGCTGCGATATGAAAAACCGAACAACCAGATATGTCTGCTTCGCCAGCCCATGGTCGACAAATATCTGCATTTTATCGAAGCCAAACAAATAGAGCCATGAACGAGTCCCCGCTGATAAATGAGACACTTCTACAAATGAAGTATGCCCGCATCATCACACTGTTGTCCGAGCGATTGGGCATTAATCCTCAACAGGCATTGGACATATTCTACAACTCCTCTACATACGGCTATTTGTCCCAGAAAATGTACCATCTGCATAATATGAGCGACGCCTATCTCGTCGATGAGATAATCCTTGAGTTGCAAAGTGAGCAATAATTATTCCAAAATTTGAATCCAAACAGACTGACAGTTTTTCCACTTTTTTTACAGAAAACCACAACTACAAAACGTAGTATTTTCATTGTGTTAGAAATACAATATGCTGTTTATTAAAACGATTCTACGCAAGATTGAACTTCTGTTCCTACTGTTGGTAGGTAATATTCTCTATGCTCAGAACTGGCCGGAGAGGCAAGGTTTCGTGAACTATTCCACTGCGCTGAAACCCATCTCTATCCAAGGGCAGATTGTCGTGCCTGTCGATGCCGATTCCATTGAGCTCCTTACCGCGCGTCTGCTGCACAGACACTTAAGAAACCATGTCATCATCCCAGAGCCTGCCCATTCCGACTCGCTTTACTCGCTTTTCAATCCCGATTACGGCAATATGCGGCCCACCATCTTTGTCGGCAAGACACGACTGGCCGACAAGTACCTCACCCGAAAGGACGAAATACGCGATGACGGCTTCATCCTCAAAAGCGACGGACGGCTGGCTGTCATCTACGGCCTGCAGGACAAGGCTGTATATTACGGTGCCTGCCGTCTGTTGGAGCTGAAGGGCTACCGCATGACGCACCACCAGATTCCTGACGTTGCCCCCAACATCCAACTGGGTCTGCCCATGGTCGATGAGGTGAACAACCCCTCCTTCGCCTACCGCGAGATGTGGTACTACACTCCTCACCACAGCCAAGACTATGCCGACTGGCACGCCCTGCACCATCGCATCCGTGTCGGCGACAGCAACCAATACATTTGGGACAGCCGCTTCTCTGGCCCTCTCCACTGGGCAGAAGGCATGTATGTCCACACGTTCCAGAAACTCATCCCGCCGCAGAGGTACTTCGACCGCCACCCCGAGTGGTTTACCGAGACCGATGGCAGACGGGTGCGTGACGGGCAGCTATGCCTTTCCAACCCCGAAGTGCTCGACACCCTATGCGCCAATCTTGCCAAGATGATGAAGCAGCAGCCCGACGCTCAGATATGGTCGGTATCCAACAACGACAACTACAACGTCTGCCAATGCGCCCGCTGCCGCCACCTGGACTCCCTCTACGGCGGCCCCAGTGGCACACTCATCCATTTCATCAACCAAGTGGCGCGCCGTTTCCCCAGCAAGACCATCTCCACCCTTGCCTACCAGTTCACCCGCCGGGCACCCCAGCCTGTCAACGGACATATCGAAAAACCAGACAGCAATGTGAATATCATGTTCTGCTCCATAGAGTGCGGTCGGCAGGAAGCCATCGCCACCGCTCCTGCCGAAGCCTCATTCCGTAGAGATATGGAGGACTGGGCAGCCCTTTGTGGAATTGAAAATGGAAAATTGAAAATTGAAAAACATCTGGGTGCGACAGCTAATTCTCAATTCTCAACTTTCAATTCTCAATTATATGTCTGGGACTATGTGGTGCAGTTCCGCAACATGTGGAATCCTTTCCCAAACCTCCATGTTTTGCAGCCCAATCTTAAATACTTCCACGACCACGGCGTGCGCCTAATGTTTGAGCAAGGCACGGGTGCCAACAACATGACCTCGTGGATGGAGCTACGCGAATACATGCTGGCCAAGCTGTTGTGGAACGTCAATGCCGACCCCGATTCGTTGTTGCACGACTTCTGCATACATTACTATGGGCTGTCAGCACAACCCGTTGAGGACCTTTACCGCGAGATGCACCGCGCCCTCATCGCCTCCGGCCAACGGCTGGACATCTACGGCTACCCGGTTGATGCAGCCGGTGGATATCTTGCGCCCGTGCAGATAGCCAAGTACCAAGCCCTCATCACCGCCGCCTACGACAGCCTGAGCCATTACACCCCCACCAACAACATTTACCACTACCCATACGGCCTCTTCACCGACCAGGTAGTGCGCGACCGCATCCGTTACCTCGAACTTTCTATCGACTATGCAATACTCGAGCTCACCATGGCGGGTCACCTGCCTATGGACAGCACTTTTGTGTCCCGAGCCGACCGTTTTGTGGCCGACGGAAAACGCTTAGGTCTTAACATCCTTCACGAGATGGGCTACACGCTGCAAGAGTACCGCGCCGACATCGACAACTTTCTTGCCAAATGCCAACAGCCCAATCTGGCACGCCACTGTCCTGTCACCCTCCTCCACCAGCCCGACAGCCAGTACTTCGCCGGCGGTGCACAAGGACTGACAGACGGCAAGGCTGGCATTCTCGACTACCGCCACTCGTGGCTCGGTTTCTATGGCGACACACTCGATGCCGTCATCGACCTCGGCAGTCGCAAGCGTATGCATGAAATCAAACTCGACTTTTTCTACTATCCCCTCTCGTGGATATTCTTCCCGCAGAGAATAAACTTCTACGTCTCCAACGATGGTCAACGCTGGCATCTGATTGACTCACTCCATCCTGATGACCCTGCCCGCTTGGCAGTACCCGAAATCAAGGCCTTTGCCACGCGCCGCTTTAGCCGCCGGGCACGATATGTGCGCATCCAAGCCATCCCCCTGTCCACCATTCCCGCCTGGCACCGCGCCACCGGCAACCCCGCCTGGCTCTTCACCGACGAGATAATTGTCCATTAGACAATCTGCCGTATTTCTTTTTCCATCATGTCGTAAAAAAAGCGTACCTTTGCAACCGTTTTCGAGACGGGACAAACTATGCTAACTACCGTACACATAATAGGAATAATCCTCACCGTGGGCTTGCTGCTGGCGGTGAGTTGGCTTTCGGGGCGCAAAGTAAAAGATGCAAAGACATTCACCGCCGGAGGCACATCGGGCAGCTGGATGGTCTGCGGAGCCTTGATGGGCACGCTCATGGGTGGCCAGTGCACTGTGGGCACAGCCCAGCTGGCCTTCAACTTCGGTCTCTCGGCATGGTGGTTCACCATTGGCGCTGCACTCGGCGCGGTGGTACTGGCCATCTTCTACGCCGCCCCTATACGCCGTAGCGGATGCTCCACCCTGCTCGAAATTGTGGCTCGTCAATACGGCCACAAGGCCGAGACCGTGGGTTCGCTACTCTTCCTGATCGGCATTTTCATCAGCATCGTGGCGCAGGTCATCACCTCGTCGGCCATGCTGGGAAGCCTCTTTCACCTGCCCATGCTGTGGGCTGCCCTTGTGGGTGCCGTGCTGATTATGCTGCTTGTCCTTTTCGGCGGCATCAAGAGTGCAGGTGCAGCAGGCATCATCAAGCTGGTGCTCCTTTATTTCAGCTCTCTGGCTGCAGGCATCGTGGTGTGGCGCATGGCAGGCAGCCCGGCCGGGGTGGTAGGCAGCATCGACAGTGTCTATGCCCTGCCCGGCATTGCCGAAGAAAACGGCATTGCGGATATTGAGAGCATCCACCACCGCTACGGAAGCCTGTTCGGGCGCGGAGTGCTGAAGAATCTTGGCGGCTGCCTGTCCATTGTCCTCGGCGTGGTCACCACACAGACATATGCCCAATCCATCTGGTCCGCCGCCACAACACCCAAGGCAAAGCGCGGAGCACTATACTGTGCATTCCTCATCCCGCTTATCGGGGGAGCCTGTACACTGGTGGGCATGTATATGCGCGGACATTATGTCACCGCAGCCGAACTCACTGCCTTGCAGGCAGCGGGCGGCAGCCTGCCCGACGGAGTCGGAGTAATAGAAAACTCGGCACAAGCCTTCCCGGCCTTCATCCTGCAGCACATGCCTGCCTGGATAGGCGGCATCATGCTCGGCACACTCCTCATCAACATACTGGGCTGCGCCAGCGGTCTCTCGCTCGGGGCCGCCACCATTCTGGTGCGCGACGTGGTGCAGAATATCCAATCCAAATACAGGAACACCCCATTGCGGCTCTCCACACTTGCCCAGACGCGCCTTTCCATCGTGGTCATCCTGCTCCTTGCTGCCGGAGCGGCCAATCTGTTCCAAGGTGCGTTCATCAACGACCTGGGCTTCCTGTCTCTTGGCTTGCGGGCAGTGGCACTTGTCTTCCCGCTCAGCTTTGCCCTGTGGCTGCCCAATCGGTTCCGTCCCCGTGCCGTACTACTCTCTATGGTCATTGGCACAGCAGCCATGCTGCTGGCCAAATTCCTCTCCCTGCCGGGCGACCCCGTCTATTATGGCCTTGCCGCCTGTGCAATAGTAATCTTTAGTGATTGCTCGACTGTCTGATTGCTTGATTGTTTGAGTAATTTGACTGCGCCAGCACTCAAGCATTTACACAATCAAGCATTCATGCAATAATTCATGCAATATTATTGGCACTTCTCCGTTATCACAACAAATATAGCAATAATAATCCATAAAAAATAAATACCATGAAGAGAACACTTCTGACCATTATGACTGCAGCCGCCTTGCTTTTCTGCAGTTGCGAAAAAGACCCCAACGACAACCCTGGCGGCAATAATCCCGATGAGCCGACGATTGACATCACCCCCTATCTGGGCACCTACCTGATGTCACGCACCACCGACCTGGTTCTGACCGTGGCCACTTTCAACATTCCCATCGACCGTGACTTGGATGTAGAGACAGTCACCGTGAAGAAAGACCCCAACAAGCAGTATGGTGTAATCATGAGCAGCTCGGACGGCATGTACATGTACGGCACCGTGGACACCCTCGGACTGCACCTGCAGAACGACACCATCCGCTTTTCCATCGACACCTTGGGAATCAATGCCTCACTTGAAGCAACCATGGTACATCCTGTAATCTCAGCCCCCGTGAATGGTAAAATGGAATGGACCAGCACCGCCACCGGCACCGCTTCTGCTATGGTGCCCATCATAGGGCAAGTCACAGGCTCCATTTCAGGCCTTATGCATTACCGCACCGTGCTGCGTTAGAGCACAAAAAAAAGAGAAGCAGACCTCAACGGGTCTGCTTCTTTTCTTTTTCCAGGGTGGGAGATGGGACTCGAACCCACGACCTCCAGATCCACAATCTGGCGCTCTAACCGGCTGAACTACACCCACCGTGTTGATTGAAAAATCGGATGCAAAGATACTAACTTTTTCTGACATAGCAAACATTTATTTGAAAATAATTTCTCCACTGTCCTATGATTTCCAAGAGTAAACTAAAGGAACTCTCTGTCTACAAGCAACAAAAGTACTGCGAAAGAGATGCTGTTTTTGTTGTGGAAGGAGTGAAAATGTGCCATGAGGCAATGACTGCAAAAGCCACTGTAAAGGTGGTCTGCGCAACAAATTCATGGCTTTCTCAACACTCCGAATGGCCCTCAAGCGTGGAAGTGCATGAGGTTGATGACGATAGCCTCTCTCGACTCAGCCACATGACCACCCCCAATGAAGTGTGGATGCTCTTGGAACGCACACCCATTGCCGCCCCCGCCGGACAGCCTCTGACACTGGCATTGGACCACTTGCAAGACCCCGGCAACCTGGGCACCATCATCCGCACAGCTGACTGGTTCGGCGTGCGCCGTATCGTGTGCAGCGAGGGCACCGTGTCATGCTATAATCCCAAGGTAGTGCAAAGCACCATGGGCGGCCTGTTCCGCACCGAAATCACCTATACTGACCTGCCCGCATACCTCAACAACTGCAATAAACCTGTCTACGGAGCCCTGCTCGACGGGGAGAGCATCTGGAGCGGCACACCGCTTCAACTGCCTCCGGAAGGTGCCGTGCTGGTAGTGGGCAACGAATCGCGCGGCATCACACCCGAAGTGCAGCAACACATCACCCACCGCATAGCCATCCCCAATCTAGGGGGCACAGCCGAGTCGCTCAACGCCAGCGTGGCCTGCGCCATCCTTATGGCCGAGTTACTGAAATAATCGACATTAATCCACCACCAATTTCCGGCATTCTATGCCACGGGCAGTGGACACCCTGACGAGGTAAACCCCGGCAGGAAGCAACGGCAGCTTCACCTGCCCCGTCATATTGTCAACCTCACGGAAGAACACTCTCCCTCCTTTTAAGTCATACACCTCTACCCTGCCCGACGACTGCAGGACAACCGTTACTTCCCGCCGTGCAGGATTGGGGTAAAGCAGGAACGGCTCTCCCTGCCCCTCTCCGTTGCCAATTCCGACAGGAATACCGCTCACAGCATGGCTGAAATCAGGAATACCATATCCGCTAAAATGGTCGGGGAATGCTGCCAAACTGCCCCAAGACCTCACACTGTCGCACAACTGCCCAGGTGTCAATTGGGGGAAACGTTGGCGCAGACAGGCCATCATCCCCGCCATCACGGGACACGACAACGAGGTACCGTTGGTATAGCGGAACAACCCGTCGGGACTGGCCGATATTACATTCACCCCCATTGCCATCACATCGGGTTTGATGCAAAGGGTTGCCGTGGGACCAAACGAGCTGAAATCCGCTCGCACCCCGGCACTGTCCACCGCACCCACCGTAAGCACCTGCGACACATCGGCCGGAACATTGAGGTGCTGAGGTTCCGACCATCCGTCGTTGCCTGCCGAATTCACCACCAGCATTCCGCGCGAGACAGCTATGCCCGCCGCCCGCGACATGGGGGCAGTCCTTCCGTCCAAGTCCTCCAACGAATGGCTCTGCGTGCTGTCGTCAAAGAAGAAATATCCCAACGATGTACTGATAATATCCGCGCCCAGACTGTCGAGCCATTCAGCCGCCACCGTCCAATTGTACTCCTCAAGCAAGCTCTCTGACAGCACATTCTCCGTGCGGCAAAGCACATACGAAGCCTTGGGTGCCGTCCCCACATACATGCCGGGCACCAGCACCGCCATCGTGGAGAGGGCGTGCGTGCCGTGGGAGTGCATATTGAAGACATTGTCCTCCATAGGCCACACAAAATCGCGTGTGGCAACCAGCCTGCCCTCCGCGCGCATCGAGTCGAAGATGGCCGCCGTGTCCACCCCGGGAAAACCGCAGTCGCACACGCCAATCAAAACGCCCTTGCCCTCATAGCCACAACGATGCAGCATCTGGCCGTTCAACTGCGAAATCTGGGCATATCCACCACCGTAATAGTCAGCACCAAACAAAGTGTCATAATCAAACACCGGCAAGGAATAGCCCAAATTAGGGACATCAGTGTCAGGCACTGACAAAGGGCTCACCTCGCACAGCCTCACACCCCGCACAAAGTCCGGCCATTCCCTGTCATCTGCCAGGCTGTCGGCCGAATAAGCTATCACCCCATTAAACCACTTGGAACGGTGCAGTACCGTCAGCCCCTCCTGTTGCAGCGCCTCGACGTATGCAGGGTTTACCGGCAAATCCATACTGTCAAGCTGGATGCGCTGCCGCGCCCTGCGTTCCAAGGCACGAGGGCCGAGATACTCCTCAGGGGCATCCAATCTGAACGGCGTGCCCCTCTTGTCAGTAAACTCCACCCAGTACTTATACACCGGCTGAGCCTCCACCGTCCATGCAGTGAGCAGCAACGCCGCCATGAGCCATCTCTTCATATTCTCTCCTATTCAGCAGGTCTTATCTTCGCCACAAAGCCGCCACCGGGAGCCATCTTGACCGACAGGTTCTGCACCTGTCCAAGCATTACCCTGCTGTAGTCGCTGCCCTTGCGATGGGCGTTCTTCCCATCGGAATAGAGCTCCACATAATAATCGCCCTTCACCAATTCCGACAGGTCAATATTCACATCTCGCTCCGTCCAATTGGTGATACCGCCTAAATACCACACATCGCCTTTCCTACGGGCAGTAACGATATACTCGCCCACCTCACCCTGAAGCACACGGGTCTCGTCCCACACTGTGGGGATACCTGCCACAAAGCGGGTGTAGGAAGGCTCCTTCTCATAATTGGTGGGAGCGTCGCACAGCATGTTCAGCGGGGATTCTAACACAATATAGAGTGCCAGCTGATGGCAGCGGGTGCCCTGGCTCATGGGCTCGCTCCACGAGGGATGGTAGCAGCCCTTGGCGGCATTGTGCATCGCTCCCTGCGTGTAGTCCATCGGACCCGCAGTCTGCCGGACAAAGGGAATCTCCGTGTCATACTGCACCTGATTCCAAGTATCGGGTGCCCACTTCAGCTGCTCCAAACCGGCCACACCCTCAAAGTTCAGCACATTGGGATAGGTGCGGTTAAGTCCTGCGGGCTTAAAAGCACCGTGGAAGTCGGCAACCAAATGATATTTGGCACACATGGCTGCAGCTCGGTAATAGAAGTCGGTTATCACTTGGTCGTCGCGATCCATAAAGTCAATTTTAAAGCCCTTGATGCCCATCTCGCTGTAGTGACGGCACACATGCTCCATATCGCGGTCAAAGGCATAATATCCCGCCCAGAGTATCAGCCCCACATTGCGTTCCTTGGCATACTGCACCAGCATGGGCAAGTCAATCTCAGGCACAACTTGGAAAAGGTCTGCTTTCTTGTTCACCGCCCAGCCCTCATCAAGGATTACATACTCTATCCCCATGCTCGAGGCGAAGTCAATGTAGTACTTATAGGTGTCGTTGTTGATGCCCGCCTTGAACGGCACACCACTGATGTTCCAGTTGTTCCACCAGTCCCATGCCACCTTGCCGGGGCGCACCCAGCCGATGTCCTCCACCCTGCACGGCGCAGCCAGCAGGTAGCTCATATTGTTCATCGCCAAGGCAGCGTCGTTCCTCGACACCATGGCAATGCGCCAAGGCAACTCATCGCCCTTCTTGACAAGGGCAATGTAATCCTCCCGTTCCTCAACAAGCAGCTGCAGGTTGTTGTGTCCGCCCTGCTTCACCGTCTTGGGATAGCGGGCATGCTCACCCTCCAGCCTCACATCCACTCCCGACTGCCCATTCATAGTCCGCGCTTTCAGGTACAGACCCGGGAAATGCTCCAAATGTGTCTCGGTCAGGCACACCTTCACCCCGTTTGGTGCGTGCACCAGCAGCGGCAAGAATGCCAGTCTCCGCCCGTCCATCTGCGACAGGGGCAACGTCGTATAAAGGTTCTCAAACGAAGAGGTGAACTGAGCATCGTAGTTGTTCTCGTCAAAGTTCGTCACATAAGGCACCGTCGCCTTATAGTCGCCGGCAAAATTATATTCCACCTTCTCAAAGCGCACGGTGCAGTCTTTGCCGATACGGTAGCGGTAGGCCAAGCCCTCATCGTAGGCACGGAAATCGACATATAGGCCGTTCTTCAACTCAAGGGTCAACTCATTACAGCGGTCGCGCATCGCCGCCTGGCGCGTAAAAGGCGACAGCACCGTCTCGTCAATGCTGCGCGTGCGGCTCTTCACCACCGCCATGCTTCCAGTCACCGTCTTGCCATAAATCCGGTTCAGGCCCACATGCGAAGGCAGCATGACAGCCACCCCGTTAAACACCAAGTCATACGTCAGCTCCTCCTCGGCGGTGGCCACAATATGGCTCACCAGCTTGCCGTTGGGCGAAGCAAGCGTAAAGCGCTGCTCCTTGGCCATTGCCTGACCCAGCACCACCATGCACAGGAAAAAGAATAATAGTTTCTTCATTATACAGTAGTTTTAGTTTTTCCGATTAATTCTGAATAATCAGAATATTCGGGATATTCCGATTACTCAGAACACTCCGATTACTCCAATCCAATCCGCCTAGCCCCGTCGCCTATCACCACGGGGATAATCTTGCACTCCCTGTCGAACTGGTCGCGGTAACGTTGCTGCACCGCAGCAACAAACTTCTCATACAGTTCCTCGCGCACCAAATTAATCGTGCAGCCGCCGAATCCTCCGCCCATCAGGCGGGCACCCGTCACCCCGCAGAGCCAAGCCTCCTGCACCAGGAAATCCAACTCCACGCAGCTCACCTCATACTCACGGCTCAACCCGCCATGGGTCTGATACATCTGCCTGCCCACCTCTTCGTAATCGTCGCGCTTCAAGGCATCGCACACGGCCAGCACCCGCTCTTCCTCGCCCAGAACAAAGTGTGCCCGACGGTAATCCTCGTCGCTCAGCTGAGGCTTCAGAGCCTCCAGCTGCTCCCGAGTGCAGTCGCGCAATGTGTCGCATCCCGCCAGCCGGGCCACCCGCTCGCAGCTGTTGCGCCGGTCATTATAAGGTGAACCCACCAACTCGTGCTTCACACAACTGTTCACCAGCACTAGTCTGTAGCCCTTGGGATGCCACGGGAAATACTCGAACTCGCCGCTACGGCAGTCCAGCCGCACCAGGCTACCCGCACGGCCATGCATCGAAATAAACTGATCCATAATGCCACACTTCACCCCCACATATTTGTGTTCCGTGCGCTGTCCCGCGCGGGCCAGTTCCATACGGTCGATATGTCCTTCAAAGATGTCATTCAGTGCAAAGGCAAAACAACTCTCAAGAGCTGCCGATGACGACATGCCAGCACCCAACGGGACATCCCCGCCATACACAGCATCGAACCCCTCCACCTTCACGCCCAAAGCCATCAGCTCGCGCACCACGCCATACACATAGCGGAAATGCACCGACTCGGGCATCTGGCTGTCGTTCACATCGAATGTGCATTCTGCATCCAAATCCACTGCATACAGTCTCACCCGCGTGCCACCGTTGGGTCGCACCCATGCCATCAAACACTGCTCCACTGCACCTGGAAACACATAGCCACCGTTGTAGTCGGTATGCTCTCCTATCAGATTAACGCGCCCGGGGGCTGCAAAACAGGCAGCCTCTTTCCCGCCAACGGAAGTGCTCTTCCCAAAACGCTGCTCGAAATGCTGTAACAAAACCTTGCTGTCCATAATAGTATTTAATTGTTCAACGGTATATAACGCAACAACGCCATTTATATTGTATAAACAAAACCCAAACCGCCAAACAATAACACAACCATTCCGACGTTAAAGGGGCATGCAGTACAAAAACATACTCTTCGATTTCGACGGCACTCTGGCCGACACCCGCGAGGGCATCGTCCGCACCGTGCAGGGCACTCTCGGCCGGATGGGTCTGCCCGAAGCCGACCCCGTCGCCATAGCCAAAACCATCGGCCTGCCCCTCACCGAGTGCTTCCGCATTGCCACCGCCGCACCCGACAACCAAGTGGAGGAAGCCGCCGCCATCTACCGCGACATCTTCCCGTCGCTTGCCCTCGACCACATCACCCTCTTCCCCGGAGTGTTGGATACACTTGCCAAACTGCACCGCCTTGACATCACAATGGCCATTGTCTCCTCCCGCCACCACATGTCGCTCGACCCACTGATGACCAGCCTGGGCATCACACGCTATATCCCGCTGGACCATGCCTACGGCGAAGACGAGACCCTGCGCCCCAAGCCAGCGCCCGACCTTGCACTGAAAGCCATGGGCAGCCTTGGCATCGAAGGCAGCCAAACCCTCGTGGTGGGCGACACCATATACGACCTGCAAATGGGTGCCGCTGCCGGATGCCGCACCTGCGGCGTCACCTACGGCAACCAGAGCCGCCAGCAGCTCCTCGCCGCAAACCCCGACCACCTTGTCGATTCCTTCCCCGCCCTGCTCCAGTAACAGTGGCGTTGCTTTACCCCGAATCGGTCGTTAGGGTTTAGTAGATTGACCCGCACGAGTTTAGAGGTAAGAACTAAGAGCCAGGAACTGTGACATACAATCCTGGTTCTTATCTCCTACCTCTTACTTTGCTTTCTGCCGCTTCGCGCGTAATTTACTTTTTATTCTGTGAGGAATTGCGCCAACTTTCGTCAGCGTTCCGATAGTGTCGCATATTTGTCCCAAACGTTCCTCTGTGTGCTTTCAGGACCCGGTGTTGCGTCGTTCTTTATCACATCGTTTTTCGATATGTTTCCCTCATTTTTCCCTTTCTGAAACGGAAAAAGAGTGGAAAACGATCGAATAACGATCGAATAAATGACGACGCTTGAGAGAGATTGCATGAGTGCTTGAATGTTAATGCTTGAGTAAACGGAACGACGTTACAACGGCGACAGTTTGTCGCAGAATGGTACCGACGTGGCGTTTTTAAAAGTTAAGAGTTGAAAGTTGAAAACCATCTGGGTGCGACAGCCGATTCTCAACTTTCAACTATCAACTTTTGCCTTAATTTCGTTTACTTGAAAGCGTTCTCGGAGAGGCCCTTGCCGGTGATGGCGAGGTCGTTCATGTAAGAGGGCACTTCGCGGCCAAGATACTTATCGACATAGAGCTTGGCGAGGTATTGTCCCAGCATGAAGCCGTGGCCACGGAGTCCGGTGCAGAGTCCCACATTGGGGTCGACAATGTAGCGCGGCTCGGTGTAGCGGCCTGCCCAGACGGCGAGGAAGCCCACTTCGCGCAGGTTGGGTATCCACTCGGCGAAGACTTCGGAGACGATTTCGAGGAATTCTTTGCTGTTGTATTTGATGTTCTGGCGAGCCTCGTAGGCATCGGTGTCGGGGCTGGCGCAGCCGATTATCTGGCCGGTGTGTCCCCACTGCTGACCATAGACGGCGCTGAAGCCCTTGTAGTGGCGACGGTCGATAATCATGTCGAGGGGGCCACCATTGGGTCCCATCATGGGCAGACGGCGGGTGATGAAGGCCTGGTGCTTGACGGGATAGAGGCCGGTGTCGAGGTCGAGCTGGTCGATGAATTTCTCGGCACCCCAGCCCATGGCGTTGACAAAATGGTCGCAGGTGTACTCGATGTACTGACCCTCGTGGTTGCGCACCAGCGCGACATAGTGTCCGCCCACTTTCTGCACATGCAGCAGCTCGCAGTCCTCGTAGTAGCGGCCGCCCTGCTGCACGCCTATCCAGCGTATGTAGTCGATGACACGGCCCGGTGTGGCCTGCCAGCAGTCGCGGGTGATGAGGGCGTGGCTGTAGGTGTCGCGGCTGTCGTCCCAGAGGGGTGAGATTTCTTTCTTGAAGTCCTTGCGATCAATCATGTAGGCATCGCTCCATGCGCGGGAGGCGTCGAGCGACTTGTATGTGGCCTCGTCGTGGACAAGGTTGACATAATGGGTGGTGCGGTAGTTGATGTTGTGCACGGCCTGCATCTGTTTGAAGATTTCGTGGTTGTGCACGGCGATGTCGGCAATGTCGGGGTTGGAGAAGGCCGGACGGCCGCCACCTATGCAGCGCCACGAGGCACCACGGCTGTAGTTAATCATGACGGGGTTCTTGCCTGCCTCGGCAAAGTAGCGGAAGAGGGCGCTGCCCGCAATGCCGCCACCGGCGATGAGCACGGCGATGCTCTCGCGCTTGACGTCGTTCATCTTCGGGAAGACGTAGGTCTCGCTGGTATGGGGATTATACACATCGCCGAGAGTGACCTGGTTGGAGAGGGGTGCACGGGGTGTGGCGTCGCCCACCAGTTCTATGCCATGGGCACGGAGTATCTGGCGCGCACGGGGTATGCAGCGTTTGCCGCGGCAGGGACCCATGCCGAGACGGGTGATATGCTTGAGTTCGTCCACAGAGATGGTCTTGCGGTCGCCCACCACGCGAAGAACGCGGTCGAGTTTGATGTCCTCGCAGTGGCAGAGGTAGGTGGGGTCGGAGTCGGGGTTCGGAGTGTTCTGAGTATTCGGAGTGTTCTGAGTGTTCAGAGTTTTCGGATAACGGTCTTTGATGATGAAGCCCTTGATGTCGGTCAGCGGCAGGTCGCACTGGGTGACGTGTACGCGGGCGACGTTGGTCTTGTTGGCTTTCTTGAGGATTTTCTCTATGACACCCTCGCCAATCTTCTGGCCGTTGTTGTCCACCATAAAGACTTCGATGCCTTCAGCTGCCTCGTACTCGATGGGGAGGAAGCAGACGTTCTTCTGCATGTCGTAGCCGAAGATAGCCAGACCAGGGCAGGAGGAGACGCACTGCATGCAGCCTATGCACTTGTCATAGTCGATGGTGGGCGTGGAGGAGGTGGTGGGCTTGGTGATGGCACCCTGCGGGCAGGAGAAGCTGCAGGGGTTGCAGGCAAAGCCGTATAGGCAGTCGGCCTGTACAAAAGGCTTTTTCACCATGCGCTCGGGTGTGGGCAGATTAGGCTTCTCAAGCAGACGGACGGGGTGCTGCTGAGAGTCGATATACTGGCGGGAAATGTCGAGGTAGTCGTCGTAGTTGAATCGCACACCCATGGCCTGTGCCACCTCGTAGGCCACCTGACGGCCACGAAGCACAGCACTGGTGCCTTCGCCGATGCGGATGGCGTCGCCCGCTCCGTAGGTGTTGAGGCCGAAGACTTCGCGCCCCTTGACCAGCAGCTGGCTGTCGGGTATGAGGCCTGTGCAGATATTGATGATGTCGATGTCGTCAATGACTTGCTCGGTGCCGGGGATGGCTTTGAAGTTCTCGCACTTGGCGATGACGGCACCGGTAATGCCTGTATAGTCGGCGTTGGGAATGGCACGTACGAGGGTGTAGCCCGTCATGATGGGAATGCCCAGACGGCGCACACGGTTGGCCTGTACAGGGAAGCCGCCCTCGCGGGGCATGGCCTCGATGATGGCCTTGATGGTGGCACCCGCCTGCATGCCCTGATAGGAGGTGAGGTAGCCAATGTTGCCGGCACCCACGGTGAGGACGCGCTTGCCGAGGAGTGTGTGCTCCTGGTTCATCATCTTCTGGAACACTGCGGCTGTGTAAACGCCCGGCACATCGTCGTTCTCGAAGGCAGGCATGAAAGGAACGGCACCCGTGGCCACCACAAGGTGTTCGGCATCCACATACGACACTTCGCCAGTGACGATGTTCTTCACAGCCACACGGCCGCCTTCGAGGATGTCCCACACGGTGCTGTTGAGCAGTATGCCCTCGGGGTTGTCGCCCGCAAGGGTCTTGGCAATATCGAAACCACGCATGCCGCCGAACTTCTTCTCCTTCTCAAAGAAGAAGAACTGGTGGGTCTGCATGTTGAACTGGCCACCGATGCGGCTGTTGTTGTCGATGACGAGGTTGGTGATGCCGAAGGTGTTCAGCTGCTCGCGGCAAGCCAGTCCTGCGGGGCCGGCACCGATGATTGCCACCTGGGTCTTGTAGATTTTCACCTCGCGCTGCTGGGGTTCCTTGGCCTCGGGGAGGACATGGACACCGCTGTCCACATGGCGCACCTCTTTCACTCCATCGACAAGGGTAATGCAAATGCGTCGCATCTGCCCGTCGACAATCATTTCACAGGCGCCGCACTTGCCGATGCCGCAGTTAAGACTGCGGTTGCGGCCGTCGATACTGTGGCTGTGCACGGGGAACCCGGCCTGGTGGAGAGCGGCGGCAATGGTGTAGCCCTTGCGGCCCTGCACCTTCTGTCCGTCATAAAGAAATTCAACAATCTCGCTCTGCGGGATGTCCAAAATAGGGTGTGTTTCGATTCTGTACATCGTATTAGGTTTTTATAATTATCGCGATTGCAAAAATACTTGTTTTTTTCCATACAACAGAGAAAAAAACAATATAAGAGAAAAAATTAGTAATTTTGCACCCGATTTATGAAGCACATATTTGTCATAAACCCCTGTGCGGGAAAGGAAGACTCCACCACCGAGATTACCCAGAAAGTCGAGGCTCACGCCTTGGCACACCCGTCATTCGACTATGAAATATACATTACCCAGAGTCCCGGCGACGCCACGCGCTGGACAAGCCTCTGGTGCAACGAACACACCGGCCAGGAAGCACGCTTCTACGCCTGTGGCGGCGACGGCACACTGAACGAGGTGGTGAGCGGGATTATCGGCCACGACAACGTGCAAGTGACTGTGTATGCCTCGGGCAGCGGCAACGACTATATCAAGTACTACGCCACGCTGGAGGACTTCAACGACTTGGAACGGCTTGTGAACGGAATCCCCCACCCCGTCGATGTAATGAAAGTGAACAACCGCTACAGCATCAACGTGTGCAACTTCGGCTTCGACGCCATGGTGTGCAAGGTGGGCAACGACGTGCGCCGCAAGCCCATTATCGGCGGCAAACACTCCTACACCACCGGCATCATCAAGAGCATCTTCACATCACGCAGCAACTATGTGCGCATGACTGTGGACGGCGAGCCATTCTTCGACGGCTACATGCTGCTATGCACCCTGGGCAACGGCCGCTACAACGGGGGCAACTACATGTGTGCACCCCTCTCGAAGAATGACGACGGCCTTGTGGAGGTGAACCTCTTCAAGCGCATGTCGCTCTTCAAATTCGCCTCGCTGATTGACGACTACAGCCACGGCACCCATATCAACCGGCCTGATGTCAAGAAGCTGATGCTCTACCGACAGGCTAACACTGTGGAAATGGCAAGCCCCGACCCCTTCTGGCTGGTCATTGACGGCGAGATGCTGCACAGCAACCGCTACCGCGTGGAGAACCTGCGCCACGCCGTCACCTTTGTAAGTCCTTGCCCCTGAGGCATGCCGTCGCCGCTCAGATTTTCGACCTGCGGACTGCGAAAAGGACTGCCAGGGAGCTGAGGCCCATTACAAGCAGGAATGTGAAGAGGAAATCGATGCCGCGCATGGCCACAGGGAATGCGGAGACGACGAAGTTGCTACCCATCTTTACTATACCGAAACGCTGCTGCAGGAAACAAATGACAAACCCCACAAGCAGCCCCGCCACAACGCCCATGGCGGAAATCATCACCCCCTCCAAGCGGAAGATACGGCGCACCTGCTGCCGCTGCATGCCCATGCTGCGCAGGATAGCAATGTCGCGCTGCTTGTCGAGCACCAAAAGCGAGAGAGAGGCAATGAGGTTGAGGGTGGAGATTAGCACAATAAGAGCCAGTATCAGATAAATGCCCAACCTTTCGCTGCGGAACACCTTGTAGTAGATGGGCTGCTGTTCCATGCGGTCTTTGACTGTAAAACCGTCCCCGAGCAGCTGTGCCACCTCTTTTTTCACTTTCTGAACCTTGGCACGGGGTTGAAGAGCGATGGCCAGCGAAGTGCACTCGTCATCGGCATAGTCCATCAGCTGACGCACAAAAGATATGTCGGCCACCACATACATGTTGTCAATATCCTGCTGTATGTAGAAATTGCCTCCAGGCATGGCATAGCCGGTATTGAAGGCCTCCTCCATCGTGAGGCCCATTGCCACACCACGCTTGGGGATGTGCACTGCCACGGGAAGGTTGGAAGCCTCGCGGATGCCCAGGTTATAGTACACCTCGGCACCGAAGAGGAGGAAATAGGTGTATGCGTTAATGCCAGGCTGTGACAACGAGTCGGAATCGTTTCCATATCCCCCATACTCTGATTTCAGCACATAAACACCCTCGTAAAGCAGCGTGTCCAGACCGGTTATCTTAGGATATTGCGAATCCACTCCGCGCAACGACACGATAGCCTCATTGTGGCGGTAGGTCACCCACGCATTCTCTTCGGCAATCTGCGACACGGCAGTGACTCCGTCGAGAGAACAGAGCGTGGCATAGTCGATATCGGAGGTGTGGAATGTCTTGCCCTCGGCAGGCTGCACCAGGAGCGGCGGGTCGAAAGAGTTGAAAAGCGTCTGCGTGAGGTTGCCTATGCCGTTGTAAACGCCCAGCACCACGATAAGTGCCGCCGTACTGACGGCAATGCCTATGAGAGATATCCAGGAAATGATGTTGATGACCGTCTTCTGTTTGCGCGAGAAGAAGTAGCGACGGGCCATCGTAAACTGGTAATTGAAAGCTGAAAACCGGGAGTTATCCGTCGCGTCAGCCATTCCCTTTTGAGAGGGGTGGCCGAAGAGACGATGTGTGTGTTTGTTCATTTTCAACTTTTCAGAAGGGCATCGATGCGTTCAGCATAGTCCAAAGAATCGTCGAGATAATAATCAAGCTGGGGAATAATGCGAAGCTGTTTGCCCTCGCGCAATCCCAAACGGCGGCGTATGTCGGAGCTATGGGTGAGGATGGCATCGATAATACCCTGTTTGGTTGCCTGCTCGGCAGGATGGCCTGCATAGGCTGGTATTTCGCCGATAGGCATGATACTGACATGCACGCGGGCAATGGAGAGGTCGGGAGAGATGCGCACCCCCGTCACCGTGATAAGGGAGTTGCCCAACACCGGTTTCATCTCACGAAGGAAGATATCGCCCAAATCCTGCTGAATCAGACGGGATATTTTGTTCTGACGGGTTGACTGCATTTTACTGTGTTAAGAATTAAGAATTGTATCGGAACAATTCATCTACCAGCGCCAGCCTACACGGATGGGGATGAAAACGGTTTGCTGAACCATGACAACACCCACCTCGGCAAAGAGGCTGTGGTAGTTCTTGTCCATCTGCTGCAGAGCATGGTCGTAGAACCAGTTGAGACCGGCATACACCTCGAGGTAAGGGCTGATGGTATTGCCATAGTTGTTGGGGTTCATCAGGAAACTGCCACCCACACGGGCGCCTACCATCGGAGCCCACGTGTCGCCCACAGGACGGAAATCCATATCAATGAAAGCCACTGCCATGTGGCTGCTCTTGTCAAACCGAACAGGGCGCATGGGTGCGCAGAAGGCATAGCCCACACCGCCGCCGAGGAAAAAGTCCTGGCTGATGTTGATACCGTTGATGATGTTAAGACCCATTGCCTCCTCATGGAGATTGAAACGGAAACCGCTTCCTTCAATGTTGGTAGAGGCGGCATCTGCCTGAGGCTTGCCGTAATTGGCTACTTTGTGCAGGTAGCCTGCCTCAATTTTAAACATGTACTCTACGTTGGGTTTTTCCTGTGTGTACTGAGCCGACACCGCACCAGCGGCCATCAGCATAACTATCAGTAATAATGCTTTTATGTTTTTCATTGTACTATAATTTGCGATTGCAAAGATAAGAAATTATTTTTGATTAGCACGACATAAGTTCCTGCTGGCAGTGCATGCTGCACGGTGCAGTAGTCAGACAAGTCCCTTTTCTCCAACACTTTATTTCCTTTCATATCATAAATAGAAAGATTGATTTTTTTGTCATATCCGCCCAAATCCACCTGAAATCCGGCGTGGTTGGGATTGGGGAAAAGCTGCAATCTGGGTGTCTGGGAGCCTTCGGAAGAGGAGGGCTCGGATGGCAGACCGACATAATTGCTGTCAATCACCGCAAGGGCGTATTGTCCATAAGGAAACAAAGGGGCGACGAAATAGCCGGTAGAAAAAGTACTGGATGATAAACGATTGCGCGACAGCACCTGCCAAGGTTGCCGTGCATTGGGACGATAGACCACACACAGCGAGTCGAGGGTGGCTGGGTTGTTGTAGAATCCATCGTCAATATATGCGGCACCCGTGGAACCGTTTGTCCCCTGGTTGTATAGCAATTGGAGCTTGACGTTATCAAGCCAGTTGCGGGCATGTACCTCCCAATAGCGATTGGAGAGACGGACAATGCCGGGAACTGTGTCGCTCGAAGGACGTACATAATGATGACTAACATGCAGCCACTCATCCTCTTCCAGAGGATTGCCGACAGATACCCTGCAATAGGCATGAGGTACGTCAACACGCCCTTTTCGCTTCAGCGTCACACTGCCGTCGGTACAGGCATCGGAAAGAAGATGATGATAATCGACTATTGCAAAAGAGGCGACAAAAGGCAAGGAGAATGTCTGCGTGGCAATGCTGTCGTCGAATATCATCCACTGGTCAGACTGCTGAAAATCGCTGGAAAAGAAGGTAACCGGCACACGGTTGCCATGAGCATAATGATCCGTTCCGCGCAACAGTTGGCGAAGCGTGAGGGTGGCATTGTTGCCCTCCACAGCAAGGCAATCAAGAGAATAATCCACAAAACCGGGGGTGAAAACATGGAAGTCGAAGAATCCCGTGAGATCTATTCCGCTGTACAGGCTCAGGCTGTCGCGCAGTCCGGCAGCGTCAATGTTGCCAAAGGCACACCTGTCGAACAGGCGGTGCATGCAACTATAAAAAAGGGAGTCGCCCATGATGCCACGGAGCGAATGCCACACCACGGCACCCTTGTCATAACTGGTGGAGCCATACGTAGTGCTTAGTGGCATATTGGAGAGTGAAAGATAGCCGCCATCGCTGAAATGAGTAGCGCGCAAGACATCGCTCAGCTTGTCCTGATAGTAGGCATCGGCTTTGGCACGGCCGTTAATGGCCTCGGCAGCCACCTCTTCACAAAACGAAGCACCACCCTCGTTAATCCACATATCGCCCGCTGTGGAGCAGGTGACGAGGTTGCCAAACCAGGCATGTCCAAGCTCGTGGCATGTAGTCATGTCGCAAGCGGGGTAATCAGTGGCACTCATGCAGGTGGAGACCAAGGCGATGTTCTGCGCATGTTCCATGGAGCCCATGGGGGTGGAGATATACCCTATCCGCTCCCATCTATAGGGGCCGAAACATCTCTCGAACATGGGCACCACGCTGTTCAGCATTTCAAAATGAGCAACAACATTGGCACTGTCGTGATTTATAAAACCAAGGGTTGCGGGATAAGTTTGATGCTCTCCAGCGAAGGAGGTCTCTATGACATTCCATGGAGCCGAGGATACAGAAGAGATGTAGGTTGGGATGGGCTGGCTAAGCCGCCACTCTTCGGTAATGCTGCCGTCGCTGTTGGTTGTGCTGGACTGCAGCATGCCGCTGCACAACGACCTCCATCCCGGCTTGGAAGTGACGACATAGGTGTAGGTGGCCTTGTCATGGAAGTTGTCACGGCAAGGGTAGAAACAACGCCCATAGTTATGGGGATATTCCCTGAAAGCGGCACCCAAGTTATAATAAATACCATTGTCCATATGCATGCCCCCGAAACCGTATGACTCCACATGACCGCTGGTGAAATAGGGAATGGAAACAACGTGTGTATCGCCAACCATGCCACCAACATATATCTGGACAATCCCGTCATCGCGGTTAAAATTGAAGCCACGGGTAACAACGCCATCGAGAGATACCGGATGGATACTGTCGGCAATCAGGTCAAAGGTGACGCTGCCGCATTCGCGTGTCTTTACAAATGTTATATCGGCAATTCCTTGTAGTTGCTTATCAGCATTATGCCCCATGTCAAGTGTCAGGTGGTAATGCAATACATCTACAGAATCGTGCAGGACACCCTGTGCACGTGCTCCTGCAGCGACCATCACACCTGCCATAAAGAAAAAAATCAACCTGCGTTTCATCTTTATATTCTGTCAGTTGGTAAATAATTTGCAAAGATACGAAAAAAATATTTTGTGTGAATGAAAAAAAGTTTGTACTTTTGCAAAGTGATATCAAAACAATATCACTTTAAATAATGACAATCGAAAAATAACATATTGTTAAACATTAACAAATAGAAACTATGGAGACAAAAGAATTCAATCGGCCAATGAAAGCCTGGAACAATGGTTTTCTGCACTTATGCATTAACTTTGCCTTGCTTGCGGCAACCATTTTTATTACTGTGTTGATGGTGAGAAAAGGGCACGACGGACTTGGTGCAACTGTTTGCAGTGTGGGCTGCGTATTGTGGGTGCTGCATCTTATAGGGTTCATGACTATCCAGCCGAACATTGCCCGTGTGCTGATATTCTTCGGCAAGTACCGCGGCACGGTGACGGACAACGGTTTCTTCTGGGTGAACCCATTCTATAGCACCCGTAAACTGTCGCTGAGGGCTCGCAACATGGATGTGGCGCCCATCAAGGTGAACGACAAGAACGGCAACCCCATCATGATTGGTCTGGTGCTGGTGTGGAAGATAAAGAACACTTACAAGGCCTGTTTCGATATCGAGGTTGGCAACACCACAACAGTGGACAAGGACGGGAACAAGACCACCCACAACAACGGCTATGACAACTTCGTCAACGTGCAGAGCGATGCCGCCCTGCGCAAGGTGGCCGGCATGTATGCCTATGACAACATAGACCACCACAGCGAAGAGCTGACCCTGCGCAGCGGCGGCGAGGAAATCAACGACCGCCTGGAGAAAGAGCTCCGCAGCCGTCTGGACATTGCCGGTATCGAAGTGGTGGAAGCCCGCATCAACTATCTGGCCTACGCCGCCGAGATTGCCAGCGTGATGCTGCGCCGTCAGCAGGCCGACGCCATCATCTCCGCCCGCGAGAAGATTGTGGAGGGAGCCGTCAGCATGGTCGATTTGGCACTGAAAAAACTCTCCGCCGACGGGATTGTGGAACTTGACGAGGAGCGCAAAGCCGCAATGGTGAGCAACCTGCTGGTGGTGCTCTGCGCCGATGAAAGCGCAAGCCCAGTGATCAATACAGGTACGCTGTACAATTAAGTCTAACTGCAAGAAAACACACAGATGCGTCGTCGTTTCTCCGCTCGTTCTCCACTCGTTCTTCGCTCGTTCTTCGCTTTGAAAGCGAAGAACGAGCGGAGAACGACCGAAGAACGACCGAAGAACAAACGGTGCCACTCTTGCCACACAACGTTTTAACAACATGGACAACACACACAAACGCACTTGGAAGTTTTATGCCTTGTTAGCATTTTGGGATTTCGTGGGCCTTTTCTTGCTGGATATGCTTATCGAAGGCGGATACACCCATTGGATACTTGTTCACGATCTTATTGCTGCTGCGATCTTTACTGCCAAAACCATTTAAGAAGAAAAAATGAAAAAGAGTTTTGCACTGAGGGTTGATGCCGAGGTTTACGAGGCTATCGAGAAGTGGGCTGCGGACGAGTTCCGCAGCACCAACGGGCAGATAGAATGGATTCTGTCCGATGCCCTCAAACGTGCCAAACGCACCCCGAAAAAGAAAAACCCACAACAAAAGGAAGAACAACAATGAAACGTTTTGTTTTAGTCACAATGGCGATAGTGGCCATGATAGCCCTTGGACCTGAGTCGTCAGCGCAACAACTGTTTGAAGGCGTAGCCACTTTCAGCTCATCAGCCACGATGGCGGGTGGGGCGACCCCTTCTGCCGCCATCAACACCTATTATTACAGAGGCAATGACCTATTTGTCGACATGCCGCAGAACAAGCTGCGCACCCTCTACCTCGCCAAGGAGAAGAAACAGTACACCATCAACGCCATGATGGGGAAACCCATCCTGATGTCCAACGGTATAGACCCGGACACGATGGATATACCGTTGTTCGACATTTCCGACGAGATGGAGATTGTTGACGGCCACGCATGCCTGAAGGTGCAATACGAGAATGAGAACGAGGCCATCAGCATCAACTCGACAGTGTGGTTGGACACCACCTACCACATCCCCTTCCACTACAGCCTGAACGAGGAGGTGCCTTGGGGATTGCCCGTGCGGGAGGAGATGACCATGACCATGAAGGGCTCACAGCCCATGAAGATAGTGAACAGGCTTGTCTCCGTGACTGCCGGCAAGGTGGACGACACCTTTTTCGCCATCCCCGACGAACAGGGAATGGTGCACCTGAGCATGGGTGCAGACGGGCAGCCCATGTTCAGCGGCGACACCACCGGGATGATGCAGGCTCCCCACTCGGCACTGATTGAGGAGGTGGACTCCGCTGGGTTCCGCAGTGTCATTGCCCACGGACGCACTGTCTGCATGATGACGGCCACATGGTGCGGTCCCTGCAGGCTGCTGTATCCACGTCTGGAGAATGTCAGCAAACAGGTAGGCAAGGATTACCGTTTTATCAAAGTGGACATTGACAAGTGTCGGACGATTGCAAAGGAATACAACACGCTGACCATCCCCGTGGTCATCCTCTTCGAGAACGGGAAAGAGCTGCGCCGCATCACCTCGGCAGCATATAGCGAGGAGGACATCTTGAAGTTTGTCACAGAATAGTAATAATAATCATGGAACGTCGTAGAATCATCGGAATTGTATTGCTGGCACTGGCAGGTGCGGCCTGCTTGATGTCGGTTGTTTGGAACCTCATCAGAATGCCGGAAGGCGCAGATGCCCGAATCCGCATTGTGGTCCTTATTCTGGCGGAGGTGGTACTGTTGCTCCCAGCGGTTTGGGCTTTTGCCTATCCCGACTCCAAGCCGCCATTGAAAGAGAAAGACAAGGCAACCATGCAGCCTCTCATCGACCCTGCAGGCTACCGCTACATTACGCTGGGTTTGGCAGCACTGACCTTAGTCTTAATAATCAACATCGAGGTTTTCAAAAACACAGGGTGGGACCCGTTCGGAAGCATGGCTTCCACTATTGCCATCCTTGCATTCTGTATTGTCGCGACAGTGGTGATGTTTTGGTCGATGTATAAGAGTATTCAGAAATAGGCATTATGGAGCAACGCAGAACCATAGGATACATCTTGCTGGCATTGGCTGCCTTCGTCTGCCTAGTGTCGAACGTGTGGTTCATTGTCAAGATGCCGATGGGAGGTGAGAAGGTATCGCACTTGGTATTCAGGACACTGACCGAGGTGCTTGCATTGTTGACAGTGGTTTATATCTTTGTCCATCAAGGGAAGAGCATGAATCTGAAACTGGACATTCGCGAGCGACGGTTGAAACTGAACGAGCAACACGCCATCGACCCCTACGGCTACAGCTACATCATGCTGGGTGCCATGAGCGTGTGTGTAACATTAATCTTTGCCGTAGACATCATGGATAAACTTGGTGTACCCCTGTTCGACAGGATTTCCGCTGGATGGTGTATCGTTGTATTGAGTGTCTTGACGGTTGCTGTGGTGCTGTGGTTGTCGGTGAAAATAGCAATGGCTAAAAGGCGTGACAATAATAGTTAACCAACCATGAAAGAGAGAAACAAATCCATCTTCCGTATATTGCTTTTTGCCTCGGTGGGCATACTGCTGGCGCAGACGGTGCTGATGGTGGTGTTGGGAGATGATGCTGAGGTGCGCATCATGCTGCCGGTGATAATCTTCTTCTCAGAACTGATAACGGGTGTCATGATTGCCTATTTCACCCTCAACCCACAATACAACAGGAACTATACTATCCACCGGCGTGACGGTCGCTGGCGTTGGGAGCGTGTCACCTATGGGCCCGACCCTGACGGGATGCGTTATATCTCGGCTGGGGTTGGTGCGCTGATGATAGCCCTGCTCTTTGCGGTTATCTCATTCGCTGTGCTGTGTCCCCACGTAGTAAATGAAACAGTGTTAGTCATCGCAGTTGTCGTCCTATTGTCAACCTTCTGTGTCATTTACTGCATAATAGAAAACAAACTACGCAAACAACTATGAATAGAAAACATTTCCTCGACAACATCCGCTGGGTGACAGTGCTGCTTGTACTGCTCTACCATGTGGTCTATTTCTACAACAACAAGGGAGTCTTCGGCGGTATCGGGGGCTGGGTGGACGACCCCAAAGCCCAGCCGCAGGATGTGGTGATGTATCTCCTCTATCCTTGGTTTATGATGCTGCTCTTCTTGGTGGCAGGCATCAGCAGCCGCTATGCCCTCCACCCGGTGTCCGGGCTGACAATAAACACTTCACGGGGTCAATGGTTCAAGAAACGCACACGCCAGCTGCTTGTCCCTGCCACGATAGGCCTGTTTGTCTTCCAATGGATGACGGGCTATTTCAACACCCAGATCGCTGGTGTGGCACAGAGTATCCCCAATCAGATTGCCTCCATCCCCGCCGGTCCTGTACGTTATATGGCATGTGCTTTCTCAGGCATCGGCCCGCTGTGGTTTATTCAGGAGCTGTGGGTGTTCAGCTTGCTGCTGATTATTATTATCGCTATTGAGCGCGACCGCCTGTACAATGCCGTCGGCCGTCTGCTGCAGTCCACGCGAGGCTGGTCCAAGCCCTGCCGTTTGGCTCTCCTGCTGGTGGGCGGATTCCTCCTTATCTGGGCAGGGGCACAGGGCTCCATCCCCTACCCCGCCGAGCACAGCGCCCAAGGCCTTTGGAATCTCTATCGCCCACTGGCCTACCTCGTCCCATTCCTGATGGGGTATTACCTCTTCTCGCGCGACAGCGTGCAGCGTTTCCTGTCGCGCTACGCCTGCCTGCTGCTTGCATTGGCAGTGGTAGCAGGTGTGGCCCTCACTTGTGCCACCTGGGGCGAAAACAACACCGCACCGCTTTACCTGATGCACTGGAGCACCAACCTCTTTGCTTGGCTGGCCATCCTTGCCATGCTGGCCTGCTTCAAGGCATGGGCCAACCGCACCACGCCCTTTGCCTCCTATATGACCCGCAGCAGCTACGGCATCTACATAGTGCACTACCTCATCATCGCCGCCTTCGGCTATATGCTCAAGCTCTACACCCCGCTACCGCCTGTAGCCGACTATCTAATATTGCTGGTGGCAGTCTTCACCCTCTCCCCAGCCCTCTACGAGGTGCTGCGCCGCATCCCCCTCCTGCGCTGGGCAGTATTAGGCATAAAGAAACAATCAGAATAATCAGAATAATCAGAATAATCAGAATAATCAGAAAAAAAATATATCATGGACGAAATCCTACGCATCGAAGGCCTAAGCAAGACCTTCACCCTGTCGCGCAAACAGCAACGACTGGAGCGCACCCATGAACGCCGCAAGGTGGCTGTCGATGACTTGACACTGACCGCCAACCGAGGCGAGATTTTCGGTCTGCTCGGCCCCAACGGCGCCGGCAAGACCACCACCCTCCGCATGCTGGCCACCCTTATCAAGCCCGACAAGGGCGACGCTTGGGTGGACGGAAGCAGCATCGTCAGCCAGCCCGAAGAGGTCCGCGGCAAGATTGCTTTCCTCACCAGCGAACTGAAGCTGGAAGACTTCTTCACGCCCAACTATCTCTTCGACTTCTTCAGCGAGTTGCACGGCATTGACCCTGCCACCGCAGCCGCACGAAAGAAGACAATGTTCGACCGCTTCGGCATCGGGCAGTTCGCCGAGGTGAAGGTGGCCAACCTCTCCACCGGCATGAAGCAGAAGGTGAGCATTGTCATCTCGCTGGTGCACAACCCGGACATCATTATCTTCGACGAGCCCACCAACGGCCTCGACGTTATCACCGCCCGCACGGTGACCGACTACCTGCAAGAGCTCCGCTCCAAGGGCAAGACCATCATCCTCTCCACCCACATCTTCAGTCTGGTGGAACGCCTGTGCGACCGCGTGGGCGTGATTATTGACGGCCGGCTCTCTGCCTGCGGCACACTGGACGAGGTGTGCAACGGACTGAGCATCGAAGACCGCTTTTTCGAACTTTATAAAGCACAGAAAGGAGGCGAAGAATGAAAAACCACAACAACACTTGGACCATCATCCGCAAAGAGTTTGCCCGTTTCTTTGGCGACCGCCAACTGGTATTCACTGCCGTCATCATGCCCGGTCTGCTCATCTACCTTATCTATAGCCTGATGGGCGTAGGCATCCGCAACATGGAGACACAAGGCGAACAGGATGTCGTGACCCTGCGCGTGGAGAACATGCCACCAAGCCTCGAAGCGCTCTTCAACTTGGGCGACAGCAGCATCGTCGTACTGCAGCAGCCCGTCACCCAACCCGACATAGACGCCTTGTCCGACAAGGATATTAACGCCGTGCTGATGCGCTTCCCGGCCGGTTTCGAAGAGCTTGTTGCCACCTACGAGCCGCAAAGCGGAGCTCCTGCCCCCAACATTGAGATATACTACAACTCTGCCAACAACGCCTCCAGTCGTGTCTATTATGCAATCGAAGGGGCACTGACAGCCTATGAGAACAGCCAGACAAATCTCTTCGACATCAACCGTGCCGACAGCGAGGAGCAACGCTTTGACCAAGCCACCGAAGACCAGGTGGTAGGCGACATTCTCAGCAAGCTCATCCCCATGCTCATTATCATGATGCTCTTCAGCGGCACGATGGCCATAGCTCCCAGTGCCATAGCGGGTGAAAAAGAGCGCGGCACCATTGCCACCCTCCTTGTCACGCCCATGAAACGCTCCGAGCTGGCATTAGGCAAGATTGTCTCACTCAGCAGCATCGCTCTGCTCAGCGGTCTCTCCAGCTTTATCGGCATCGCCCTCTCGCTGCCCAAGATGATATCGGCAAGCAGCGATGAAATCAGCATCCCCTTCAACTACACCACCAACGACTACATTGCCCTGCTGCTGGTCATCCTTGCATCGGTTCTCATCATGGCCTCTGCCGTCAGCCTGCTCTCCGCCCTTGCCAAGGACGTGAAGAACGCCGGCACCATGATTACACCCTTCATGCTTGTCATCATGCTGGCAGGACTGCTGCCCATGTTCCAGACCAGCACGCCCGACAACCTCGTCGTCTATCTCATTCCCTTCTACAACTCCATTGAGGTGATGACCGATGTCTTTGCCCACTCGCTGCGCTGGACGCCCGTAATCATCACCCTGGCATCCGACATAGCCTACACCGGCATCGCCGTCTGGGGTCTAACCCGCATGTTCAACAGCGAGAAAATCATGTTCTCAAAATAATATCGGAATAATCAGAGTATTCAGAATATTCAGATTACTCAGAAAAGAAAAAAACAACACCATGAAAAACCTCAAGCTTTACCTCGCCATAGCCTACGGCCTAATCTGGGCCGCAGGCTTGGCCTTATATCTGTCGGGATACATAGTAGCCTCCTTTTCGGGTGCTGCCCCCTGGCTGGTATCCACCTGCATGTTCATCCCTTTGGTGGCGACGCTCATCTGCCAAAAGTCATCCAAAGAACCCTTGCTTCGCAATGTCGGCATCAGCTGGAAAATCAATCGCTGGTGGTTCTTCGGCTGGCTAACCTTCCCCATTGTCGCACTGCTCACGCTACTCTTCACCGACTGGATAAGCGGCATCGACACGCACACCGAAGTCATGCAGGCACTATGTGAGTCAATGCCCATCGGTCCTGCGGGAGCAGTAGCCTTTACCCTCCTGTCGGGCATGTTGGCGGGGATTACTATCAACGCCCTCTTCGCCTTCGGCGAGGAGGTGGGCTGGCGGGGCTACCTGCTTCGTCAGTTTAAAGGGAAGTCGTTTCTCGGCACCGCTGTCATCATCGGCATCATCTGGGGCTTGTGGCACGCGCCACTCATCCTCATGGGGCACAACTACCCGCGGCATCCCCAATGGGGTGTCCTCATGATGGTGGTAGTGTGCATCCTTATGAGCTTCATCATCCAGTATTTCCGCATCAAGAGCGGTTCCGTCATTGTGGCAGCAATCATGCACGGCACCTGCAACGCAGTGGCGGGCACAACGATGCTCTTTGTCGGCCTTGACCGATTCAACGACCTCCTCGATGGTGCCTGCGGCCTTGCCGGCATCCTCGCCATGCTGGTGGTCGCCATGGTCATCTTCCTCTTCGACCGCTACGTCACCCGCGACCGCATCTGCACCTCGCCCCTCACCCTCGACACAATAAAAAAGGAGCAACTGCGTTAATCCCTACATGAAACATACCCAACGAAACCTGTCGCTCACCTTGCTCGCCCTGTTGCTGCTGAGTTTCCTTGCTTCATGCAGCGACAAGGGCGTGCACATGCCCAAGCACCGCAAACGCCGCCACTGCGACTGCCCAACCTTTGCATACACTGCACCGCAGCTCTCCACAACAGAAGATGGAACAATCCTATATTGACAATTTCAAAAAAGGACTTGCCAAATACGTCCCCGCTGAAGCCGTGGACCCCCTCTTCGACTTCATGGCCGAGCACAAGGTACACCTCCATATCACGCGCGAGCGGCACTCCAAACTAGGCGACTACCGCTGGCCCCAGCGCAGTCGGCAATACCACGAGATAAGCGTTAACGGGAACCTCAATCCCTACCATTTCCTCTTGGTGTTGCTGCACGAGATGGCCCACCTCGACACCTGGCTGCAATACAAAACCGACATCCAGCCCCACGGCCACGAATGGCAAGCCAACTATGCCAGAAGAATAAACCAGTACCTCGGCATCTTCCCCGGCGATGTTGCCGTCCTGCTGCGCCACTACACTTCCCGCATCCCCCTCAGCCGAACCATCGAGAAACAGATTGATGCCCAGCTCCGGCACTACAACCCTGACTACACACCTGCCGACAACCTCACCCTTAATGACCTTACCCCGGGCACACGTTTCCACATAGCATCCCGTCCCGAACACCACTTCCAAGCCCTCGAGAAGCGCCGCACCCGCTGGATATGCCTCAAACTCGAAGACGGAAAGAAATACCTCGTTAGCGGCACTGCCGTCGTCGTGACTGAGTAAACAGGTTTTTACCAAAATCAGTAATTAAAGATTAACACTGTCAGTCGCCCTCTTGGAACAGGGAGAGGATCTGGCATACTTTTGTGTCGAGGGACTGGGTGCCGTCAATCCAGTGGATAGAGATGCCCTGTCGCTCCATGCGGCGGAACCAGGTCATCTGTCGCTTGGCAAAACGGCGTATGTCGGTGTAGAGGTCGCGGTACATGTCATCGTAGCTGCACTGGCCACGGAGATATTGCGTCACATGGCGGTATTCCAAACCGTAGCGCAGAAGCCGATCTTCGGGCACACCATTGTCAAGCAAAGACTTTACTTCGTCAATCATACCGTTTTCAAGCCGTTGACGGAGCCGGACACCTATGCGCTCGATTACCATTGCACGGGGAAAACTGACACCGATGACGGTGTGTTGCACGTCGGGCATGTGGGGATAGGCTTCGGGGTAGCGGCGATGGTACTCTTGTATTTCGAGCGCGCGGAGCAGACGGTCGCGCGACTCGGTATCGGTATGGTTATGCAGCTTGATATATCCGGCAAGACGGGCGGTGAGCTCCTCGTCGGTATAGGCCTCCATGCGGCGACGGAAGTCGGGGTCGACAGGAGCGTCGGCCAACTGGTAGCCCTTGACCACAGCCTCTATATACATGCCCGTGCCCCCGCAGAGGATAGGCTGCCGACCTCGCGACACGATGTCGTTGTAGGCACGGATGTAGTCGTTCTGGAACTGATAGACGTTGTACTCATAGCCTGCGTCGTGGATGTCGATGAGGTGGTAAGGAATGTCGGTGTCGTGGATGTGGTAGTCGTCAAGGTCCTTGCCCGAGCCGATGTCCATGCCGCGAAACACCTGCCGTGAGTCGGCACTGATAATCTCACCGCCGAGCTGGTAAGCCAGTTCGGCGGCGAGACTTGTCTTTCCACAAGCCGTGGGGCCTGTTATGGTAAGTAGCTTATTCGTCGAAGAAATAGAGTTGTCCGCGTTGTTTGTCGAATTCGTATTCGCCGAAGTCGCCCAATGCGGCGCGGTTGATGATGAATTTGTAATCAATACCCTTTACGACGATTGTCTCCACATTGTAGAGGTGCTTCTGACCAATCTGGATTTCCTTGAATACCAGCTTGGCGCGGTCGAGGATGTTGCCCTCGGGGTCGAAGGCGTGGTCGCGGTCGGGGAAGTCCTCTTTGTTGATGCGGCGCTGATAGAGCATATTCATGGCCTCCTCCCAAGAGATGGCAATGGGCTCCTTGAAGCGCTCGTCGATGAGCATGGGCATCTGCATGCCGTTGATGATGGCCTGCACCTCACCCTTCTGGGTGTTGATCATGGTGACGGGGATTGTGCCCTCGTCATGGATGATGACTGCCGCTTCGCGGTAGTTGGTGTCGACGGGTGCATTGACCAAGTCAATATATGTACCGTCCTCGTTCTGCTTGATAAGAGCGGTGTCGGAGGCCATGTTGTTGACCACACGCTTGGGTATGTAGTCGGAGCGGAGGATGAGGAATTCTATGCGGCGGTTGAGCTGGTGAGCGGCCTCCTGATGCTCAGGAGTGGGCAGGTTGGCAATGTAGTCGCAGTCGAGCGTTGTACCGGCAGAGAAGATATAGGGTTTGCCTGCCACGTCGATATAGACATCACGGTCGAGGGTGCGAGGCACACGCTCGGCATAGCCTTTGGCCACCATGCGGTCACGTTCGATACCGCGGGCAGCAAGGTAGTCCACCACACTCTGTGCACGACGCTGCGAAAGGGTATCGTTGGTAAGGCCGATAAAGGGACGGCAGTCGGTGTGTGCACGGATTTCAACCACTATGTTGGGGTTGTTGACCATGACTAAGTAGAGATCCATGAGAGAGTCCATAAACTCGTCCTTGAGATCCCACTTGGAGAGGTCGTAGCGTATTTCGGGCAGGACAACAGGCTGTTGGGGCACGGGTTCCATGCGGAAGTCGTGGACAATGTCCTTGTCGACGGTATAGCCCATGGTGCTTTCGGAGCCCTCCAGCGAGAAGTAGTCGACCTTGGAGAGGTACATCTTGTACACCACCTGGCCGTGCACCTGGCTGTTGTTGAACTTATAGAAGCCTTTCTTGTCGGTGTAGGTCTCAGCCTCGGAGCCGTCGGAACCCACAATCTTCACCTTGCAGTTCTTGATAAGCTGCATGGACTTCTCGTCACGCACGGTGCCTTCGATGGTGTAGAGCAGCGGGGGCAGCTCGAACTTGAAGAGGTTGAGCGTGGGCAGAGGCAGTTTCTTGCCTTTCTTGTCGGTATTCTTGTTGAGGGGGTCGTCGAAAGGACGGTTGGAGGAGAAGTAGCCGCGCTCAAGCATGGGGTTCTCGTCGCTTTCGGGGTAGTAGATGATGGTCATCTCGTCATAGGACGAGTTGATGGGCACACCGAGGTTCTCCGGACGGGAACAGATGCGCTTGCCGATGCGGGTCTTGAAAATATCGTAGCCGCCGATGCCAGGCAGACCGTTGGAGGAGAAGTACATGTTGGAGTCGCCACGGAGCACGGGGAAAGCCTCGCGACCAGGGGTATTGACGACGGGACCCATATTCACAGGCTTGCCGAAGTCGTCGGCCAGAGAGGCACGGGTGGATTTCCAGATGTCGTAGTCACCCTCGCCGCCCGGCATGTCGGAGCAGAAATAAAGGGTGAGTCCGTCACTGGTGATGGCGGGGTAGAGATAGTTGTACATGGTGTCGCCCAAGTTGATGGCAACAGGAGTGGCCCACTCGCCGGGGGCAACCTCTTCCTGTTCCTGGGCTGTCTTGTCTTCTTCCTTGTCGCCTTTCTTGTCTTTGCCTTTGGTGCCTTTGTCTTTGCTCTTGGATTTCTTGGCAGTCTTCTTGGTGGTTTCTTTCTTGGCAGCCTTCTTTTTCTTGTCGGCGGCTACCGCCTTGGTGGAGGTGTAGATGGCGCAGCCGTGGGTCTCATGCTCCACAATCTTGCATCGTGAGAAGTAGATGGTGTTGCCGTCGGGAGAGAAACAAGCCTCACCTTCGTTGCTGGAGGTGTTGATTTTCCCGCTGTTGTCAAAGAGTGCAGGCACATCCGTCCACTGACCATTGCGGTCTTTATAAACCGAATAGAGCGACGAGAAGTTCTGTCCAGTCCAAACGTCCGTACCGTTGTCGTCAGAGCCAAAGCGCGAGGAGGAGAACACCAGCGTGTTGGTGTCGTCGCCCAAGAAACGGGGAGACCAGTCATTGTACTCAGTACTCCAGTCTTCCAGCTTGGTGATGATATGGCGGCTGCGGTCGGCTGCCCAGCGGGTCACGTCGATAAGCGACTTCTTGCGCGAGGTGCCCAGCTTGTCACCCGGCACAAGCTCCAAGTACTTGTCGTAGTACCCGTCTGCCTCGTCAAACTTACCGTTGAAACGGCACATCTCGGCCATATAGAAATAGAGCTTGGGCTCCACGGTGTAATAGCCTGCCTGTATCAAGCGGTGATAGGTATGCTCGGCCTTGGGGTAGTTGTACATCAGGCGGTAGCACTCGCCTATCTGGAAGTAGATGCGGTTCTTCTCCGCCCTGTTGCTCGACACACGGTCGTATGCCTTTTGGTAACTCTCCAGTGCAAGGGTGTACTGCTTGTCCTTGAACTGCTGGTCGGCCTGGGCAGCGACACTGTTCTGCGCCATGGCCATACCTGACCACATCAGGGCAATAATCAGTAGTGCAAAACCTTTTTTCAGTGTTTTCATATATATATCTTTATTTTTATTCTTCCATGTAACTATACTAACTATTAGCACATTGCGTCCTCTTAAAAGCCGAACACAACATACTTAATCAATTTGCTAAATTACACATTTTTTTTGACATGATAAAAAAATAAAATCTTTCACTCTCCCTGCCGCCGGTTATCGGGGTAGATAAGGTACTTGCTGCGGATGGTTTTGAAATGGTCAAGTGCAGGCTGCCACGAGGCACGTATCTCCTCTTCTGTCTTGCCCTGTGCGATTTGTCGGCGCAGCATGTCCGTTCCCGCCAGCCGGTCGAAGAAGTTGTTCTTCAAGAAGAACTTCCCCTTCGGCACCCGACGGTATATCTCCATCAGGAAATCAAGGTGCATACAGCTGTCCGAGGGAGTGAACGATGTGAGGTCCATCGTATCCTTGCCGTAGGTGACTATCTCAAAGGGGGTCGACGTTCCGCGCCCCACGCCACAATTGGTGCCCTCGAAGAGGCACAATGAGGGGTAGAGGGCGATGGCATGGGCATTACGCAAGTTGGGCGACGGTGGCACAGGCAGCTCATAGCCCACGCTGTCGCGACGGTAGCCCTGCATCGGCACAACAGTGAGGTTGCACTCCTTGCCACCCGACAGCCAATGCTCACCATTAATCATGCAGGCATATTCACCAATCGTCATGCCGTAAACGATGGGCACAGGATGCATCCCAACAAAGGAGCGGTAATGGGCTGTGTCCAGCACGGGCCCGTCGATGTAATGTCCATTGGGATTGGGACGGTCAAGCACCACAAGGGGAATGCCCCTCTCGGCACACGCCTCCATCACATAGTGCAGCGTAGAAAGGTAGGTGTAGAAACGGCAGCCCACATCCTGCAAGTCGAACAGCACCACATCCACATCCTCCATCTGCTTGGCCGTGGGCTTCTTGTTCTTGCCATAAAGGGAAATGATTGGAAGACCTGTCTTGGGGTCGGTGCTGTTGTCCACCTTGGCGCCCGCCGCCGCAGTGCCGCGGAAGCCGTGTTCGGGGCAGAATATCTTGGTGACACGAACGCCTTGGGAAAGAAGGGTGTCCACTAAATGGGTGTTGCCCACGAGAGAGGTTTGGTTGGCCACCACAGCGACATTCCCGGCATAAAAATACTTTTCGGCAAAAACACACGCTCCACTATCCCGGTATCTGGAAATACAATCCATCATCATCTCAGAACCTGTATAGAAAGGTTCGACGGGATGATAATGCACGAAACCGGCCACTTGGGAACCCGGCTGTGCGTGGCATGAAGAGAACAATTGCGATATTATCGCAACAAGCAGAACCAGCCTATGCGCCAGCCGTTTCAATTTTCAACTTTCATTTTTCAATTCTTCCCCGTGTGACCAAAACCACCTGTGCCTCGCTCGGTGTCCGACAACTCTTCCACTTGGATAATCTCCGCCTGTTCATGGCGGGCGATGACCATTTGGGCGATGCGCTCGCCGTCGTTGATGACAAAGTCTTCCTGCGAGAGGTTGATGAGAATAACGCATATCTCGCCCCGATAGTCGGCATCGATAGTGCCGGGCGAGTTGAGCACAGTGATACCCTTCTTCAGAGCCAGGCCGCTACGGGGACGCACCTGCGCCTCGTAGCCTGCGGGCAGTTCCATAAAAAGGCCTGTCTTCACCAAGCCGCGCTCCATGGGCTTCAGGGTTACAGGCCCGTCGGGCAGAAAGGCCCGCAAGTCCATGCCCGCTGACTGCAAAGTCTCGTACTTCGGCAGCGGGTGGTGAGAGGTGTTTCTTATCTTGATTTGCATATTAAATCCCCCTAAGATTTCCTAAAATCTCATAGGTCTTCCTATGACATCCTACTTCTTGGTCAATACTTCGTCAATCATGCCGTAGGCCTTGGCCTCTTCGGCAGTGAACCAGTGGTCGCGGTCGGAGTCCTTCTCCACCTGCTCGAAAGGCTGTCCGCTATGGTTGGCGATAATCTCGTAGAGCTCCTTCTTCAGCTTGAGGATTTCGCGCACGGTAATCTCCATGTCCGTTGCCTGACCGTCGGCACCACCCATGGGCTGGTGAATCATCACGCGGGCATGTGGCAGGGCACAGCGCATACCCTTCTCGCCGGCGCAGAGCAACACACTGGCCATCGAGGCGGCCAAACCTGTGCAGATGGTGGCAATCTTGGGCTGGATATATTGCATGGTGTCGTAAATGCCCAAACCGGCATACACCGAGCCTCCCGGCGAGTTAAGGTAAATCTGTATGTCCTTGGTGCTGTCCACGCTCTCGAGGAAAAGCAACTGAGCCTGGATGACGTTGGCGGTATAGTCGTCGATAGCGGTGCCGAGGAAGATGATGCGGTCCATCATCAAACGGCTGAACACATCCATCTGGGCCACGTTCAGCTGGCGCTCCTCCACGATATAGGGGGTCAGCGAATTGTTGATGGCCGAAGTATATTTGGCGTAAGTGGTACTGCTGATGCCACAATGTTTGGTGGCGTATTTCTCAAATTCTGTCATAGATTGTGATATTATTCTTTAACTATGAGGTAACGCCGAAGCGGCAATAAAATTGCCCCTGTAACAAAAAAAATGGAAATGTAGATACAACTACGCCTTGCCGAGAAGACCGGGACGGCGTTTGCGGGTGCGCTCGACGGCCTGTTCCATGCGCCACTGCTCTATCTTGGCGTGGTTTCCACTCAGCAACACATCAGGCACCTTCCAGCCCCTGAATTCGGGCGGCCGGGTGTATTCGGGCGGTGCAACAAGGCCATCCTGAAAAGAGTCGCCCAGTGCTGACTGCTCGTCGCCTATCACTCCGGGGATAAGACGGATGACCGTGTCGGCAATGACCGCAGCAGCCAGTTCGCCGCCCGTCAGCACATAGTCGCCTATCGAAATCTCCATGGTGATGAAATGCTCCCTTATGCGCTCGTCCACCCCCTTGTAGTGGCCACAGAGAATCATCAGGTTCTCCTTCAGCGAAAGGGTGTTGGCTATCGGCTGCGAGAGCATCTCGCCGTCAGGTGCCGTATAGATAATCTCGTCGTAGCTGCGCTGGCCCTTCAGCTCCTCGATGCAGTTGGCCAAAGGTTCCACAGCCATCACCATACCGGCGCCGCCGCCATAGGGATAATCATCCACACTGCCGTAGCGCGAAAGGGAATAGTCGTGCAAATCGTGGAACACCACCTCCACAATACCCTTCTTCTGGGCACGGCTGAGGATGGACTCCTCAAAGAACATGCTCATCATGTTGGGGAAAAGTGTGAGAATATCCAGTCGCATGTCAACGTATTCTAATGGTACGGCCGGGCTTAAGCACCGAGGTCTCCTTGAGGCCGTTGAGCTGGCACAGTTTCTTCACTGTGGTGCCGTTGCGCTTGGCAATGCGACCGAGGGTGTCGCCCGTGCGAATCTTATAGGTCTTGCCGCCGTCGCTATAATTGCCCGCACGCGAGCGGGAGCTCTGGTTGGAATAGCCCGGCTTGGCCCGCTTGCGGAACGACTCCTTGGTCAGGTGCAGCGTGGGCTTGATGAGGGTACGCGTCTCGCAACTGATGACATCCTCGGGGTTCATGGCATTGCCGTTGTAGCGAATCTCGAAATGCAGATGGCTGCCGCGCGAGCGCCCTGTGTTGCCGCACAGGCCTATCTCCTCCCCTGCTTTGACACGGGTGCCGGGGGTCACATGGCGCTTGGAGAGGTGGGCATAATAGGTCTCCAGCCCGTTATCGTGACGGATGACGATGAGGTTTCCGTAGGAGCGGTTGTATTTCGAAAAGCGCACCACCCCGTCGAAAGCGGCGTAGATGGGTTCGCCCGTGGGCATGGCAAGGTCGAGGCCGTAGTGGAAACGGCGGCGACGGGGACCGAAATGGGAAGACGGACGCGCATACTCAGGCGTGGGGAACACAAAGTACTTGTTGTTCCCGGCATCGGTCAGCTGAATATCCACCGGCTCCATGTCCGAGATGTCCATTTTCAGCGTGTGCACCAGCCCCGAGTCGCCGGCCATCAAGATGTCGTCCTCGCTCTCCGTGCCGGGGTCGTCGTGCTGCGATAGAGCATATCGGGGCGTTACAATGCCCATGCCCTCCTCCTCGTCGGGCTCTTCCACCCGCTCGCGGGGTTTCTCCAAGACACCCTGGTTAAACACTTGCGGGGTCTCGCCACTCTGCGGGATTTCCTCATAATAGAAAGGCTCCTGGTTGGCGTTCTTGCTCTCGATGTCGTCAGCCACATCGACAGTGTCGTTGTTCACCTTCTTAGTCTTCTTTGCACCATAAGGCTCGGTACGCACACCCGAGTATTCGGGATCGCTGGTCTTGAACTTGTTTTCCAGCTTATTATGCTTAATCTGCCCCCCTTGCGTGTTGGCATACACACGGGGCTTGTTTTTGTTCTGCTTAGCGTTAGGACGATCCTGGGCAACGGCCGAAACAGGCACGAGCAGCAACAGAATCAGTGATATATAGTAAATGTATTTCTTCATAACGACAATGCAAAGGTACGAAAAAAATTGCGAAACACGAAAATTAATAATTATTAAAACCCTCCCCTCTCCACATTTCACCGTCCTTGAACCGTTGTTTCGCCCATCGTTTTCCCATCGTTCTTCGATCGTTCTTCGATCGTTTTCCCTTTCACAAGGGGAAAAATAAAGAATAACGATGAAACTACGAAAGAGTAATAATCGGCGTTACAAGGGGGGTTTGTGGGGTGTTGAGGTAAGAATCGGTAATTATGGGATAGTTGGCGTAAGATGAGGAAAGTTGGCGTGAGAGGATAATGTTTTTCTGTAATTTTGCAGCCGGAATGCCTGTGTCTTTGGGAAGAGCGGAAATCCTTCGCCATCAGTTCTGGAGACTGTACTGCTTCCGTTGCAGGAGATAGTCTATCACCTGGTCCACCAGCTCGTTACGAGCCTGCTGCAGGAGGGTTTGTGCCTCGAGGTAGTCTTTCATGCTGTTCATCCCTGCCTCGAAATAGTTCTTCACTTCGGTGAAGTTGTCGCCGGCCTGTTCCATGGCATGTCGGCGCACGGCTATGAGGCTGTAGGATTCATTCATCGCGCTCCACGACTGGAATGTCTGCAAAGCGAGTTTCTCTTGCAGGTCCCGCCGGGTGTTTTCGGCCTTTTGGCGCATAAACTCTTCTTTGCGGATGTTGTGGGCGGTTTCCCACCAGGCGGTGACGGGGATGTTGACGGTGGCGAAAATCAGCCCATTGGCCTGCATTGCGGGGCGAGCTATGTTGTTGTAGCCATAGGTGGCACCCACGGCCACCTGCGGGAGCGCCTCGCCCGCGGCCATGCGTTTCTGCAGGCGTGCCGCCTCGGTGCCGATTTCGAGCAGACGGCTTTCGTTGCGGCGGGCAACGGCCTCGGCAAGGTCGACGTAGGGCAACGGTGCGGGGATGGCGGACTCCTGCAACGAGAGGGTGTCGAAAGTGTAGCGTACACTGTCATACGGCACACCCATGTACTGGCACAGGGCACGCGTGGCCAGCTCGAGGCCATCGGCCAGCTGCACTCCGGCCACTGCGAGTTCGCTCTGCTTGATTTGCACCTTGAGGAGGTCGTTGCGGCTGGTGACCCCTGCCTCCACAGCTGCCGAAGCATCGCGCTCAAGGGTGTCGAGCATGAGCTGCACTTGATGCAGGGTGCGCTGTTTCTCGTAAAGCGATACAATCTTCCAATAAAGGGTGTAGACATTCATCTCCACTTCGTCGCGTGTCATGAGGAGCTGCAGTTCGGCCGCCTGCACCCCAAGTTTGGCCAGCCTGTTGCCATTGATGATGCGGCCTCCGGCAAAGACAGGCTGCATGAGTGTGGCGTTGGCAAAAGCACCATGGTCGAGCATTTGCAGCTGAGCATCGATTGAGATGCGGTCGATAAACCAGTTCACCAGCCCGGCCACATCGATGTCAAGCCCCAGGTTGTCAATTGCCTGTTGGATGCGCTGCTCGTTTTCGTCTATACTGATGGGCTTGCCGTCGAAAGCTGCGGAGACGTTGATGTTCTCCTTGTTCTCCGAAGCCTTCACGTCGATGAGCGGGTGATGAGCCTGGAAGTAGCCCGCCATGACACCCAGCGAGGGGAAATACTTGGTCAATGCAGCGCGGCGGGTCTCGCGGGCGGCAGACAAGTCGAGCACAGCGTTTTTGACAGCTGTTTGGTTACGCAGGGCAAGTGCCACACAGCTGTCGGGGCTGAGGCGGCAGACCGCCGCCGTCGACGATGGCGACTGGGCAAACACATTGACGGCCAAGGAGAGAAACAGGATTATAGTCAGTCTTTTCATTCAGGAATAATTGAAGATTGGAAATGAAAGCAAGGTGTTTGGAGACTTTTAGTTGTAACTTTTTGCTTTTTCAAAGAGTTTCCAGTAGGCCACGGGCAGCACCGTGACGATAAGGGCAATGGCGCAGATGGTGCCGAAACAGATGACTATGCCCATGGGCATCCACAGCGTGCTGCGGTGGATAATCATGGGTATGACCCCCACCGCAGTGGTGGCACTGGTGAGGAAGATAGGCCTCATGCGGCGGCGGCCGGCCTCGAAGGCCACCTCTTTGATGGGACGGCCTTCGGCACGCAACTCCTCGGCATAGTCGAACATGACAATGGTGTTGCGCACGTTGATGCCGATAAGGCTCACAATGCCTATGATGGCTGTGAGGCTGACGTCAGCCCCGAATATCCAAAGACCCACAAAGCCTCCCAGCAGACACAGCCCTGTGCCGCAGAGCGACAGAAGGGTGAGCCTAATCTTCTTGAAGTTGAACAGCAGGAAGAAGAAGACTATGGTGATGGCAGCTATAAGGCCAATGATTATACCGCCCATGTTGTCCTGGTTGACGGCATCGAGACCGCCGTAGGACATGGTGATTCCCTCGGGCAGCATGGCGGAGAACTCGCCTTCGAGCCAAGGACGCAGTTTCTTCATCACTGTAGGTTGGCTGCGGCCAAAGCGGAGGTCAGCCCCTACGGTGGCACAGGGTATGCCGTTGCGGTGGACAATCTGTGCGGGCTGCCAGTCGGGGCTGATGGTTGCCACCTGCCGCAGAGGCACCCACACACCGGGGACAGCGGTAGGCACAAGGGTGTTCTGCAATTGGTCGAAGTCCAACCCCTTGTAGGAAGCCACACTGTCGTGCACCGACTGCGGGGTTGTGGCCCGGTCAATCTTCAGCGTGACCTGCAGCGGATAGTCCTTTTCCCACACCGTGGTGACGGGCAGCCCGTCGAAGAGTGTGGCAAGGTTTGCCGAAAGGACAGCCTTGGTGACACCCAGCCGCGAGGCCTCCTCGGGCTTGAGGTCTATGCGCACGGTGGGCAGACTGCCTTCCATGTCGTTGTGAACCCACACCAGGTCGTCGTCGTGCGACTGCATGAAACACTTCAGCGTATCGGCATACTGTCGAAGAAGGGACTGGTCCTCGCCGTAGAGACGCACCTCCACGGGGTTCTTGACCCCTTGGTAGTCGAGCTGCTTGACCCGTATCACCGCATTGGGATAGGCATCGACGTAGGTATCCTTGTAGCGTTTGATTACCCGCTCGGTGACATCGTAGTCCTTGGTGCGGACAATCATCTGGGCATAGTTCTTGGCGGGCATGTTGGGGGAATAGGCCGCCATGAATCGCGGGGAACTGCTGCCCACAAAAGTGGTGACCCCGACGATGTCTTTGTCCTGGCTGAGCACCTGCTCGAAGTCCTGGCACACCTGCGCCGTCTGCTGCAGCGAGGCTCCTGCGGGCAGGTGTATCTCGACGGCAAAGCTGTCCCGCTCGGCCTTGGGCATAAGCTGCAACGGGAGGTGGAAAAACAGCAGCACCGCCAATCCCACAGAGAGGAATCCCGCCCCGATGGTGGGCCAGGGATGGCGGAAGCAGAGGCGCAGCAGCTTCTCGTAGCCTGTCTCCAGCCCGTTGAAGAAGCGGTTCTGTGTCCTTGTCAGCACATTCTCTCGCCGCCGTCTGTCGGGCTTTATCATCTTTTGCTCAAGCCACGGAGTCAGCAGCATAGCCAAAGCCAAGGAGATGCCGAGGGAGATGCTGATGGTTGTGGGGAAGAACTTGACAAAGTCGGCCAGCGGCCCCACCATGGTGAAGAGGAAGGGGAAGAAGATGGCACAGATTGAAATTGTGGCCACTATGAGCGACGGGAAGAAGGTCTTGGCACTGTGCACCGCAGCATGCCACGGGCGCTCGCCATGACGCAAGTTGTCCATATATCCGTCTATCATCACGATGCTGTCGTCCACTATCATGCCCAGCGTGACGATGAGAGCGGCCAGCGTGACGGTGTTCATCTCGTAGCCGATGATGTACATGACCGAGATGGTGATGGCTGTAGTGAGGGGTATTTCTATTGCAGGGATGAGCGCAGAGGTGATGGGGAAAAGCATCAGCATGACGGCAATGACCACAAGGATTGCCGTGAGCAGGTCTTTGAGGAACGACCAGATGCTGTCGTCCACCACTTTGGGGAGGTCAGTAATGCGGGTGAGGTTCACCCCGTCGGGCAACACGCGCCTGAAGTCCTGCAGCACAACATCTACATCCTCCCCGAACTTGACAATATTGTTGCCCGGACGCATCTCGATGCTCAGCACCAAGGCCTGGTTGCCGTCCTGGGTGATATAGCTGGAGGGGATAGCATAGCAGCGCTCTATGCGCGCCACGTCCTGCAGCCGGACAGCCTGTCCCCAAGGGGAAGTGTATATCACCTGTTCGCCCAGCTCGCGCTCCGACTGGTATGGGCTTGACACATGCAGGGGAACCACCTCGCTGTCAACCGTGAGTGTGCCACCGATACTGAGCAGTCCCTGGCTGAAAAGCTGCGCCGTGACGGCCTGGTAGCTGATGCCGTAGGAGGAAAGTTTCTCTTTATCTACATAGACATCCAGCTCCTCATGCTGGTCGCCGAAAGACTTGATATTGCCCACCGCCGGCACACTGCGCAACCGTCTCTTGAGCATGTCCATATAGCTGTCCATCTCGCGGTAGGTCTTGTCGCGCGAGTCCAGCGACACCAGCAGCGACGAGGTATTGCCAAAATCGTCCACCACCACCAGCGCCAGTACACCGGCAGGAAGTTGGCTCTTAAAGTCCTTCAACCCGTGGCGTATCTTTGACCACACCTCGGTCTGGTTCATGACGCTGTTGTCCAGCTCCACATAGATATAGACGATGCCCTCTTTTGAATAGCTGTGGGTGCCTTTCTTGCTCACCTCCTGAAAGGTGAAAAGGTATTCCTCGAGGGGTGTTGTCACCTGCTGCTCCACCTCCTCGCTGCTTGCACCGGGATAGACAGCGGCGACAATGCCCTGACGGATGACAAACTCGGGGAACTCCTGCTTGTTCATCTTGTCAAGTCCATAGATGCCCAATACGACCAGTAGCCCGACTATCAAGAAGATGATTTTCGGGTTTGCCATCACTATCTCTGTGATTCCTCTGCGTTTCTTCATCGGGACATCCTACAGACTCTTACATGTTGTCATTTCACTGTCGGGTTCACCGTCATTCCCTCCGACACTTTCAGCATCCCGTCCACAATCACGGTGTCGCCTTCCTGCAGTCCGTTGCTTATGAGTACACCCGTGCGTGTCAAGTCGGCCACACTGATGCTTTGTCGGCGGGCTTTGCCTTCCTTGACTATCCAGACATAGCGGCTGTCGTCGTTGGCCAGCTGCACAGCCCTTTCCGGCAACTCGAAGCCTTCGCCCGCCACTGTGGCCGGCAGACGGCAACTGCACACCATGCCGGGCAGCAGCCCCCTGGGCGTGCGCTGCAGACGGACACGGAAACTATAGCTGTGTGCCACCACATCGGCAGTCACATCCCTTTCCGCCACCACACCGGGCAACGCCATACCCGTGGAGTCGGGCAGGGCACTGATATCCACTACCACCTTACTGCCCATGCCGATTTGGTTCACATCCACTTCGGGGATGCTCATGCGCACGAAAAGGCTCGACGTGTTGACGATGTTCAGCACCGGGACACCCGGCGCAGCATGTGTGCCGCTCTCCACCAGCACCCTCTCCACCGTACCGCCCACAGGGGCATACAGGCTACAGTCGTCCAAGCGGCGTTTGGCGATGTCGTATGCGTTGCGGGCTTGGTTGTAGCGAGTCTGCACTTCGACCCATTTTATCTCGGGTAGGCTGCCTTTGTCGTACACCTGTTTGGCTCTGGCATATCCGTCGCGGGCCTGCTCAAGGGCTGCCTCGGCGGCGGCGCAGGCGTTGGTGGCGTCGCGGCTGTCGATGGTGGCCAGCAGGTCTCCGGCCTTGACATGCTGTCCGTCGCGTACATGTATGGCTGTGATGCGCCCTCCTACGCCAAAACTGACCGGCGTGGTCGAGGCTTCCTCTACGGTGCCCACATACGAGCGGTGGCTCTGCACGGTGCCGTTGTGGACCACTACGGTGCCCACCGTCACCGCCTCTCGTCCGGCATCCTGCGTCTTGCCGGCACAGGCGGCCAGCATGGCGCACACGGCTGCCAGACAGAATCGCTTCACCATTGTGTGATGTCCGGTCATCAGAGGTCGCGCATTTCCTGTTTCAAGAACTCCAGCGCAGGGGCGGCGGGGTTGCTTCCGGCGGCCACTGTGGCGAAGATGGTGCTTGCCAGACGGGCGGGGTCGGCATCGTCGGGGATGGTGATGGCGGCAGAGTTGATGACGCCCACCATCTCGTCTTTTGCCTGACGGATGCGGTTCCACGCCTCGCTGGAGATATAGACCTGCTGGCTGAGGTTGTGTTCCCATTCGTCGCGGATGGTCTTGGTCATCACGCCCTGCAGCAGTTTGGTGTCCATTCCCGGCTGGTAGCAGCGCAGCACAAGGCTCTCGGGCGAGATGCGCTCAAGGAACAGGGCCATGCGCTCATAGGCTTGCAGCCGTATGGGGGTGACGAGTTTCACCGCCTCGCGGTGCTCATCGACCCGCATCTGGAGCATCTGCATCTTCTGCTGGTTGTCGAAATAGTGCTTGGCAATGCGGTAAAAGATATAGCCTGTAAGTGCCATCGTTGCCAATACCGCCACCAAGGAAACAAGGGATGCTAAAAGGTAAATTTTCATTGCTGTTATTATTTCATATATAGTTTGCTCTTAAGTTGCACACCTAAGTCAAGAAGTTTCTTTGACTGTTGGGAATTCGGAAGAATATTACACTTCCCGGTGTGTATCCAGAAAAAGCCCTCTGTCCCCAATTCCTTAATATCTGGGGCATTGTTTGTCAACCACCATCGAAGCCACTCTGCCTTACCAATGACTTCATCAATTTTACCGCCTCCTGAGGCTGGGTGGGGTTCATAGTAATATATTTTATTGGAATACTCTATCACGTAATCCCATCGTTTCGGAAACGGATGGTTAAGATTTTCAGTTGCTTTTTCAAGATACACACTGCCCATTATCTTGGAAGAGTCCTCGTAGTCAATAAGACCCTTTTTCTTATCTTTACTCTCCAATGCCTGTAAACTTCTACAGTAGAATCCTACCACCTCTGATGTTTTGGCAACCGCTGCTTCCAATGGAGAAGGTGGTGGTGTTTTTTTTCGTTTCTGTTGTTTAGTCATAGTTCAGAACATTAGATGACAGTACATCTGTTGCCCGAGTAGCAAATGATGTCATACCTCCCCATTCTCCAATAATAGGATCATCGCTCCACACATCAAGTGACGTAATGTCTTTAGTATAAGATAGGCCTTGCTGATCTCGCTTACCAATATAATATGTTCTTACGTCTTTGTCTAGTACACCCTCTAACATATTCGCTATAGGTTGGTTACCTTCGGTTCCCATCAATCTGTGCAAGGCACGATATTTTACCTGCTCATCATGAATGCCCTTTATCTTATTAAATGCCCAAGCAAAGTCGAGAAACAAAGGAGAATGTGTTGATATTATTACTTTGTATCCATGTTTTGGACCTTTGGAACCTTTCTCGCCTTGCATCAACTCAAGTATTTGTAACAATACATCCTGTATAGCCGACGGGTGCAAGCCCATTTCTGGTTCCTCTATCACTACATATTTGTAGTAACGACTTCTTAAAACATTTTGCGGTGGACCCGTCAAGCAATATACCCCCAGTAGTAATGGTGTAAACTCTCGTTGTCCAGAACTCCATACCATTGTGGGCAACTTTGACTCCCCAACCTTCAGTATCAATCTATAATCCTGACTTTCTTCGTCTAATTCCACCCTTGCCCCATGATAAATGCTGTTGTCAAAACGTTGTCTTACCAGTCCCTTTAGTCGTGTCTTCATCGGGAACAAAACAGTTTGCTGCCCAATACCATTTTGAATAAATCTTTGTATCGTATCGCCAAATATCCTATTAACAAAAGGCGTATCTTTATCATTGTACAAACGGAAACTGAGTCCAGCCTTGTCTATTATGCTCGTTACTCTTTGGGCTGGAATATAGAATACTGTCTCAATAGCACCTACTTTGTCCACACTTGGGTCAAGAAACGCTTTAGTGAATGGAGTATTGTCAACTTCTATTGTTGTATCATCTTGCCACATAGTAGACATACCTGCTCCATAATACAAATTAAGAATGTTCTCAACCTTGCCAGTGCGGTAGTTATTCTTATTCAAAACGTCAATTATCGACTTGTAATCTAGTGCCAGTTTCATTGTCTCTAAAGCAATAGTCTTACCACTCGCTTGCGGTCCTATGAGAATGGTAAGGTCGCCGAATTGGATGTCGGCTTCACCTATAGGTCCGAGATTTCTAATTTTTAGATTCCTCATATTTTGTGGTCTTTTTAATCTAACTTCAACACGGCGAGGAAAGCGCTCTGGGGCACCTCGACGTTGCCCACCTGGCGCATGCGTTTCTTGCCCTCTTTCTGTTTCTCGAGGAGCTTGCGCTTACGGGTGATGTCGCCGCCGTAGCACTTGGCCGTCACATCCTTGCGCACCTGCCGCACGGTCTCGCGGGCGATAATCTTGCTGCCGATGGCCGCCTGGATGGCCACATCGAACTGCTGGCGGGGGATGAGGTCTTTCAGCTTCTCGCACATGCGGCGCCCGATGGGATAGGCATTATCGACATAGGTGAGCGTGGAGAGCGCATCGACGGGGTCGCCATTAAGGAGTATCTCCAGCTTCACCAGCTTGGAGGGCCGGAAACCGTTGAGGTAATAGTCAGTCGTAGAAGTCGAACACCACCTCGCCCAGCGGCAGGTCGAAGGTTATCTCGATGCGGTCGGTGGTGAGGTAGGTCTGGTTCTTGAGGATGCCGCGTTTGTCCATGCAGAGTTTGATGACCGAACCGATAAAGTCGGCCTTGGTGATAATCTGTGCGTGGATATAGGGCTCATACACCTCGGCGATGTTGTTGGGTTCGGGCATGCCGGAGGGGTTATAGACATCCTTCTCCTCGCCGTTGGTCAGTTTCACTTTGTACTGCACGTTGGGCACCGTGGTGATGACGTCCATGTTGAACTCCCTTTCAAGACGTTCCTGCACAATCTCCATGTGCAACAGCCCCAGGAATCCGCAGCGGAAACCGAAACCCAGCGCCAAAGAGCTCTCCGGCTCAAAGGTGAGCGAGGCATCGTTGAGCTGCAGCTTCTCAAGCGAGGCGCGCAACTCCTCGTAGTCGTCGGTATCGACGGGATAGACACCAGCGAACACCATAGGCTTGACGGCCTCGAAGCCTTCGATGGCCTTGTCGCACGGACGTTCCACATGGGTGATGGTGTCGCCCACGCGCACTTCCTTGGAGGTCTTGATGCCGCTGATGATGTAGCCTACGTCGCCGGCACTCATCTCCTTGCGGGGCTCCATATTCAAGCGCAGCACACCGATTTCGTCGGCGTGGTAGTCCTTCTCGGTGCTGACAAACATCACATGGTCGTTGGTCTTGATGGTGCCGTTCATGATTCGGAAATAGCTGATGATGCCGCGGAAGGGGTTGAAGACAGAGTCGAACACCAGCGCCTGCAGCGGAGCCGACGGGTCGCCCTTGGGGGCGGGAAAACGGTCAACGATGGCACGCAGCACTTCCGGCACACCCATGCCGGTCTTGGCGCTGCACGAGAGAATCTCCTCGCGCTTGCAGCCCAGCAGGTCGATAATCTCGTCGGCCACCTCCTCGGGCATAGCGCTGTCGAGGTCGATTTTGTTCATCACCGGGATAATCTCCAGGTCGTTCTCCAAAGCCAGATAGAGGTTGGAGATGGTCTGTGCCTGGATGCCCTGCGTGGCGTCCACCACCAGCAGCGCCCCCTCGCACGCGGCGATGGAACGGCTCACCTCATAGCTGAAATCCACATGACCGGGGGTGTCAATCAGGTTCAGCACAAAGTCCTTGCCTGCGTTCTCCCCTTCGCCGTCGTGGCGGTAGTTCATCTGGATAGCGTGGCTCTTGATGGTGATGCCGCGCTCCTTCTCCAAATCCATATCGTCCAGCACCTGGTCCTGCATATCGCGCTGCGAAACGGTGGCGGTATATTCCAAAAGACGGTCGGCCAGCGTGCTCTTGCCGTGGTCGATGTGGGCTATAATACAAAAGTTGCGTATGTTGTTCATCGTATATTGTGTGTCATTCAAGTCCTTGCCGTTCCCGGAGCATTCCGTGCACAGCAGTAAAACAAAAATGCAAATATACACTTTTTTTTTGGAAAATTGAAAATATTGATGGTTTCATTTGATGATAGCGTCCCGATAGGGACGCGACCTTGCTTATCTCGGTACAAGATAATTGGCATCCCTGCCGTAAAAAACATGCATCTCTGCATTATTTTTATTGCTATTTACCAATTTTTTTGTACTTTTGCACCGTGAATTTACGGAGTACAACTCCTGATTTTACAAGAAAATACGGAGTACAACTCCACATATTTAAAGAATCTAATTCATGGCAATATGTTAGATAGAATACTCAAAATCAAAGATGCAGAAGAAGAAAGTGTATTCCTTTTTGGTGCTCGCCAAACGGGAAAGACAACATTACTGCTTAAACTTTTTCCGAACAATAAATTCTACGACCTGCTTGAAACCGATACCTACGAACGTCTAAGAAGAAATCCCTCCTTACTGCGCCAGGAACTGGCCTCCGCCCAAAGTGGCGACATAGTCATCATTGACGAGATACAGTTAATACCCGAGCTGCTGAATGAAGTACATTGGCTTATCACACGACAAAACATCCACTTCATCCTGAGCGGCTCCAGTGCTCGGAAATTGAAACGCAGAGGTGTCAACACCCTTGGTGGCCGTGCCGTTAGAAATATGCTGTACCCACTCGTCAGTGCGGAAGTGGACAATTTCGATGTAGTGAAGGCTGCCAACAGCGGCATGCTGCCCACCCACTATCTGAGCACCAGCAACCGCCAGTTAGAGAAACGCATGCAGGCCTACATCTCCGTTTATCTGAAAGAAGAAATTGCAGCCGAAGCATTAGTGCGCAAACTCGCATCCTTCAACCGCTTTATGGAAGTAGCGGCTCTCACCGATGGCGAAATAGTCAATTACAACAACATCGCCCAAGACTGCGGCATCGACGCAAAGACTGTCAAAGAGTACTTTGCCATACTGGAGGAAACGCTCATTGGATACATGATTCCAGCCTTTTCCCGTGTAGTGAAACGCCGACTCAATCAGGCTCCCAAATTCTACTACTTCGATGTTTCAATACCCAACTACCTCCTACACCGCCGCAACATGCAGCCAGGAAGCGATGACTTTGGCCATGCTTTTGAGCATCTGATAATTCAAGAAATCATCGCCTACCTCGGCTATCACGACCACGAAAATGCCCTCTCCTACTGGCACACCCATACGGGATTCGAAGTCGATGCCGTCCTCGGCGATGCCAATGTGGCTATCGAAATCAAATCCTGCCAAGAAGTACAATCCCGCCACCTGCGCGGCCTAAAGGCATTTGGCGAAGAACACCCCAATGCCCGCCTCATCATCGTTTCCTTAGATGTCGCACCTCGCACCTTCAACAATGTCGAAGTCATGCCGGCAACCCATTTCCTACAAGAACTCTGGAACCATAAAATCTACTAACCGTAGAGTCAATAACGAATGAAAAATGGCGATTCGTCCCGACAGGGACGAAACCTTGCATAACACGGTACAAGAGGACAGAGTCCTCGCAGTGCAGTGAGGAGACCGTCGATGAGCCAGCGTCCCGACAGGGACGCGACACAAAACGAGTAAACCCACCAAAAGAGTGCGTGATGGTTCCTCCACCCTTCGTCAACCCAAATCGGTCATTAGGGTTTATGCCAGATTAGCATTTGTTTCGAGCAGATTGGCCTCATCGCTGGCGAAGGCGTAGCGGGCTACGGCGAGACAGGGATGGGGACAAGATGCCGTAAGAAATGCTGATATGCCATAAACATACTTAAAAAAGACAAGAATAATTGAAAAGTCGGCCTAATGACCGATTTGGGTTCAATCTCCTTTCGGGTCGGGCAACAGAAAAACTGCAATGTTGTCCGGGGTGATAACCTGAAAGTCAGTATTAGGATAGGCATCGGTGAAAGTCTTGGTAATGGATGCTTTTGCTTGCGGATTCCATTTCATTTCGTATGCATGCAGTTTACCTCCCGACTCTTCCAGATAGTCTATCTCCTGTTGCTGTTTGGTCCGCCAGAAGTAGCGGTTCACCCACCGATGGTAGTACTCGTTGCTCTTCATCCTTTCGGCAATGACGAAATTCTCCCACAACGCCCCTATATCCTGCCTCACCTCCGGAGCTCTATAGTCGACTATCAAAGCATTTCGTATGCCGTTGTCATAAAAGTATATCTTTCGGCTGGACTTGAGCTCGTGGCGCAGGTTGCGCGAGAACGAGGGCAGACGGAATATGATATAGCATTGCTCTAACAGGTTGATGTAGCGTTCCACCGTTTTGCTGTCCATCGAGCACATCTGACTCAATTCATTATACGACACTTGAGACCCCACCTGATAAGCCAATGCCCTCAACAGAGTTTGCAGTTTGCCGGGGTGCTTGATACTCTCCCACGAGAGAATGTCCTTATACAGATAGGCATCGGTCAGCAGTTTGAGTATCTCCACCTCGTTGCCGTCGTTTGTCACCACCTCTGGGTAGTATCCATAAATGATACGCCTTGGAAGCATCCGCATCTCTTTCAGTTTTCCGTGATGCGCCACCATCTCGCCAAACGACAACGGGAACATCTGGTACTCCCATTTGCGACCAGTCAGTGGCTCGTTCACTTTGTTAGCCAATTCAAAAGCAGAACTGCCTGTGGCAATCACTTGAACCTCACTGTCCGAATCGGCAATCAGTTTCAATCTTAGGCCAATGTTCTCTATGCGCTGGGCCTCATCAAGGATTACAATCTTTGAATTGCTGAATTCCGACAGCAGACGGTCTGCCGAAGCTTTGGCAAATAGGTTTTGTACCTGCAACTCGTCACCGTTCAACCACAATACCCCCTCTTTCTGTCGCAATAATTGTTTCAAAAGAGTGGTTTTCCCCACCTGACGCGCCCCAGTAAGGATAATAATCTTACCTGCAAACAGCTTGTTATCAATTGTTTTATATAGCAATCGCTCAATCATAATCCATTACTTTTTACCCTGCAAAGATACAACTTTTTTGGAATATATTCCAAAAAAGTCATAACTTTTGCGGAATTGATTCCAAAAAAGTAAGTAAAATAGGCGCTCAACAAAATAGTAGAAAAAGACGATTCGTCCCGACTGGGACGAGACCTTGCATAACACGGTACAAGAGGACAAAGTCCTCGCAGTGCCGTGACAAGACAACCACTAGACCAGCGTCCAGACAGGGACGCGACACAAAACGGATAAACCCACTTCATTTGGCAGCAATAATGAACATTATCTGGAAATATTGATTTAATGACAAAAATAATGTTTGCAAACACTAATTTTTATTCAAAATCAATGTTTGGAAACACTGTTTTTAGCATCTTTTTCGCTTTTGCAAAAGTGAATTTTGCAGTATTTTCACTTTTCCAAAAGCGAATGCCACTTGTCGGCAATCGCCTTTTGCATGAGGCATTCAGTGAAAGAGTAGAAAACTGGCGATTCGTCCCGTCAGGGACGCGACCTTGCATAACACGGCACTGCGAGGACGAAGTCCTCGCAGTGCCGTGATAGACCAGCGTCCCGACAGGGATGCGACACAAAACGAATAAACCCACCTAAAGAGAGTGTGATGGTTCTTCAATCCTTCTTCGGTCTCTTCAACTCAGACAAGAGGTAGTTGGCAACGTTGTCGGGAGTAATAATCCGAAAGTCAGCATTAGGGAAGCATAAAGTCGCGTAAGAAATAGTATTATTCTTTACAAAACATGCTCTTTTAGAGAGAGAACTAATCTTTATGGATAATTAGTTTATGTCCATCTATTGTCACTTTGCCGAGTTTTTCAATGGCAGATTGTCCTAATAGTAACGGTGCGTTTTGCTGATCTTTGATAGATGCTCTAACATTATTCAAATGCAACCCGCCAATCTCCACATCTCTAATATTCACAACAAGAACGTTATGAGTACTCCCATCAGCAATCATAGATGTTCCATATCCTAAGAAATCTTCATCCGTGAGCAATCCCAAATTCTTCAACCTCTCTGCAAAATCAGAAGAGAGGCTAATCAATCCAGCACCTGTATCAAAAACGAAATCAGCCTTTTCCCCATTAATCTTACAAGGGACATAATAAATGGAATTCCGTTTATCCATAATAATAGTAATCGTGTTGCCATTCGTCACATACGGTTGTTGAACACCATACTGTTTTTCGTAAGCAATTAACTTTTTAAGTGTAGCCAGTAACTCAACTGCTTCCTCATCACCATTTTCTGTCGCTTTCCCCATCCAATAGAGAGCCAAATCATTATTCTTCTGAGTACCCATACCCTCATAATATGCCAAGCCCAACCTTGCTTGTCCTAGTGGTACACCTTTCTCTGCTGCACGTTTATATAGCGAAAATGCCTTCTTCTCATCCTTTTCTACCACAATCCCCATTTCATAAAAGAAGCCAACATTTGCCATTCCGGCAGGATTCTCCTTATCTGCGGCTTTCTTATACCATGAAAAAGCTTTCTGAAAGTCAGTAGTCGTTCCTAAACCATTTTCATAGTAATACCCAACAAAATACTCTTCAGTTCCATCAGATTCTGTTTCGATGGCTTTCAAGAACCACTTAAGAGCTTCAGAATATAATTCCATATCGTCATATACGAGTGCGAGCATGCCAAATGCTCTGGAGTAACCATTATCAGCAGCCTTATTTAACCAATACAAGGCTTTCGCATTGTCTTTTGTCACATTAAACCCATAATAATATGCTTCACCTAAATAATGTTGTGCAAAATCATCTCCTTGTTCAGCAGCCTTTGAATACCATTCTACCGCTTTGGTAACATTTTGTTCAACCCCATTACCATTTTCAAACATTTTTCCAATATTGAACTGCGCACTCTCATTACCTTGCTTCGCGGCTTTCATCCACCATTCAAATGCCTTTGAATAATCCATTGCTACTCCTTGGCCGTTGATATATAAGCTACCTATCTGAAATTGTGCATCCGGATCACCTTTTTCCGCAGCCTTTCTGTACCACTCCATTGCTTTTGAATAGTTCTGGGTCAGAAATCTATTCCCAAGCCGATAAGCTTGTCCTAAATACAATTGCGCATCAATATACCCGTTCTGTGCCGCTTTAGTATACCAAAATAGTGCATTGTCAAGATTCTTAGCCACACCTCTTCCTTGTTCATAATCCCAACCAATGTAATATTGGGAAACAGAGTCGCCTTGGTCAGCAGCTCGCTTGTTCCAATAAAATGCTTGTGACAAATTTTCTGAGACTCCATTACCTCTCGAATAACATTCAGCAACCCATCTTTGGGCCTCAGCATCCCCTTGCTCTGCTGCCTTCTTATACCAAAAGAATGCCTTGGATAAATCTTTTTCTACACCAGTGCCTTCCTCATAACAAACTCCAAGGCGTTTTTGAGATTCTTTATGACCTTGTTCTGCTGCTTTTCTTAACCAACTTGCTGCCTGAGTATAGTCTTGAGATACTCCCGTTCCATCCAGATACATTACAGCTAAATTATGCTGGCCATAATAATTGCCCTTTTCCGCTGACTTACGATAATAACTAACAGCTTTAGCATCATCTTCTTCTACACCATCTCCTACATCATACATATAACCTAATACGCACATTGCATACGCGTTCCCACGTTTAGCGGCATTATCAAAGATAACAAACGCATTTTTATTATCTCCATTCTCATAGTAATCAATTCCTCTTTGAACATTGAAAGAGGTGTCTTTTTGAGCAACGGCAATACCCGTTATTGCCAATAGATAAATTGAACATAATAATCTTTTCATAGTGTTTATAATACATTTTGACATTTGCCCCTAAAATAGTCGCAATACATTCTGATTTTGAATCGTGTATCTTCGTCTTTCGATTCAAATACACATTTTGCCTCAGGAAAAACATGCATATAGTCTACAATGAACACGCTAAGAATAATATTCATCGTCATTGTGGCATAATCAGCCATATCATATATGTCACCATTTTTGTATGCATTCATAAATTGAACAAGAGACATGTATGATGGGTGTGACATATTGCACAAATATTTATATAATCCATTTAGAATATCCGAATCAAGGCCACAATACTTTCTTATTTCATCCCAGCCAACATGAATGAACGTTTCACCGTTTTTATCAATAATGAATTGATAGTCTCCTTTATCGAAAAGATGTTTTTCTAATTCATGCCTCTTTTTGTTACTCAACGTTTGAAAAAAACTTGTTTTTTCGATTTCTTTTTTACATGCTTCTATAGTCGCTTTATCCTCTTTTTCTAATTGATCATTTTGCATTGCCTGATTATTCTCTGCTATTTTTTGACGATTTACGGCACTTGCCGCGATATATGCATCTCTCATCACAAGTCTCTTTTCATCTGTATCAGGAATAATATAAACCAATTCAAACGAAAACAATAATTCATATGCACTTCTGGCAATCGTAAATAATGCGGTATGGTCCACCAAGGGCTTTAAACTTTTATGACTAACCCCATCAAGTAAAACCCTAAATGATTTGGCTTTTGTAAACATCATTTAGACCGAATGACTCATTTCTGCCTGAAACTGATATTTGAATGTTGCATTAAACAGATTGACAATAATCTTGTAATAAAAATCAAGCATAACATCTAAATGGGCAATGTTGCTCTTTAGATTGTCTGGCATTAACATTCTGAGGATTTCTCGATAAACTATCTCTTGTCTCTCGGTATTATTCATCCATTACAGCTTTTGAGTAATAAAAAAGGCGTTGAATTATTCGTTTTATTTGCTCATCATGTCTATGGGCTCTGGAATGCCTTACCTATTGATGAGTATCGAATAATTCACGCCAAGGCGTGAACATTCGCATAACTCTCTCATAGGTATTTGATTTTCCAGATCTATAGACAGAGAACGAGCTGCGTTATTGTTCTATTTTTCTTTTCTATATCTACATTTTATGTCATATACATTCGTTTGATTTCATGATGCAAAGATACATAAAACTTATAACATGACAAAATCTTTTCTCAGTCTATAATAAAAGTTTTTTTGACTGTATGACAGATTTTTTTTTCCTTCTGTATTTTATTCGTTTTTTTTATGTACATTTGCAAAAAAAAAAAATGATGACATTTGATGAGGATATCATACAACAGGTTTGGAATAAAGGTCTTGTCCAAAAAGGATATGATCCTGACTCTGCACGTAAAGATGCATGTGGGGCATGGATGTTGAGGAATCAATATGGCAACACAGATAGTATTTTTGGTTGGGAGATAGACCACGTACTTCCCAAAACGAAGGGAGGTACAAATGATTTAATCAATCTTAGACCTATGCAGTGGCAGAATAATCGTTCAAAGGGAGATGACTATCCTTCTTATACTGCATGCGTAAAATCGAATGGTAACGAGAATCTAATTGTTGAAAGTCAATTTACTGTTAATAGCTCTTTACAGCAACAACTTATGAACCTTATCTCAAGATGAAAATATCAAAATTTGAAATAGTAGGACTTTTTGGTCGTTACAATTATTGTATTTCGTTAGAGAGTAGCTACCTCATTCTTACTGGTCCCAACGGATATGGAAAAACGACTATACTAAAAATACTAAATGCATTTTCAAAATCTGATTTGTTCTTTTTCTATTATTTATCTTTCCAAAGCATTAAGTTATGGCTTACAGATGGATGTAGTTTGTATGTAACTTCTAAGAATCTTATTGCCGAGTCTGAAGTGCAAGATACACCAAACGATGGGGATAGAGAAATAGAGTTTAAATGGATAAATGCAGACCATACCGAATGTAGGTTTGTAATCAACAATCGTTTTATCCAAAAGGCAATTCGATCAATCGGTTATTATGAGGGAAGACGGTTGGGAACGGACAACATTTCATCCAAAGATTTTCTTGATTTTACAAAACGTAATCCAAGAATGCTTCAAATTATAGCTCGTGAACAAACTAATGGGAATGCTTTTCTATTACAAATAAAGTCTTTCGAAGCAGTTTTTATTGAAGCTCAGCGAATCTTTAAACCAAAGGCAACTAAGCATATTAATTTCGGCGAAAACGAATATGCTACCTTAACGCTGAACTATACAATTGACGAGATCGCTGAGCAGATAAAAAATATAATACACAAGGCGAAATACGACTTTCTTTCCTTTTCACAAGAAAAAGACAATCAATTTATTAATAAGCTTTTAAATGATACATTTTCACATCTTTCACAGCAAGAATATGAAGAAAAGCGAAATAGTCTGAATGAGAAATCTCGTGAACTAAGTTCTTTCGATTTAATTGACAACGTTGTTATTCCAGAATATAGTGATGACCATAAAAATGAACTTGCTGCATATATTCAAGATATTTCAGAAAAGTTTGAGAAGTTAGAAGATATTTGCGGAAAACTTAAATTATTTTCAGATATCATTGAAAGGAAGGAATTTGTTGCAAAAAAAGTTTCGTTTTCTGTGGAGAAGGGTATTAGAGTACAAACTGAAGATTTAAAATGGATATCACTGTCTGACTTGTCTAGCGGGGAGCAAAATATTATTATTATGCTTTACTATCTTGTGTTTGAATTTGGGAGAAATAAGCTACTTTTAATTGATGAGCCAGAAATATCTCTTCATGTTGCATGGCAGTTCCAGTATATTGATGATTTAGAGCGCATCTTAAATCTGACAGAAGGCCAGGCAATAATTGCAACTCATTCACCTCAAATTATCGGTGAAAGATGGGATAAATGTTTTGATTTGACATCTCAGTGCAAATGAATAATTCAATACAAACTGAAGTTATTCGGCAAGGATATGGCGCAGCATTAAGTGAAGTTTATCTGTTATTCCAAAGCCGTGATTTAAGGAATAAGGTTTTAGTATTAGTTGAAGGACCAGATGATAAATTGGTTTATAGCAATGTTTTGAAGGAGGATGCCGTATATTTACTTCCAAAAAATATTAGCTTTCATCAAATAGTTTTATCAGAAGTTGAGAAAAAATATCCTACACGAATCATATCTTTGAGAGATGCTGATTTTAACAATGCAAACCTAAACCCACCTCCGTGTGCATCCATGTTTTTTACTGATGCCCATGATCTTGAAACAATGATTTGTCAGAATCATTGTATCGGTGAGATTGTTGGTGAAGAGTATAATAGTTATTGCGATGGTATAGATATCTACCAACTAAGCGAAATTCTCAAAGACTATTCTTATATGAAATGGTACAATTATAATAACCATCGAAACCTTGCTTTCAAAAATTTAAACACTATTTCTTTATATGAAGAAGGTCTATTAGGACAACGTGATAAATTATTTGTTAAGGTAAAAGGTGTGTCTCCCAATAATACTGCAAAGCAAGAGGAATTAGATTCCTTTCAGAACAGCCATAGTATAGTTGAAATACTCAGTATTACCAATGGTCATGATTTGATGGATTGTGTGTATTGTGAAATACAAAAAAGGAAAGGTGGGAATTTGTTGAAAAAAAACTTAAAAAAAACAATCCTTAGTAACTATTCAGTTCAATTGTTTTGTGGGACATACTTATATTCCAAATTAGCGCAATGGTGTAACAATAATAATCAAAACATACTACGACTTCCCTCCTAATCGGGTAATTGCTATTTGAACTAGGCTCTTCACCCCATTGTAAATACATCAAAAAGTACTGACATTGAGAGGCGCTCTTTTACTACGTATTTTTTCGTAACGAACTTTTTCGTCATTTCACGCTGCAAAGATACAAATCTTTTCTTATTTGGTAAAACAATTTTTGGGGGTTAGTCCTTTGAGCGGTTCTCCCAATGCCGGCGGGATGCCTCCAAGCTTTCACATATCTAACGTTGCATCAACCTATTGGACGGCAACTCTGTCATTTCAATCCTTGTGCAGTGTTATGAAAAGTCTCACCCGAGGTGATTCATAGAAGTTTTCTTAATATAATCTGTCGCTCATAGTTCATAACGGCTTGCCAGTTCTTGTTTGTAGTCGAAGTCCTCTGGTGCAGTCGCTATGCCGCGGAGACATTGCCAACGACCTTTCATTAACTCATACAAATATGCCGGGCTTTGCACGTATAATTCGTTTTCTTCATCTTGCAGGGCTTCCATCAGCGGGGATTTATAGACTTTCTCCATTGCCTGCTCGATGCCGCAACCTGTGTCCTCCATTACATATTTCACTAGCTCGCTCAAGACATAATCAGTCAAGTATGTTGCTATCTGATGATGGGTGGGCTGGTTCATGCGAGCGTACCTCCGTTCTTTTGGCAGATGATGAGTAGGTCGTCGACGGTCTCGTCCATCGACTGCAAGTGTTCCACATCGTAGAACTCTATCAAGAATGCCAGCCCCTTATGCTCATGCAAATAGTTGAACGCCGCCTGTCGCGTCATCGCGAAGCGTTCGCCAAAAGCATGCACCGCAGCTGTAAGGAATGGTATCTCATACTTGCTCATAGCTTGACCTTTTTGATTTGCAAAAATACAACATTTTTCCGATACAGCCAAATATATTTTACAAATGCACCATCTATCTCCTTTCACATTCGAAAACACCTCTCGGTGAGAACGACGGCAATGCGCAGTACTATATCGCGTACTCTTTTTCTCTCATGAACTCATCAGCAACATACAAATCCCCATAAAGGTAAAGGCCGGTGGATTTTTCGATAACAAAAAAATATTAGATTCGTGGCAGATGAACAGGCGGGTGGGGCACTCGATGCGGTGGGTGCTACGCTACGGTTGCTACAGTTCGAAAACCATCTTTTGCGTACCGCAATGGGGGGTAACCCTGATGACAGATTTGGGGAAAATGGAACTGTAGCAACTGTAGCTGTAGCGCGGAGGGCGTATCCAACTCCGTTGAAGAGCCTTTTGGGGGTCGCTGCGAGGCCGTTCATAGGAGCGAACCTAAAGCGAAGGTAGAGCGAAGGCAGAGCGAAGGCAGAAGAATTAAAAATTGAAAGTTGAAAATTGAAAATGAACTATTGCTTGAATGCTTGACGAATTGAAAGTTGAAAATTGAAAATGAACTATTGCTTGAATGCTTGATTGTGTAAATGCTTGAGTGTGTAAAATTGAAAGTTGAAAATTGAAAATTGAAATGTTTTGTTGGTAGGTTGATATGATGCGAACCGTATAAACCTATCAACATATCAACGGACAACGAATTAGAACAATCAGGCAATCAAGCGATCCTCATTCTTCCCAGTACTCCACCTCGTATTCCATCGTATAGTCTGGATTCTCTTTACGGACGACACTGCCTTTGGCATCATACCATGTGCGGGTGACTCTGCGCTCCGCTGATTCGTCTCCCTCCGGCGGGTAAAAGACTTCTGTGCGTTCAATGGGGAAACCCTCGGGACTTAAACGAACAACAATATCCGACTCAATGCCTTGTACCCACGATTTGCCCGACTTCTCCACCACGTTGCCTTTCGCGCCGTAGCGATAGGCCATCGAGTCGCATCCGCCATAACTGCATATAATCTCGTACAGCACGCGGCCCTCTCTGTCGTAGGCGTAACGCTCTTCGTAGTTGTCTAACCCGCGCGAGCCGACTTCGTTGGTATAGGTCTGGTGCAGCAGGTGACCCTCAGTGTCGTACTCACGACGGAAACTGCAGGTATCAGTTTCCACCGTCACCACCTCACCCAACGATCCCCTTTCGTAATAGGCATAATCGCACTCCGTAACACCCCAGCCGGAGCGTTCCAGATGGATAAGGCGGTAGGTAATGACTGTGGTATCGATTTTAGCGTTGACGCGGTCGTATATAACCGTTCGGACGAGGCTGACCAACCCGTCGGGAGTATAGTCAAAGTTTTCGACGATAAGACTGCCCATCACCATCCGCTGGCTGTCGTTGTCCCAACGGCGCTCAGCGCTTTTCCACTGTACCAGCCGATTGAGTGAGTCGTAAGTGCACTCGATGCTGTCGGGCATCTCCGACCCATAACGATGGTAGGTCATGTATCCCTGCCGGTCGTAGCGGATGGTTGCCACCAGACTGCGGGTACCCGTCGCTCCGGTGGAGAGTCGATACTCCCTCTCAGTGCGGACGTGATTTGCCATGCGTGAGGGCAGAAAACGGAGGCAATCGTTCACCTCCGACATCTGGGCATTGGCTGCCACCCAGCAGCCCACCAAAACAACCGTCAATACAAGCCGTTTCTTCATGCCCCCATAACGTTCATTTCCACAAATTATTGCCTCACCCACCAATAATCGGTCATTAGGCCGACTTTTCAATCCATTTCACTTTTTTAGGTCTGTTTATGCCATATCAGCATTTCTTCCGGCATCTTGTCCACATCCCTGTCTCGCCGTAGCCCGCTACGTCTTTGCCAGCGATGCGGCCAATCTGCTCGGAACAAATACTAATCTGGCATAAACCCTAACGACCGATTTGGGTTCAATCAAACCAGTAGGGATTGCTCCAGCCGGTGGTATCGTAGGTGTGGAACCCTATGTGAAGGGTTTGGTGGATTTGGTGTTCCGCATCCAAGCCCAACTGGTCGAGTGTGTATCGGGTGCCGCCAGAGCCCAGTTTGAGCTGGTCTTCGCCCAGATAGGGCGGATGGAGACCATAGCGGGTGCGTGCCTCGACCCATTCCCACACGTCGTTGGTGTGCTCCTTGGCCCGCTGCACAAAGAGATCGTGCGACCGCACGTCGCCGCCGTCGACGTTTCCAGGAGACGTATACCAATAAAAGGAGCCGCCGGTATAGCCCTCGGGATGACGGTTGTACATCTCGTTCTCGAAAATCACCATTTGGTCTTTTAGCCACCGCTCCGTGGGAGCGAACAGGTAGCAATCCAGCGACCACAGGGTGTCGTTTATAGCCCAGGTTTCAAGCAGATATATGAGTGTGTCGGTCTGGCACAGGTAGGTGACCGTTCTATTGCCGCTGCCGACGTGAACAGTGTCTTTGATAACGGTGTAACCATAATGAGACGCATATTTCTCCACAGTGTTATGCCAGCGGGGCGATTCGCGCTGCTCCCATATAGGCAGCAGTCTGTTGTACATGTTTGTGGACACCGGGATTATGTCTTCTTTTGTACACGACACGGATATCATTACGGCACAAAAGGCCGCTGCAATCATAAATCGGGAATTCAGCTTTTTCATTTTCTACAGGTTTTATTTGACGGAAACATTCTTTGCATACATAACGCAGAATGGATTGTTTTATTGCATCATTATGGAGGTTACCTAAAGTTTGGCAAGCATAACCAGACGTTGATGTAACCATCAAGCGTCGTCATTTATTCGCTCGTTATTCGATCGTTTTCCCTTTTGTTTCCGTTTCACAAAGGGAAAAATGAGGGAAACATATCGAAAAACGATATAATAAAGAACGACGCAACATCGAGCCATGAAGGCGCACAGAGGAACGTTGGGGACAAATATGCGACACTATCGGAACGGTGGAGTAAGTTGGCGAAAGTTGGCGTAATTCTTCACAGAAAAAAAAGTAACTTCCGCGCGAAACGACTTATTGATTGCCTGATTGTCTGATTGCTTGATTGTTTGAGTATTTTATCACTCAAGCATTTACACATTGACTCACTTTTATTAACTTATTTCAGCGGTGTTCGCGGCCTTCGGCTCAAGCATTCAGGCATTAATTCAAGCATTATCACAATCTTTTAGTAAAAAAATGCATACTTGTTTTTTTTTTTGTATATTTGTACACGTAAAAAACAACTCTTTTTTACACAAAAATATAAATATCAGCAATATAATGATTATAAAAACCAAATCACTCATATCTGTTTCCATTCTGCTGGCGTGCTTTGCCTCCGCCATGGGACAGAGTTCTGTATGGAATCTGCCTGAAAGCCCAGCCGACACGTCGATTGTCCGGGAATGGAAAGCGGGCAAGTACCTCGTATATTCCAAAAAACTCCCCAGCAACAAGATTACGCTACACGACAACTATTCCCCAAAGGCCATATCAATCCAAATCCCCTCCAATGTCCATATCAATGATTTCCGCATTATGGGCGACACTGTCTTTGCCGGAGGTTACATGCTGAATGCCTCTTCCAAGTACGGCCTGATAGCCTGTTTCGACATCAACGACATGCTGGGAAGCTCCGGCACATTCCATTGGATGACATTTTTCCAGAATACTATGAGCAATGACTGCTGCGATGTGAACTATACCGACCAGGTCACGGAGGTGAAACGTATTGCCCCGTTCAATGACGGCAACGGGACATGCATAGCCTACATAGCAGACAACGATATACGTAGTGGCACCAGCGTTATCTATAGACGCGTGGGCTATGGCGATGTCGCTTTCTGGGGGGGACTCTGGGATATCCATGCCTATCACTATAACAAGGACGGCTACGAGAGATACACCGACATTGCCTGCACGGACAAACACATCGTGGTTACGGCAAAAGACACAGGGGACAACCTGTTCCACTTTGTGGTGCTGAACCGCATGCCAAACTACGCCAACTATTGCCACCCTGACGCTCCCGACATATACTATTTCACCGACCACGCAGTGATTGGACAGGTGATGGTGACAGAGTGCGGCAATGACCGGTTCGCCGTGGCCTACAGCTACCGTGACGGGGCAAACCCCGGCCTGGCGGTCAAGATTCTGGATGCGAGTTCCGGCGTCCCCATCCTCTCCCACAGCATCGATATCCCTCTCGCGGCAAACGCCTTTGCCGAACCCGTAAAGGACATCCGATACAGCCATTCGGGTTCATTCCTTTGGTACCTGACTGACATGGAAAGCCCTCTGAGCGGATTATACAATCACTATATTCATAAAGTGGATTTGAGCAATATATACGCCGGGTTATACGAGTCCCGGTTCATCACTGATGAAAAGTTCCTCTCTCTGGACCACTACAACTACGACGGCTTCGTCACAAGCGGCCTGGACAATTTAGGCCTGTCTGTGTTCAATGAATACATATTCGGCACAGAAACCCATTGCGATAACATGGAATTGATTCCCGGCTTTTCCTCTTCCCCAGGCATTAAAATCCACTCCCGGCACCATTGCCCCACAAAGCCCCTCAGCGTCAGCGGATCCTTGTCGTTTACCACCATAGAGGAAGAGGCTGTACTGCAGTGTACAACAGAAGAATAACCGACATCGAAATAAATACAAAAAACGCCATGAGAAAGATTGTCCTGACCTTGATATTGGCCTGGCTGACATGGACGGGGACAGCCCAGGGCTTTGTGCGCATCGACACCGTGTATACCCCTTACTTCGATTTCGACTACGAAAGCTGGCTGGCCGATTCCACCCACCCGCTTCTTACCGTGCAGGGAAGCCTAGTCCTCCCCCCCCTTCTAGGACACACCACCCCTCTGGCTGTTTATGGCGACAGGATGGAGTACAACTACATTGAAGACGGTGCCGACGTCTACGGTATTGCTGTATGGGCGATTCCTTATCCCCTGGGTCCTGCATATGATCCAATTGTTGGTGTGGATTGGGATACCACCCGTTTTGCCCCACTCATCCCTGACGAGTACCTGTATCTCTACGAAGCTGAATTGGACACCCTGATCGAATTAGCCAAAGTACGCCTTGACATTCAGGACTCAGCCTCCATCAAGGGCAAAGAATGGTTCCCCGGTCAATGGGCCAATCCATCTTTGTATTGCAATGACCATCATTACCGCAGAGGCGAGCACTTTTACCGATGGGATGTTATGTTTGATAAACCAATCCATGTGGTGGATTCATTCTATGTGGGTCACTCCTGCTACGGTTGGCATGCCGTTCCAGTTGTTTTGGATGAACCCCCTCCTCTCTACTGCTATATGTATTGGTTTATATATTCCACTGACGGTGAGAGCCGTCAATACTATATGTATGACTCCACATGCTATATGCCGACCCGGAACTGCAAGATTCGTTTAAGACACTGCCCCTACGGAGATACATACGACTCCATCGCGGGCAGCAGGGTCGGACTTCGGATGGAGGAATGGGGAAACTATCCCACTCACGAGTTCTTCGGGGTGGCTCCGATTCTCCGCACTTTCGACACCATCTGGACGGTGGACACCCCCGCCTGCACCCCGGTACACGACCTCGGCATCATGAGCCGCTTCGGCGACACCATTACCCTGCGCTGGAGCCACGACGGCTCGCACGACGAGTGGCAGCTATCCTACGGCCCACAGGGAACACACCCCGACAATGGCACCTTCGTCACTTGCCACAACAACCGTTGGAGATTCAAGGACACCCTCAACGTCCCCATGGTGGCATACGTCCGCACCGTCTGTCGCGAACTGGACACCCTCCGCTACAGCGACTGGTGCGAACCCGTGGAATGGCTGGTCCAGGGAAATGGCATCGACCCCGCAAATCCCCTTGCCGAATATATCACAGTTATGCCCAACCCCGCCACCGACATGGTGTCTGTATCCTCGGAATTCCCGTTGTACGGGATTGAGGTGTACTCCTCGGCCGGCGCAAAGCTCCTGGACTTGTATGCTGAAGGCCTCTCGGCGTCGTTCTCTGTCCAGGACTGGTCTAAAGGCGTTTATCTGGTCGTGGTTCACACTTCCCGGGGCATCCTGTCGAAAAAGCTGGTTGTGGAGTAATTGTTTCCAGCGGCATAATATAATCCTAAATCGGTTATTCAACCGACATTTATATCCTTTCTCGCTTTTAGGTCTGTTTATGACAGATTTTGGGTTAAAATAGAATCACAAAAAAATACCCTGCATGTGTATTCCATGCAGGGTATTTGACCTGAGTCGCTGTTGTTCCTATTTGAGGAATTTGAAGTTTTTGCCGAGATACTGGGCTTCATCACCAAGGCCTTCTTCGATGCGCATGAGCTGGTTGTATTTGCAAATGCGGTCGGTGCGGCTGGCGGAACCGGTTTTGATAAGGCCGGTGTTGAGAGCCACGACGAGGTCGGCAATGGTGGTGTCCTCGGTCTCGCCACTGCGGTGCGAGATGATGGAGGTATAGCCGTTGCGGGTGGCAAGGCTGACGGCGTCGATGGTCTCGGAGAGGGTACCAATCTGATTGAGCTTGACGAGGATGGAGTTGGCAACCTTGCGGTCGAGACCCATCTGCAGACGCTCGACATTGGTGACGAAGAGGTCGTCGCCCACCAGCTGGCAGCGGTCGCCGATGGAGTCGGTGAGGAGTTTCCATCCGTCCCAGTCGTCTTCAGCCATGCCGTCTTCTATCGAGATGACGGGGTACTGTTCAACCCAACGCTTCCAGAAGTCGACCATTTCGGTGGCGTTGTATTTTTCGCCCGTTGACCAGCGCATTTCATAGAGGCCGGTTTCGGGGTTGTAGTATTCGGATGCAGCAGCGTCAAGGCCGATAAAAATGTCTTCGCCCGGACGGTAGCCGGCTTTTTCGATGGCTTGGCACACTACCTGGATAGCGTCGTCGTTGGATGCAAGGTTGGGAGCAAAACCGCCTTCGTCGCCCACGTTGGTGGACATGTTGCGGGCTTTGAGCACGCTGCGGAGGTTGTGGAACACTTCGGCACCCATGCGCAGAGCTTCGGTGAAGGTGGGAGCACCCACAGGCATGATCATGAACTCCTGGAAGTCGATGCTGTTGTCGGCATGAGAACCACCATTTAGGATGTTCATCATGGGGATGGGAAGCATATAGGCTCCGCAGCCGCCGAGGTAGCGGTAGAGCTGCTGGCCGGACTCCATGGCTGCAGCCTTGGCGCAGGCGAGAGAGACGCCGAGGATGGCGTTGGCACCGAGACGGCTTTTGTTGGGGGTGCCGTCCACTTCAATCATCTTCTGGTCGATGGCGCGCTGCTCTTCGACGTACATGCCGCGAAGCTCCTCGTTGAGGACGTTGTTGACATTGTTGACGGCCTGCAGGACACCTTTGCCCATGTAGACGGATTTGTCGTTGTCGCGAAGTTCACAGGCTTCGTGTATGCCTGTGGAGGCTCCTGACGGAACGGCGGCGCGGCCCATTGCACCCTGTTCGGTGAACACTTCGACTTCGACTGTGGGGTTGCCGCGAGAGTCGAGAATCTGACGGCCCCTGATAGCTATAATCTGTGACATTGTTATTGGATATTTTGTTAAATGATTAATACTGTTTTTACATTCCGGGGAATGGCCTGTCAACAAAAAAGGAATGGCGAGATGGTAAACACCCCGCATTCCTTTCGATTGTATTGATGACCTTTACAGGACTACTCAGCCTTGGGAGCTTCCTCGGCGACGGGTGTCTCCACGGCAGGAGCCTCGGTGGCGGGAGTCTCAACGGATTCAGCCTTCTTGGCGCGGCTACGGCGAGTGGCCTTGGCTTTTTTCTCGGTGAGAGGTTTCAACATGTTCTCGTTGTAGTCAACGAGTTCGATGATGGCCATTGCAGAATTGTCACCGTGACGGATGCCGGTCTTCAGGATGCGGGTGTAGCCACCGGGACGGTTAGCGACTTTCTGCGAGATTTCGCGGAAGAGCTCGTTAACAGCCTCTTTGCTGTGAAGGTAACTGAAGACAACACGGCGGTTGTTGGTGGTGTCTTCTTTCGAGCGATTGATGATGGGCTCGACATATACTCTGAGTGCTTTGGCTTTGGCCAACGTAGTCTCGATTCTCTTATTGAGGATAAGAGAGGTGGCCATGTTGGAGAGCATAGCAACGCGATGTGCGTGGGTTCTTGACAGATGATTTACTTTACAACCGTGTCTCATTTCTTATTATTCTTTATCTAATTTATACTTACTAATGTTCATTCCGAATTCGAGGTTCTTGGATGCTACCAGATTCTCGAGTTCGGTGAGCGATTTCTTACCAAAGTTGCGGAACTTCAAGAGGTCAGCTTTGTTGAAAGATACCAAGTCGCCCAGGGTTTCCACCTCGGCTGCCTTGAGGCAGTTGAGAGCTCTTACGGAGAGATCCATATCGACAAGCTTTGTCTTGAGCAACTGGCGGGTATAGATGGTACTTTCGTCGAATTCCTCCTGGACGGGTTTCGGCTCGGCCTCGAGGGTGATTCGTTCATCGCTGAAAAGCATGAAGTGCTGGATAAGGATAGTGGCAGCTTCTTTCAAAGCCTCTTTCGGATGGATGGAACCGTCGGTTTGAATGTCAAAGGTGAGTTTTTCATAGTCCGTACGTTGCTCGACACGATAGTCACTGACTTCGTACTTGACGTTTTTGATAGGAGTATGAATTGAGTCAACAGCAATGACACCTATGGGATCACCCGGTTTCTTGTTTTCGTCTGCCGGAACATATCCACGACCTTTCTCAATGGTAAGTTCAATCTTGAGTTCGGTGGTGGTTTCCATGTGACAGATTTCAAGTTCAGGGTTTAAAACCTGGAAACCATTGAGGTAGTTGTTGAGGTCACCAGCCTTGAAGACGGACTGGCCAACCACACTGAATGCGACCTTTTCAGTTTCGAACTCTTCAATTTGGCGGCGGAAACGGATTTGTTTCAACTTGAGAATGATATCGGTCATGTCCTCGACGACACCGGGAAGCGAGGAAAATTCATGCTCGACACCGTCAATGCGAACAGAGGTGATTGCAAAGCCTTCGAGAGAGGAGAGCAACACACGACGCAGCGCATTACCGATAGTGATACCGTAGCCAGGTTCCAGTGGACGGAATTCAAATACTCCACGGAAATCGTCGGCCTCAAGCATTACCACCGTGTCGGGTTTCTGGAAAGATAAAATTGCCATTTTTGATTGCTTTCTTATTAAATGAATTCAATAACCCCGACCCTTGGATACTGGTGCGGATGACCAGCATCAAGTATTGGGCAGCGAACAGGCTACTACTTGGAGTAGAGTTCGACAATAAGCTGTTCGTTGATATTCTCGGGAATATCGGAACGCTCAGGATAGTTGAGAAACTTGCCGGAAAGGCTAGAACCATCCCACTCAAGCCAAGCATAGTTGTTGGCACGGGAGGAGAGGTTATCGGTGATTATCTCAAGGGATTTGGAGCGCTCGCGGACGGAGATGACATCACCCACTTTCAGTTCGTAGGAGGGGATGTTGACAACATTGCCGTTGACAGCAATATGGCGGTGGGACACAAGCTGACGGGCCTGGGCACGGCTGCAGGCGATACCGAGCCTATAGACGACGTTGTCAAGACGTGCCTCAATGAGTTTCATGAGTTCTTCACCAGTAACACCACCACGACGGGATGCCTCGGCATAGAGTTTGCGGAACTGGCGCTCTAAAATACCATAGGTGTATTTTGCTTTCTGCTTCTCTTGAAGCTGGACACCATACTCCGAAATCTTGCCACGGCGTCTGTTCTGACCGTGCATACCGGGAGCATAGGGTTTCTTTTCATAGTTCTTGTCAGGACCGAATATCGGTTCGTGGAACTTTCTTGCAATTTTGGTTTTAGGACCTGTATATCTTGCCATTGTATTTTTCTGATTTTTAAAAGTTAATAATTAGACACGACGGCGCTTGGGAGGACGGCAGCCATTGTGGGGCAGAGGTGTAACATCTACGATTTCTGTCACCTCAATGCCACAGCCGTTAATTGCGCGGATTGCAGATTCACGTCCAGAACCAGGTCCTTTAACAAAGACTTTAACTTTTCTTAGGCCCAAATCATAAGCAACTTTACCGCAATCTTCCGCAGCCATCTGAGCGGCATACGGAGTGTTTTTCTTCGATCCGCGGAAGCCCATTTTTCCAGCAGACGACCAAGAAATCACTTGACCGGCATTATTTGTCAACGAAATAATTACGTTGTTGAAAGAAGCAAAGATGCATGCTCTTCCAAGAGGTTCAACTTTTACGACTCTTTTTTTGGTCGGTTTAGAAGTTTTTGCCATAATTTTTTATTTGTGCTTGATTCTACATTTGTTTACCAGCCGCTCCAAATTCACATATAGTCCACGGTTGGCTGCTACACTTATTTACTTGGTAGCTTTTTTCTTGTTAGCGATTGTTTTCTTCTTACCCTTACGAGTACGGGCGTTGTTTTTGGTGCTCTGACCACGCAGCGGAAGGCCCAAACGGTGGCGGATACCACGATAGCAACCGATATCCATCAGTCGTTTAATGTTCATCTGGACTTCGGAACGGAGTGCACCTTCGACCTTATACTCATCATTGATGATGGTACGCAAGGTATTCTGTTCATCATCGGTCCAGTCCTGCACCTTCTTGTTCTCATCAATACCAGCCTTAGCCAGGATTTCTGATGCGAGGCTTCTTCCAATGCCGTAGATATAGGTGAGACCTATAACTCCTCTTTTGTTTTTGGGTAAGTCAATACCTGCAATTCTTGCCATAAATTCTTTTTATTCTTTTTTGTTAGTTAATCATCCTTGTCTTTGCTTGAACTTTGGATTCTTCTTGTTGATTACATAGACAACCCCATGACGGCGAACAACCTTGCACTCGGGGGATCTTTTCTTTACAGAAACTCTTACTTTCATTTTTTATTATATTAATCGATTAATTCTATTCAATTTTCAATGACCACAACACTATTTGTGACGATATGTGATACGGCCTTTCGTAAGATCATAAGGGGACATTTCGATGGATACCTTGTCACCGGGGAGAATCTTGATGTAGTGCATACGCATTTTACCGGAGATGTGGGCAATGATTTGATGCCCATTCTCTAATTCAACACGAAACATAGCATTACCCAGCGATTCTGTAACAGTTCCGTCCAATTGTATGGATGATTGTTTTGCCATATCTTTCTATTAGTTCTTAAATATTATTGTTTTCAATGAAATCAAATGTGGTGAGGATGTCTGGGCCATTGGCGCCGATTGCAACCGTGTGCTCAAAATGCGCAGCCGGTTTACGGTCTCTGGTGCGGCATGTCCATCCATCTTCTTTCGAGAAGGTAACATTCTTCGAGCCCATGCATACCATGGGTTCGACAGCAATGACCATTCCCTCTTTGAGCAGTGCCCCTGTTCCCGGAACACCATAGTTGGGTACATTGGGACTTTCGTGCATCTTGAAACCCACACCATGTCCACAAAGTTCCCTCACAATGGAATAACCGTTTTTCTCACAGTGTTGCTGAACAGCATGGCCTATGTCGCCGATTCGATTACCTGCCTTACACTTGTCAAGTCCAATATATAAGGCCTCCTTAGTCACTTTGAGAAGCCGATTCATTTCTGGCGAGGCTTCACCACAGGTGAAAGTGTACGCCGAATCGGCGACATAACCGTTTAATTCGATTACACAATCTAACGATACATTGTCGCCTTCTTTCAAGAAGAGGCCATCAGAAGGTATACCGTGGACAACCACATCGTTGACCGATATACAGAAAGCTGCCGGGAATCCTTCGTACCCCTTGCAGAGGGGGATACCTCCGTTGTCGCGGATAAACTGATCCCCTATGCTGTCAAGGAACGCTGTGGTGACTCCTGGACGGATATGACGACCCACCTCGGCAAGGGTTTTGCCGAGGAGACGGGCGCTGTCACGTATCAGCTCTATTTCTTCTTTGGTCTTGAGCAGTATCATTATATTATTTCAGATTAACTATGCTTGTACAGACATTGAGGTGCGACCTTTAATACGGCCAGTCTTGGTAAGACCGTCGTAGTGGCGCATGAGCAGATGGCTTTCGATTTGCTGGAGGGTATCCAGAATCACACCTACGAGAATCAGCAACGAGGTGCCGCCGTAGAATTGTGCAAACTGGGTATTCACATTAAACAGACGAATGATGGCAGGGAGGATGGCAACTATAGCCAGGAAGATTGAACCCGGAAGGGTAATCTTTGACAGGATGCCTTCAAGATACTCGGCAGTCTTTTTACCAGGCTTCACACCGGGAATGAAACCACCGTTCTTTTTCATGTCATCAGCCATCTGGTTGGGATTGATGGCAATGGCTGTGTAGAAGTAGGTGAACAGCACAACCAAGATGAAGAACACCACATTATACCAGAAGCCATTGAAGTCGGTGAAGGCCATCCAGAACTTGGAGTCGGAATTGCCGGTGAAACCCATCAACGTAATGGGGATGAACATAATTGCCTGAGCAAAGATGATGGGCATAACGCCAGCGGCATTTACTTTAATGGGGATGTACTGTCTGACACCACCATACTGTTTGTTGCCAACAATACGTTTTGCATACTGGACGGGGATACGGCGGGTACCCTGGACCAGCAAAATGACCAACAGAATAACTGCAAGCAGAACCACTATCTCAATCAGGAACATCACCAAACCGCCACCTGCATCGGTGAGACGAGAGACAAACTCACCAAAAAGTGCAAAAGGCAAGCGAGCGATAATACCAATCATGATCAACAGTGAGATACCATTACCCACACCTTTTTCAGTGATACGCTCGCCCAACCACATGACAAAGAGAGTTCCTGCAATCAGAATAATGATGCTGGAAGCCCAGAAAGTCCAAGTCGGGGAAGTACCGTCAAAGGGATAGATGGCCGTTGAAGAGGCGCCTAGCTGATACATCATGTTGGTGATGTAGGCAGGAGCCTGGAAACCGGTAATAGCAACAGTGAGGAGACGGGTAATCTGGTTCATCTTTCTGCGGCCGTTTTCACCATCGCGCTGCATCTTCTGGAAAGAAGGGATAACCATAACAAACAACTGAATCACGATGGATGCAGTGATGTAAGGCATAATACCCAATGCGAAGATGGAGGCATTCGAGAATGCACCACCCGAGAACATGTTCAACAGACCCATCAGACCATCGGAACCCTGATTCTGCAGATTCTGCAACTGAGTAGGATCAACACCGGGCAGGGCGACATAACAACCTATGCGGTATACCAGAACCAATCCAATTGTATAAAGGATTCTTTTCCGCAGGTCTTCAATCGACCAGATGTTTTTGAGTGTCTGTATAAATCTCTTCATTATAGTTAGTTTTTTTGTTTTGGAGTTGATGGAATCGATATCTGTTGCATACCAACTCCATCAACTTCATTTTCTTTATTCAATAACGGAAACAGCACCACCTTTGGCCTCGATAGCCTGCTTTGCGGAAGCAGAGAAGGCATGTGCAGTAACATTGATTGTCTTGTTCAGCTCGCCACGACCCAGAATCTTAACGCGATCCTTACCGGAAATCAGGCCATTCTGCTTGAAGACATCAACATTGAAGTCGGTGATGTTTTTTGTTTCAGCAAGGGTATTGAGTACATCGATGTTAATACCCACATACTCTATACGGTTGATGTTTTTGAATCCAAACTTGGGCAAACGACGATAGATGGGCATCTGACCACCTTCGAAACCAATCTTCTGATGGTAACCCGAACGGGACTTTGCACCTTTGTTACCACGTGTAGCGGTGCCACCTTTGCCAGAGCCTGCACCACGACCCACTCGTTTGGAATGCTTGACGGAACCTTTTGCGGGTTGGAGATTATTTAAACTCATAATATTCTATTTTGAAGTTTTGGATGTCACGTCTGTATTTTAGTAAGACGAGACTTCTAATTAATTATATTTCCTCTACGGTGATCAAGTGTTTCACCTTTTCAATCATACCCAGGATCTGAGGGGTGGCAACTACAACGCGCTCATGGTTGATTCTTCTGAGACCCAATGCAGCCATAGTCCTCTTTTGACGGGCAGGATGTCCGATGATACTTCTAACCTGTTTAATCTTTAAAGTCTTTTCTGCCATTTTATTATCTCCTTAAATTAACCATTAAACACTTTGTCAAGAGTAATACCACGCAGTTCAGCAACCATGTAAGGATCCTTCATCTGCAACAAGGCATTGATGGTAGCCTTCACAACACTGTGCGGGTTGGACGAGCCCTTGCACTTGGCCAACACGTCCTTCACACCGACACTTTCCAGTACGGCACGCATAGCACCACCGGCAATAACACCGGTACCAGGAGCTGCGGGTTTCAAAAAGACGCGAGCACCGCTATACTTACCACACTGCTCATGAGGAATCGTACCTTTCAACACAGGCACTTTGATGAGGTTCTTCTTTGCATCATCAACGCCTTTCTGAATGGCAGCCTGAACTTCCTTGGCCTTTCCAAGACCATAGCCAACAACTCCATTCTCGTTTCCAATAACGACAATGGCTGCAAAAGTGAATGTTCTACCACCTTTGGTAACCTTCGTTACACGATTGATTGCAACAAGACGATCTTTAAATTCGATTTCGCTCGATTTTACTCTTTTTACATTTACTTCTGCCATGACTTTAGAATTTTAAACCACCTTCTCTGGCACCATCTGCCAAGGATTTAACACGACCGTGGTAAAGATAACCATTACGATCAAATACCACTTTATTAATACCGGCAGCGATTGCACGTTCAGCCAAAAGTTTGCCAACCTTAGCGGACATTTCGCTTTTTGTGCCACTCTTTTCGACACCTTTCTCTCTCGAGGAAGCTGCGGTTAGTGTCACACCCTTTACATCGTCAATAATTTGTGCATAGATTTCCTTGTTACTCCTAAACACTGACAGACGAGGCATCTCAGGAGTACCGCTAATCTTCTTTTTTCTTTGGCGATTATTTTAACTATTTAGCTGCAGCCTTACCAGCCTTCTTTCTAATCTCTTCACCCTGGAAACGGATACCCTTACCCTTGTAAGGCTCAGGTTTGCGCAAGGAACGAATTTTAGCTGCGGCCTGACCAAGAATCTGTTTATCGCAACAAGTCATCGTGATAATCGGATTCTTACCTTTTTCGGTTACAGTCTCGACATGGATTTCGGGAGCAAGCTCAAAAAAGATCTTGTGGCTGTATCCTAAATCCATCTCAATGACGTTACCGTTTGCCTGTACTTTATATCCAACACCAATAACTTCCTGAACACATTTGAAACCTTCAGAAACACCTTTCACCATATTGGCTACCAGTGCGCGATAAAGGCCATGCATTGCTCTGTGCTCTCTGCTGTCGGAAGGACGCTCAAATTTGAGAATACCGTCCTCTAATTTCATAGCAATCGAAGGATTGACCTGCTGGGTGAGTTCACCCTTGGGACCCTTCACTGTGATGACATTTTCGGGAGAAATCTTCACTTCGACACCTGAAGGCAGGTGGATAGGCATTTTACCAATTCTTGACATTTTAATATTCTCCTCTCTTTATTAGCTGATATAACAAATTACTTCACCTCCGACATTCAAAGTACGAGCTTCTTTGTCAGTCATAAGGCCTTTTGATGTAGAAATAATAGCGATACCCAAACCATTGAGAACACGGGGCATTTCATCGACAGAGACATAACGGCGCAAACCGGGGCTGCTGACACGCTTCAACTCCGAGATGGCAGAAATCTTTGTCACAGGATGGTATTTCAACGCAATTTTAATGCTCTGATTGTGCGAGCCTTCATTCTCGAATTTGTAGTTAAGGATATAACCCTTCTCAAACAAAATCTTAGTGATTTCCTTTTTCAATTTTGATGCAGGAATTTCAACAACCCTGTGTTTAGCGGCAATTGCATTGCGCATGCGGGTCAAATAATCTGCAATAGGATCTGTTACCATAATTATTCTTGATTTTAAGTTTTGTAGTATTGGTTTTGCCAACTTGCAAAGCTACCAATGATTATTACCAACTTGATTTTTTAACGCCGGGTATCAAACCGCTGACTGCCATCTCACGGAAGTTGATACGCGAAATACCGAATTGACGCATATATCCTTTGGGACGGCCAGTGAGCTGACAACGGTTATGCATACGAATGGGGCAGGCATTCTTGGGAAGTTTCTGAAGAGCGATAACTGCTTTCTCAACTTCTTCAGGTTCGCCGGTACGGACGATTTCCTTCAATGCAGCACGCTTGGCAGCATAACGGGCCACCATTTTTGCTCTTTTGCGTTCTCTTGCTTTGATTGATTCTTTTGCCATTATCTCTTATTTTTGTTGATTCTTAAAAGGAATACCGAACAATTTGAGCAAGGACATAGCCTCCTTATCGGTGTTGGCCGAAGTAACGAAAGTAATATCCATTCCCTGAATACGATCAATCTTGTCGATATCAATCTCGGGGAAAATAATCTGCTCCGAAATGCCAAAGGTGTAATTGCCTTTACCGTCAAATCCCTTATCGTTAATACCGCGGAAATCACGGATGCGGGGGATAGAAGCAGTGATAAGACGCTCCAAGAACTCGTACATACGATCACCGCGCAACGTCACACGCACACCGATAGGCATGCCACGACGCAGTTTGAAATTGGAGATATCCTTGCGCGACTTGGTTGCAACAGCCTTTTGTCCGGCAATAAGCGTCATTTCCTCAATACCCTTGTCAATAACCTTTTTGTCTGCAATGGCGGCTTTGCCCAGACCTTGGTTCAAGGTGATTTTCTTCAGACGAGGAGCCTGCATGACTGTCTTATAGCCATACTCATTCATCAGAGCAGGTAAAATCTCCTCGGAGTATTTGGTTTTTAATGTAGGAATGTATGCCATTATTTAATCTCCTCTCCTGTCTTTTTGGAATAACGAACAAGTTTACCGGTCTTCTCACTAATTTTCCGACCTATGCGAGTCGGGGTCTTTCCTTCCATAACCATAAGGTTGGAAATATGGATGGGAGCCTCTTGCTCAACAATACCGCCCTGGGTGTTTTTTGCATTGGGCTTGGTATGTTTCTTGACAAGATTACGACCTTCCACGATGGCGCGATTCTTTTCGGGATAAACCTTCAGCACTTTGCCGGTCTTTCCTTTGTCTTCACCGGCAATAACCATAACGGTATCCCCTTTTTTTACGTGCAATTTCATTTCTTTCTCTTCTTTTTAATTTTACAATACTTCAGGAGCCAATGAAACAATCTTCATAAATTGCTTGTCACGGAGTTCACGGGCAACAGGTCCGAAGATACGAGTGCCGCGGAGCTCATCGGCTGCAGTAAGCAAGACACATGCATTGTCGTCGAAGCGGATGTAGCTGCCATCATTGCGACGAATCTCTTTCTTAGTGCGAACCACCACTGCTTTTGAGACGGCTCCCTTCTTAATGTTGCCGGAAGGAATAGCATCCTTAACTGCTACCACAATCGTGTCACCGATAGTTGCGTAACGCTTTTTGGTACCGCCGAGGACACGAATGCACAGGGCGCTTTTTGCACCGCTATTGTCGGCAACGGTCATTCTAGTTTCTTGTTGTATCATTTCTTTTCAATCTTATTGTCTTGACTGTTGTGATTTTACTTGGCCTTCTCGACAATTTCAACGAGACGCCAGCACTTATTCTTGCTCAGAGGACGGGTCTCCATGATGCGGACCATGTCACCAATGTTGCACTCGTTGTTCTCATCGTGAGCCATGAACTTAGTGGACTTCTTGACAAACTTACCGTACAAAGGGTGCTTAACTTTACGCTCAACCTTGACGACGATAGACTTGTCCATCTTGTTGCTCACAACAACGCCAATTCTTTCTTTTCTTAAATTTCTTTCCATATCTACTGTTAGTTCTGCTTCTGTTCAGCGATTTCGCGTGCGCGAAGTTCTGTGAGACAGCGGGCAATGGTTTTTCTACTTTCTTTTATTTTGTTAGGATTCTCCAACGGAGAGACAGCATGGGTCATCAGCATCTTCTGATACAATGAACGCTCGTTCTCCAGTTTCTCCTTCAATTCAGCAGTCGAAAGCTCTTTTAAAACTAATTCGTTTTTCATGACTGTTCTTCTTTTTATTCTTCTATATAGTCTCTTTTTACAACAAACTTGGTCGAAATCGGAAGTTTCTGGGCAGCCAAACGAAGAGCTTCTTTTGCTATATCCATCGGAACGCCTTCGCATTCGAACAGAATAGTGCCAGGCATGACACGGGCAACAAAGTACTCAGGAGCACCCTTACCTTTACCCATACGCACCTCATTGGGCTTCTTTGTAATGGGCTTATCCGGAAAGATTCTAATCCATATTTGACCTTCACGTTTCATGTGACGTGTTACAGCTTGACGAGCAGCCTCTATTTGACGGCCTGTGATAAAACAGGTTTCCAGGGATTTGATACCAAAGGTACCGAACGCCAATTCATGGCCACGGAAAGCATTGCCTTTAATTTTACCCTTCTGCTGCTTTCTATATCTTGTTTTCTTAGGTTGTAACATTTTTTCTTTTTGTTTAGCGTTGAGTGTTTAGCGTTTTTCTATAACTCCAATCACTAACCTTTTTTATTTACTGTTGTTATTTCTGTTGATACCCGAACGGCGACGAGGGGCTCCATTACTCGGGCGACGGTCTCCACCCATTGCAGGACGATGGTCTTTCTGAGGACCGCCGACAGTCGAAGGAACCAATTCACGTTTGCCATAGATGACACCACGGCAAATATAAACCTTAACACCTATTCTGCCATAAGTGGTATGGGCTTCGGCATGAGCATAGTCGATGTCTGCGCGGAGAGTGTGTAAAGGTGTACGACCCTCTTTGTAATGCTCGCTGCGTGCAATTTCTGCACCGCCGATACGACCGGCGATAGAGACCTTGATACCCTCAGCACCGGAACGCATTGTGGAGACAATGGCATTCTTAATGGCGCGACGATACTGCACACGGCCTTCAATCTGTTTTGCAATGTTCTGAGCCACAAGGACTGCATCAAGTTCAGGGCGTTTTACTTCAGAAATATTGATCTGAACATCTTTACCCGTGAGTTTCTTCAACTCTTCTTTCAGTTTGTCAACCTCACTACCGGCCTTACCGATAATCAGACCCGGACGGGCAGTATTAATCGTCACAGTAAGGAGCTTGAGGGTTCTCTCAATATAAATCTTTGAGATGCTGGCTTTGGCAAGACGAGCATTGAGATATTTACGGATCTTATCGTCCTCAACGAGTTTCTGCTCGAATTTACGGCCGCCAAACCAGTTCGAATCCCATCCGCGGATGATGCCTAAGCGATTTCCAATTGGGTTAGTTTTTTGTCCCATTGTTAACTTTCTTCTTATTAATTACTATTTGTTTTCTTCTTCAGCTTTTGAAGGTGCCGGAGCATCTTCTACACGACTACCGAGAATGACAGTGATATGATTGCTGCGTTTACGAATCCGGTATCCACGACCCTGGGGAGCTGTGCGCATACGTTTCATCGTGCGGCCTTCGTCAACCATAATCTGTTTCACATAGAGCTGGCTATCTTCCAGACGCATACCCTCATTCTTTGCTTGCCAGTTTGCAACAGCGCTCAGAACCAGTTTATACATCTTGGGGGCAGACTCTCTCGGGCAATATTTCAAAATACCCAAAGCCTTGTCCACATCAACTCCACGAATCATATCGGCAACAAGACGAGTCTTACGGGGCGAAGTAGGATTGTTCATCAACTTAGCCACGTAGAGGGTCTTCTTGGCTTCTTTTCGTGCATTTGCACTTTCTCTTTTTCTTTGTCCCATTTCTTATTACTTTCTATTTGGACTTATTATTTCTTAGCTTTATCTTTTGAACCTGCGTGGCCACGGAAGATACGTGTGGGGGCAAACTCACCCAGCTTGTGTCCAACCATATTCTCGGTGACATAGACAGGGATGAACTTGTTTCCATTATGCACAGCAATGGTCTGTCCTACGAAATCAGGCGAAATCATTGAGGCACGGCTCCAAGTCTTGATGGTGACCTTCAAGATATACGGACCTTTCTTTAATGAACGACTCATTTTCTTCTTCTTTTAATGATTACTTCTTTCTTCTTTCGACAATGTACTTGCTCGACTGTTTCTTGGGAGCACGTGTCTTGTAGCCCTTAGCAGGAATACCCTTACGGCTGCGCGGATGTCCACCGCTCTGACGGCCTTCACCACCACCCATCGGGTGATCAACGGGGTTCATGACAACACCGCGGTTGCGAGGACGGCGACCGAGCCAACGGTTACGACCGGCCTTACCGCCAACCTCCAAGTTGTGCTCGGGATTCGAAACGATACCGACGGTTGCACGGCAGGCCTGAAGAATCATGCGCATCTCGCCGCTGGGCATCTTGATGATAGCATATTTGTCATCACGGGACATCAGCTGAGCATAGGCACCTGCACTGCGAACCATCTTGGCACCCTGGCCGGGACGAAGCTCAATGTTGTGAATCAAAGTACCGAAAGGAATCTCAGCAAGTGTGAGGGTGTTACCAATTTCAGGAGCAGCACCCTTACCAGACATAATGGTCTGACCCACTTTCAACCCCTGGGGAGCAAGGATATAACGCTTCTCACCGTCAGCATAAAACACAAGAGCAATGCGCGAACTGCGGTTCGGGTCATACTCAATTGTCTTAACAACTGCCGGAATACCATCCTTGTTTCTCTTGAAGTCAACAAAACGGTATAACTGCTTATGGCCACCGCCCAGATAGCGCATGGTCATCTTACCTTGGTTATTGCGGCCACCACTCTTGCTGTAGCCACACACCAGTCTTTTTTCCGGCTTGCTGGTCGTGATGTCGTCATTGGTGACAACGACTTTGTGACGTTGACCGGGGGTTGTAGGTTTAATTTTCTTTAAAGCCATTTTCTTTTTTTCTTTTTTAGTCGCTTATCAGTGGACTAATTACTATTATTATTTATTAGGGAAGGGGGTTATTCTCCTTCCCTTTTTTCTTCTTATTAAATATTAGCGTAGAAATCAATGCTGTCTCCCTCTGCCAGAGTAACAACGGCTTTCTTGAACGCATTCGTTCTTCCAACAAGATAACCGGCCTTGGTGTAGCGGGCTTTCAGTTTGCCGGAATAATTCATAGTGTTAACATCGAGAACCTTAACACCATATAATTCTTCAACAGCCTTCTTAATCTCAATCTTATTGGCACGCTTGTCGACAACAAAACCATAACGATTATGAACCGTCGGGGCTGGCTTGTTCTTGTCACGCTGGACACGGGTGAGCTGAGGAGCAGCAGCAGCCTCGGTGATTCTCGTCATCTTTTCGCTAATAAGAGGTTTTACTATGATATTCATTGTTAAACTTTCTTAATTCTTTTTACTAACTACTTTATTTTGTTGCCAAAACGCGGTTGATTTCATCAAATGAAGCCTCTGTAACTACGATATTGGATGCGTTTACAATGTCATAAGTATTTAACTGAGACACGTTTACGACCTTTACCTTAGGGAGGTTTCGAGCAGACAAAGATACGAAATTATTTTGATTCTCAAGAACAATAAGTGATTTTTTGTCACCTAATTTAAGATTATTGAGAATTTCGATCATTTTCTTTGTCTTGGGAGCCTCGAGATTGATATTGTCAACAACAGTCATAGCGCTTGCTGCAACCTTCTCGCTGAGGGCGGAACGACGGGCAAGACGTTTCACCTTAATGTTCAGCTTGAACCGATAGTCGCGGGGCTGGGGTCCGAAAATGCGGCCGCCACCGACGAAGACTGGGCTCTTCAAATCGCCCGAACGTGCACCGCCGGTGCCTTTCTGACGTTTCAGCTTACGAGTGCTGTGTGCATTCTCACTGCGTTCTTTAGCCTTATGGGTGCCCTGACGGTTGTCAGCCATATACTGTTTGCAATCCAGATAAATAGCATGCTGGTTGGGCTCGATGGCGAAGATAGAATCGTCGAGGTTGATGGTTCTACCGGTTTCGCTTCCGTTGATGTTATAGACTTTTAACTCCATCTTTCAAGTTTTATTATTGAACCTTTGGGTCCCGGTACAGAACCTTTCACTAACATTAAATTCTTTTCAGCGATAATCTTGACAACCTGAAGATTCTGGATCTTCACTCTGTGGTTGCCGGTCTGGCCAGCCATGCGCATACCCTTGAAGATACGCGAAGGATACGAACTGGCGCCAATCGAACCGGGGGCACGCAGACGGTCGTGCTGGCCGTGAGTCAAGTCACCTACACCACCAAAACCGTGTCTTTTAACGACACCCTGGAAACCCTTACCTTTCGAGGTTCCGACAACGTCAACGTACTCGCCTTCCTGGAAGACTTCCACCGTCAAAACTTCACCATATTTCTTTTTGTGGCCCTCCTCAAAGCGGCTGAACTCGGCAAGATAGCGTTTGGGAGTGGTGTTGGCCTTTGCAAAATGGCCTTTCATCGGCTTGTTCACGCGGCTCTCTTTCTGATCGCCAAAAGCCAACTGAATGGCCTCATAACCATCTTTCTCAATGGTTCTCACTTGTGTTACCACACAAGGACCAGCTTCAATAACTGTGCACGGTATCTGCTTACCGTCGGCATCAAAAAGACTGGTCATTCCAATTTTTTTACCAATTAATCCTGACATTTCTTTTAATGGATTGTTTTTTAGTTTTCAGCTTATTCTCGCCGTCACACGACGGCTACTCACATTGGCTGAGTTATTAATTTCACACTTTAATTTCCACTTCTACACCACTGGGGAGCTCGAGTTTCATCAGCGCATCAATCGTCTTGGCACGGTCATTGATGTCAATGTCCATAAGGCGCTTGTAGGTGCTCAACTCAAACTGCTCTCTGCTCTTCTTGTTGACAAAAGTCGAGCGGTTGACAGTGAAAATCTTTTTGTTTGTCGGCAGCGGAATGGGACCATTCACCACTGCACCCGTCATCTTAACGGTCTTAACAATCTTCTCGGCGGACTTGTCGACGAGATTGTGGTCGTAAGATTTCAGTTTGATTCTAATTCTTTGACTCACGGTTATTTATTTTTAATAATTATTATATTTACTCTTTAAGATATTCTCCTGCTGGTCGTGGCTCACCTCGGCATAATGGGAGAACTCCATCGTGGAGTTGGCACGTCCCGAAGTGATCGTGCGCAATGCGGTCACATAGCCGAACATCTGCTCCAGAGGCACCAGGGCATGAATAGCCTGCACACCCACTTTGGCGGAGATGTTCTCCAGCATACCGCGACGGCGGTTCAAATCGCCCGTCACATCGCCCACGTAGGCGTCGGGGGTCAGCACCTCGAGCTTCATGATGGGCTCAAGCAGAACCGGCTTAGCCTTGCGGCAGGCCTCCTTGAAACCAATCTTGGCACAGACCTCAAACGACAGCTGGTCGCTATCCACCGGATGGAACGAACCATCCAGCACCGTGACCTTCATGCTGTCCATCGGGTAGCCGGCCAGGACACCGTTCTGCATAGCCTCCTTGAAGCCCTTCTCGATAGCAGGAATGTATTCTTTCGGAATATTACCACCCTTCACCTCATTGACAAACTGCAAGCCCGTGACACCCTCGTCGGCAGGACCGATCTCAAACAAGATGTCGGCAAACTTACCCTTGCCGCCCGTCTGCTTCTTGTAGATCTCGTGATGCTGGACAGTGGCGGTGATGGCTTCCTTGTATGCCACCTGCGGACGACCCTGGTTCACCTCCACCTGGAACTCACGACGCAAACGGTCGAGGATGATGTCCAAGTGCAGCTCGCCCATACCGCTGATAATGGTCTGGCCCGACACCTCGTCGCTCTTCACGCGGAAAGTGGGGTCTTCCTCCACCAGCTTGGTCAGTGCATTGGTCATCTTGTCCATATCGCCCTGCGTCAGCGGCTCCACAGCGATGCTGATAACCGGCTCGGGGAACTTCATCGACTCAAGGACGATGGGGTGTTTCTCGTCGCACAGCGTGTGACCGGTCTTGATGTCCTTGAAACCGACTGCGGCTCCGATGTCGCCGGCCTCGATGCGCTCCATCGGGTTCTGCTTGTTGGAATGCATCTGCATGATGCGCGAGATGCGCTCCTTCTTGCCCGTATTGGCATTATACACATACGAGCCCGACTCCAGCGAACCGCTATACACGCGGAAGAAACAAAGTCTGCCCACGTACGGGTCTGTGGCAATCTTGAAAGCCAAAGCCGAGAAAGGAGCGTTCACGTCTATCGGACGCATCTCTTCTTTCTCGGTCTTGGGGTTGATTCCGTCCACCTCTTTCATGTCGAGGGGGCTGGGGAGGAAAGCGGCCACTGCGTCAAGCAGGGTCTGCACACCTTTGTTCTTAAAGGCCGAACCGCACATCACCGGCACAATCTTCTTGGCCAGCGTGGCCTTGCGAATCTCGGCGATAATCTCGTCAGCCGTGATGGAGTCGGGGTCGTCAAAGAATTTCTCCAACAGTTCCTCGTTCTCCTCGGCAACGCCTTCCACCAGTTTCTGGCGATACTCGGCGGCAATGTCCTTCAAGTCCTCAGGCATCGGGATTTCCTCGAAACGCTGGCCGTTGGAACTCTCGTCCCACACCAGGGCCTTGTTCGAAATCAAATCCACAACACCCTTGTACAGGTCTTCCTGCCCAATGGGAATCTCAATGGGGATAGGGTTGGCGCCCAAGCGCTCCTTAATCTGGTTGACCACACCGAAGAAGTCGGCACCCGCTCTGTCCATCTTGTTGACAAACGCGATGCGGGGCACGCCGTACTTGTCGGCCTGGCGCCAGACGGTCTCCGACTGGGGCTCCACGCCGCCCACTGCGCAGAAAATGGCAATGGCTCCGTCGAGCACCCTCAGCGAACGCTCCACCTCAACGGTGAAGTCCACGTGACCCGGAGTGTCTATAATATTGTATTTATAGCGCTGCTCATGCCAGTCCCAATACACGGTGGTGGCGGCAGAAGTGATGGTGATACCACGCTCCTGTTCCTGCACCATCCAGTCCATTGTGGCTGACCCCTCGTGCGTCTCTCCCAGCTTGTAGTTCTTGCCGGTATAGAAAAGTATACGCTCGGTAGTGGTAGTCTTGCCAGCGTCTATGTGGGCCATGATGCCGATATTCCGTGTAAAATGTAAATCTGACATTTACTTATTGCTTTGCTTGGGCTTGTTATTGTAATATTCTTTATTGTTATCTTAGAAACGGAAGTGCGAGAAAGCCTTGTTGGCTTCAGCCATACGGTGGATATCCTCTTTACGCTTGAAAGCGGCACCCTCTTCCTTGTAGGCAGCCTGAATCTCGGCGGCCAGTTTCAGGGCCATGGTCTTCTCACTGCGCTTGCGGCTGAAGCTGATCAAGTTCTTCATGCCGATAGACTGCTTGCGCTCGGGGCGAATCTCGGTAGGAACCTGGAAAGTGGCACCACCGATACGGCGGCTCTTCACCTCCACAGAAGGAGTGATGTTGGCCAGAGCTTTCTTCCACACCTCGATGCCGTCTTCCTTGGTACGGTCGGCAACAACGTCGATTGCCTCGTAGAAAATCTTGTAGGCAATGGTCTTCTTACCGCCCAACATCAGGTTGTTTACAAACTTAGTAACGAGCACGTCGTTATATTTGGGATCCGGAAGGATAATACGTTTTCTGGGTTTAGCTTTTCTCATTTCTCTTTTTCATTAAAATTGCCTCACGGCAACTCCTAATTCTTAAATCTTGATTCTTAAACTTACTTGGCAGCCTGTTTCGGACGCTTGGCACCGTATTTCGAACGACGCTGACGACGACCGTCAACTCCACTGGTGTCCAATGCACCGCGGATGATATGATAACGCACACCGGGGAGGTCCTTCACACGACCACCGCGGATCATAACGATAGAGTGCTCCTGCAGGTTGTGGCCCTCACCGGGGATGTAGGCGTTGACCTCTTTCTGGTTGGTGAGACGCACACGGGCAACCTTACGCATTGCCGAGTTAGGTTTCTTAGGGGTGGTGGTGTACACACGGGTGCAGACGCCGCGACGCTGGGGGCAGCTGTCCAAAGCGGGAGATTTCGACTTATACTCCATCTGCTGGCGTCCTTTGCGAACTAATTGCTGAATTGTTGGCATTTTGTCTTTTAATGTTATATACTTAATTATTAATGTTTTCTGTTACCTCACGAGGGCATAATTCACCCTCGAAATGGAATGCAAAATTACAACTAATTTTTCACCCCGCAAAGTAACAATCGCACTTTTGCTTGTTAAAAAAACTTAAAATCTCACCGAGGCACTTTAAATCAATCTTTTACAACTTAACATCTGTATACAATCGGCACCTGATTGCAACAAGTTATCAACAGCCCCACAGTCTCGGTATTTTTCACCCGGAAAAACCCTTCTCCAGGTCTCAATTCAAGCTACTTTTCTCGGCCGTTTTTCTCATCGAAATGGTACTGCCCCTTCCCGCGCGTTACGCGGCCGAACTGGACGGCATTCTGCGGGCAATAGTGGTAGCACGCCTCGCAATGGGTGCAATGTCCGTTCCAGCGCGGACGGCCATCCTCAATCGTGATATTCTGCAATGGGCACACCTCCGCACACCGGCCGCACGACACACAAGCGTCCGTCGCCCGGTACTTCTTGTCCGACACCCACTTGTTAAAGCCAACCCCCACCACAAACGTCTTCAGCCTCGGCGCACCGCCCCTGTTCAAATCCGTCATCCTCTTTCGCGCCGCTATCCATCCCGACACCTCCCCTACCCGCCTCTCGGCCTCCTCCAGCTTCCGCTGCACCACATCGGGCTTGTCCACATCCATAAACAACATATTCACATACGTGTTCGGCATCGTCACCCCGAAGGCGGCATCCAACTGCAGGCCCGCTGCCTCCAGCGCTTTGCCAAGCACCTGGTCGGCCTGCCCCGCATCGTCGCCATACGTGACGAACATATACACATACGACGGCTTGCCCTCCAACCGCAACCCGCCGATGAAATCCAGCACCAACTGCGGCGGCCGCCACGAATAGATGGGGAACACAAACCCCACACGCTCGTCCGTCCGGACGGCATAGTGCGTTTTGCCCTCACGCGCCGCCTGAGGGATATAAACCAACTGGTCACCCGTCGCCTCCGCCACCTTCTCCGCCACATGCCGGCTATTGCCGCAACCCGAATAAAAGAATATCATAATCCACTTATTAAAATGATAATACCATCGCGGACAACCTCCGCTTTCGCCCTGCAAATATACACAAATTTCACAACATAGACACAAACCCCTACAAAAAACAGCATACAACACAAATTATCACGAAGATACCGCCAGACAATTATTGAATGATTCGCGGCAATTCGTGTTCAGACACAGCAAACCGTCCCTCTGGATGAAGGAGCCGTTGAGGCTTCGCTCTGCCTTCGCTCTGCCTTCGCTCTAGCTTCGCTCCTCACAACGGCCCCGCAACGACCCCACAAAGAGGCAACTTCGACCCATAAGCACCTCCCCCAGCGTAACTGTTACAGTTGTTACAGTGCTACAGTTCCATTCCACTATTACCCCCCCCATCTTGAAAAAAAACATTCTGAACTGCAACAACCGTAGCACCGCAACGGCATCCGACAATCTTTTCTACGACAGTCTGGCCACCCTTCTCCCCAATCTCGCAAAAGCCCTGCTGCCTTGACTCTCCTCAAGCATCTGCTCAAACTCCTCGTCCGGCACCTCCGCATCGTTGAAGGCCACCACCAGCTGTTCGTTCTCGTCACTCTCCGCATCGTCGGTTGTTTCTAACGCCTTCCCGTTCTTCAACGCCTCCGTCCTCAGCATCACATACGCCTTCAGGCACTCGGGGCATATCTTTACCAGCTTCTTGCAGATAGACATGTTCGAGTTACCAATCTGCGTGTTAATCTTTGCCTCCAGCAACAGCTGTTTCTTGTCGATACCCTTCTTGTCGTCCGAGTCGTTGGCAGCCATGATGATTTGGTAGTCCACATCGTACGCCTCGTCAAACCGACCCAGCGCATACAAAGCCCGTTCTTTGACAAACATGGCCTCAAGGCACGTCCTTCTTCCCAGCACCAAGTCGGCATAGCCGATGGCCTCCTCATACCGCTTCCCATACAGGCACAGCACCGCGTTCAGGAAGTCGCAGGTCATGCTGCTGTCCTTCAGCAGCTCCACGCCCTCCGTCGCTCCCATCAGGCACTCGTCGTCCAGCATCACGTCAAACATCTTCTTCGCCAGCAATGCCGCATTGCGGTAGTCGCCCCGCTTGCTCTTCTCCACCACGTAGGTCAGGCAGGTGCGCACAGCCCCGTCATAATCCTTCTCCTTCAGGTAGCCATACACCTTCTCCCCTATCTCCATCTCGTCGTCAATCATGGCGGTGTCGTTATATGAGTTGGCGAAAGCCTTGATTTCCGGGTCTAAGATGATGTGGTGCTGCATCAAGGGGTTGCTCAGCGTCAGCCCTTCCAACGTGCGCATACGGCTGATGGCAACATACGCCTGTCCTGATGCAAAGAGGCCACGTGTGAGGTCAAAATGCATCCTGTCGAAGGTCATCCCCTGCGACTTGTGGATGGTGATAGCCCAGGCCAACTTCAACGGGTATTGGGTAAAGGAACCCACCACCTCCGACTCCATCTTCTTCGTCTCTCGGTTATATACCCGCTCCACACTTTCCCACGTTGTCTGCGCCACATTCACCTCCGCGCCGTTCTCCAAGGTTACGGTGACGGTGTCCTCGCTCAGGTTCGAAACAATGGCGATGGTGCCATTGACACAACTGTGCGAGATGTTCCGGCAGAAGATGACCTGTGCCCCCACTTTCAGTTTCAACAACTCCGGCACGATAAAGTCTTTCGTCTTGAACTTGCCATCCACATGACCCTTATAGCAAAACTCTTCACCGTCCAGCTCCGCCAGTTTCCGCTCGTTCATCTGGTCTGCCCGCTTCCTGTGGGCGGACAGGATAACCGAATAATCCTCCGTGTCGTCCGAATAGCTCACGCGCTGGTTGAGCAAAGCCAAGTCACGTTGTGTGCACTCCGCAACGCGCAGTCGGTTCAGCACTTCCAAAAACTCGCTGTCCCTCTGGCGATACACCGTGCGGAACTCAATCTTGGGCAGGTTCATCCTTTTCAGCACATGAGCCTTGTAGAAGTAAGGCTTGCCCTTCTCCCACAGGTGGCACAGCATATCCTCGTCGGCAGGTTCCGACACCACAGGGGGCAGCTGGAACAGGTCGCCCACAAATACTACCTGCTTGCCGCCAAACGGCATGTGGGTGTGGAATGCCTCGCGCAGAAATCGGTCCATCCCGTCCACCATATCGCATCGCACCATCGACACCTCATCCACAATGATGGTGTCGATATGCCTCAACAGAATCTGCTTCTCCTCCGACACCCTCATCTGGGTATGAGGCCCTATCACCTCAAAGGGGAAACCGAAGAACGAGTGCATCGTCTGCCCACCTACATTGATGGCGGCGATGCCCGTCGGTGCTAGCACAAGAAAATTCTTGTCAATCTTCTCCTGAATCATCTTGATGAAAGTGGACTTACCCGTACCCGCCTTACCCGTGATGAAGAGGCTCGTGTTGGTACTCTCGATTAGAGCAAATGCCTTCTCCTGGTCGGCATCCATCGTGAACTCCTGCTGCTTTGTGGTGTCATTCTTTTTTTCCATAGTCCATCTGGTTTTAGTTGTTTTTCGGCTGCAAAATTACACCCTCCACGTGCAGTCTTTTTGCGCGCCTTATTTTTCATGGTATTTCATGATAAAAATGGAAAATTTTGTACAGAAAAACGACTTTTTCTCGTTTTTCTGTACAAAATTCGTATATTTGCAGTACCAAACAACACGCAACAAATGACAAAAACCGCACTTAATCAAGTTGGTAACACTCCTTTTACGACATCTGTCTTGGCGTCTTTGTATGCTGGCACCCGCCAAATCAACGACAAGGCACGCCGTTTGGAGCAGGAAGGGCATATCGTCAGGCTGAAGCGCGGTCTTTACGTGCGCAGCGCCGACGACGGTGCCACTATAATACCTATGCTTATAGCCAACCATCTCTATGGCCCTTCCTATGTCAGCATGCACACCGCTCTGCGGCATTACGGCCTAATCCCCGAGCGGGTATATGAAACCCAGTCGATGACCATCAAGCACAGCCGCAGTTTCGACACACCCATTGGACGCTTTTCCTATTACTCGTGCCCGCAGAACTATTTCTCCCTTGGCATACGGCAGGAGTCCCAAGATGCCGACACCTATCTTGTCGCCTCACCAGAGAAGGCTCTGTGCGACCTGATTGTAAAAAACTCTGGCCTGATAGCCACAAGCATTAAGAGCCTCAAGAGCTGGCTTGCCGATGACCTGCGCTTCGATATGGATGCCCTTAGCCATTTTGATGTGTCGCTTCTTGAACAATGTGGCAAACATGCACCCGTGAAAAACAATATTATCACCCTACTGACAAAACTGATAAGCCATGAATGACATATTAAAGCAGATGCTATCGCGCTATCCTATGGATACTGCCGACGCCAGGCGCAATGCTTTATACGAAGTGATGCAACAGGTTGTCCTCTGCGGACTCTATCGGGGTGGCTTCTTTTCCGAAGCAGCCTTCTATGGCGGCACTTGTCTGCGTATCTTCCACGGTATGAACCGCTATTCGGAAGACATGGATTTCACCCTGCTGCACAAAGACAGCAGCTTTTCTCTGGAGAAATACTTCCCCGCCATCATCGACGAATGCCACCTCCTGGGGCGCGAAGTGGAGATAACTAAAAAGGACAAGCGCAATTTCGGCAAAGTGGAGTCAGCCTTTCTGAAAGACAACACCGACGTTTATAATCTCTCTTTCACCACAGAGAAGAGCCTGAAGATTAAGATAGAGGTTGACACCGAACCGCCCTTACAATTCGAAACCGAAGAAAGGTTGTTGCTGCAGCCCTTCTCATTCTTCACGCGTTGTGTCACCCTCCCCAATCTTTTTGCCGGCAAGATGCATGCCTTGGTATTTCGGCAGTGGAAACATCGGGTGAAAGGGCGCGACTGGTACGACTTCGAGTGGTACGTGCGCAATCAGGTGCCGCTTAACTTCAGCCATCTACAGATGCGGATAAAAGAATTCAACGGCCTTGAAATAAACCGCGACCAATTCACCGACATGCTTAAGGAACGGCTGGCGACAACAGACATAAGGCAGGTAAAAGCCGATGTGATGCCATTTGTCCGCACCCCCCACGACCTCGACATCTGGAGCAACGACTATTTCCTCCAGCTGGCTGGCATGATAAGGTATGAATAACGGCCAACTTGCACACTCATTTTTCATAACTCAAGGAAGAAAAAAATAGATCCTCATTATTCAATTTGAGGAATGATTTGTATAAGTCGAAGATTAAAATCATTATCAAGAAAGCTTTTATAGCATCCATCAACGACTTCCTTGACTTGTGCTTCAATCTGTTCTTTGGGCATGGAAATCTTTTGGGCTTTCATAATCCCTTCGAAGTAATTCCGTACCATGATTTCTGTTTCTCGGCGGACGAACGTTTCGCTTCGGAATACTTTATCATAATCTCTTTTCTGGACAAGTTCCATCCGGGTTTCGTTAAACGCATATAGCTCGATACCGTCAATATACGTCCAAGTGTAATAAAGCCCCACTTTTTCCACGACAGCCAGTCTGTCGCAGAAACGGATTCCTTTATAGTAGCGATGGCCACTTGCACTCTCATATTCTTCGCAGATAAACATCTTTTGGCCTTCATCCCATACAGGGATACGCTCTCTTGGATTTCCGAATGATGGTAGTATCCTATCAAAAAGAGTCTTATTGTTTGCCTTGGTAAGTAACGCCATCTCTTTCTCTTTTTTGTTGGTTATACATTGAGTTCGTTCAACAGTATCTATCGTAGAAGTTTCTGTTGGGTCTCCTCAATCATTCCTCGTGAGAAACTGAGGAGTTGGCTATCGGGGACACTGCATCCCATGGCCTTCACTTGCCCCGCAAGGTAGTCCTTCAGCATAAGTATGCTTTCATTCTTAGCATCACTCTCATTGAAGCAGCGCCAATCACACCCTCCCCAAGTCTTTTTAGCAATGATATTGGCCTTTTGCCCATCCCAAGCGTACAGCGTAATGCCGTTAAGAAAGGTATATTTATAACCTTCCCCAAGGTCGTAGTACACAGCCAACCGATTAGACAATCGTATTGCACGATAATAAGTGTTCCCAGCATTGCTAGTGTAGCCCATTGTCAAGAAAACATTCTTTTCTGGGTTGTAAGTGAGAGAACTGCCCGAAAGAGCAGGAAGAGCCTTGGCGGCAATGGTTGTGAGAGCCGTATTCGTCATGTTCTTTGTGATAGTCATAGTTTCCATAATCTTGTTCTTTGGTGATTGTTTCTTCGTTGTTTTTCGATTGCAAAATTACAACAATGCTGCGCAATCTTTTTGCGCGCAAATAAAGTATAGCGGGATTTGCAATAAAAAAGCTTTGAAGACAACAAAAAAGCCAGGTAATAAATTATTACCCGGCATCCCCCCCCAAAAAATACAACAAGAAATAGATTCTATTCAAACCATTCATTTCAAATGAACATCATAAGCAGCCCAAAAATCTCTGTTTGGGTCTTTTTTATTTGGCTCACAAATGGCCTTAAATGAAACAACATCATCAACAAATAATTCTTCACGCTTAGTTTTTATAGGAAGAGTGTGATGGTATTGGTTACACTTTACATTAAGGAATGTACCATTTTGATTACTCACCTTAACAATAACTCCTTCGAAACATTCCCCATCAATTAGTTGCTCTCTTAATTCAGGAGTTGGAGAGGCTTTCTTTTTGTCATTTTTAGGCCCCTTTTCTATCATTAACAATAGTTCATCTTTAAACATAAGAAGAACATTTGTTTGTATGTTCTTAAAATGGTCCGGTGAGATGGGTGGATTTCCATTATTTATCATTTCATAGAGTTCGTCATCATCCATCAAATCAGTTATACAATCCTGATGATCACACTTATGTCGTAAAACTCTTATCATTCTCGTAAACTTATCATCATAAAAACCAACAGGAAGCCTATTCCCTTTCCCACTTCCCTCATAATAAAGTTTATATAATGAAGTTGCGAAGGCAAATAGAGCAGATTCTTCATTACAAGGAATTCTCAAATTACGAAAATCAGTCGTATCATCGTCTGTAGCAACGAATGGCTTATTACTTTTATATAATTTATTTACGGCTTTTCGCAATCTATCTATTTCATCCACTAATAATTCTCGTTCTTTCTTTTCAATATCTGGTGATGTCTCTAAAATGCTATTCGAACTGATAGCGTTAACATAGTCGGCTAAAAATTGAAAGGCAACATAATACTCACCGCTCTGTTTTATTTCTACTAAACCTTTATTATATAATGCAACAATTCCATCGGGAAGATTCTCTGCAAATACCTTTCCCCCTTTTGATAATAGTTTTAAGGCAGAGCGTTCATCATCAGTCATAAATCTACTTTCGAATATTCCAATCAAGTAATCTCGTAGAATGCTATAGTCTGGCATTTCCGTAATATTACCATTCATAAAACTAGACCCTATGAACTTTGCATAATAAGGCACGCCACCAGTTTTTGAATAAATTGCATCTTCAAGTAAAACTAATTTTTGATACAAATCTTTATTATCTATGAGGGAACATTCGTTTTTCCACATAGCAGCAAAGTCTTCTTTATCTAAAGAGGATAGTCTTATCTGTTCTAATCCACAGTTTAGCTCTGGAGAGCCAATACTCTTCGTTATTGACTTCCAAGAAGATGTCCCCGCAATCCAAAATGCCAATTTTTCAGTTTTATCTGTTGCGGCACCTCTAATTCTTCCAAAATCTGATGGAGTATTAAACGCATCCAGAAGAAGAGAATCAATCTCATCGAGTAGCAACAAAACATATTTTCCGTGTTTACACACTTCATCTGTCAAATTGAAAAAAGCCTTTGATTGGTATTCGGAGTGCCATGAGCTCATTTGAACAATCATGTCAGACAAATCTGCAGATACATCCAAAATGCATCTTCTTGATATGCTGTAATTTCCCTCTTGTAGAATCCCCGTATCACACATCTTCTTGGCTAATATAGCTGCTAATGTATAGTAGACTTTAGGAGTATCTTTGTGTATGTCGGTAAAATCATCTTTTACATCAAAATATATTGGCAATGCATTTATTTCAGGATGTGATTCGATATAAGACAACATGGATTTTAGCAAACTCGTCTTTCCAAATCGACGTGCTCCAATTATTCCCGCATTCTCACGACGTTTGACACACGAAATGAGAGTATCTATGCATCTTGAACGGCCATAAAGGCAATTAATATCATCTATAACTTTATTAACAATAAATGGTTCCATATCTTTCTATTATTACTGTTTAAATTCACGATCGAGGTCTCTATGGTGAGCAAACCACCATCTGCGGAAAAGATCTACATTTAATCGATATACTTCACGTGTTTCATCCGTGAACTGTTTTATTATTTTTCTCTTTTCTAGTTCAGTAAGAGCATGTACCATATTCTTGCGGACAGACTCATTAACATTGTATTTATTCCATAGACTATTAAGTTCATCCATGCTTACGCCACGTTCATTATGAGTGCTTCCTCTAACAATGAATGCGATACTTGAAATTAGTTGGTGTTCAGCAATGTTATTTGGATCAATTTGGTTGTTATAGAAATTAATTTCGTCAATTTCTTGCCAAGTGTCTTTCTTGCTAGGCTGAATTTCGCCGGTCATGACCCCAACAACATGATTTACGTCTCTAACCCCTAAATGGCGACGTCTATGCGCAATAGCATATTTTCCACAATTTAAACAAATCCACTGTATCCAATAAGGGACACAACCCGAAAGGGCTCGAATGAGACTTTTTGCTTTGTCATCAAAAATAAGATTAGGACAAACATCTATTAATTCATTAGCATACTCTTCTTCAATCTCATTAATAGGCATGCCATAAGTATTATTCATCTCGCCTGTTAAACCATATTCTTTGGGAATATCTTTGATGTCGTAAGTCCCAGCATATAAGAAGCACGCTCTTCCTGAATATGATATTTCTCTGAGTTTTTTAAGAAAAGTAGTATCCAACAATCCTTCCTCTATTATTTTACGAATATAAGAAAATTCATCAATTGCAATAAGGGGTATAATATTACAACTATTAAGAGCGTCAATAATAATATCCAAGTCAGATTGTGAAAGTTTGTCTGCTGGAGGCAATCCCTGTTCTTGATATGCAGCGTCAACAGCATTAGCTAATTCATCTGGAAGTATATCGTAAATACGTGTTTCTAACAAATGTGCCCATAAGTCAGACCTCTTTATATTTTTAAATTCTTTGTCATCAAATGACCATTTGAATGCCCTAATGATTTTTGTTTCATCTTCTTTTATTTTTTTTCCATCAATTCTATCACAAAGGTAATCTAATATTGAAGTTTTACCTGTTCTTGTCAACCCATAAAGGATAAAAGTCATGTACCTTTCTTCAGAAAGATAATGGGAAATCAGCGTGGTTAATTTACCTTCACGTCCTTTGAAGATAGTTTCTTTAGGTGTGTTTTTTATGGTCCAAGGTATATCTGTCAAAATTTCGCCGCTTTCCTTTTCGTATGTGACCTCTGTCTCCGTTGTGGGCAAATTTCTCTCTTTATGTTTTGCAGTTAGCTTAAATAAAACATCTGCTGAATCAAGTTGGCTAAAATCGTTAGATTCAATGCATTCTTCGCAAGTATCTCCAGCTGCTAATTCTTCTTCATGTGTGACTACGTATTCTTTTCCATTAATCGTGGCGGTGATGACAAAAGATTGGGCGGTGGAAACACCATTATTCACGACAACAAAATCAATAACGCCCATTTCATCATCGTTCAATTTGATATAGCAAGGTTCTGGCAAAATCTGCAGTTGTGGCAATGCGCTTGCTTCTTTCTCTTCAATTTGACGACTTATTTCTTTCAACCACTTTTCTTGTAGATGGAAAAATAAAATACGTCCATAGAAGGTCGTTGTCTCAGCAATTATACGCTTACTCTTAATCAGTATTTGCTGTGAGCTAACAAGGTTAAGAAAACGTACATCAATCTTTTGTCCCACATAAGACTTTAAAATGTTTATCACTTCATTTATTGAACCAAACGCCAACTTATCAGTGGTTGTCATTAGTTCCTTATATTCATCGATTAATCTCCATTTTTCTTCAAATGATGAAATATTAAATGGATCAAAATCCCAAGAAAGACAATCTTCTATTCTGTTTCTTAATTCTTTAACACGAGTTTGGCGATTTTCAAAAATCTTACGTAAGAATTCTCCTGGAGCAAGATCTATATCAACAAAAGATTTCTCCATTGTATTTATGATTTCATAAGCTTTCCTTCTGAATTCTATATCACCACCTAATTTTCCATACAATGGGCCTATACCATCCTCATCGTTAGAAAGAGTGTTCCACGCCCTTTCCGAAGAAGAACCAATAGCAATACATGCACGATAAAGTACTTTCTGACTTTCTATATTGAAGTCTTTCAGACAATCACGCATCTTTACTTTTAACGTCCCCTTATGCCATTCTGAATCTGGGGTTCTACCTCCTTCTATTTGGGATGCCAAACTCTCAATCTTTAAATATTTTAATAATAACTCTTGGAGATACCTTTTTTGCGCGAGATCATTATACAGCCCTAAAGCTTCAAGATAATAACTTCTTGCGCTGTCACATTCAGCGATTAAAAGAGATTGGCTGTCTGGATATTGTTGTACTGACTCTGTTATTTTAGCCATCAGAGAATTGCCTTTCATTCTCGCATAGTGTGCAACTGCCAATTTAAATTGCGTATTCGATGACAAATTAGCATTATAGTATGCTGCAGCAGCATCAAGAAACATTTGTGCTCTAAACTCAAAACTCTTTGTAGTGTCTGTGCTAGCCATCTCGGCCATATTGAATAATTCAAGTGGCGTTGATTCCTCTTCATCCAAAGTCGCTTGAGATTTTGCATATTGTTCTACATCTTGAATCAACATTCTGCTTACCACAACATCTTGTACTATCGCTGATTGAACAATGTTTGAGCCATCTGCTGAAGCAATTAGTGTATCAAACTCGTTCTCACCAATAGTATTTCTTAGAGTGGACACAACTTTTTTGTTTTTTGGGAATATGTATTCTGCCCAATCTAACGATAATCTTGCATTTTCTTTATCTCCAGATTTAACAAACAATCGGGCTAATGATATATACAGGTGACTTAAATTATTAGGCTTTGTATCTTCTTGGCTTTCACTGAAAGCGATAAGTACGGCAAGTGTTTCTTTCGCCTGTTCTGTATGATTTAATGCAATTTCAGTATTTACAATTCGGTCAAGATAACTTCTTAAGTATTTAGGAGTTGGCCTTTGAGTGGTGATTACCTCATAGGATTTTGACAGGCATTCTTCCCTCAACCCTTCTCGTATCATGGTATCAAGATCCTTCTCTATTTGTCTACATTCGGATTCTGCCATCAAAGGCAGTTCATTTGAAAGAATCCTGTTTTTTTTTGCGTCCTCAACAATATCCAATTTGTATGTGGGTTGCGTAGGCATCGCATCATTTGGTATTTCCGAATTAACCGTATCTCCAACTTGGGTCTTTAATGATTGTTTTAGATTGGATTCTGATTCAGTAGATTCTTTTTGGGGGTTACTATTCTTATGTACTCCTTGCTTATTGTTATTTAGCAATGCTTGATCTTCGTTTTCATTAATCAAGAAAAATGAAGATAACAATTTTATTTCTTTCTTTATATGGTTTAATAAGGCCTTAGATTCTTTATTCTTGGCTATCTGTTTGATATACAAGATTATTGACTTGCAATGTTGTACTCCTTTGTTCTTTGGACCGAGTTTGATATTTCCAATACTATATCTGAAATGATCACATAAATCCGTATATGACATTTCCATAATGGAATAAATAGAAATACCTTCACTAGAGCTATTAACACTAAAAATCCTATCACCAACTTTAGAAGATTTCCACGAAAAACCAACAGGAAATCTACAATAAATAGACTTCCCGCCATCTGTAATTGCTCTTATTCGCATAGGCGAAATCTCTTTTAATACCGAATTAGTCAAGATATTCGAACTCCAATCAATTTCTTCTAACATGATTATCCTTCGCAATAGTTCATAACAACGATTAGAGACTGCAGTACTTTCATAAACAGAACTATTCTCAATAACTGGCTGAGTTATCAAAGATATAGAAGAAATGTAATTATATCTAACACGATAAATAGTTCCATCTTGTAGTTTTAATCCGAGATAGTTTTTCCCTTTTGTTTGAACTGTGCCAACTTTTATAGTTCCATTAGAATCTATCTGAACTCGATTACCAACATTTACGTCTTTGACGATCTCTTCGTCTCCACTATTGTCAAACCCGCAATGAGGACAGAATTTAGCAGATTTTGATATTTGTTTCCCACAGTCTGGACAAGAAAAAAGTGGATCCTGATTCATCAGTTCAGTAATAGATGAATCTGATTTTTCCACTATTTCAGCATTATCACTTGACATTGTGACTGCATAATCAAAAATGGTTTGAGCTATACGTTGTAATCTTATGCCTGGCCATATTATTGGGTCATAATTTGCTGCTTCTAATATTTTTTCAGTCTCTTTGACTTGATGGAAACTAAATATCACTTCAAAAACATTGAAATAAAAACAACGTTGATTTTTATCATAATAAACTGAAGCATCTGGAAATATATTTTTATTAGATATTACATAATCTGCAACCTTGCTTACATTACTTTTTATATAACTGTAGTACAGATTGGTTTTAACGTTTTTCTTAGCATCAGCACTTAGTAAATTCAGAGCAGCTACAATTACAAAAAGGTTCTTTGAATCTTTCAAACTAAATACTTCTATATGACGAATCGCATCTTTTATAGAATCATTACTAATAGGCAGAACCTCATTCTCTTGTAATCCATTATAGATGTTAAGAATGTAATCTTTAATATTATTCATTAGCCATTAAACTTTAATTTTGCAAAGATACACTTTTAATTGCATTCGTACAAACTTTTTTCTGTTTCGTTTTCGGCTGCAAAATTACACCCTTGAAGTGCAATCTTTTTGCGCGGTGGTTTTTCTATCTATTTTTCAGTGTTTTCAATTCTCTATTCTGTTTTCATTAAACTCGTCAATCCATTTATTTGCTTCTATTGCTTCTCACCTTTTTCATCTTGCGCTATCACCTCCCAATGTCCACCCTTATCAGGTCCCACATGTTGGATGATGCCTTGTTTCTGAAGAAACTGCAAGTCCCGTCGAATGGTTCTTTCATTTACCCCCAAATAGGAGGCCAATGAAGCGGAGGTTTCCAGGACATTTTCTAGGATATTTTCTAGGACATTCATCTTGCCAGTCTCTTTCAGCCTGTTGATTATTTTAGCCTGCCTTTCTGTTAATTGCACTTCTTTATTAAGTGTTTTTTCTAGGACATTTTCCGGCCGTTTCTCCTTTATTTGATCACCCCCTTGTTTTTCACCTCCCTTTATATCATTTGTATCCTCTTCCCTCAATGCAGAATTCAGTCGCACTTTGACCATAAACTCCACCTGCTTATATTCAGGAGCAGGGTTGCCAGCCTCGGACATCTCACGGAACATACGATCAACACCCTCGCCGAACTCTTTGACCAGTTTGTATTCTCGCATAAACTCGACTATCTTGGGATTACGCGAGAAATGCATCTGGCGGATATTGTCGATGCGCACCATGCCAGGCAAGATTCCTGGGCTTTCCACCACATAATGATTGTCGAATATCTTCACCATGATGTCGGTACCCAAGATGCTGTAGTCGCGATGAGCAACAGCATTCACTATCAATTCCGTCCAGCAGAATGGGGGATATTGCGGTATGGTGACAAAGCGAGCATCTTCACCTAAAAAGGTGTACTCCCTGATTTGCGTATCAACAAAGGCGATTGCCTTTTGTGTCATCTCTAAGATTCGACCTTCGAACGATACATCTTTCACCACATTCATCTCACGGCCAAAGCGTTCTTCGTCACCCAAATAGCGTACTATACGGATACGCGCCCGTTGGAAGAACTTCTGAGGGTCCTTGCCAAACAGCAATATGGCTGCACCCGACACTTTGTCCACCCCGTTTACTGTCGTAATATACCCTTTGTTAGTACGTAGATAGCTCTCTGCATCTTTAGCATAGCCAATCTTCCTACAATGCTGGGCAACATAGTCGAGGTCGATGTCATCAATGGTCGCACCATATACGGGTTCATCTTCATAATAGCGGCCACCCTTGGCATAGAACAACTGCATGCGCATCTCAAAGTTCAGTTTCTTCGACTTGTCACCCACCCTGTAGTAAGCATCATCGACTTGATTGGCATGCACTCGCATACTGGGCTCTACATGCATCACCAGCACCCTATTGGCTTTCCCTTCTTCATCGATACAATCCACAAAATGCACCTCTACAGGCACAGATGGCAAACAGAAGTCGAAGGGCACACGCAGCAACTCGTTAAGGTGGTCTTCATTCCCATTGATACCAGTGATTTTGCCATTATCTTCTATGCCTATCACCACATCACCGCCATCTGCATTGGCAAAAGCCACCACTAACACTGCCAAAGTCTTGGCATCAATGCGGAAGCTTTTACGGTCAAACTGCTGCCCTTCCTGCTGTAGTTGCAATTCCTTTATGTCGTATGTATTAATCATTTCTTTCCTTGGAAACCTATACTTTTGTTATTCTTTCTCTCTGCAAAAATACGAAATTATTTTCATATCAGTCAAAGTTGTCTCAGCGGCTCTTATCTTTTTTAAAAACGGCTGAGTACTCGTTGTGCATCTCTATAATCCTTTGCTGCACTTGCTCTACTATGTTCTGCGGGGAGAGGACTATCAAGTCTTTGCCGAAGGAGGTCAGCTCGCGAATCAACTCGTAGTTCTCGATGCAGTCAATCAAGAAGAAACGTCCTTCGCACAGCGTGGGGTACTTCTCGCGGAACTCTTTTTCCCGTTCCCCTCGGATATTGCGCTGTGACTCGTGGATGGGCTTGGTCGCCACATAGTCCTTGGAGCGGTTGCTGACCCAGAACACAATAGTCTGCAAATCCTTGTCATCATTGAGCGTTACGCCCACAATGTCCTCAAACCGCTCGTTGAGGTCGCCATCATACGGTACATATTCATGCGACGGCAACGGCACCACTTTGTCAATGCGGTCGAGGGCGAAGTTCAGCAACTTCCCGCCCTCCTCCGCTGCTGCAATAAGATACCAACGGCGGTTGTATTCCTTGAGCAGATAGGGATGTAACGTCACCGTCCGTTCCTCGTCTGGAGTGTCGAAGCGGTGATAGTGCAGTTCCACCACCTGCTGTTGAGAAATGGCCGTGAAGAGTTCGCCAAGCAGAGTGGAGTTCTCCAACGGATTCTTTGTAAAGGAGATTATCTGCCGGTCGGTCTTCACGTTCAGACTCTTTCTCAATGCTTCCAAGCCCTCCAGATTGGGCAAACCGTCGAACTGGCCCAACAGCGACAATGCCTCAGAGAGCAGATACTTCTCATCCTCCGTCATCTCCTTCTTGAAGATGGAGAAAGAGGGGTCGGCATAGCGGTGGCAGGTCTTCTTGACGGTCTTACTGGGGTTTTTCTGACTTGGAACATCAATCTGGTAATGCTCAATCTCGGCAAGAAACGGCCCAAATTCAAGATAATTCAGGTCGTCCTGAATGGTGCGAAGGCTTACCGCTTCCACTTTCCTCTCCAACTCTTCCTTACCTCTCAGTTCCTTCAACTCCTCGTTGACAAGCTGGCACAAATCCTTGGAAGAGTAGTTATGATAGCGGTTGCCCAGCAACCTGTCCAGTATGTAATATCGTGTTACAGCATTCTTATTAGCGGGCATAATATTCTGTTTTTTTTCGACTGCAAAAGTACAAACATCACGCGCAATCTTTCTGCGCGGTGAGTCAACTATTCTCTCTATTCTTTTTTCATATCCATTCTTTCAAAAGCAGTTGCAAAGATACGAAATAATTCCTTATCTGCACAATTATATCAAACTTCCTTATTTTCCCAATATTCACTTCTGGAACTTCCTTATTTGTACCAGCCTGATATAGCCGTGTACCAGTTTGCGCGGAGTTTTTTTTGTTGATGATACCTATAGCTGTCTTGCCTTTACTTATTTTAACAATTTATAACAATGTTGCCATATATAGCGGGAGAAAAAGTATGCTGTTTTCCTCCTTCAAGTCGGCTCCATGTAATACGACAGGAGTGGCGAGGTATTCTCCAAAATTCTCCACACATTTACGCAAGGAGGAAAGGGTATAGCGTTGCGACGACTTCACTTCGATGGGCGTGATATTGTGTCGGGTGGTGAGCTTGCTTTTGGCTGTAAGGAAGTCTATCTCCATACGGTCGCTGGCGTTGTCGCGACTGGAGTTGCTGTAGAAATAAAGTTTGTGGTTGTTTGTGGCGAGCATTTGCGCCACGATATTCTCCACAATCATACCCTGGTTCACTTCCAGCTTGTTGAGAAGCAGTTTCTGGTAGAGTTCCACGGGAACCTTACCGTTTTCGTCGAAAGCATGGGAGATGAGCAAACCAGTGTCGGCCATATAGCATTTGAGGGTGTTGCGTTCCATGTTGAGGCGCAACCCCACATTGGGTGCGGTGCAGTTGTAGCAAATATTCACGATGCCGGCATCGGAGAGCCAGAAGAAGGCATCGTCGTAGTCGCGGTAGGCCGCGCCAGGTTCCAGCGCGGACAGACGGAATTTTTTCTCATGTTTCTGCAGTTGTGCAGGTATTTGGTCGAAGATGCTTTTCACCTTGTGCTCCATACCAGCGGCGTATTTAGAGATGTCGTTGGCATAGACTTGGAGGATACCGCGTTTCACACGATCTACCTGATCGAAATCCTTCGACTGAACAAAGGCTTGAACAGCTTGTGGCATACCGCCCACAATCATATAGGTGCGGAAGTATTCGAATGCTTTGCGGTGGAGTGCGCCGAGTGGCTGTCGTTTTTCGTAGCATTGGCTGATATAGGGCATCAGCATGTCGTTGTCCAACGCCCAAAGGAACTCCTCGAAATCCATAGGGTACATAGGCAGCGCCTCTTCTTCGGAGGGTATCACGATGTTGCGTACATTTTTCTTAATGCTGACGAGCGACCCCGTTTCGATATAGTGAAACCGGCCGTCGGCCACCAGGTATTTGATGGCGGCACGGGCGCGCGGACAGAGCTGCACCTCGTCGAATACAATGACAGATTTGCCTGGTGTGAGCCGAGTGCCATAATGTATCTGGAGGTTCATCAGCAGGGTGTCGAGGTCATCCAGCAGGGTGTCGAACCAGGTGGCCACCACCTTGTCAGCCTTGTTGAAGTCGATGAAAATATACGAATCGTACTCGTTGCGAGCAAACTCCTCCACGATGTAGCTTTTGCCAATACGCCGAGCACCCTCAATCAGCACAGCTGTTGTGCCGTTGCGTTGCTGCTTCCATTCTAATAACTTGTTGTAAATCTTTCGTTTCATAGAAAAACATTCCATTATTTCAAGATTATTGCGAATGCAAAGATACAACTTTTCAAGATTATTGCAACAATAAATATTGCATCATTTCAAGATTATTGTACTTTTCCAAGATCTTATTGATTGTATCAGCCTTCTAAGGTCATTGTATATGGGCAACGAATTTGACAGTACAAAGGCTCCGCGCAATCTATCTGCGCGGTGAATCAACTATTCTTTCAATTCTATTTACACCAAATTCGTCTGTTCTTTCAAAAGCAATTGCAAAGATACGAAATAATTCCCTATTAGCACAAAAACGCTTCATCAAACTTCCTTATTTTACCACTGTGATGACTCCTCGCATTCGAGATAAATTACACGTTGTGCCTTCCCTGTTGCACGTCCAAGGAACCATCAAGCATCGTCATTTATTCGATCGTTATTCGATCGTTTTCCACTCGTTTTCCGTTTCAGAAAGGGAAAAATGAGGGAAACTTATCGGAAAACGATATGATAAGGGACGACGCAACATCGAGTCCGGAAGGCGCATAGAGGAACGTTGGGGACAAATATGCGATACTATCGGAACAGTGGAGTAAGATGGCGAAAGGTAGAGTAATCCTTCACAGAATAAAAAGTATATTCCGCGCGAAGCAGCAAGCGTTCTTTTCACCGCTGCGCTATCGAAACTGTCCACCGGGCTGTTTCTTCACATATCATCCAATGAGAGGCCTCTCTGGGTGACATGATAATTTGCCAGGTGGCTGTTCAATACGACCACTTTATTCGTCAGCTCGGCGGGATTGTACTTCCTGGGGTTGCGCTTGATTTCCGCCACTGTTGCAGTTTTATCGATGTCGTTAAGGGCAATCATGTCTATCTCGTTTTCACCTTTGCGATCCCAATAGTTGCCCACTATTGTGACACGCTCTTCCTCCATCCATTTCTGCCGGAAATACTGCTCGAGCACCATGCCGGAATATTGTTCATAGTTTCGCTCGACAATTTCCAACAGCAGGTCGTTGCGCTCCATCTCGACAAGTGCCTGGTTGCGCAGGATGAAACGGAACCAAAACCGAAGGAAGCAGTCGTCTATCTGCCAACGCAGGTTTCGGCCACCCGGTTTGCTGAACAGGGGCTGTTTGCGATGGATATAGTTGTAGTCGTGTTCCAGGTTGTCAAGATAGGCTCCGGTGTTTTTTCCGATGACACTGTCTATCTCGCTCTGAGTGGTCAAGCCAGAAGCTATCAACTGGAGGATACTGAGGTAGTTGCTATAGTCTTTGCCAAACTCGGACATGATGAGTTCCGACCCTTCGGAGAGGTAGGGGGAACCCGATTGGGTGGCCCACCGTAGCATCTGGGTCTTGGTGGTAGCCCCGCCATCCATGAGCCACGCTACATATTTGGCAACGCCACCAGTCAATGCGTAAAGGCAGAGTAGGTCTTCGTGGGAATACTGGGGGTTGTGGTCGCCGAGAATCTGTTTCAACACACTGATACGGAAGGGATGCATGACTATCCAGCAGTCTTGACGGCCATATAGGGGTTCGTCTTCGTTGTCAAATAGTTTGTGCATCATGCTGTAGATGCTGCCACAGGCTATCATGTTGACCTTTGACTGTTCGTGATAGCGGTCCCACAGTTCCTGAATATGGCTCGGAATGGCTGGATTTGCTTTCAGGAAATTCTGGAATTCGTCAAACACAAGCGTAAAATGGTGTTGTTGCCCATAGAGCAACAGTTGCTCAAAGAATTGGGCAAAGGTTTCAATCTTGCCATAGATTTTCAGACCAAGAAGCCGCTCAGTTGTTTCTTGGAATTTGCCTGTCAACACCCTCTCATTGTCTTTTGAGACGTATAGATAGAGTATCGGCTGGTGGCTGTTGTACCCATCGGCGCTTCGTGTCAGCAGGGTGGTCTTGCCGATACGCCGCCGTCCAATAAGCACGGTAAGCCGCCCACGTTCAGCGGATTGATTCCAATTATTGAGCAGTGTTTCCTGCTCTTTTTCCCTGTCGTAAAATCTCATATAACAAGTATTAATGTAATTGTCATTAAATTAATGCCAATTGCAAAGATAGCAATTATTTTTGAAATAACAACTTTTCCATCTTTTTTTCGGTGTGTCGCTCTTGCGACATTATGAAGCGGCAGGCTACGGGTACTCTGGCTCGACATGATGCAGCATCGGCGAGTTCCATCGCCTGCTGTCCGACCGCACTATTGCACGGCGGGCGTCGTTCAGCCCGATGCGGATGCCGAGGGAAACGCTTCCCCGGTACGTCGTATCTGTGTAAGAGTCTTTTTCAAACCGGACGCCGTATGAAACGCTGTCCTCCCATAAGTATTCGTCAGCCGGGATGAGGCTGTTGTCGCCACTCTCTATAAACTCACAGGCCAACCAGCCGTATTTGTTCACCGCCGTATCACCGACATACCGATAGTTCCCCAACGAATCAATCACCCGGTAGTCGAACCGTATCATCGTGTCGCCAATCCATTTCACCAATAGGAGATAATGGTTCGTGCTGTCCCAATATTGACTATCCCACTTGACATAGTCGTCCGGTTTTTCCGCTTCGGCAAAAACCTCTTCAGTACCCTTCGCGGCTTTATTATTACACGCAACCGACAGCACCAAAGCCGCCAGCGCAGCAAGTAAAAACACTGTTCTATATATCATATCCCTTTGCATTTAGACGGTGCAAAGATACCCATCTTTTTCCAATCGAGCAGTTTTCCCGTCACACTTTTTTAACACCATCGCGTTATTATCGTATTAACCATTGTGCCACAATTCAATAATATCTTCTGCGGATAAGGTGTTGATAACTCATTTCCCGTTATTATAAAAGTATTGTGTACTTTAGCGGTCTGAAAAAAAAATGCGACATCGCAGTAATTATTTGTTATTGTCAAACTTAAAAAGAAAAGCACCCATGCAGTCCGACATGTTTTTAGATTTTGGTAATGATACTCAGCACCTTAAGCCAAAGACCTATACCCAGTATATGCCTGAGGATATTATGAAGTCATCCATTGAGTACTTTGGAGGCGACGAGCTCGCAGCCAACGTGTGGATGAACAAATACGCCCTGCGCGACGAGGACAAAATCTATGAACTGAACCCCGATATGATGCACCACCGGCTGGCCTCGGAGTTTGCCCGCATCGAGCGCAACTACCCCAACCCCATGTCGGAGGAGACCATCTATGGACTGCTGAAAGACTTCAAGTATATCATCCCGCAGGGAAGCCCCATGTCTGGCATCGGCAACAACTTCCAGGTGGTGTCGCTCTCCAACTGCTTTGTCATTGGCAACAGCGGGGCCAGCGACTCCTACGGCGGCATCATGAAGATTGACCAGGAGCAGGTGCAGCTCATGAAGCGGCGCGGCGGCGTGGGCCACGACCTCACCCACATCCGCCCGGCGGGCAGCCCGGTGAAGAACAGCGCGCTGACCTCCACGGGCATCGTCCCCTTCATGGAGCGCTACAGCAACACCACCCGCGAGGTGGCGCAAGGCGGCCGTCGCGGTGCCCTGATGCTCAGCATCAGCATCAAACACCCCAACGCCGAGCAGTTTATCGACGCCAAGCTGGAGCAGGGCAAGATAACCGGCGCCAATGTGTCGGTCAAAGTCACCGACGAGTTCATGGAATGCGTGCGCGACGGCAAACCCTTCGTGCAGCAATACCCCGTCGATAGCCCCAACCCCACCGTGCGGCAGGAGATTGACGCCCGCAAGCTTTGGAACAAGATTATCCACAACGCCTGGGCTTCGGCAGAACCCGGTGTGCTCTTCTGGGACACCATCCTGCGCGAGAGCGTGCCCGACTGCTACGCTGACTTTGGCTACCGCACCGTCTCCACCAACCCGTGCGGTGAGATACCCCTCTGCCCCTACGACAGCTGCCGCCTGATAGCCGTCAACCTCTTCAGCTATGTGAAGAACCCTTTCACCCCCGAGGCAGAATTCGACTTCGACCTTTTCCGCGACCACATCACCAAAGCCCAGCGACTGATGGACGACCTCATCGACCTCGAGTTGGAGAAGGTGAACAAGATACTTGCCAAGATTGACGCCGACCCTGAAAGCGACGACATCAAGAGCGTGGAGCGCAACCTGTGGCTGAACATCAAGATGAAGTGCCTCGAAGGCCGCCGCACCGGTCTCGGCATCACCGCCGAGGGCGACATGCTGGCCGGCATGAACCTGCGCTATGGCACCGACGAAGCCACCGACTTTGCTGTCAAGGTGCAGCGCACCCTGGCCTGCGCCGCCTACGGCTCCTCGGTCACTATGGCCAAGGAGCGCGGCAGTTTCCCGCTCTACGACGCCAACCGCGAAAAACTCAACCCCTTCATCATGCGCCTGGCCGAGGCCGACCCCAAGATGTATGCAGAGATGATACAGAACGGCCGCCGCAACATCGCACTCCTCACCATCGCCCCCACCGGCACCGTGAGCATCTGCACCCAGACAACCTCCGGCATCGAGCCCGTCTTCCTCGTCAGCTACAAGCGCCGCAAGAAAATCAACCCCAACGACAAAGACACCTCCAAGCACAAAGTGGTCAAAGACGAGAACGGCGACTACTTTGAAGAATACAACGTCTTGCACCCCAAGTTTATCGACTGGCTCAAGCTGAAAGGCTACACCATGGAGCAAATCGACAAAATGGAGGACAAGGAGATTGACAGCCTCATCGCCCAATCGCCCTACTACAAAGCCACCTCGGCCGACATCGACTGGGTGAACAAAGTCAAGATGCAGGGCGCCATCCAGAAATGGGTGGACCATTCCATCAGCGTCACCGTCAACATCCCGAAGGAGACTTCGGAGGAAATAGTAAGCACAATCTATCAGACGGCATGGGAATCGGGATGCAAGGGCTGCACCATCTACCGCGACGGCTCGCGCCACGGTGTGCTGGTCTCGAAGAGCGAGAACAAGAACTGCAATGAGTTCATCGAGAGCAAAGCCCCCAAACGCCCCAAGAAACTGGAGGCCGAGGTCGTCCGCTTCAAGAACGACAAAGAGGACTGGATTGCCGTCGTAGGCATGTACGAACACCGACCCTACGAAATCTTCACCGGCCGCGCCGAGAACTTCGTGCTGCCCAAGTGGGTGGAGAAAGGATGGGTCATCCGCGTCAAAGAGAAAGGCGACGAACACGCCCGCTACGACTTCCAGTTCCTCGACCAGGACGGCTACCCCGTCACCATCGGCGGCCTCTCGCGCATGTTCAAGAAAGAGTACTGGAACTACGCCAAGCTCATCAGCGGCATCCTGCGCCACGGAATGCCCATCCCCAATGTGGTGGAACTTATCGGCAAGCTGAACTTCGACGTGGACAGCATCACCACCTGGTCCAACGGTGTGGCCCGTGCGCTGAAACGCTACATCAAGGACGGCACCGAGACCGGCGAAACCTGCCCCGACTGCGGCGCCAAGATCATCTACACCGGCGGCTGCAAGAGCTGCCCCAACTGCGGATGGTCAAAGTGCTCGTAACAACCACGGAACTTTATAGACATATTTGATATCCAAGAAAAGCCTTGCTACGCTGGGCTTTTCTTTTTGCCCTCACCCATGTTATACAAGTCGGCCTAATGACCGATTGGGGTTTATAAACAACAGGGGCGGTGAGATGCACCGCCCCTGTCAATTTCATTGGAAACATTTGAGATTATGGAAAACCCCAGAAGTTCCTAAAGATTATTTTACTATCAGTTTTCTCACCATGTTGACGTTGTCGGCCACAACACGCACATAGTAGGCACCCTGGGCGAGGTTGCTGACGGACATCTGCTTGGTGCAGTCGCCGGAGCAATTCATCTCGTCGGAAGCCACAGTACGTCCGTTCATGTCAATCACCGTGATGCGTACCGTTCCGTTGGTACCGCTGATACTGATGGTTGTGGCATCGTTGGCGGGGTTGGGATAGATGGTGCAGACTACATCGCCCTCGACAGTGGTGATGCCCTCCTGTGACGTTGTGGTGAAGCTCTGCACGGCAGACCAGTTACTGAAGACCTCGTCAGAGCAGGCTGTGCGCACATAGACATCGTAGGAGACTTCCGGATACAGGCCGTTGATGACATAAGAGGGTGTGTTGACCACGATGTCGGTGCCCTGTCCCTGTGTGTAGCCGGTATAGCCATAAGAAACCACCCATGAGTCAGCATCGCCCTGGGGTGTCCAAGTGACGGTAGCGGAGGTGGCAGTGACGTTGTTGACCGCCACATCGGCAACAGGCTGACAGGCGTTGGTGGTAAAGGCGAGGGTCTCGCCCCAGTCGCTGTAGGTGGTGGCGGAGCACATGGCACGCACCCTGACATTGTAGTTCATGTTGGGGTTGAGGCCAGTAATGGTGACATTGTTGCTATAGACGGTGTCGTAACCACTGATGGCAGAGTTGAAGATGTTCACCACATAAGCTACTGCATGGTAGGTGAGGTCGGGATTCCACGAGAGAGTAACACTTTGGAAATCGGTCTCGGCAATGGTGAGGTTTTCAGGCACGTAGCATTCCAGCGAGTCGGTCACACAGTTGCCTGTAGTCCAGAATGAGAGCGAGGTGTCGCTGCAGATACTGCGCACTCGGAAATTGTAGGTCGTGTTGGGCTCCAGTCCGGTGAAGGTGTAGTTGTGGTCGGTGATGTGGGTGGCTTCGGGCCATACATTGGAGTTGGCGGGTTTCACAGCCACATCGAAACTGCTGGCCGGGCTGGTCCAGGTGGCGGCAACGGTAGTTGCTCCCACGTTGATATTGGCAAAGGTGGGACGTGTGCAGGACTCAGAACCGTAGACCACAATGCTGTCGAGCAAGATGCCCAGACCGAAGCCGGAGTGTGCCATAAAGGCCACCTGATAGGTGGATGAGGCATTGGGGAGCATGACGGTATCGAGCTGCCAAGCAGTAATGCTGTTGCTCCAAGAAGCGACGTACTGCCAAGAGGAGCTCGGGCTGGTGCGGTAAAGCACGGCGAGGGTATCCTGGTCGGTACCCCATGCAGGCTGGGCATGGTAGAAGGTCATCATGACCTCGTCGCTGCTCTCAATGTCGAGCATCGGGGTAATGAGATAGGTGGTGTAGCCATTGTAGCTGTTGCAGGTGAAGCGTGCATTGTATTCGCCGGTAGCGGCACCCGTCATTCCACCATAGGCGTTACCGCCGCGACCAGTGGTCCATTCGACAGTGCCGCGCGACTGGAACTGACTCCAGCAGGCAATGCCGTTCTCGAAGTCTTCCACCCACGGAAATTCGGTGATGATACTATCGCATGAGGTGGTGCAGGTGGTCATGGCTCTAAAGCCGGTGTCAGTGGCGCTGCAGATAGGACGGACATAGATGTCGTAGGCAGTGGTGGGAGCCAGTCCGGTGAGGGTGGCATTGCTGACAGTCACCGTGCGTGTGGTACCCATACCAGCGGTGAAGCCGCTGACTCCATACTCCACTATCCACGAGGAGGCAGCCCCGTCGGACCAGTCCACATCGATGGTGGTGGAAGAGTTGGAGGTAGCCACAAGATTCTCGGGAGCCGGGCAGGTAAGCAGTGTGAAGGAGATATTGTCGATGGCGGCAGAGGGGTTGGTGCCAAAGCGGCCATCGTTGACCCATACAACAGTCAGGTAGTAGTTGCCGGCAGTCAAACGGACAGAGTTGTCGTCGTGCTGCCAAGTGTTGCGGAGGTTGCGCTTGCCGCCGTCGAGGGCAATCCAGCCTGTGGGCAAAGTGTTGCTGTAGCGGTTGATAGCGGTGAAGGAGGTGGTGAAGTCATACTCCTCGGGAACGAGTGCCACACGCATGAGGTCGTAGCTGCCCTCGCCCTGACAACGCCAGTCGTAGCTGATGGCATAGGAGCTGTCGTAGGGTATCTGCAGATAAGTCATGGCAAAGGAGATGGACTGCACGGTGTTGTCGTAGTCGTTGGTCACACCGTTGTCGCTGGTGACATACATGGCATGTGTGCCGCTGTAGTTGACTGCTGTGCCGGTATACCAAGTGTTGGAGCCGGAACGCTGGTAGACGGAGAAGCTGTTGGTGGAGTCCTCAAAGTCGTTGTAATAAGGCAGGAAATGCGGGTCGGCGCCAAGGGTCGTGGACATAGCCATGACGGGGTCGCTGAGGGCTCCGGAGCAGTTGGCATACACCCATACATAGTAGTTGGTGAGAGCCGTGAGGCCAGTGAAGGAGTAGTGGGTATTGGTAGTGGTGTAGGTGGCTATGGCAGCAGCCGGATTGTTGGCGGTGCCAATCTTGACCACATAGCTGCCGCGGGCAGCGGTATCGGTCCAGCTGACAGCAAGACGTGACATGCCGATGGAGTCAAACACAACATTGGTGACCGAGTCGCAGGGGTTGGGCACATAGATGTTGAAATCGTCGAGGAAGACGGTGTAGTTGCTGCCTGTGGCACGGAAGGCAATGCGGTTGCCATTGCCGCTATAGTTGATGCGCACATAGTAGGGATGATAAACATAGTAGCCGGAGAAATCGAGATTGAGAGTGTCGAGGGTTACAAACACTGAGTCTTCCCATACACCCACCTCAAAGGCCGTGGGGGCATTGTAGCTATAGCCTGCGGCATAGAAGTTGACCTCGAGACCGTCGATGGTGTCGATGGCGGGAAGCGTGAATATCTCGTCTTGTGTGGAAGAGCTTTCCATCTCGAAATACACATTGCCGCCATGGGCGTTGTAGGAATAGTTGTAGCAGGCGGGGAAGATGCCGGAGCTGCTGGTGCCGGTCATCGGGGCCTGCCAGCAGTTGGGCACTTCGCCAGTGTTGTATGACTCGAAGTCCTCAGTGAGAGGCAGGGAGCTGCGGCTCATCACCGCGCATGCGGTACGGGCAGAGGCATAGGAATAAGGAACATTGGTGCTGCCGCTGCACAGGCTGCCCACCCGGAAGGAGTAGAGGCTGTTGGCATAGAGACCTGTAACCGTATAGGTCTGGGCGATGGTGTTGGCTACGGCCACTGTCCAAGCGGTGTCGGAGGCAAGTTTATATTCCACTGTCCAACCCGTCTCAGTGAGGCCGGGCACCCAGTTGAGGGTGACAGAGGAGGAAGTAACGCCGCCAACAACGACGCTGGGAGGCACACAGGAGGCATCGCCACAGGGAGCCACAAAGACCACGTTGGGACGGGTAGAAGTGGTGGTGAAGGAGATGCTGGTGGAACTGGGGTCGTAGTTGGTACCGTCGCCATAGGCATAGATTGTGGAACCTGACTGGTTGCCGGTGGCCTGCCAGGTGGTTGTGCTTGACCAGCTGCCGGTGTTGTCGTCGAAGGTGAGGACCAAGTTGTTTGTCATAGAGGGACGCACCCAAGGAGTGGTGAAGGTGAACGTGTTCCAGCCATCATGGAAGGTGGGTGAACCTGTATAGACAATCTTGGAGCTGTCCATTACCACATAGTCACTGTTGCCGTTGAGCGAGGCACGGCTGGTGGTGTCGAGATAGATGGTGACATTGCGCGTGGTGTTGGGACCGGAAACCTGATAGAGTTTGACTCCAAAGATGGTGTCGGTAAGTGCAGCCACATCATTGTTGTCATAAAGAATCTGGCAGATGGTGTAGTTGTAATAGGAGTTGATGGGGTAGCTGGTGGCAGTGGCTGTGCCGTCGCCTATCTGGATATTGCCGCCCACGTAGCATGTGGTGGTGAAGTAGGTACCCACGGGATTGCTGGCATCGCTGCTGCTGCAATTGGCAGTAACGGTGACATAGTAGGTGGTTGTCTGCGACAAGCCGCTTATCTGATAGGAACGGACGGTGTCGGGCACCGTGTAGATCATGCTGGAAGAAGCAGCGGTGTCGAGCACCGTGACGGTGAAGCTCTGCGGAGTGATTGCGGTGCCGTAGTCCCAGCTGACAATGGCTGAGGAACCGGTAACGTTGCTCACCTCGACATCATACGGAGGATTGCAGGAAGCCAGCGGCTCGCAGCTTACATTGAGCAGATAGCCGGAAGCGGTGTAGTAGTCGCTATAGCCGGAAGCGGCAAAGCGGATGGTTGCAGCGCCTTCCAACGAGGCGACGCGGAATGTGTCGGTGCCATAGAAGGAGCCGAGCACACGACCACTGGTACCCACACCCTCATAGATGATAAGTTCGCCATACGTGGACGAAGAGGAAGAATAGGTGTTGTAGCTACCCGAGATGACAACGGTCTGTGTGTTGTCGGTGGGATATACTATCACCGTGGAGGTCTGGTCATAAGTGTAGTTGCCATCCAGACCGCCGTCGTCGCAGATAGAACCGCCGCACATATAGACTGTGTCGGTCTGGTTAGTACGCATCACATGCAGGTTGGGACGTGCGGTGACGGGACCCTGCCAGTAGCTGTTCATACCACCGCAGATGGCGCGGACATAGAAGTCGTAGGTGGTATTGTTGTCAAGACCCGTTACCGTCACTGTGTCGGCATTGGCGATAACCGTATTGGTCACAACCGTGTCGGGATCTATTCCCGTAGCGCCATACACCACCTCCCAACTGCTGGCCAGGCTGTCTTGCCATGCAAGGCTCATCTGACCCGAGGCAGTACCTGTTACGTGAAGAGCCTGCGGGATGCCGCAGCTGCTCACCTCGCGGATGGTGATGTCGTCGATATAGGTGTAGCCATAGTTGCCGCCCAGACGTCGATAGACGATATAGCCTGTGTCGGTCGTGTTCAGGTTGGCAAACGACACCGTATATTCCTGCCACGATTCCGTCATGGTCATTGTGTCGACCCATACGGCATGGGCTATCGAGTCGAGGTTGGTCACATATCCCACCATCACGGTATGGGTGTAGTAGGAGGTGCTGGTGCCGCGACCCCAGAATTTGGTCTCGACAGTGTTGATGGGCTGCTCGATGCGGGGCGATGCAAAGGAGCAGTTGACTCCGTTGTTGTAGGCGTAGATATACACGCCATAGCCGCTACGCCCTGCCGAAGTGGAGATGGAGGGATAGGTTCCGCTCATCTCAAGGATGCGCCAGCAGCTGGGGAACTCGCTGCCGTAGGTGTCGAAATTCTCCACCAGCGGGAGTACCGTGGTGCCGCAGTTGGTGCGGAAACTGAAATAGGTGCAGTTACTGGTGTCGCCGGCAGCACAGATGTTGTAGAGTCTGCCACTATAATAGGTGTTGGCGTTGAGACCGGTGAAAGTATATGTGGTGACATAGGCATTGTGCCAAGTGCTGTCCTGCTCAAGGTAGAGGGCATAGTAGCTGCCGGTGGAAGCGGCCGTCCAGCGGAGGGTGGCATTGTTCGAGTCTATCGTCGCCACCGCCGGGGTGCCGGGCATATAGAGGCAGGTGGGAGCCAGCCCTATCTCTATATCGTCGATGTATATCGAGCCATAGTCACTGGAGAATGTCGTCTTCCTGAGAATAATGTACCCGTGCGCGGCGGGGGCATTCTCAAATTGGTAGAGATATTCCTCGTAATTGGTGCCGAGGTTGATGGTGTCCACATACGTGGCGTTGGCTATCGAGTCGAGACTGGTAGTGTATCCCACAGCCAAGGAGGTGCCATAGGAGGAAGAGGACTTCCTGGCCCAGAACTTCAGCTGCAGCAGGTTCAGGTCGGTATATATCAGAGGTGTTGCCACCGACAGGGGGTTGTTGTAGCTGTACATGCGCAGGCAATAGGAGCCTGTGTGTCCATAGCCGCTATAGGCACTGGGCGAGCTGCCGCTGGTCTCGGTGATGTTCCAGCAGGGAGGGAATGTGCCGCCCAACTCAAAGTCTTCCACCATAGGCAGCACCGGCATGCCGCAGGCGGTGCGGAAGCTGAAGGGGACAGCCTCGCTGGTGTCGCTGCCGTCGCAGGTGTTGTACAGGTAGCCGCTATAGGCAGTGTTGGGGTTCAGTCCCGTGAAGGTGTAGCTGTTGGTGCTGGAGAAATACCAGGTGCTGTCATTGTTCAGGTATAGCATATAGCCCATCGATACTGAGGGAGCACTCCACGTAAGGGTTGCGCTGTTGGAATCGACTGTGGCACTCGGTGTGCCGGGCATATAGGCGCAGGTGGGGGCAGTCGAAATGGTCAGGTCGTCAAGGAACAGGGTCATCTGTCCCGAGGTGCTTCTTGTAGCGCGGAAAGCAATGCGGTGACCGTCGCCTGTATATTCCACCAGATAGACTCGGTAGTGATAGTAAGCCGACGAGCTGAAAGAGGAGGCATTGGTCAGCGTCACCGTGTCCACGGGGACAAATACACTGTCCTCCATCACGCCCACTTCAAACAGTGTGGGTGCATACGAGGCAATGGTGGAAGCATAGAAATCCACCATCAGGCTGCTGGGGTTGGCAAACTCGCAGGTGGCCACCTGCTCATAGCGGGTGGCAGAACTGGAGCTGAACTCAAACTCATAATACACATTGCCGTTACGGGCATTACCCGAATAGTTGTAGGCGCAGGGGAAGGTCACATCAATATTCGTACCCGTCTGGTACACCACCCATCCTGTGGGCTGGCTGCCTGTGCTCAATCCCTCGAAACCGGTGGAATAGGGAACCGACTGGTAAGACTGTGCCCGTGAAGCAAAAGGCAGTATGACAACCGCAATCAAAGCGGCGATTTTCAATAAATGTTTCATAGCTGTTATGTTTTTTTGATTACCAGCGGAGGTTCTCCGCGACATTGAACTTACGGACTGTGTTGATACGGTCGTTGTAGATGCGTATCAGATAGGCGCCCTTGGCCAAGCCCTCGACATCGAGAACCATCTCGCAGTCGGTGGGGCAGTCCTTGACATAGGTCTGCAGTATGCGGCCGTCGAGAGCTATGATGGCCACATTGACGCGACCCTCGGCACCTTTCACGGCAACCGTGGTAGAGGTGGCGGCGGGGTTGGGGTACACGGCCACGGCGATGCCTTCAGCATCTGCTATGCCCTGCTGGCTCCCGCCCTGAGTGGTGAAGGTAACCGTCATATACTCGCTGTAGCGGCCATCCTCACACAGGGTGCGCACTTTGGCTACATATGTCGTAGCCGAATCCAGGCCGGAAAGGGTTGCCTGCGGGGTGCCGGTGACAACCTGTGAACCCAGCTCTGTCCCTTCGGTAAAGCCCGGAAGGCCATAAACCACCTCCCATTCGCCGGTGGAATTGGTACCCTCTGCCCATGTAATGACAGCCTCGTGCATCGTAGGCGTTGCCCTTACATTCGACACGGGGTAGCACTGGCTCGTAGTAATCATGATGGTGTCCGTCCATTCAGAGGCATTGGAAGCGTCGCACATGGAACGCACCGTTACACGGTAGTTGGTGCCATGCGTAAGACCCGTGACCGTGTAGCTGTTGGTTGTGGCAGTGAACGTGCGGTCGTAGGCGCTGTTGAACACATGCAACTCCCACTGGGTGGCAGTGCCGCCCGAGGTCCAGTGGAACGAGGCGGTCGTATTGGCAATATCGGTAATCGTCAAATCCTGCGGCATACGGCAGCGCACCGTGTCAGTGGTGAAATAAACCGTGTCGCTCCAGTCAGACCATCCGTTGGAAGCCAGCGTGCAGTCCTGGCGCAGACGGGCCATATAGGGTGTATTGGGCGAGAAAACGCCGCTGAATGTATGGGAGCACCCTGTCACATCGTTGGTAACCCATGCCGTGTCCGAGACACGCTTGTACTCCAGCTGGGCATGCCCGCTGTGATACTGATGCCATCTGAACGTGGCCGACATATCTGTTACAAAACCGACATGAAGACCCTGGGGAACCATGCAGTGGTCATTGAAATCGAACAAGATGCTGTCGATGGCCAGGAAATTGATGCCGCTCGACAGGAGGGGCTTGGTCAGGAAACAGAAATAACGGCCGGTGTCGTTATAGCCGGAGAAATCGACAGTAAAGCGGGCCATGGTGTCGGGAGAGCAATACGGGATGGCCAGCACCGTGTCTAACGGCGTGAAATTGCCCACCGGATTTGTCGGGTTCTTGCAGATGCCGATAATCAAATCGGAGTTCAGCGAGGCGTCGTTGCGCGATTTACCCGCACTGAACGTCACCTGCATGTGGTTGATGGTCAGCGTGGTGTCAAAAGGATTCTGCAGCACTGCCCATGTCTCGCCCGTGCTGTACAGGTCGAGGACACAGGTAAGGTACCCGTTATGGATATTGTACGAACCGATAGAAGGCTCATTGGTACCCTGGAAATGCCAGCAGGCCGGCTCCGTGGGCGGAGTGGTGTTGTGCGGGTAAGCCTGGAAGTCCTCCCACCAGGGCAGACCATAGATAGGGTCACAGGGTTTTGCCTGCGCCCAAACTGCTGACGGCAGTATAACCATAACCGCCGCCATCAATAAAAAGCGTACTTTTAACTTCATATTGTCTTTTTTTAGTGATTATTATAATATTATCTAAAAAACATGGTACAGCACTTGACTGTCTATCAAGGAATTGACCAGCAATTCCCCCTTGCGGCTGTGCCATATCCACCCTGCAAAGATACGAAATAGTTTGAATATTGAAAGATAAAAAATTGAAAATTATCCAGATGCGGCAGAAAGCTTTCAACTTTATACTTCTCCTGCGCCAATAGAAATGCTGATATGGCATAAAGAGACTTGAAGAAGCGTGAAAGGATATAAACTTCAGTGAGGCGCGTGCCGCTTCGCGCGGAAGTTACTTTTTATTCTGTGAAGGATTACGCCACCTTGCGTCAACGTTCCTCAGCGTTCCGATAGTGTCGCATATTTGTTCCCAACATTCCTCTGTGCGCCTTCAGGACTCGGTGTTGCGTCGTTCTTTATCTTATCGTTTTCCGATATGTTTCCCTCGTTTTTCCCCTTCTGAAACGGAAACAAAAGGGAAAACGAGCGAATAACGATCGAATAAATGACGACGCTTGATGGTTGCATCGACGACAGATCACACCACTAAGTTTTCTTGTGCTTCCGGCGCCCTCCAGCCCCACAAAAAAGAGAGAACCGTCTAAACAGTCCTCGCTTATTTTGTGGAGCTGGAGAAGAAAGGAACCGCCGGTGGCCGTTCTGCCAGCGAGCGAGGCGAAGAGCCGAGGAGCGGAACACTCTCAACTTCTCCCCTCTTCTCATGCTTCCGACTCCCTCCAGCTCATAAAAAAAGACCGCCTTTCTGCGGTCTTTCTTTGTGGAGCTGGAGGGAGTCGAACCCTCGTCCAAACAAGTGACAGATGTGCTTTCTACATGCTTATTCCCTGATTGCTTTTCGAGCCGGCTCTGGACAAGGAAACCCAAGGCAGACCTTAGCCCCTAAAACTTCACCAGAGGAGCGAGGCAAGCCTCCGGCTATCCCGTTCTCACGAGCACCTCCGGGTCACCGACCGACGGGCGGGGTCGGTGGGAGATGTCTTGTCCCCGCAACTGTTGCGGGGATTAAGCCCTACCTACTGTACTTCGGTTAGGCAGCAAGAGCGTAGTTATTTTCGCCAATTATCTTTCTGCATCGGTTTTCAAGGCTGCTGATGCGTGAGCCTGCATGCTTACAAATCCCCCTCCTTGCTGTCAAAACCGGTCAGCCCCGGGTGGGTATTGCTGCAAAAAAAAGAAGTCCTCAATTCTGAGGACTTCTTCGTTTGGCGGTCCGGACGAGACTCGAACTCGCGACCCCATGCGTGACAGGCATGTATTCTAACCAAACTGAACTACCGGACCGTTTTCACCATGAAAAAGACCTCTCTTTTTTTCTCAAATGCGGGTGCAAAAGTACAACTTTTTTCTGAATTAGCAAGCAAAAAACAAATATTTTTTTATAAAATATCACTTCATACTGTATATCTGATTATTACAAAACCATATTTTTCTCCAATACCACCCCATACTCCCCTGCAAAACAGCCTAAGCAACCCCTTATTTTCAAAAATTCATGCATTCCCGTCACATAAAACAGTACGACAGCCGCTCTTCCCAAAGAAACAAGCCTGACACTCTTCACAATACAGAGAAACACCCTCCCCGACCATCGCCCAAACACCACCAAGACCATACCGACATACAATTTACTCTCAACCCATCCACCCTCGTCCGAGTGCGAAGTGCACCTTTCCAAAAGTCGGCCAAACTTCCATACTGGTTCCCGACAGTCCTACAGGACAAACACAAAAAAGCCGATGCATGTGCACCGGCTTTTATATTCGTGGAACCAATTATAATACGTTGCTCCCTTTCGGTCGCGACGCGATTACATGGCGTTGACCTTCTTCTGAAGTTTAGATTTCAGGTTAGCGGCTTTGTTCTTGTGGATGACGGAACGCTTGGCGAGCTTGTCGATGATGGAAACCATCTTGGGCAGACGCTCGGTAGCGACCTGTTTGTCCTCAAGGGCGCGGAAGTCGCGCAGGGCATTGCGCATGGTCTTGGCGTAATAACGGTTCTCGACTCTTTTCTTCTCGTTGGAACGAATTCTTTTCTTTGCAGAAATGTGATGTGCCATAATTGTCTATTATACTTTCTTTATTGTTTTTGTAGTCCGTGCGGGATTCGAACCCGCGATTTTAAGAATGAAAATCTTACGTCCTAGGCCAACTAGACGAACGGACCATTTGCCTTAGAAAAGCGGGTGCAAAATTACTAACTTTTTTTGGATTGGCAAAATATTTTTTCACTATTTGCTGTGGACAAGACGCGTAATTAATCCGTATCTGCCTGAAATCTAAAGCCTAAACGTTTACCTGTGGCCAGTGATTTTTTATCGAAATTATTGCGCATCTCACCCACCGAAACCATCTTCACTTCGTCATAAGGAGGTGTTAATAAATCAAAATTTGTGGTATATTCTATCGCCGACTCCACTATACTTTGCACTGACTCATTGCTAATCAGTGAGGTATTGAAGTTATTGTACAGCATTCCCAGCTCGCGCTTGCCCTCGATAAAGTAGTGGTTTTCGCGGTTAACAAACACTCGGCCAATCATATATCCAAGGTCTTGGTCGCGCTGGTAGAGGAACGAATCGGCAAGGAAGTTGTATATCCTTATCACACCGCAGTACGAGCGGGTGGTGTCCTCCCGGATATACGGCGACTTCATCACCTGGTGGTCGCGCGAGAACTCGAACACATTGGTGTGCATCACAAACACCAACACATCGCTGGCAAACCTGGCCTCGAATTCAAAGTCACCCCTGTCGGTGAAGCCAATCAATACATTGCGGTTCTCCTTCTGCGCTTGCTCTTTCAGCAGGTCTATCAATTCATGTGTGGTTTTGCGGAACAGCTCAAAGGCATCTTTCGTGGCATAATAGACCTGTCCCTTCAGGTCGTTTTTGTCAAACACCAGATTTTTCAACGATTCTTTTAATTCCATAGCATACTTTTTTTAAACAAATAATCGTGTGACGCACTCATTATAAAACACCTACACATATCTTAAAGTCCCTCTGCCCATAGTGCGAACACAATGCAAAGATACGAATTAAATGGCAATTCTCATTTTTCAATCTTCAAATTTCATTTTTCTTTGTATCTTTGCAAATTCAAACACCCAAACAAACCCCTATTATGAAGAAATCACTTATTGCACTTCTGCTGCTTTCGCTCGCTGCTACCGCACCCTCGACAGGGCGCGCCTGCACCAATTTCCTCCTCAGTCGGGGGGCCACTGCCGACGGCAGCACAATGATTACTTACGCCGCCGACAGCCACACCCGCTACGGACAGCTGCGCTTCCACCCCGGCGGCACCCATCCCGCAGGCGAAATGCTCAGCCTTTACAACTACGGCAGCCTCAAGCACCAAATCGACATCCCTCAAGCCCCGCTCACCTACCGCGTAGTAGGTTTCATCAACGAGCACCAGTTCGCCATGGGCGAGACCACCTGGGGCGGAATCGCACCCCTCAGCAAGGGCAACCCCGAGGGCATTGACTACGGCAACCTCATCTATCTCGCCCTGCAGCGCGCCCGCAACTGCCGCGAGGCCATCCGCGTGATGGCCGACCTCGTGGCCACCTACGGCTATGCCGACGGCGGCGAGACCTTCTCGCTGGCAGACCCCAACGAGGTATGGCTCTTCGACATCACCAGCAAGGGACACGAGGAGAAAGGCGCCGTGTGGGTGGCGCGCCGTGTGCCTGAAGGCTACGTCAGCGCCCACGCTAACCAGGCCCGCATCACCCAGTTCCCGCAGGAACCCGCTCGCTGGCGCAAAGCACGCGGCAAAGGGCTGCACCCCGCCATCAGCAGCCTGCACCTCGACTATATCAACGAACCCGAGGTGGAGTGCGTCTATAGCCACGATGTTGTCTCCTTTGCCCGCAAGAACGGCTGGTTCAGCGGCAAGGATGCCGACTTCAGCTATGCCGACACCTACAACCCCCTTACCTTCTCCGGCCTCCGCGCCTGCGAGGCTCGCGTCTATGCCTTCTTCAACCGCATAGCCCAAGGCATGCAGCGCTACGAAGCCTACGCCATGGGCAACCCCAAGGCCGAACGCCTCCCCCTGTGGATTAAGCCCGACCGGAAACTTTCCACCCACGACGTGATGGAGCTGATGCGCGACCACTTCGAGGGCACACCCATGGACATGACCCAGGACGTGGGCGCAGGTCCTTTCCACTGCCCCTACCGCTGGCGCCCCATGGACTTCAAGGTCGATGGCAAGGAATACGTCCACGAGCGTGCCATCAGCACCCAGCAGACCGGCTTCAGCTTTGTGGCGCAATGCCGCAGCTGGCTCCCCAACCACTTGGGCGGCATCATCTGGTTCGGCGTTGACGACACCTACAGCACCTGCTACTGCCCCATGTTCTGCGCCATCGACAGCATTCCCCTCTGCTTCCGCGAGGGCAACGGCTCCATGAGCCGCTACTCGCCCACAGCGGCCTTCTGGCTCTTCAACCGCGTGAGCAACTTCTGCTACCTGCGCTACGACTCCATGATTGTGGATGTGCGCAACGTGCAAAGGGAATGTGAGAACTACTTCATCTCCCGCGTGGACAAACTGAGCCCCAACACCACCCCCCAGCAGCTCACCGCCCTCAGCCGCCAACTGGCCGGCACCATGATGGATGAGTGGTCCGATCTGGACCAGCTGCTGCTGACCAAGTATATCGACGGCAACATCAAGCACGTGAAAGACGGGCAGATAGAGACCACCCCAACGGGTGTGGTGCGTTTCCCGCAGCAGCCCCCCTACCCCGACTGGTTCTACCGCGCCATTGTCAACGACCACGGTGAGGTGCTGCAGGTGCGCTAACCAGCGTCCCCTCCCGCCATTCTCCCCGCCCAGTCATAATACAGCTGTTCCCCACTTGTGTCACATTTAAAAAGTGCGAAACAAGTGGGAAACGGTTTTTAGGGTATTAGTTGTTGTTTTTGATGTTTTCTATGGCGGCGTCCAGCTTGCGGAAGGAGCGCACGATGCCCCAGGCGTTGAGCGAGAGCAGCACAACGCAGAGAACAATCCACAGGTAGAGGACCCACTTGTAGCAAAAAAAGTCGAAACCCAGCGGGGGACCGAAAAGGGGACCGAGGCAGATGGTGAGAGGCAGCTTGATGTAGAGGGTATAGTGGTGGTTGAAGCGCTGCAGGAGTGTCATGCGGTCGGCATAGGCGTTGACTTCGGCCACGGGACGCGTGGGGTCGAGGTGACGGATGGCGATGTACATCTGCACGGCTATCATCACCCGCACGATGGTGATAAGCTGCACTACAGCGTAGCAGACAAAGTAGGGCAGCGAGTGGACATAATAGGGAGCCAGCACCGCCACTACAAGCATGAGCACTATGCTGCCGGGCAAGCCCCAGTTGAGCCGCCAACGCAAGTGGTCGTAGGCCGCGTGGGCTTTGTTGTGGGCGGAGAGGTCGTTGATATTGATTTCGCGCTGCCACTTCGGCGTTTGTACAAGGCGGCTGTCGCGCAGTTGGTCCAGTATATCTTCCATAACGCTTAGGATTTTAGTTTGGATAGTTTTTGTTTCACGCGGTGGATGCGGACACCCACGTTGGTTTGCGAAATGCCGAGAACGGAGGCCATCTCCTCCTCGGTGGCGCCGTCGATGTAGAGGAACACCAACGCCTGGTCGTTTTTGGGCAGGAGGTCAATGAGGCGGTAGAGTTCGTCGTAGAGGGGCGCCGAGGGCTCGTCGGCGACGGTTTCTTCCATCAGGGGAGTTATCGGTGTGGTTTGCACCCGTTTCTTCTCCTGCCTCCAAAGGCTGATGGCGGTGTTCAACCCCACACGGTAGAGCCAGTTCTTTATCGAGCACTGCCCGTTGTAGCGGTCGCGGGTGCGCCACAGGTTGTAGAGTATCTCCTGATAGATGTCCTTCTCTACTTCGGCATCGCCGCGGGCGAAGGTGACACTGATGCTGTGCAGGAGACGCTCGTGTTGCGAAAGCTGGGCTATGAACTCGTCATCGGTCATGGACGCGGGCTGCTCATGTTATACAGGCTGTCGGTGACTACGAGGGTGAGCTTGCCATAACGCATGTAGCCTTTGAAAGGTCCCGAGGGGTTGGGTCGCCCCTCGTAGCGGTAGAGCGAGGCAGGGGCATTGGCATCATTAATACGGTACAGCGCATCGGCCCCGACGCTGTCGCGATAGAAAGTGAGTACACGTCCGTCGTCGAAACGGATTTGCACACTGTCGCCATAAAAACGTTGAGGGATAAGATAGGCGAATTCTCCAAGGTCGGCTGTGCCAATACCCCCTTGGACATCTACAACACTGTCGGTATGCGCCGGTGCCGAGAGGGGATAGAGCATGGCATAGTTGCTGCGGACGGTGTCAACAGGCTGGAGCGACTGGATAGTGAGAGCGTGGTCGGTGCGGTTGTCGATGGCAAACTCTGAAGTGTGAGCGGGGTCGCAGGCCGTCAGCAGCAAGGCGACAAACAGGAGGATGAGCGGTGTCTTTTTCATTGCAGTAAGTTATGTTTACCTATAAAGACGCAAAAAAGCAGGATTTCTTACACACGGTGTATAAAAAATCCTGCTTCATAGGGGTATTGTTGCCTACAGGCGTTCTATCCAGTGCTTGATGTTCTGCTCGTCGTCGAGGCGGCACACCAGCAGGCTGTGGTCGCGCAAGGCCACAAGGCAATGCTCCATACCCTGCACGACGGCTTCATAGCCGGGCTCGATGTTGACGACGCTG
>CADAQX010000015.1 GCA_902790215.1 uncultured Bacteroidota bacterium | reverse complement strand
TTAAGCCCCGCATCGCCGATGATACTGCGCTTGTTCGTGGAAAAGTAGGTCGCCGCCAATCTTCTACAGAGGAGTCTCAGACGAGGCTCCTCTTTTTTTTGTATTAGATGTTTTGGAACACAGTGACTATATTTTAACAAAATAATTCTTTTATGTGCGGAAAAAGTCGTATCTTTGCATTTTAAGTAATTAAGTAATAATATTGCTATGGAAAAGAAACAGACTAATTTGTCTAAGGACAAGAGTAATTACAAGTGGCAGTACTGCTCACTGGGCGGTACCAAGCGTGTGTGTATTACCAGTGGAGAAGATATTGCTCATTTGGCAGAGTTGGACCAGAAGCTGTGGACGGTTCTGAGTTGCCCTGTCAAAGGTCTTGAATTGGATGAGCGTACCCTTGATTTGATTGACTTTGACCGCGATGGAAAAATACGTGCCGAGGAGGTCATCACAGCTGCCAACTGGCTCTGCTCGGTTGTGAAGGACAAGAACATGATTCTTCAGGGTCACGACTATATTGACTTGGCTGATTTCAACACAGACAATGAGGAAGGTGTTCAGATGCGTGACTGCGCCGCTGAGCTTTTGAAGATTATGGGCCTGGAAAAGACAACCATTACTCTGCCCGAATTGAATGAGTTTCTTGCAGACTACGATGAGAATTGCGCGAAAGATCTTGAATCTTCTCTTGAGAGTTTATCTGTCAAAAGCAGTCCCTATGGCGCCAACAGCGACGATGCTGTGTCTGCTGTCGATGCTATCCGCGACAAGGTGACCGACTATTTTCTCCGCTGCAAGTTCATCCAGTTCCACGACGACTGCGCTACTGCATTGGATGTGTCGGCTGAGAAGGTGGCGGAAATTAGCGAAAAGAATTTCGCCACCAATATCGAAGAGATATCGAAGTATCCCCTCAGCAAACCCCGTGCCGATGCTCTGCTTCCCATCAAAGAGGGTATCAACCCTGCATGGCAGAGTCAGTTCGCCAAGGTTAAGGAATTGGTTTTAGATGTTGATTATCCGGGCAAAGACACTCTTACCGAGGATGAGTGGAACGCTGTGGTGGCAAAGATTGACGATTACGTTGCCGCCAAGGATGAGGAAACAAAGAACATAAACGAAGGACATGAGGAGAAGCTCACCAACGAACACGACGTTATCAAACCGCTGGAACGCCTGCTGCATCTCTACCGTGATTTCTACACGCTGCTGCGTAACTATGTGGCAATGGTTGATTTCTACAACAAGGACATCCCTGCAGTGTTCCAGGCCGGACAGCTCTATGTGGATTCCCGTCGTCTTGACCTCTGCCTGAAAGTGGGTCCCGATGTAGCAAAGCATATGGATAATTCCGAACTCAGCGACATGTTCCTTATCTACTGCAAATGCACCTCTCGTGTCAAGAATGAGACCATGAACATTGTGGCTGTACTTACTTCGGGTGATATCAATAACATCCGTGTGGGTAAGAATGCTGTTTTCTATGACAACAGCGGCCAGGACTGGGACGCCGTTATCACTCACGTAAAGGAGAATCCCATCAGTGTGCGTGAAGCTTTCTGGTCGCCGTACCGCAAGTTTGGACGCTGGTGCAAGGAGAAATTCACCAAGTCAGCAGAGGAGAAAGAGGCTGCTGCATTCGAGAATCTCACAGCCAAGGCTGATGCCACCACCACCGCTGTTGCCGCTCCAGGTGCTGCTCCATCGGCCGTCAAGAAACCTTTTGATATTGCCAAGTTTGCTGGTATCTTTGCTGCCATCGGTATGGCTATAGGCTTTATCCTTAATGCGCTTACGGGTATTATGGGTGCCGTCTTCCACTCATGGCTTTCGGCAATCATCTTCATTGCTATCATCATGCTCTGCATCTCGGGTCCCTCTATGGTGTTGGCTTGGATTAAGCTGCGTGGTCGCAACCTTGGACCCGTACTCAACGCCAATGGCTGGGCCATCAACTCCAAGATTATTGTCAACTCCCGCTTTGGTCGCACCCTCACCCAGCGTGCCAAGTATCCTGCTGTGGTCATGTCCAAAGACCCGTATGCACCCATGCCCAAATGGCTCATTTGGCTTATCTTCATCCTCATTGTGCTGGTCATTGTCTTCTTGGTGCTCTATTTCAACAATTACTTTGACCGCTTTGGCATCGAGGCATTGCACTACGACAAAGAGAGTTCATGGATTGGCAAGATTTTCGGTGCGGTGAGCGAAGAGATGGCTCAAGCAGGTGAAGAACTGAATAATGCTGTGCAAGAGGCTGCAGATAATGCTGCAGCTCCTGCTCCCGCTCCTGCCCCTGCTCAATAAACTATTGTAACTATTTAAACTAATTTGATAATGTATAGAACTAACACATGTGGTGAACTCACCATTAAGAATGTTGGCCAAGAGGTCACTCTTTGTGGTTGGCTGCAGCGTAGCCGTGACCTTGGAGGTATGACATTCATAGACTTGCGCGACCGCTATGGCATCACTCAGCTTGCATTCAACATGGAAACCAATGCAGAGTTGTGTGAGAAAGCCCGCAAATTGGGTCGCGAATATGTTATCCAGGCCAAAGGTATCGTGATTGAACGTGCCAGCAAGAATACGAAGATTCCTACCGGTGAGATTGAAATAGAGGTAAAGGAATTGAATGTACTCAACGAAGCAAAGACACCTCCGTTTACTATCGAGGACAACAGTGATGGCGGCGACGACCTGCGCATGAAGTATCGTTATCTGGACATTCGGCGCAATCCGGTCAGAAACAACCTGGTGCTGCGGCATAACATGGCCATGTTGGTGAGGAATTACCTAAGCAGTAAGGATTTTCTTGAGATTGAGACCCCAATGCTGATTAAGTCCACTCCCGAGGGCGCCAGAGACTTTGTGGTTCCTTCGCGCATGAATCCCGGCGAGTTTTACGCTCTGCCGCAAAGCCCTCAGCAGTACAAGCAGCTGCTTATGGTGGCAGGTATGGACCGCTATTTCCAGATAGTGCGCTGTTTCCGTGACGAGGATCTCCGTGCCGACCGTCAGCCAGAGTTCACACAGATTGACTGTGAAATGTCCTTCGTGGAACAGGAGGATGTCCTCAATATGTTTGAAGGATTGGCCAAACACCTTTTCAAGGAGGTCAAAGGCTTGGAGTTCGGCGACTTTCCTCGTATCACTTGGCACGATGCCATGCGACTCTATGGCAGCGACAAGCCCGACATCCGCTTCGGCATGCAGTTTGTGGAACTCAACGATGAGGTCAAAGGCCACGGATTTGGACTTTTCGACTCTGCTGAGTTGGTAGTGGGTATCAATGCCAAGGGGTGTGCCGAGTATACTCGTAAACAGCTTGACGCCCTTACCGACTTTGTCAAGCGTCCGCAGGTGGGTGCCGGCGGCATGGTATATATTAAATATAATGTGGATGGCTCGTTCAAGTCAAGTGTGGATAAATTCTATACACCGGAGGATTTGAAGGCTGTGGCCGACAAATTCGGTGCCGAACCTGGAGACCTGATGCTTCTTCTTTGCGGCCCGGCCATGAAAACGCGGGTACAACTCTGCGCCTTGCGTCTGGAAATGGGTAGCCGCATGGGACTTCGCAACCCCGATGTCTATGCCCCGCTGTGGGTGGTGGACTTCCCCCTCCTGGAGTGGGACGAAGAAACACAGCGCTTCTATGCCATGCATCACCCCTTCACCGCTCCCAAACCCGAGGACGAACCCCTGCTGGAAGACGAGAGCCGTTGGGGCGACATCCGTGCCAATGCCTATGATATTGTCATCAATGGCGTAGAAGTAGGCGGTGGCTCTATCCGTATCCACGACCGTACCCTGCAGAACAAGATGTTCCATACTTTAGGTTTTACCGACGAGAAAGCTGCCGAGCAGTTCGGTTTCCTGATGGATGCTTTCACCTATGGTGCCCCGCCACATGCCGGACTGGCTTTCGGCTTCGACCGTCTCTGCTCCCTCTTTGGCGGTGCCGACAGCATTCGCGACTTCATAGCCTTCCCGAAGAACAACAGCGGACGCGATGTCATGAGTGGCAGCCCGGCTCCGATAGCACAGGAGCAACTCGACGAACTGCGGATAGCTGTAAAAACTGAATAAAAAGAAAAAAAAGAAAAAAAATATTTGCATATCAAAAAAAAGTTGTATTTTTGTTCCATGAATAACAGAATCAATTTGGTGTTCGAAACTCTATATGAGAATGAATGTCAGATTGTTGATGTTAGGATATAAACAACAAAGTGTTATTAAAAAACGGAGCTTATGGAACAAAAAAAAGAAAAAATACAACAAAATCACCTTCCCCGAAGGTAAAATATTAACCGCTTTTGAAGCAAAAAAAAAAAATTAAAGAAATAACAAACAAAAATCATTAAACAAAAAAAATGAATCAAATGAAGAAAATGTATTTGGCTCCTGCCGTACAAGTCAAAGAAGTCGCCGTTGAGAACGGCTTCGAAATCAGTGTTATCCAAACCGAGGTGGTACAGAACGGTACTACTGTTAATTTTTAACCTTTAAAACAATTCAAACGACAATGAAAAAGTACACAGTTATTTTAGCAGCTTTCGCAATGTTCGCCTTCGCAGCTTGTAACAAAGACGAGAAAGGCTATACCCTGAACGATGACGGTACCGTTAACATCACCATCGGTTGCACTGCTCCCGAGAACAATGCAAAACAGTCCTTCAATGGTGAGCGTATGCGTATCTTCTTCACCGCTGGTGACCAGATTATGATTAACGGTGATGCCGCTAACCCTTTCAATGTGACCCCCAAACCCACCTCTGTTGCCGGTACAACTGACAATATGAGCAACAGGGCTTCTGTTATGAATGTTCCTCAATCCGACAACTATGAGTTCTTCTTCACCGCTCAGACCTACACTGTCAGACCCAATGGTACTTATGAGGTGAACATGCTTTCCGAGGTTAACCTCCTTGGTAATGGTGTCAGCAATCCTTTCACCAATGAAAACCAGGCTTGGCCTATGTATGCTATGTGCAATGACCTCACCACTCTTGGCGAGAACGGTGTCATGCTCCTGAATGCTGTTGGCGTTATCTCCCCGACCATCATCTACGGTCCCGAATGGTGCGATGCAGCTTTTGCTACCCTGGCTGGTGTTACCTCCTTCAATGCTAACGAGTGCCCCGACCTCCGCGTTGAACACGTTATTATCAAGTCTAACCAGAGAATGACTGGTAGTGCTACTCTTAACAAGACCAATCCTAACAATCCTTACATTGAGATGGATGGTGGTCAGTGGATGCCCACTGGTCAGCTGGATCAGGTTATCTGCCACGTTACCAATCCTCAGAGTTTGATTCCCACCGCTGGTGAGCAGGCTGTTCTTAACATTATTGGTAACCTCCCCATCGCTCCCAATGTGTGGCAGCCTACCTATCAGATGGACATCTATTTCCAGGTTAACATCAATGGTACTACTTATTACTACATGTTTGAGACCCAAACTAGCCAACACAACTTTGCTACCGCACGTTCTCTCCGTGACTGGCTGGCCGTCAACTTCCAGACCGTTGGTAACACTCTTCCCACCCCCAATGCTGATGGTTCCATCACCTTTGGCAACGGTACCCTTTCCGCTCCCAGCCTTGTTAATCTGTGGAACTAATAGGTTATCGTATCCTATTTACATAGAAAAAAAGGCTGACCAAACGGTCAGCCTTTTTTATTTGGGTTTAACCCAAGTCGGTCATTAGGCCGACTTTTACCATTTATTACGCTTTATTTGGTCTGTTTATGTCGTATTAGCATCTCTTTATGTTCCATGACGTAACCTGGGCTTAGTATAGCAAGTAAGCTTTCTCTTCTCTTGAATACAACGTTGTTCCCATAATGTCGCGACGCTATTATAGGCAACCTTCGCCAGCGATGTGGCCAATCTGCTCGAAACATATACTAATCTGCCATAAACTCTAATTACCGATTTGAGGGTTAATCGTAGGGCACAGGATGATATATAAGAACCCATTTGGAGTCTTATATGGCAAGGAATCATTCGTTGTGTTGATGGGTTGAGGCGGATATTGTATTACTGTCTAAGCAAAACAAAAATCCCTGGGGATATTAGCACCCCAGGGATTTTGTTTTCTTGTATTAGATACAAGGCTTATAGTACCATTAGTTTGAATGTTCTACGATTTCCTATGCGGACAAGGTAAATGCCAGTGTGTGGTACGTGATAGGTGGCATTATCGACTTTCTGGCTAAAGAGTGTTCTGCCTGTCAAGTCATAGATGTTGACCTGTTGCCACTCGGCGTTGCTGACGATAATGCTCTCGTGGCCGGTTGTGACAGTTGCGGGGGCTGTCTCCTCAATCGGGTCAATGGCATGGGGGTTGCTGTTGCGCTCAAAATAGGCCGTATAGATGATATCTTCGGTCACCTCGACTGTACGCTCGGCATCGGTCACGTTATCGCTCCAGCGGACGAAATGATAGCCGTTCTTGGCTGTGGCGCGGAATGTGGCAAAATGATTCTCACAGGTGGGGTACTCGCTGATGGAAACCGTCCCTTGGCTTTCGTTGATGCTCTCAACCACCAAGGATGCTCCGAACACCTCGCCGTAGTTGGTAAAAAGTCCCCAGTCGGAGTGTGCTATGTAGTCATCGATGCAGTCGCAGGGCACAAGGATTTGGAGGTTGCTGTCGACTTGGTCAAAGACATAGTTGCCCAGTTCTGGGGGTGTGGTGGCATAGCAGGTGACGCCATGGAGTTGATAGCATTGGGTGAAAACAGCGTCGCCAAGAGATGTCAAAGCGCGTGGCAAGGTAATCCAGGTCAGTCGCTCGCACTCGGCAAAGGCATAGCGTTCAATGGTGGTGACATTGGCGGGAATGTCAAGGCGTACAATGCTGCGGCAGCCACAGAAGGTGGCATAGCCGATACGAGTGAGAGAATTGCCCAGACGGATGCCAGTAAGGCGACGGCATCCGTTGAAGGCCATCTCGTCGATAAAGGTGACGGCGTTGGGGATGGAGAGTGTGCCAGTCAAGTGTGAACACCCGTCAAAGGCTCCTGTACGTATCTCTGTGAGTGATTCGGGCAGAAGAACGCGGGTAATGCTGTTGCATCCGTAGAATGCCTCAATACCAATGGAAATGACTCCTTCAGGTATGGTTACTGTGCCGGTAAGTGCTCCGCAATCGGTGAAAACATGGTCTTCGATAACGGTAAGAGCGCTCGACAATGTCAATCCTGTGATGCTGTCGCAGTGGTAGAAAGCACTCTCACCAAGAAAAGTGACAGAATTGGGAATAATGAGGTCGCCTCGAATATTAGTGCATTGCGAAAAAGCAGAGGCACCGAGGTATCTGATTGAATTGGGTAAGGTCAGGTTGGTAATTGAGCTGCATTTGGTAAAGGCATGGTCAAGGATGCTGTCAAGAGAATTTGGGAGGACGATGGATGTAATATTGGAACATTGGAAGAAAGAGTAGTCACCGATAGTGGTAATGGAGTTTGGGAATGTCACTTCCGTAATATTCGTGCAAAAGTAGAATGTACCTGTTTTAATGGCTGTCACGGAATAGTCGATTCCCTCGTGGGAAACGGTGGCAGGAATGCTGAGTGCACCGGAAATACTGGTGCTGTAGCCGCCTTGAGGTGCAACGACCTTCACTGTGTATGGAACCGTATCGGATGTGATAGTGTAGTAGAGGGTTTGCCCAGTGCTACACACGGCGCTGAAGTCCTGCGACTGGCCAGCCAAGGCGGCCGCAAGAAATGCAAAAAGGATAATCTGTTTTTTCATTTTAGCGATAATATGAATGTTTCGGATTGTGTTTTATTCTTCTGGTATTTGTGTTGGGTTGAAAAAATCGACGATGATTCCCCGCAACCGTTCACAGCTTGTGGATGGCAGGTATCGGTAGAGCCAGCGGCGTTGGCGGCGGCGGCGTGCACGGGCAACGATACGCTTGGGCAGGGGTAGGTCCTTGGGTACAGGGTCGAGATACTTCTTGCTGAGGATAAGTTCGCGCATTCTGTCGGCATCATCCTGGCGTATCCGGCCGATGATGAATGGTGAGAAATCGGTGTCGATAAACTCTCCGGCAAGGTATGTGAGCAGGTTGAAGGCATCGACCATGCCGATGTGCTGCATAATGCGGTGGCATTCATGCGGGTTGAGCTTGTCTTGGTTGGCACGGAGAAAGATGCCCCAGTCAAGGATATTGCGCAGCGGGAGCTTGAATTTGGCGGTGAGGTGGCATACGGTGTGCATCAGCAGGTACACCATGTTTGCCATCGGGGGCAGACAGTGGTCTGCGGGCACGGGGTCCAAGGCCGCCCACACATAGCGCTCGGCGCGTTTTTGGCTCTTGAAGTGAAGGTCGAGCAGCTGCAGATGGTTCTCCACATTCACACCGTCAATGGCCATTTCGGCATGTTTGCCGTTAACCTCGGCGTCGGGGTTGCCCAGCAGGATGTTTCCCTTCTCGTAGTTGTGAGGGAAGCAGATGTCGATATCGCCGCAAGCGCGCGAGTCAGGTCGCGGATAGAGCCGTGCCAGGCTCATGCCTTTGAGCAGTATGTAGGGGAGCCCTTCGGCCTGTGCTTTCCGGTCAATGAGCTCCAGCACCTCGGTCTGGTGGTTGAAATGATATCGGGTTCGCTCTGCCGAAAGAGTCCAGCTGAGGGCGATGTCGCCTTGTGGCTGGAGGTCGGGGGGGAGCATCTCGATAGCATCGTTAATCATTGTGACCACTCCATGCTTGCGGGCCAGCCAGTACACGTCTTCCCACTCCTTATAGGTAAAGGCGGGGATTTCCGGCTTCTTGCCGCTGAGCGAGATGCGCAGCAGGGCGAGCATGTTCTGGGTTGTCGTGTCCATACGGTGAGGCGGCTAAGGGTGTTAGAGCATTTTTACGACCCATTTCCCCCGAGACTTGACGCAGGGTACTTTGATGTTGTCGGCAATACTGTCGGGATGCTGGATGCTTGAAGTTGAAAGATAAAGGTCAACAGTGGCGGTGGTGTCGCCGGGGTCGATGGTGCTGCCGATTACCTTGTAATTATGGACAACCACTTCGGAGCTGTCGAGAAGCTGAATCACTACATCGCGTACATCGTCGGTGACATTACTATAGTTCAAGGCGGTGTTGTAGTCTTTTGCCTGGACGGCCTTGTAGTATTCCTCGACCACCTCTCCCGGTTTCGGACCGCAGGCGGCCAAGAGCATAACACATAGAGTAGCAATAATGAGTGTGCGTTTCTTCATAGTAAGTGTATGTTATTTTTTATCTATTACAAATTGCAAAAATACGAAAAATATTCCTATTTGAGTCTTTTTTTTCTGTTATGTCATTTTTTATTGTTAATTTTGCACGCCTTTTTAGATATGGGAGAATTAATACTTGGCATATTGTGCGGCATCGCTTTGTCGCTGTTTTTCAGTTTCGGACCTGCCTTCTTCTCGCAGATCCGGATGAGCATACAATATGGCTACAGAAAGTCGTATCCCTTCGCTTTTGGCGTGAGTGCAAGCGATATTATTATCGTTTTTCTCATGCTTACGGTTCTGAAAAATGTCGACCTGTACGAACTGCTCCACAATGTGTGGGTGGCTTCAATCGGAGGGTTTGTTTTAGTACTCATGGGCTTCTACTATCTCAAGAAAGAGGTAAAAACCTACGAAGACAAGCAGAGCAAAATCAAATTCAAAAGCATAGGCGGCGACCCGCGCCGCCGCACCATCTTCATGCAGGGCTTTGTTATCAACCTTGCCAACCCGCTTATCTGGATTTACTGGGTGTCGGTCATCGCCCTGCTGACGGGCGAGCTGAACCTGACGGTGGCCGAAAGGTACATCTTCTTTGTCGGTGTGCTGGGCTCCACGCTGGGGTTGGACATCCTGAAATGCAAACTGGCCTCGATGTTGCAGCAGATTATCACAGCCAAGCTGCTGAACATCACCAACAAGATTTGCGCTGTGGTGATGTTCGCCTTTGCCGCCTACATCGTCGTGTCGATGGTGCTATACCAAGTCAGCCCCAAAGTGCGCGAGCACGAACAGCAGCAGGGGCCCCCGTCGTCGACACAGATGATTAAAAAGATACACCATCTGCATAAAGACGAGAACACCTTCTCGCTGTTTCATTCGCCCCGTCTGTCGGGCGACAGCTCCGATTCCGGGACGGACAGCAAAAAGCACAAATAAACATCGTCAAAATACTATGAACCAGACAATCCAAGACTTGATGACACGGCGCAGCGTCCGTGCATACACTGACCGCATGCCCTCGAAACAGGACATCGAGACCATCTGCCAGGCAGGCCTCTATGCCGCCACAGGCATGGGCACCCAAAGCCCCATAATCCTGGCTGTCACCAACAAGGCCATGCGCGACCGGATGAGCAAGCTCAACGCCCGTGTGATGAACGTGGAGAGCGACCCGTTCTACGGCGCTCCCGTGGTGCTGGTGGTGCTGGTGGACAAAGCTGCTGCCCTCACACCGGTCGAGGACGGCAGTCTGATGATGGGCAACATGCTCAACGCCGCCCATGCCCTCGGGCTTGCCTCCTGCTGGATTAACCGCGCCCGCGAGGTCTTTGCCAACGACGAAGGCCAGGCCATACTGAAAGAGCTGGGCATTGAGGGCGACTATCTGGGCATAGGCAACTGCGTGGTGGGCTATGCCGCCGCACCCGAGCCTGCCGCCCGCGAGCGCAAGGCCAACCGTGTCTATTGGGTGGAGTAACACTGCAGCAGCCATGATAAGAGAAGAAACCGTTTTCGGCCCCATATTCAGCCGTCGTCTCGGCACCTCATTGGGCATCAACCTGCTGCCGCAGAAAGGCAAGATTTGCAACTTCGACTGCATCTATTGCGAATGCGGCTGGAACAAGGACGGCCGCGGCGACACTGTGCTGCCCTCGGCGGAAAAGGTGCGCACCGACCTCAGAAACATGCTGGAGAAACTCGCGCAGCAGGGTACGAAGGTCGACTCCATCACCTTCTCGGGCGACGGTGAGCCGACACTCAACCCCGAGTTCCCGCAGATAATCGACGACACCCTGTCGCTGCGCGACAGTCTGGCCCCCACGGCCAAGGTGTCGGTGCTCTCCAACGCCACCCGGGTGCACATCCCCGAAGTCTTTGCCGCCCTCACAAAGGTGGACAATCCCATCATGAAAATCGATGCCCCTACCAACGAGCTGGTGGCCCGCATCAACAAGCCTGCGCCCGGCTACGACATCGCCCGCGTGGTGGAGTCGTTGAAGCAGTTCAAAGGCAACTTTGTGCTGCAGACCTGCATGCTGAGGAGCAAGGAATATGCCTTCGACTCGTCGCGACCCGAAGTGTTGGATGGCTGGATGGCGATAGTGCGCGAACTGAAGCCCAGGCAGGTGATGGTCTATACCATCGACCGTCCCACACCCGCCCAGGGTTTGGAAATGTTCACCCCCGAGGAGATGACGCAGCTGGTGCAGCCCTTGATAGACGAGGGCTTCAACCTGCAGATCAAGGGTGCCGTTGTCCCGCCACAGCAATGCAAGTGATGCCGGACGCCCCTGCGGGGGTGTATGCCCGGCCTGGTTTCCTGTTAACCCGTGAGGGCTGCCGCCCGGCCAAGATAAAATTTTTTTTCGTCCGGACGAGTCTGCCGGAACCATCAGCCAACCCTGTCCGCCCAATGTAGGGTCGTCATTTATTCGATTTGTTTCCTATTTGTTTCCCATCGTTTTCCCTTTTTAGAAGGTAAAACGATGGGAAAAGGATAGATGGCGAATCGGATAAAAAGCGAAGAATGAGCGTTGTAAGCGTGACGCGTCAAGAAAGCGCCAGTCGAGGCGAGGCCGCCCGGAGGCGGGTGTGGCAAGGTGGCAGAGAGACCACGGGTTCATCGGGGATGTAAATAAAAGCCTTTTTTGGTACAATATTGAACTAAAAAACATAGAAAAAACATACATATCAAAAAAAATGTGTATTTTTGCATGCTCAAAATGTAATGGAAATTGCATTTGAAATCAATTTAATGTACAGAAGACAAGTATTTTAAGTATTAATAATAACATAGGAGAACCAAGCTATAGCAGCACCATTTAACCCTGGCGCCCCCAATAATCAGAACAAGGGACGCGGAAAAGGACCTCAAAAAAAAGAGGCAGAACATTTGATCAATGAACATATCATCGACCCCATGGTCCGTGTAGTAGGGGATGGTATGGAGCCTACTATCATGAGCACGAAAGAGGCGTTGATCAAAGCGTACAACGCAGGCCTAGACTTGGTGATGATTTCGCCCTCGGCAAATCCCCCTGTGTGCAGGATTATCGAATACCAGAAGTACCTGTACGAACAAAAGAAGAAAGAAAAGGAACGCAAGGCCAATTCCACCAAGGTGGTCATCAAAGAGATTCGTCTGAGTCCGCAGACCGACGACCACGACTTTGAGTTTAAGCTGAATCACGCCAGGCGTTTCCTCAAGGAGGGTAACAAAGTGAAGGTGGATGTGTTTTTCCGCGGCCGTTCCATCGTGTACAAGGAGCAGGGAGAGGCACAGTTGCTGAAGTTCGCCGAGGCGTTGATGGATTACGGCAAGCCGGAAGCCATGCCGCGCCTCGAAGGCAAAAGGATGCTGATGATTATCGCTCCCAAGAAGTAGAAAACCGAGTTTATCGTAAATATAGTCTAACTTAAAAAACAGTAAAGTAATGCCTAAAATGAAAACAAAGGCCGCTGCCAAAAAGCGTTTCACTTTCACCGGCACCGGCAAAATCAAGAGAAAGCATGCTTATCACAGTCACATTCTGACGAAGAAAGAGACCACGCAGAAACGTAATCTCGACCACACCGCACTGGTGAGCCGCGACGACGAGAAGCGCGTCAAAAGAATGCTTTTAGCTTAACGGAGTTATTAACCATTATTTCGAGCACAAAAGAGCAGCGCACGACGCTGCCGCTGAAATGAAAAACAATTAAAGAAAATGCCAAGATCAGTAAATGCTGTAGCTTCCAGAGCTCGCAGAAAAAAAATCCTCAACCGCACCAAAGGTTATTGGGGTAGAGGTAAAAACGTTTGGACCGTTGCCAAGAACAAGTGGGAAAAAGGTCAGACCTACGCATACCGTGACAGAAAGAATAAGAAAAGAGAGTTCCGCGCACTGTGGATTAACCGTATCAATGCCGGTTGCCGCATCAACGGTATCTCCTATTCTGTGTTTATGGGCGAATTGCACAAGAACAACATCGAGCTGAACCGCAAAGTTCTCGCCGACCTGGCCATGAACAATCCCGAGGCTTTCACCGCTGTTGTCAAGATGGTAAAGAAATAAGGCCAAATTAATTGAGTGATTAACCTTTAAAAACTTCATGTCATGGGAAAATAAAGAGTTCCCCGAATTCAAGGCTGGCGATACCATCACTGTCCATTACAAAATCAAAGAAGGTAACAAAGAACGTATCCAGAACTTCCAGGGCGTTGTGTTGCAGCGCAGCGGAAGTGGTTCGACTGAAACCTTTACTGTCCGCAAGATTACCAACGGCGTTGGTGTGGAGCGTATATTCCCCATCTGCAGCCCGTTCATCGAGCAGATTGATGTCAACAAACGTGGCGCTGTACGCCGTGCAAGAATCTTCTATCTGCGCAATCTTACCGGTAAGAAAGCCCGTATTAAAGAGAAGAGACGTTAGTCCTTATCTCATCGCGATACACTTGGTTAAAAAGGACATCTCCTCTCGGGCGGTGTCCTTTCTTTTTCGTAATGTCGGCAAGAGACGGTGAGAAAATATTTACTATATCGAGATTTATTCGTATCTTTGCAGATTACATAAATAATGGAACTTCTACTTAACAAATTATATATAAAGGAGAAACAACAATGAAAGTAAATGTCAAAAACTTTGGCGAGGTGTCGTTGCAGGAGCCGTGCTCCATTATCGACATCATCAAGATGGTAAATCCGGATGGTCTGAACAATTATTGTGCGGCTAAGATTAACAACGAGCCCACACTGGTCGATCTCCGAACTACCGTCACCGCCGATTGCGACATTGAACTGCTCGATACATCCAATAAGGAGTGCCTCTCGGTGCTGCGCCACACCACGGCTCACATCATGGCCGAGGCTGTGCAGAACCTCTTCCCCGAGGCAAAGATTACCATTGGCCCGGCTACGGATAATGGCTTTTTCTACGACTTCGACTTCCGCCCCTTCAGCCGCGAAGACCTGGATGCAGTAGAGAAAGAGATGAAATCCATTATCAAGCGCGCCACCCGTCTGGAGCGCAAGGAGGTCACCCGCAACGAGGCGTTGGAAATCATGACCCAGCGCAACGAGCCTTATAAGGTGGAATTGCTCGAGGCTATCCCTGAAGGGGAGACCATCACTATCTACCAGCAGAACAATTTCGTAGACCTCTGCCGCGGCCCGCACCTGTTGAACACCCGTCCCATCAAGGGCTTCAAACTGCTCTCGTCGTCCAGCACCTACTGGCGCGGCGACAAGAAGAACAAGTCGCTCAGCCGTATCCACGGCACCGCTTTCTTCACCAAAGAGGAGCTGGACGGCTATCTACAGTATCTCGAGGACATCAAGAATCACGACCACAACAAGATTGGCCGCGAGCTTGAAATCTTCACGACGGTTGATGTCATCGGCCAGGGACTGCCTCTGCTGATGCCCAAGGGCACCAAGATTGTGCAGACGCTGCAGCGCTGGATTGAGGACGAGGAAACCCGTCGCGGATACATGCGCACCAAGACTCCGCTTATGTCCAAGAGCGACCTCTATAAGCTGTCCGGCCACTGGGATCACTACCGCGACAAGATGTTCATTATGGGCGACCCCGACGACGAGAAGGAAGTGCTGGCCATGCGTCCCATGACCTGCCCCTTCCAGTACTTTGTGTATAAGAACAGCCAGAAGTCCTACCGCGACCTTCCCTGCCGCTATGGCGAGACCTCGACCCTCTTCCGCAAAGAGGACAGCGGCGAGATGCACGGCCTGACCCGTGTGCGCCAGTTCACCATCAGCGAAGGCCACCTGATTGTGCGTCCCGACCAGATGGTCGAGGAGTTCAAGGGCTGCATTGACCTTGCCCGCTATTGCCTCACCACACTGGGTCTGCAGGACGATGTGACCTACCACCTCTCGAAATGGGATCCTGAAGACACCGAGAAGTACATTGGCGATGCCGAGACTTGGGAGTCCACCCAGCAACATATCCGCGACGTCCTCAATGACCTCAACATCCCCTTTGTCGAGGATGTCGGAGAGGCAGCCTTCTACGGCCCCAAAGTGGATATCAATGCCAAGAATGTCTATGGCAAGGAAGACACCATGATTACCATTCAGTGGGATGCCCTCATTGCCGAGCGTTTCGACATGTACTATATTGACTCTGACGGCAGCCGTCAGCGCCCCTACATTATCCACCGTACCAGCATGGGCTGCTACGAGCGCACCCTGGCTTGGCTGATTGAGAAGTATGAGGGTGCCTTCCCCACTTGGCTTGCTCCTGAGCAGGTGCGTGTGCTTCCCATCTCCGAGAAGTTCCTCGACTATGCCGAGCAGGTGACTGCAGAGCTGCAGCGCAACGGCATCGAGGCCACCCTCGACCGCCGCAGCGAGAAGATTGGCTACAAGCTCCGCGAAACCCGCATGCAGAAGATTCCCTATGCCCTCCTTATCGGACAGAAGGAGCAGGACGAGGGTCTCGTGGCCGTGTGGAACCGCAAGGACGGCGACCTTGGTCAGTCGAAGCTCGATGTGTTCATCGATGCCTTGTGCAAGGAAATCCGCACCAAAAGTGTGGAACTGACCATCCGCAAGGCTGAGTAAGAAAACCTAGTTTCAATGTAAAGCAGCGGGCCGCGCCAATGGTGCGGCCCGCATATTTTTGTGAGTGTTCTGTAAATTCAGAATATGCTCCAGGGTGCCACGCCCATGATTGCGCTCATGCGGTCCACGCACCCCTTCATAAAGAACATGGCCCCCATTTCGTGGGCAGGAAGCAAAGGAGAACTGCCGTAGTCGGCTGTGTCAATCTCTGTACCGCTCACACCCATGCTTGTCAGATACCGGTACAGGTTGGTCGTATTCTCTACAGGCACAGTGATGTCCTGCGTGTTGTGGAAAAGATATATCTTCTCGTCCCTTCTTGGCGTCCAGTTCTTGCAAAGGTTGTCGTTGTCCAGCGCGGAAATGACCTTCTGTGACACACTTGTGTTGGTGTCGAGCAGTGAGGGGGCTATATATCCGGTTAGGGTCTGTGTGCCAATCAACGAGTCGATCTCTTCCCGTTTATAGCGTTTGGACAGAATCCATTCGTCAATGTGGCTCAGCACGGGTTCCACAAACATCTCCTCGCGGGGTATCCCGAGCTGTGCGTATTCGTTGTAAGCCAGCAGCACGCTGATTACCGTGCTGGGCATTCCTGCCAGGGTGTAGCTGATGAACTGCCTGTAGGTCTCCGGTATGTCGTAGGAACCTGCACCGGCATATGTCTGAGTGATATGGATGTCAGGGTACTTCGTATCCACCAGCCTTACCACACCCATGGAGGTGTGTGCCCCTTGCGAATAGCCTAGGTTGAAAAGCCTGTCATCCCATTTGTAGCCCATGCCGGTGAGCAGCTTTTTGGCGGCAAGCAGTGCATCCACGCTGCTCTGTGCATTTGCGCTCGAGATGCAGTAGGCTTGATGGTATTTCTCGCTGATGCCGAATCCGTAGTAGTCGGGCGATATGGTAATCAGGCGGCTGCGTGCCAGCAGTCTTTGGATGTCAAGTTTCCCCTTTGTGGGGCATTCGTCGGCGCGGTATATGGTGAAGTGATTGTACAGTGCAAGCCCTAGGGCAGACAGGTTGTTCTTGACGCTGTCGCCCATGGTGATGGTTGCAGACAGGACGACGGGATTGCCATAGGGGTCTTTGGACGGGTACACAAAGTTGTAGGCCGTCATTTTATCCCCCGCATAGCGAACCGAGTCGGTGATGTAGATGTCGGATGACGGGGTGTCGGGTGAATTGATGTCGTTCTCCCGTGTACATGAAACCGTTGCAATTAAAATGGTGAAAAGGAATAGGAATATGTTATAGTGTTTCATTGGGAATATGATGTGATCACTTGTTACAATGTCTATGCCAAGGGCTGCTGTCGTGTGTACAGCGCGATACCTACTCGGTTGATATGTTCCAGCAAGGCTGTATTTTTGATGTCCTTTTTCAGGCTTAAGTCTAATTCGTAGGGCATTAATAGGTCGTCGATGGCACTACAGAGTTGCATCAAATCCTTATGGGTTAATTTGTCGCCCTCTAAAGTGATGTCTATGTCAGAAAAGGGCTTGTAGTTACCCTTTGCACGTGAGCCAAAGAGAATAGCTTTTTCCACGTGTGAGTTGGAAGAAAAGATGTTGCGTAAGCCTTCGATTTCTTTCTCTTTCAGTCCGTATGCCATGACATGGGGAGTTCGGGTTCAGCAATGGAAAGCATTTTTTTTTCAAAGTCTTTGAACAACGGGTAGTATGTTGACTTGATGGAGTCGAATACAGTATTTAATATTTCCTCGTCGTAATCGTGCGAAGTTGTGTTTCTGGCTTCAATTGACTGCATCCATCGTTCGTCTGTAATCAGCCCCATGGAGAATGCCTTTCTAAGAGCATCGCGTGAGCCTCGTATATCATGGAATCCTTGATACTCGGCGTAGTCTTTCATCACTTTCCAGGATAGCTCCCATGTGAGTTCAAAGTTCTTGATTGCGCCAGTCATCAGCAATTCTCTTTCATTCTCGTCACGTTCTACACCACAGTTTAGAAAATCTATGGCATAGGACAGGCGTCCCAAAGCGTTACGGTAGTTCTCAAACCGCTGCAACCAGCGAATGTCCTTTGCTTCCATGGCTGTATGGCTATGTAGTTATTCCGTCTTACGGCCGAAGATGGTGTAGCCCACGCCAACCATGAATGTGTTGCCGCGACCTACTGAGTAGGTGGCAGTGATATACCACGGGTTGGTCATCTTATAGGCCGCACGCATCAGGAACCCGTTGCTCTCAAAGTGGTCGGTGCCCCTGTAGCCGATGCCCAGCATAATGGCGCTGTTGTTCGGGAAGGAGAAGGCCACGGTGGGGGTGAAGGCAAATCCTACGCCGCGTGTGGTGTTGAGCTCTACATATCCGCCTACTGAAATGAGGTCGGTCACGGGGAATGTCATGTCCAGACCAATTCCCAACATGGCGCAACTCCGTCCTTCTATGTTGGGGTACCACAGTTTGCCAATGCTGCCGTTGACACCCATGAAGAACTTGCGGGCCACATCGCCGCATTCTATTGTCCAGCGCACACGGCCGTCGTAGCCGCGGGGGATGTAGCAGTAGATGCTCTGCCACTTGTTGATAAGATTGGTGCCAATCTCCTCGAAGGCAGCTTGCAGCTTGTCAAAGTTCTGGAGGGAGTAGAATTTGTCGCCCGAGGCATTGTGGGACAGACTGCTCAGCACCCGCTCGAACTCGGTGTTGTTGCGGTCTACGTCGTTGCCACGGATGGCCAGCACGTAGCTCTCGATAGGCGCTCCGCCAATCTTCTCCTTCAGGATGCGCTGGTTTACATGCTGGAAGTAGCGGTGTTCGGTTCCCTCAGCGGCTTTGCCGATTTTGGGGTCAAACGAGTCGTTGTCGTAGCCGTCGGTGAAGGCAATCACATAGTTGCCGTCGTATTTCTTGTCCTTGCTTATCTTCAGTTTGGCCACATAGCTCTTGATGTTGTCCAAGCCCTTGTTGATGGCATAGTAGAACGCCGTGCGGTTGTTAAGCTGCAGGGTGTCGATAAACTGGAACATCTCTTTGCGGCTATCCTTTGTCAGCGGACGCAGGTCGAAGGTGCGGGTGTTGCGCATCGAGTTGAACCCCACGATGCCGATATGCACATTGCCGTCGCTTGACTTGTCGATGATGACATCAATGAACTGCTTGGCAGCGTTTTTCAGTTTTACAAAGTCCGATGAACCAATAGAGGAGCTGCAGTCTAACACCAGCATGATGCTCATGACTTTCTGCTGAGAGAATGCGGCCTGCGCGTCCTCCACCTCGCTGTCCACCTGCCAGCGGCCGCTGTTGTTCTGCCAGCGGTAGAATTTCATGCCGCAGCCGAAGCCCTGCGGGTGGGTTGTGGCGGCGTGGTCGAACACCAGCTGCACGCCCTTGTCGGTGTCGTGGCCGTAGATGGTGTCATTGTCCGTAAAGCTGATGCCCTGGCTGCGGATGTTATACAGTTTCCAGGGCTGGCCGGTTTTTGTGGGTGTGGCCAGCTGGCCTTCGATATAATACTTAGCCTTGTCGGCCTGTGCAAAGGCCGAGAGAGAAAGCAGCAGCGCGGCTGCGAGTAGTGTGAGATGTTTCTTCATGTGTGCTTACTTGTTATTAAATATGCCTTACTAAAACGTGTTTTCTTTTTATTTATTGTAGCAGATGTAAAATAAATCCGCTGCAAAGCACCGAAATGTTGAATCTATGGTGATGCAGATACGCTCGCCAAGGCAATAAATAACAGGAGTGCTCGTTATTGTTTTCCATAAGACTACCCAGCATGAGCACTGACAGCATACAGAATGAAGAACTGGTCTCCCCCGAAATGATGGAGGCCATGGGCATTAGCCAGCCCGCCTATGAAGAGGTGATGGGCATCATTGGTCGTATGCCTACTGTGCAGGAACTGAGTACCCTGCTGGCCATGTGGGAGGCTAACGGAAAGCAGCAGAGCCTCTATGGCTGGCTCAAAGGGCAGCATCATGTGGTGGAAAAGCATGAGTATCTCTATACCGGCACCGACACCACCCACAAGGATATCCGCGAACCTCGCGTGAAGGATTGTATCGCCTTGGCTCACGAGCTCATGCAAAACACCGATTCCCGGCAAGGCGATGAGCCCGGTGCAGCCCATTTCTCGCGCAGCGAACTGCTCTATATGGTGGGCAATGTCAGTACCCAGTTCCTCGACTCGGAGTACGCCCGTCGCTGTCTCCACATCGTGGCCGACCCCGTCAAGATGACCACAGTGGAAGAGGACATGGAGTACCTGCGTCTCATTCTCGGCAGTCTGCTGGACGGCGAGGTTATCACCTCCCTCCGTCCCGTGGGGCAGGGAGGCCTTTTCGCCACTCTGGTGCGGGGCAGTGGCGGGAAGGTGGGGTTCGACATCCTCACATGCCGTGAAATCCGTCTTGACGCTTTCCTCTTCGGCGAGGAAGAAGGGCGCTTTATTGTCTCGCTGCCCGAGCGGCACGACGATTTCTTTCTGCTCAAGATGGACGAGGCCCGTATCAACTGCTGTTTCTTGGGACATGTGACCAAAGGCCGCGTGCTGGTGGATGATATGGACTATGGGGATGTGAAGGGATATATGTAAGAATGTTGGAGTATTGAATTTTTTTCGTATCTTTGCAAATAAAATCACGAACAGCTATGCTTGACAGACCGACTATGATAAAGATGCTCGATGAGCGTATGGAGCAGTTGTACCAGAATGGTAATGCCGATGTGCAAAGGCTTAAAAAAGAGATAGAACGCATGCCTGACGATGCGGAACTCTGGTTCGAGTTAGGCCTTGCGCACAACCAGGCGGGACTGCAGTATATTGACATGGCTTTTGAGAAGGCCGCGTTGGAATACTATGAGGCGAACCCCGAAGCTGAGGGTGAGCCTGAGCATTTGACTGTGGAAGTGCCGAAGGCTATGGAAATGTTCACCAGTGCCCTGCAGGTTTTTGACAAGGTGCTCGAACTGATGCCTGACTTTTATGGTGTGCAGTGCCAGCGGGGCATTGCCTTTGGGAATATGCATCGCTATGAAGAGGCAGAGCAATGCTATCTGAAAGCCTTGGAAGAAGACGAGGAAGACTTCACGGCAGCAAGCTATCTCAGCATGGTCTACAGGGATATGGGCAAGGACGACTTGGCCGACAAATACCAGAAGCTGTCGGAAGAGTTGAACGACAGCGCTGATAGGAATTAGTAACAGAAAAAAATAATGATATGGAACAGAGTGGAACACTTTCTATTTTCGATAGCCGCAAGGAGGAACGCCTCAATGCGGCGACGGGCGACCAAATCAGTGCCCGCAAATACAATGCAGTGATGCTCCTCACACTGATGTGGGGATTCTTGGTCAATGCCGCCATGGTCGAGTACTTGGCTGTGCCAGTGATGCGCCTCTTCTCCGGCGTGGGCCCGGTATGGCTGTTTATCGGCTATTTTGTGCTGGCGCTTGCCGGTGTGTTTCTCAGCGCCAAGTCGCAGAACCCTTGGATTAGTTTCTTGGGCTACAATCTACTGGTGCTGCCCATCGGAGTGATGCTGTGCTTTATCCTGCCCGGTTTTCCCGTGAGTGTCGTCACCAAGGCACTGCTGCTGACGGGTGTTGTCACGGCCACGATGACTCTTTTGGGACTGGTGCGCCCGCAGCTGTTCCTTGGGTTAGGCCGCACATTGCTAATCGCTTTGCTGGTGGGCATAGTGGCAGAGTTGGTGGCCACTTTCCTGCTGCACTACACCGGCACGCTGTTCGACTGGCTTTTTGTCATCCTTTTCTCGGCCTATATAGGCTACGACGTGGCCAAGTCGCAGATGTATCCCAAGACCGTCGACAATGCCGTGGATTGCGCGCTCGACATCTATCTCGACATTATCAACATCTTCATCCGCCTGCTCGCCCTGCTGAGCCGGAGGGATTGAGGTGCCTTTTTGGTCTTAATTGGCAATGTTTTTCTTGCCATGTCAAAAAAAAATCTTATATTTGCATTTGCTGTTAATGTGTAATTGATAATATAATATATTGATAATGAGACCCGATTTTTCAAAAGTAGACTTCCGTGCACAAAGTGAAAACAAGGAATCCTTTGTGCAATGGGAGAAAGAGAACAATATTCAGAAGAGTTGGAAGACTCCCGAGCAGATTGATGTGAAACCCGTTTACGGCAAGGAAGACCTCGCTGGAATGGAGCATCTGAACTATGCTGCCGGTATTGCTCCCTACCTTCGTGGCCCCTACAGCACCATGTATGTGATGCGTCCGTGGACCATCCGTCAGTATGCCGGTTTCTCCACTGCCGAGGAGTCGAATGCTTTCTACCGCCGTAATATCGCGGCCGGTCAGAAGGGTTTGAGCTGTGCCTTTGACTTGGCAACCCACCGTGGCTACGACAGCGACCATGAGCGTGTAGTCGGCGACGTGGGTAAGGCCGGTGTGGCCGTGGACAGCATCCTCGACATGAAGATTCTGTTCGACCAGATTGATCTGGGCAAGATGTCGGTATCGATGACCATGAACGGTGCCGTTCTGCCCATTCTGGCTTTCTACATCATCGCTGCCGAGGAGCAGGGTGTGCCGCAGGAGCAACTGCAGGGCACCATCCAGAATGACATCCTGAAGGAGTTTATGGTGCGCAACACCTATATCTATCCCCCGCTGCCCTCGATGAAGATTATTGCCGACATCTTCGAGTACACCTCGCAGCATATGCCCAAGTTCAACAGCATCTCCATCTCCGGCTACCATATGCAGGAGGCTGGCGCCACTGCCGATATTGAGTTGGCCTATACCTTGGCCGACGGTCTGGAGTATCTGCGTGCTGGTATCAATGCCGGCATGAGTGTGGACGATTTTGCTCCCCGTCTGAGCTTCTTCTGGGGCGTGGGCATGAACCACTTCATGGAGATTGCCAAGATGCGTGCTGCCCGTATGCTGTGGGCAAAGATCGTCAATCAGTTCAACCCCAAGAATCCCAAATCCCTTGCCCTGCGTACCCACTGCCAGACCTCTGGCTGGAGCCTCACCGAGCAAGATCCCTTCAACAACGTGGCTCGTACCTGCATCGAGGCTATGGGTGCCGCCCTTGGCCATACACAGAGCCTGCATACCAACGCCCTTGACGAAGCCATCGCCCTGCCTACGGACTTCAGTGCCCGTATCGCCCGTAATACGCAGATCTATATTCAGGAAGAGACCAATATCTGCCGCGTGGTCGACCCATGGGCTGGCAGCTATTATGTGGAGAGCCTGACTCACGAGCTGGCTCACCGCGCCTGGGCTCACATCCAGGAAGTGGAGAAGCTGGGCGGTATGGCCAAAGCTATCGAAAGCGGTGTGCCCAAGATGCGTATCGAGGAGGCCAGCGCCCGCAAGCAGAGCCGTATCGACAGCAATGTGGACACCATCGTCGGTATCAACAAATACCGCCTTGACCACGAAGACCCCATTGAGACCCTTGAGATTGACAACACCGCCGTGCGTAAGGCTCAGATTGAGCGCCTGCAGAAGCTGCGTGCCGAGCGCGACAGCGCTGCCGTCGAGGCTGCCCTGGATGCCCTCACACACTGCGCCGAGACTGGCGAGGGCAATCTGCTTGAGCTCTCCATCGACGCAGCCCGCAAGCGTGCCTCTTTGGGCGAAATCAGCTATGCCTTAGAGAAAGTCTACGGACGTTATAAAGCAAAGATTAATCTTATCAGCAACGTGTACAGCAGTCAGACCAAAGAGAGCGACAGCTTCAAGAAAGCTCAGGCTCTCACCGACGAATTTGCCAAACTGGAGGGCCGCCGTCCCCGTATCATGGTGGCCAAGATGGGACAGGACGGTCACGACCGCGGAGCCAAGGTGGTAGCTACGGGCTATGCCGACATGGGCTTCGACGTGGACATGGGTCCGCTGTTCCAGACCCCTGCCGAGGCTGCCAAGCAGGCTGTGGAGAACGATGTCCACATCCTTGGCGCCAGTTCTTTGGCCGCAGGCCACAAGACACTCCTGCCGCAGGTAATCGAGGAACTCAAGAAACTGGGCCGCGACGATATCATGGTGGTGGCCGGTGGTGTTATCCCGCCGCAGGACTACCAGTATCTCTTCGATGCCGGTGTAGCCGCCGTCTTCGGACCCGGCACCCCTGTCAGTGTAAGTGCCATCAAGATGATGGAGCTGCTCCTCGCCGCCAGGAAATAACACTCGTTGATTAAAGGCAAATAGATGAAGGGCTGCCATCGCAGCCCTTTTTTTATGTGGTTTAAGATGGTGTACAGTCGCTGTCACGGTGTGTGTGTGAGGGGGAGGAAATGCATGTTTTTCTTCAAAAAAAAGAAATAATTATGCCATGTCAAAAAAAAGTAGTATCTTTGCAAACTCAATTGGAACGTGAAAATGAAGCCGAAAGTTGATACTATTATCCAGTTTAGTGGCTTGAAACCAGGTAGGTACGAGTATGATTATACGCTGGATAATGCTTTCTTCGAGGAGTTCGAAAATGAAGAATTACGCGAAGGAAACATCAATTTTGAGGTAATTTTAGAGCGGAAAGAGCGTATGTTGATGTTCACTTTTTCATTTGAAGGAGTTGTGAAATCAATATGCGACCGTTGTCTGGGCGAGTTGGACATACCGGTAGAAGGAAAGGAAACCCTGTGTGTGAAATTCAGCGATACCGAGACCAGCGACAGCGAGGACGTGGTGATTCTTCCCGAGAAAGCGTACCAGATTGATTTGGCCCAATGGATGTATGAATATGTGGCGGTGAGCATGCCAATGCATAAAGTCCATCCCGAGGGTGAGTGCGATGCAGAGATGCTTAAATACATCACGGAGGAGAACGACGAGGAGCCGGAGTCCGAAGGGAACGGCAGTGAGATAGACCCCCGCTGGTCGGCACTCAAAGAACTGTTATCCAAAACACAGATTCTCGCAGACTCGCACAGCGAAGCGCAGAACACACGACAGTTTGGAGAAAGCCCAGCTCACCACGTGCAGCAATTGCGGCGCTCCAGTAATGTATCACCATGTATGCCCTGAGTGCGGGTACTACAGAGGCAGATTAGCCATCGAAAAGAACGTCGAGTCGTAAGACAAAGCGCCCTTAAAGGCTAACACCAAAAGTGCGTCCCTCCGCAAGGATGGGCGCACTTCTTTTTTATACGGCTGTGCAGTATCTCTGGCATTAATATTCAAAAAAAAATGTTAATATGAAGAAAAAGTTGTATATTTGCATTGTCAACCATCCGAGCCCTTGATGGGTAAGCGGGTGGGGGACAGGACATAATAAGAAAGACGTTGAGCGAAACGTTTTATCTGCGGCATGTAGAATCTGGTAAATTCGCAATCTTCCGCACGGTAAAGCAATTGCTAACGTCCATGTGTGCGTTATACATTGTTCTAATGTATATTCGTCAGCGTGGGCTCAGCATTGCTTATCCTCGGAAGATGGGCGTACCAGAGCCTTACATGCGGGATAAGCGATGAGTTTGATACCCGCGCTTTTTTATATGTTCCCTGGGTTATAAACTTATGTAGGCGCAGGTATCCGCCATCGACGAAAACTCTAATATCGAGAAATGAAAGAAAAAAACAAGAAGGAGTACGATGCTCCTATGGTAGAACAGATTGAGGCCCGCGTCGAAAAGGGCTTCCAAACGAGTGGTATTGCTCCTGACCCGCAAACCACTGGTGCTAACGAGACACTAGGCTCTGGCCGTAACCACTCGGCTAGCGATTTCGACTAATAAAAAGAAAGGAGAAGAAAATGAAGAAAAACTTAGTTTCTTTAATGTCCCTGGCTCTTTTAGTCGGACTTGTAAGCTTGACCTCCTGCAAGAAGGAGAATACCTTGGGCAACGGCACGCAGTTCCGTGCCACGGTAGAGGACTGCACCTCGCTTAACGGCAAGACAGCCCTCGACGGCTTTAACCTCAACTGGGTGGCTGGTGACCAGATTGCCATCTACGGCACCGCAGGTGCAGGCATCTACAGTGCCACCCCGCAGACCCCTGCCACAGTTGCCGTATTTGACAATGTGAGCGGCTCGACGGGCGACGGTCCCTTCCGCGCCTTCTATCCCTCCACACTGACCACCGACGGCGTGAACATCACCCTTCCCACTACACAGACCTACGTTGAGGGCTCTATCAACGAGTTTCCCATGTATGCTGAGAGCAACGACAACCAGCTTGCCTTCAAGAACCTCTGCGGCGTGCTGAAGCTTGACCTTACCAAGGCCAACATCAACATCTCAACTATCACCATCACTGCCGATGCTGAGATTTGCGGTGATTTCTCAGTGGACTTTACCGGCGGAACACCCAGCTTGCGCTATGTTGGCAACGGTCTGAACGCTGTTACCCTCTCCTGCGCCACACCTCAGTCCATTACCAATGGCAAGGTATTCTACATCACCCTCCCCGCCACCTTCACTTCGGTGAGGAACATCACGCTGAACTCTGACGACGGTAGATTCTGCGAGAAAACTGTAAAGTCCACCTCTCAGGTCACTGTCCAACGCAACACAATCACTACAGTGACTTTCGGTGATGACGACATGGTATTCGTAAGAGGGATATCAGGCAATGGCATAACTAACTATACGATGCTTCCCACTTATTGCTCCTATAACTTCAGCTATTCCCAGCAGTTGATTCTGAATAGTGAGATGTCGGGTGAAGCAGTTATAACCGGCATTGATTTCTATTACATGAGCAATGGTACGGTGTCCAGGAATGTTGATGTATACATGGCAAACACTACAAACACTACTCTGAACTATGATTTTGTACCCTATGACAACACTGCTTTCCAACAGGTCTTTTCTGGAAGAATGACGTTCCATACTGGCTGGAGTCATATCGAATTTAGTACTCCCTTCACGTATGACGGCACAAGCAATATTGTGATTACAGTGAATGACCATACGTTTACCTATTCTAGCGGCTGTAACTTCCGTGTTCATACCGCATACGGACTTGCTCGTTCGAACTATAGAGATTCATATGCTTTTGACCCTGCTACCCCTACTACAATTGGAAGTGGCTATTCTTTAGGCTATCGTAATGACATGCGTCTGTACTATGACGACAATGCCAAATAAGCAGGATGAGTAACCTTGCACCAGTAATGCTGGTGTGCAATCATGAGCGGTCGGAAGACATGTTATCTACAAACCATGTGATTTGACTGCAACTTATCAAAAGGAAGCCCTTGTCAGTATGTCAAGGGCTTCTTTATTGCCATGACCAGACATAAACCCAAATCGGGCATTAGGCCGACATCTAAACAAATAATACTAATGACCGAATTGGGTTTATGTATCTTTCGGTATCTACTGAAAACCGCTGCAAAAGTACACATTTTGTTTTTGACAGGTTCGTTTAGTTACCTTAACCCTGTCACAACTTTCGTAAAATTACCAATAAGTGATGTTAAACCGACTTTACAGGTTGTTTGTTCTCAGGTTTTCCCATGATTATGGACTAATGAATTCTCAATTCTCAATTTTCAACTTTCAATTCTTAACTCTGGTGTTAAGTTGTTGTTGTGCCGTTGTTTATGCACTTTGTATCATATCCGTTTCCCATCGTTTTCCCTTCTGGAAAGGGAAAACGATGGGAAAACGATCGAATAACGATCGAATAAATGACGACGCTACGACGGTGCTACAATTATGTCTGATTAGACCAGCTCGGCCATGAGGTCGTGTTCGAGGGCTTGGGTGATGCGGACGCGGTGGAAGGTGCCGGTGGCCAAGCGGTGTGTGGCGGGGATGAGGACTTCGTCGTCGATGTCGGGACTGTCGTACTCGGTGCGGGCGATGTAGTAATCGCCTTCGCGGCGGTCTATCAGCACGCGGTAGATTTGGCCTACTCGGGCTTCGTTTTTCTCCAATGATATCTGCTGCTGGATGGCCATGAGTTCGTCGACACGGCGCTGTTTTTCCTCTTCCGGGACGGGGTCGCCAAGGGTTTCTGCCGGGGTGTTCTCCTCGGGTGAATAGGGGAAGCAGCCCATGCGGTCGAAACGGGCCTGGCTGACGAACTGCTTGAGTTCTTCGAATTCGGCTTCGGTCTCGCCGGGATAGCCTACGATGAGTGTGGTGCGGATGCTGACGTCGGGCAGGGCGGTGCGGAAGTGCTGTAGGAGCTGCAGGGTGCCTTCGCGGTCGATGCCGCGCTGCATGGAGGAGAGTATGCGGCTGTTGATGTGCTGCAGGGGGATGTCGATGTAGTTGCAGATGTTGCTGTGCCGCTTCATTGCTTCGATGGCATCGAGGGGGAAGGAGGTGGGGTAGGTGTAGTGCAGGCGTATCCATTCGGCGCCGCTTTGGGTGGCGAGCAGTTCGAGGAGTTCGCCGAGGCGGCGGCGACCGTAGAGGTCGAGACCGTAGTAGGTGGTGTCCTGGGCGATGAGTATAAGTTCCTTGATTCCGTTGTTTACCAGGGTCTGCGCTTCGTGGAGTATATCCTCGACGGGCCGTGAGACGTGTTTGCCCCGGATGAGGGGGATGGCACAGTAGGAGCAGCTGCGGTTGCAGCCTTCGGCAATTTTGATGTAGGCATAGTGGCGGGGGGTTGAGAGAATACGTTGCGCTGTGAAAGGCTGGGCGTTGTGCCGGGTTGCCTGGGATTTGAATTGCAGCACCGTGTCGATCAGTTGCCCCCATTCGTGTACGCCGAACCAGGCGTCCACTTCGGGTATTTCCTTCGTCAGCTCGTCGCGGTAGCGCTCAATCAGGCATCCGGATGCTATGAGCAGCCGGTGCCTGCCGTCGGAGTGGTGCCGGCGGTTGTAGTTGGCCTTTTGTCTGGCTTGCTGCAGTATGCAATCGATAGACTCTTCTTTGGCATCGCCGATGAAGCCGCAGGTGTTGATGATGGCCACCTCGCAGTCGTTTTGGGTGCGGTCGAAATGGACTTGTATGCCCGCTTGGGTCAGGTGTCCCGCTATGTTTTCGGAGTCTACAGTGTTTTTGCTGCAGCCGAGGGTGATGATGTTGGCTTTCAAGGCAGTGGGAATTGAATTGCTTGATTGTCTGATTGCTTGATTGTTTGAGTTTTTATTTACTCATGCATTTACACATTTAAGCATTCGGACAATCAATAGTAGATGCGTTACTTCTTTTGGTCGAACAGGCTGTCGACAAACTCGTCGGCATTGAACACCTGTAGGTCGGTCATTTTCTCGCCCAGGCCGATGTAGCGGACGGGGATTTGGAACTGGTCGCTGATGCCGATGATGACACCGCCTTTGGCAGTGCCGTCCAGCTTGGTGAGGGCAAGGGCGTTGACATCGGTGGCGGCGGTGAACTGCTTGGCCTGTTCGATGGCGTTCTGCCCGGTGCTGGCATCAAGCACGAGGAGTATCTCGTGGGGTGCGTCGGGCATGAGTTTCTGCATGACTTTCTTTATCTTGCCCAGTTCGTTCATGAGCCCTACTTTGTTGTGGAGGCGTCCGGCGGTGTCGATAAGCACCACGTCGATGCCCTTTGAGAGTGCTGACTGGAGGGTGTCGTAGGCCACGGAGGCGGGGTCGGCATTCATGCCTTGCTGCACGATGGGCACGCCCACGCGGTCGGCCCATAGCTGCAGCTGCTCCACGGCGGCGGCGCGGAAGGTGTCGGCGGCTCCGAGCATGACGGTTTTGCCGGCTTGTTTGTACTGGTAGGCCAGTTTGGCAATGGTAGTGGTTTTGCCTACGCCGTTTACGCCTACTACAAGGATGACGTAGGGTTTGTGGGCGAGGGGAGCGTCGAAGTCCTCGGGAAACAGGCCGTCGTGCTTGCGCAGGAGGGTGGCAATCTCTGCCCGGAGGATGGAGTTGAGCTCGGAGGTGCTGATGTATTTGTCGCGTTTGATGCGCTCCTGCAGCTTGTCGATGATTTTGAGGGTGGTCTCGACACCTACGTCGGAGGAGATGAGCGTCTCTTCCAGATTGTCCAGCACACTGTCGTCGACGGTGGATTTGCCCAGAATGGATCTGGACAGTTTGGAGAAGAAGCTCTCCTTAGTTTTGTTGAGCCCTTGGTCGAGGGTCTCTTTTTTTTCTTTCTTGCTGAATAGTCCCATGATGTATGTGGTTATTGGATGTGTACGGTATTAGAGTCCCAGCTTGGCATTCATTGTGGGACGGATTTCTTTGTCGAAGATTTTCAGGTATTTGTCGTAGGCGTAGCGGTTGTAGTCGCCCGAGGCGAAATACCATAGAATGATGACCAGGTCGTCGGCTGGCTGGTAGCCTTGAATGATGGTGAGCTTGGCTTGGTTGGAGTTGAAGATGCCGAATGAGGGGAAGCCCATCTGTGTGCCAAGGACAGACTTGGCAAAGTTGTGTGTGCCCCGTCTGCCGCCGGGAGCCGTGGCGGAGCCGGTATATTTGTTGCCCTTCCAAACGAACTCGGTGGAGCCTTCGGCGTCGAATTTTACGGGGATGTAGTAGGTGTTGAGAATCTTGGCCACAACAGGGTTGGTAAAGGTTTCGCGGTCCATCTTTTTGCACCATCCGCACCAGGAGGTGTAGAAGTCGACAAAGTACAGCTTGGCGTTTGTCTTGCTGTCGGTCTTGGCAGCCTGCTCTATGGTTTTCCATTCAATCTGCTGTGCATGCATGGCACCGCACAGGAGTGCCAGGAATGTGAGGAGAGAGAGTATTCGTTTTGTCATATTGATATGTTTTTGTTCTTATGTTATTGAGTGTCTATTGTTACCAGTCGTAAAGCCAGTCGTTGTCCAGTTCGTCGGTGCGAGGGTCGTAGACCTCTTCGCGTTCTTCGCGGTCGCGTATCCTGAACAGTCGGCCGAGCCAGTCGTCCTGTTTGGATACGGTGCGTGTGGCGGATGATTTATCCTCTTCGATAATCTGTGTGATGTGTTTTATGTAGTTTTCGACGTAGGTGTGAGGATGGGTTTCGTCGTAGAAAATCTTTGCCCCGGAGTAGTAGTGGCGGATGATGCTGTCGTAGCTGATGCCGAGACCCACCATGCGGATGGTGCCTTCCTGGCTCAGCCCCACGCCGTGGCCAAAGCCGTGGCCGGAGAGTGTGACGCGGTGGGCGGTGCTGTCGTAGAGCACGGAGAAGAAGGTGGAGCGCAGCTGGAAGTCGTTGCGTATGCGGGTGAGGGGTATGTTGCAGAGGCGCACTTTGCGGGTGGACTGGCTGAAGGTGAGCAGCTCGTTGCGTATGCTGTCGTCGCTGGTGTCGAGCTTGTGCTTGTTGGCAAAGTAGTTGAGCCATTTGTCCTCGTTGATGACTTTTACCCATTCGCTTTGGCGCATGTGGTAGGAGAAGGTGTCGGGCACGGAGCGCAGGTAGGGCACGGCGGTGCGCCACACATCCTCGGAGTTGGCCGTCTCGCCGCCGCTGTTGGCGTGGAAGGGTGTTTCAATCAGTTTGCCTTCGTCGTCCACGATGGTCATGCCGCTGCTGAGCATGGTGCCGAGCATGATGTCGGGACGCACGCAGCGGTTGAGATAGGCCTGGCAGTGCACCTGGTCGCAGAAGTTGTAGCCTTCGGAGGCGTGTTTGTTGATGTTTTTCATGGCCCAGGTGCGGGAGATGATGGCCTGCACGCGGAAGATGTCGGGGTCGGTGCCGTATATCTCCGACTGCACCACACCGGCGATATAAGTCTCGAATTCCACATCATTGATGATTTGCAGGTGTCCCCGCTTGTTCACGCTGACGGTCAGGTTGCCTTCGTATGTGCGCTGCTTGATGTTGCGGGGATTGAGGCAGAGGATGCATGCGGTGTCGGTGGCGAGGAAGGAGACGGTGTTGTGGCTGCCGTAGTCGTAGCCGTTGATGGCTACGTGTACTTTGCGGCCCTGGGTGGTCAGTTCGACGGATTTGTCGTTGCCGATGTTGGCCTCGATGAGTGTGGTGTCTGCGCCATAGATGTCGTAGGTGCCGAGGTCGAAAGAGATGTTGATGAGGTCGATGGAGTTGTTGGAGAACAGCTTGACTTTTACCCGGTCGGCAGAAGCGCTGAGGGTGAGCAGTAGGAAGCAGGCTATGGGCAGTATTTTGTTCACTGTTTGCGTGTTCTTTTGATGATTTCGGCGGCTGTGCGGTCGGAGGCGCCAGCGTTGCCCAAGAGGGAATGTACTTTTGCATACCCATCCAGGATGCTCTGGCGTGCCTGTTGGTCTGTTGCGATGCGTGTGAACTCTTGCTCCAGGCGCTCGGCGGTGAAGTCCTGCTGGATGAGTTCCACCACGATGGGCTCATCGGCGATGAGGTTGACCAAGGATATGTACTTGATGCGGTCGCCTATCAGTTGGCGGGCGATGGCGGCGGAGACGGCATTGGCACGGTAGCACACCACTTGCGGCACGTTGAAGAGTGCGGTTTCGAGGGTGGCGGTGCCGGAGCATACCAGTGCGGCGTAGGAGGACGAGAGCAGACGGTAGGTCTGGTCGTAGACTACTGACACGTTGGAAAGCCCCTTTATCAGCGGCTCGTAGAAGCTGTCGCCCAAGAGCGTCATGCCCGCAATGACGAAGTCGTATTCGGGATGCCTTGCTGCGACGTACAGCATGGGCTCCAGTGTTCTTTTCAATTCCTGTCTGCGACTGCCGGGCAGTAGGGCAATGACGGGTTTTTCTTTTTGAATCTTCTCCTCGGCTTTGTACTGTGCCACGGCGTCCAGCAGGGGATGCCCCACATATACGGCCTGTGGGAAATGGTTCCTGGCGTAGAAGTCCTGCTCGAAGGGAAGTATGTAGCAGAGGCAGTCCAGATGCTTGCGCATGCTTTTTATGCGCCATTTCTTCCATGCCCAGAGTTGAGGTGAAATGTAATGGATGTAGGTCAGTCCATTCTCGCGGGCGAACTTGGCTATCTTTAGATTGAAGCCGGGGTAGTCGATGCCTATGATGACATCGGGCTTGAACTGCAGGATGTCCTGCTTGCACAATGCGATGTTCCCCAATACGGAACGCAGATTCATCACTACCTCGATGAAGCCCATGATGGCCAGGTCGCGTATGTGCTTGACGGGTTCCCCTGCCACCTGCTGCATGGCATCGCCTCCCCAGAAACGGAACTGGGCGTCGGCATCGCGGCGTTGGATGGCTCGCATCAGATTGGCTCCGTGGAGGTCGCCAGAGGCTTCACCTGCTATGATGTAGTATTTCATGGGTCGTCGATAGCGGTTACTGGAATGTGACGTATTTGTATTTGAGCAAGAACCACATAAAGAGTACTACCGTCACAAAGAAAGTGGTAATGACTGCCCGGAGGGTGAGGGGGTAGTCTTTCTCATGGGCATAGTAGCGGAGCAGGAGGGCAGGAGGGGCAAGGGCTATGGCAAACCATTTGACATGCTCGGCAATGGGTAGGCCAATGACGAGAAGTATGAGCCATAGCAGCAATGCGCATAACAATTCAGAGAGTATGGTGGCCACAACGCCAAGGGCGATACTGTTTTTATTAAGCAGTTTCTTCATGATTCAAAGTGTTTGATTTGGTTTAGGGCAGCATAATCGGTGTAGTCGGGCCGGATGGGTACCACTGAGGCATAGCCGTGAGCCAGTGCATACTCATCTGTATCCTCTCCGGGGTTGTTGCACACGAACTTGCCGGTCATCCACCAGTAGGGTCTGCCGATGGGGTCGGTTCTCTTCTCAAGGCTGTCCACCCAGGCGGCCGGTGCCTGCCGGCAGATGCGTATACCTTTGATTTGGTCGGTGGGCAGGCGTGGGATGTTCACATTTAGTGCGGTCCCGGTGGGCAGGGGATTCTGCATCACTTGCTGCAGAATGTGCCGTATGACCTGTGTGCAGGCGTTGAAGTCGGCTTGTGGATTGTGGTTGAGCAGTGAGAAGCCGATGGCTTGGTAGCCGTCGAGACAGGCCTCTAAAACGGCTCCTATCGTGCCACTGTACACCACGTTGATGGAGGCATTGCTGCCGTAGTTGATGCCGGACAGCACAAGGGTGGGTTTGCGGGAGCAGAAATATTCTACCCCCATCTTGATGCAGTCGGCGGGTGTGCCGTCACAGGCATATATGGCCAACCCCTCTTCCTCGCTGACGGTTTTTACCCGCAGCGGGCGGGTGCAGGTGATGGATACGCTCACTCCCGATGCATTGCGGTCGGGTGCCATGACCACCACTTCGCCGAACTCCTTGGCCAAGGAGGCCAAGTGTTGCAGTCCGCGTGACTGGACACCATCGTCGTTGGTTATGAGAATGAGCGGTTTCATCTTGAAGGCAGTCGGTTAGTTTTTGATGGGGTTCACGACAGGAGTTTCTTTTCCAAGGAAGAAGGATGCGGGCTGCAGTATGTTGTCGAACACGAAGTACTGGATAAGCACGCTGTCCTTGTTGTCAATGATGGCATAGAGCCTGTTCAGGTCGAACATTTCGTACATGTTCTGCTCCGGCATGACAAGGCTGTCCTCTGGGTTGGCATACTTCAGGTAGGTCTTCACCTCGCGGGTGACGCCGTCCGTGTTGGTGATGTGCAGGATGGCTCTCGGAGCAGCGTTGAAGGAGGTGTCCATATTGCTGTTGGGCACATTCTTGGCAAACTCGTCGAAATTCAGGTTGGCGAAGCATGAGAGCATCTGGGCAACCCGTGCAGTGTCGAAGTTGTTGACAACCGTATGGCTCTGTGTCAGCTCAAAAGTGAAGCCTTCGCCCTGTCTCCGCACGGCAAAAGACTCTTCGGGGGTGGCGGGGATGTCCAGCTCTACACTCTGCAGGTGGTGGATGTCCCAGTGCACGATGGTGTGGCTGCGCCACAGCATGGGGTCGGACACAAAGCGGGGGGTCAGATAACCACGGAATCCCGGGATGTGGATGATATACGGCACCTTGTCTCCCTTGCGGAACATGTGGCAAGCCATCATGTCTTGGGTCTCGTGGCCAACAAAGTAGGTGGCCGTCAGTTTCTCGTGGGGGAATAGTTTGAACTTTCCGTTAAACCAGTTGATAAAGTATTTCTGCTGATATACTTCCACCTTGATGGCACGTGCCGAGAGCAGCTTGATAGCCTGGGGAACGGCATTCTTGTTCACCTGTTGGCGGATGCGCATGTCGTGCAGGGTCTCCAGCAGCATGTCCACCATGGGTTGGCTGGCGGGATAGATGGTGTCGACAGTCCACATGGTGTCGTGGGTGCTGTCGGCCACACGCTGCAGCAGTACATGGTTGTTCTGCTTGTCGGCAATGAATATCTTGGTGACAGACTCGATGTCCTCGATATGGAAGTCTTGGTCAAAGGTGGCTTTTTTTGCACCTTGCCGGGCTATCAGCAGGGCCAAAACCCCTATCACGACAACCGCTGCAATGATGATAAGATTCTTTTTCTTTCTCATGTAGTATTATGCTTCAGCTTGTTTGTTCTTTTTTACTTTGTATTGGTTGCGCCGTAAGAAGTAGATGACGACTCCGGCAGCGATGATTATTCCAATGGGGAGAAGGATGTTGAGCAGTTGGTATTTTGTCCGTTCCTCTTTCACCTTCATCACATTGAGTTTCCTTATCTTGATGTCGCGGCTGCGGCTGGCTATGGAACCGCTCTCGCCGGCAAGATAGTCCACGCAGTTCAGCAGCAGTTCCTTGTTGGCATACATTGTCTCGGTGTAGAAGTCGTAGCCCAGGGGATAGCCGGTGCCGTCCTTGTAGTTGAAACGGTTTTTGATGACATCACCGTCGGAGATTACAATCATGCGTGTACTGTCGCCCTCATCGCGGTAGCCCATGGCGGGGATGTCAACGAAGTCGGGTGTGAGACGGTTGCGGAACATCGACTTGAATTGCCCTTCGAGCAGCACCGCTATGGGGATGCTGCTGCGGTTGAACAGCCGGCGGTCGGGGTCGATCTTGGCCTCGTTCAGGTCATAGATGGCGGGCGCATTCTTCACCCGTGAGAACTCTGAGGTGGCCAGAAGTACGGTCTTGTCAATGCCGTTGTCTATCAAATCTATGCTGCTGACAAAGTCGGTCTTGATAAGGTCCAGGTTGCGTACAATGGGGTGCGGCGACAGCGGCACAATCTCGGGGAAGTACATCCAGGGCTGGAACTGTATCTGAGCCTGTTCGCCAACCATACCCACTTTCATTGGAATGGGACGGCAGCGGATGTCCATGACCAAGTCCGGATTTACGCGCACACCGTAGGTGAACAGCATCTCATCGATGTTCAGGGGCAGGCGGGTAGCCACGGCCTGTCCTGCATTTTCAAGGCTGTCCAAGTCTGCATCCAGGGCGTCCACTAACCACAGCAGTTTGCCGCCGTACATCACGTATTGGTCAAGAATGAACAGGTCTCGGTCGCTGAACATCTTGGTGGGTTTGGCAATGATGATGAGGTCGTACTTGTTCCGGAACTTGTAGGTGGAATCCTTGGGATTGAGCGTTCTTGTTGTAAGGGAGTTGATGTTCTCGTCCATGCGGGCGGTGTCCAAGTTGTAGTACTCGTACAGAGACCCAATCATGTCCGACAGATTGGGGAGCTCCAACTCGCCGTGTCCGCGCATGAAAGCAACCGAAGGCTTCTGCCCGCGCGACAGGGCGCGTATGGCATTCGACAGCACGTATTCAAGGCTTTGGATGGAGTTGTTCAGCAGCTGCGACTGGTCAACATACTTCTGGCTCTGCAACAACTGGATGGAGGTCTCGCTGCCTTTGTATATCACGTCGGCGGCGGGTATCAACACCTGCGTGGAGTATCCGTTGCCCGTGCTTACCTGTATCTGGGTGGGCTGGATGCCTTTCTGTGCCAGTTTCTGGTAGAATACCTGGCGCTCCTGCTGGTTGTCGAAATTGTTGGGGTTGACAAACTCGTACTGTATGTTCTTGTTATAGGCACGGAACTGGTTGAGCATCTCCTTGGTCTCGTTCTGCAGACGCTTAAAGTCGGCAGGGAATTCGCCTTCGAGATAAACCCGGTACAGCAGTGGCTCGTCAATCTTTTTCAGGAGATTCTTCGTGGACTTGGAGAGAGTGTAGCGCTTCTCCGAAGTGAGGTCAAGGCGTCCGAACAGATAGTATCCAATCACATTGACAAACACCACAATCAGCACTCCGGCCACCAACTCTATCCAATGGCTGCGCTTAAGGTCTTTCTTGTTCCGCCAGCCATGCCATTTGCGGCTCTGCAGCACGATGCGTGTGGCCATCATAAATATGGCAATTACACTGATGAAATAAATCACATCGCGGCTGTCCACCACACCGCGGCTTATCGAGTCATAGTGATAGCTCATGCCAAGCGAGCGCACAAACAGGTCGGCGTCGCCTAAGAACCCCATGCGATAGATGGACTCGAAGCCCAGATGCATAAAGGCACTCATTAGGGCGGCAAGAATAAAGGCCACAATCTGGTTGTTCGTGATAGAACTGGCAAAAAGGCCTATCGCCACAAAGGCGGCACCCAGCAGCAGCAGTCCGATGTATGAGCCTGTCACGCTGCCTGTGTCGATATTGCCTACAGGGTCGCCCAATGCCACCACACTGAAATAACACACCAGCGTCGGCAGCAGGGAAATGAACACCAGGACAAAGCCGGCGAGGAACTTGGCCCAGATAATCTTCATCTCGCTCAAAGGCTTGGTGAGCAGCAGTTCCATGGTGCCGTTCTTCTTCTCTTCGGCAAACATGCGCATGGTGATGGCAGGTATCAGGAAGAGGTACAGGAACGGCCCGATGATGAACAGTCCGTCCATTCCGGCATAGCCGTAGTCAAGGATGTTGAAGTCCGACTTGAATACCCAAAGCATCAAGCCTGTCAGTGCAAGAAAGACAACAATGGTCAGATAACCGATAAGGGAAGAGAAGAAGCTGGCTAGTTCTTTTTTGAAAAGTGTGAACATCTCTGAATATTAAAATTAAAAATCAAGCCTCGTATTTTTAATTCTTAGTTTATTTTGGTATTATTCATCGAATTTGAACCGTTTCGACCTGAAGGAGCGGCCTTGGTAGTCGCCCAGCGAAAGCTCATAAATGACCTCTGCCATCAGGCTGGCATTCTTGGTCAGGATGTCGCGCTCTATGTTCTCCGAAATGTCACTGGGCACGTGGTCGTGCAGGTTGGTCATATAGTTGGAGAAGACCAGCGAGGGGATGCCAATCTGTGCAAAGGGGGCGGCATCGCCGCGCGGCATGGTACGGTAGCCGTGGGCAAGCGATTTGGTCGAAATCGAGTCGTTCCGCTCGGCAATTCTCCACAGCTGCGGGAAGCGTTTGTTGCCCAAAACAATGATGCTGTCGCCCGACCCGATGCACTCGGCGTTGATGAAGCATTCGATGTTCTGCAGTCTCGGGAAGTTCGACACGAAGATGCTTGAACCAAGGTTCTGCAGTTCGCCGCCGGAGAAAAGCACAAAGATAATAGACCGTTTGTTGTACTCGATTTCTATCGGGGCGTTGATGGTCAGCAGGCGGGCTGTCTCAAGCACCGCTGCCACACCGCTGGCGTTCTTGTTGGCGCCGGGGAACAGGCAGGTGTTGCCCTGTATGCCCACATGGTCCAGATGGGCACCCACCACAATGTACTCATTGCGCAGTTTCTCGTCATGTCCGGGCAGCACGCCCACCACATTGGCTGTTGTGGCATTGGGATGGTATTTTGCGTTGATGTTAATCTCGAACAGCTTGCGCAGGTGGAAAGACTTCGGTTTCATGGTTGACTGCAGCTCCTGCACCACAGAGTCGAGGGTCATCTGCTCGTCTTTCAGCAATGCGGCGCCCATGTCCATGGTGGGTTGCACCACGGGGTAGGTCATCTGATGCGAGCCCTCGCCACACCAAGCCTGGTGCTGCACCTCATAGGGGCGGCAGGTCTCCGACATGTTGATGCACACCAGCCCCACAGCACCGTGTCTGCGTGCGGCTTCGGCCTTGTCGCGCAGGGTGGCATAACGCTCTGTCACCTTGCCGGGCAGGAAGTCGGGCACACCCGAAAGGCACAGCACAATCTTGCCGCGCACATCCACCGAGGCATACTCGTCGAAGGCACGATGGTCGATGCCCCAGCCGCAGAACACCACGGGAGCGTTGGTGTAGCCCCGGCCGGTCATGCTCGAGCACACATAGTCGCGTCCCAGCACATACTGCACCCGCACATCGCTGTCGTGGGTGTAGGTGTAGAAATTACAGTTCTCAATCTCGTTGTATTCCACCTCGAAATACTGGCCCCACTCGCCTTGGAAGGGCTTCACACCATACGAGGCCAGAACCTCGGCGCAGTAGTTGGCTGCATCTAAATAGGCTTCCGAGCCGGCCATTCTTCCCTCATACTGCGAAGAGGAGAGAATGCGGATGTGCTTCATCAGCGTGTCGGTGTTGGCACGCAGCAGGGTGTCCTTGGTGACTTCTTCCTGGCCATTGGAAACAAAGGGTACCAGCATGGCCAAAAGGGCGAACAGGGAAATGAACTTCTTCATTTTTGTAGGATAGTTTATTATTATTAATAATATTATTTTATTGACAATAAATAATTTGTCGCACGTAGTGCGGTTCATATAATCAAGCAAAGATACGAAAAAAAAGTGATACGCCAACAAAAAACTTGTCCATGTCCTCTCGTCAGGCTGTATGGAGACGGTTCGGGCTGGTGACTGGAGTGTCCCCGGTGCCGTTGGAAATAGCTGGCTTAGGTGAGGAATTGGGAAGGGTTTTCTTGCGTATCAAGCAGGGATAAGTGGCTGAAGGGTAGGGGATGAGTCGTTGCTGTAGATAGGGTCGGAGGCGTGGGGTATTGTCTCCTTTGCTTTTTTTCTTATTGGTTTTGAGAAAATGTGTATTTTTGCATTGGCTTTCACCTCTGCGACCGATGGCCGATGATATTGAAAAAGCTTGATTATTATGATGACAAACAGTATGTTGAAAAAGTGTACCCTGCCGTTATTGCTTGTGGCGGTCTTTTGTGTGCTGGTTTCGTTCCACACGCATGAACCTGACAAGAAACCCATTGTGCTGAAATGTGTGCGGCCGCAATACCTGAAGGCGGGCGACCGTGTGGCACTCATATCGCCGTCGTACTTCAAGTCGATGAAAGAGGTGGAGAAGGCCGCCGAGGTGCTGCGCGGATGGGGGCTGGAGCCTGTCATAGGGCCTAATGTGGGCAAGGTGCATGCTGGCCGGTATGCCGGCACCGTCGAGGAGCGTGTGAGCGACCTCCGCTGGGCGTTGGCCGACACCACCATCAAAGCCATTATCTGCAACCGTGGCGGTTATGGCACAATACACTACCTCGACCAAATCCCGCTTTCCGAATGGCGTGCGAATCCCAAATGGTTGGTGGGCTTCAGCGATGTCACCACCCTGCACGGCCTACTGGCACGTGCCGGAGTGATGAGCATCCACGGCACGATGAGCATGTTTCTGGCTACAAAAGGTTCTGACACGAGCAGCACACTGATGCGCGATTTGCTGATGGGGAGTGTGCCGCGGTATGAGGTCCCCGCACATCCTCAGAATATCGAGGGGCGAGCCAGCGGCATTCTGGTTGGCGGCAATATATGCACTTTTGTCCCCAACCTTGGCACACAGGCCGATGCCACCATGGGCCGTGATCTCATCCTCTTCATAGAGGAGGTGGAAGAGGGGATGCATAATATAGACCGTCAGTTTAACATACTCTTGAGAAAAGGTGTGCTCGACCGTTGCAAAGGCGTGGTGCTGGGCACTTTCACCGACTGCGAGAGGGAGTTCTCGTATGAGAGTGTCGAGGAAATGCTCCGCCCTTATATCGAAAAATACAAAATCCCGCTGCTCTGCGGCTTCCCCGGCGGGCACGGCAAGGTGAATCTTCCCTTGGTGATGGGCGCTCCCGTCACCATAGATGTCCGTCCCGACGGTGCCACCCTCCAGTTCGACATAGAAGGCCGGCAACAGGAAATGAGGGTTGGGGAATAAGCGTGGCAATGTGGCGGGGAGAGTATCCCGGGCAAACCGTCCTCTTCCGCAGTCAGTGGGTTGCCGTGGGCTACTCCTCGGAGGTCTCCGAGATAAAACGGCGGTAGGCCGAGAAGGTGTTGGCGCGCGACAGGAAGCCTTGGTATTTGCCTTCTTCGTCCACCACGATGAGGTTGTAGCGGTTGCTGAGCTGGAACTTCTTCACCACGGCTTCGGGCGAGTCGCCCAAGTGTACGATGTCTTTGTCTTCAAAGGTCATCATCAGCTCTTTGATGGTGACACTGTCGTACATCTCCGTCTCAAAGATGAGGTGCCGCAGGTCGTCCATGACGATAAGGCCGAGGAATCGTCCGTCGGCGTCCAGCACGGGGAAGAGGTTGCGTTTCGACCGCTTGATGGCTTCGACTATGTCGCGCAGGGTGCCGTTCTCTGGCAGGGTGGCGAAATTGGTTTCAATAAGCTTTTTGAGGTCTAAAAGCTGCCATGCCGAGGCATCTTTGTTGTGGGTCATCAGGTCGCCCTTTTCAGCCAGCTTGCGGGCGTAGATAGAGTGCTTCTCAAACGGCTGGACACAGATGTAGGTCACCGTGGCGGTGATGAGGAGCGGAACCATAAGGGCATAGCCCCCTGTGATTTCGGCAATGAGGAACACCCCCATGAAAGGTGCGTGCATGACGCCGGTCATTACGGCCGCCATGCCCACGAGGGCAAAGTTGGCGGTGGACTGTGGCGGGAGGCCAAGATGATTGCTGAGGGCTGCAATGAAGTAGCCGCTGAGACCACCCAGCACCAACGAGGGACCGAAGGTACCGCCAACGCCTCCGCTGCCGATGGTGGTGGCTGTGGCCACAGGCTTGAGCAGAATGAGCACAAAGAGGATTGCCAGGGCTATCCAGCCGTTGTCGCGGAAACTGTTGAACACACTGCTGGCGAAGAGGGCGTCGTCATTGCTCCCGTTGAGGAGTTCGGTGAGTGCCCAGTAGCCCTCGCCGTAGAGGGGAGGGAAAAGGAATATCATGACGCCGAGGATGAGGCCGCCTATTATCCACTTGGATATCCAGTTCTTGCGACGGCTGAACCATTCCTCCACTTTGTCGGTGCAGCGCAGAAAATAGACCGAACTGAATGCGCAGAAGATGCCTAACACCACAAGGAATGGTATCTGGCTGAGCGTGAAGTCCTCCGCCACGTGGAAGACAAACTGCACTTTCGGCCCCATGAGAAAGTAGGCAACGGTGGACGCCGACAACGCCGAGATGAGCAGGGGCACAGCTGTGGTCATCGTCATGTCGAACATGAGCACCTCGACCGTGAACAGTACACCGGCCAGGGGGGCTTTGAAGATGCCCGCAATGGCTCCGGCGGCGCCGCATCCCAAAAGCAGTTTCACGCCGCGCGCACTGACATGGAAGAACCGCCCAACATTGGAGCCGATGGCACTGCCCGTGGAGGCAATGGGGGCTTCGAGTCCCACGCTGCCGCCGAATGCCACGGTGAGGGTTGATGCCACCAGCGATGAATACATGTTGCGCGGAGGGAGCGACCCCTTCTTTCGCGAGATGGAGAATAGCACAGTGGGTATGCCGTGCCCGATGTCGCCTTTGATGATATACTTCACAAACAGGACGGTGAGCAGTATGCCCACCAGAGGGGCGAAGAGGATAAGGGCATTGCCGCCCCCGCTGGCGAAGTGGGCGTCGCCTATTTCCATCACATATTGGCCCGACCAGTGCACAACCGTCTTCAGAAGCACCGCCGCCAAGCCGCTCAGGATGCCCACAATCACGCTTAGGAGCAATAAATACGTCTGCTCCGAAATGTGGTGCAAACGCCAAGTGTACAACTTTTTATATGCATCTTTGTAACGCATGTCCTGTTTTTTGTCAAGGGGCAAAGATACGAAAACTTTTCTGTTTGCGTTATTATTGAAAACAAATATTGTCTTATTTATTACTAAAAGATACCCGATATGAAACAAATTTTTGCTATTGCGGCAGCCGTGTTGATGCTCTCCTCGTGCGTGTCGATGAGGGAGTATGAGGCTCTGCAGTCACAATACAGCCAGACGATGAAAGGCTGGAGCGTCACCAAACAGGAGTTGCAGGAGATGCGTGAAGAGAACGCCGAGCTGGTGCGGCAGGGTCAGGCCATGACTGTTGCGTTGAGCGACATGACGACTGCCCGCCAGGAATGCGAGGCGACGGTGAAGTCTATCAACCGCTCGTATGCGGCGCTGCAGCTGCGCTACGACACCACGGTGGAGAACTTCCTGCAGCAAATCACCGGCAAGAACCGCGACTTGACAAAAGCCAACAAAATGCTCGAGCAGCGCACGCAAGAACTGTACGAGCGCGAGGCCGCCGCACGGCAGCGCCAGCAGCAGCTCGAAGAGCGCCAGCGCCAACTGGAGCAGAGCGAACAGGCCGCCACCGAAGCCCTGCGTGCCAAGGAGCAAGAACTGGAGCATCTTCGCCATGCCGTGTCCCAGGCCTTGGTGGGTTTTACTGACAAGGGCTTGAATGTGGAAACCAAAGAGGGCAAGGTGTATGTGTCCATGGAGGACAAACTGCTCTTTGCCTCGGGCAGCTGGACTGTATCGGAAAAGGGCGTGGAGGCCATCAAGAGCCTCGCCAAGGTGTTGGAAGAGCACACCGACTTGAACATCATGGTGGAGGGACATACCGACAATGTCGTCTTCCGTGGCACCACCGCAGTGAAAGACAACTGGGATTTGAGTGTGATGCGTGCAACTGCCATTGTCAAGCTGTTGTTGGCGCAAGGACCGAAAATCGACCCTGCAAGAGTGGAGGCTGCCGGCCACGGCGAATATGCCCCCAAGAAGCCTAATACCACCGCTGCCAACAAGGCGGTCAACCGTCGCACCGAAATCATCCTTACGCCGAGACTGAAAGATATTATCAAAATTGTGGCAGAATAGAAACTGCTAACACCCAACGTTTTAGTATCGACTCACAAACTTTTTTTCAAGTAAGCTGTAATATTTTTGCCTCTCGCGCGATTATTATGGCGAAATGACTCGGAACGAATACAACAATGGAGTGAGCCTTTGGGCCGACGATGTGTACCGCTACGCGGTGCACTGCTGCGGCGACCGGGAGCAGTCGAAGGACTTCGTGCAGGAGGCTTTCGCCACGCTCTGGGAGAAGCGCGAATCCGTTGCGACCGAGAAGGGAAAGGCTTTCCTCCTCGCAGTGGTTCACAACCATGTGATGAGTCATTTCCGCCACGAGGCGGTATATCGCGAAAGCGCCGATGTGCTGAAAGGTGACCAGGTGACAGAGCCCGACGAGGCTTTCGACTTGCACGAAGCCATTCAAAAGGCCATGGATGCCTTGCCACAGGTACAGCGCGAGGCGGTGATGCTGAAGGATATTGAAGGCTACGATGTCCACGAAATCTCGGAGATTCTATCCATCAGCGAAAATCAGGTGAGGGTGTATGTTTTCCGTGCCCGTGTATCAATGAAAAAAACACTAATTGCATTAGGATATGATGGTAACAATTGATAATTACGAATATTTCTTCTACCAGTACGCCGAGGGACGGCTGACGGAGGCGGAGCGCACCGAGGTCGAGGCGTTCATGCAGCAGCATCCCGATTTGGCCGAGGAGATGTCGCTCTACGACCCCGGTATGAAAGTCGAGGCTGCGGCCGAGGTCTTTCCCGACAAGGAGTCACTGCTGCGGCACGAGCCTGTCCGCATTCCCATGTGGCGGTGGGCGGCTGCCGCCTGTGTGGCAGGATTGCTGTTGGTGGGTGTATGGCAGTTCGGAGGTAATGCGTCGCAACAACCTGTTGTTGCCGAGGTGCCACCGACCGTAAAACCTGTCATTATAGACACAAATTCGTCCCGCAATGCGCTTCCTGATGAGGTTATGACTACCGAAACGCTCGCAGCCATACCCGCACAGGTGGCAAGCATTCAGCACAAGGCCGTTGCCGAGCCGTTGCCTCCTATGGTTCAGCACGAGGCGGTTTTGGATGAGCCTCTTCTTGCCGAGGCCATGCCGACGGAGATGCAACGCAATGATGCCGTAGAAACCACGGTAATCATCTATACCGATTACCTGTTGATGCCCGAAGAGACTATTGCTATGGTCGAGATTGACACGACATACACACCCTCCTATCTGGATGATTTGTTGAGGCAAGGACGCAGTCTCTACGACCGTCTCAGGGCACGCGCTCTCCGTGCCGAGGGCGATACCCGTGTCATGCTGGCATCTTTATAAGAACAATAATACAACAGAATAATAACAATTAAACTTTTAATAACATGAAAAACACAATGATTCTTCTCGCTATGATGCTGACAGCCTTCACGGCAATGGCAAAAGACGAAGACGACACCATCAAAATCTACCGTGTCACAATGGCTGGTAATGTGCCGAAAGTGTCCATCAGCGGCTATGCTAATGTGTCGATAGTGGGTGACACAATTTCTTATCTGACAGCCGAAGGAGGTCTGTTGGACTCTGGGAAAGACAAAAAACCAGAATTTTCCTACAACTCTCAAGAGGGGTTAACCATCAGTGCCAGGCCGGGGGCAAAGCCTCTGGTTGTCCATCTGAAACAAGAGGGTAACTGGGAAATCTTTACCGAAGACTATGCTACAGTGACGGTGTCTCAGGCCAGTGGCATGTCGGTATTGAGGATTAACACCTCCGACTACAGCCAAGTGTCTGTGATGCCTTCCTCTGACAAGGATACCCTCAGGGTGAACACTATAGGCTTGAGGGCTGAGGACTTTTCCAAGATTAGTGTCGTTGTCCCTTGTGCCGGTGACATTCTCCGGATGAAATCCGAGGATTTTGCAACGCTGCATGTCTCCTATTTCCATGGAACAACCCTCTACGAGGCAGTCTCCGATTTCGCCAAACTGACTATCGACAGCTATGACGGTGTGACATACTACGACAAGTCTGATGAAAGCAACGATGACAGGGAATTTGCCGGGGAATTTGCCGATAAAGTGCGTGCCAAGGTTGACAGAAAGGTCGATAAGTTGAGGATACCAAACCTGTCGCATCTTCCCTCGACTGGCCTCAAAGGTGAAAGCAGTAAGAAAAACACTAACAAGCCCGGTTTCCACCTGTCGTTTGCATGGGCGTTCAACAACTGGGGCGATGCTCCCCTCAGCGGCCTTAACGGCATGAGCGACCCCTATTCGCTCGGTACCACATTCTCCTCCTATCAGCTTGCCCTCATTGCCACTCCTCTCAACTATGAGCACTGGACTCTCGGCATTGGCGTGGGATACGAGTCCGACATCTACCGCTTTGCCGGCGACACCTATATGTCGATTGGCGAGACAGGCAACCCCGAGGTCTCCACTTTCTACCACAAGGAACTCGGCAATGCCCGTTGGGCAAGCCGTCTCGTGGCCCGCTATGTTACGATGCCGGTCTCTGTCATGTGGAAGCCCACGCGTAAGTTCGGCATTGCCCTTGCCGCCATCCCCGGACTGAACTACACCAGCAGCAACACGGGTCTCAAACACAAGGGCAAATCCTATACAGACAATGCCAAGATGACGGATGTGGAGGATGCCTCCCGTATCATGAATCCCTACAAACTCGATGCCCGCCTTACTCTTGTCTTCAGAAATATAGGAGTCTTCATGCAAGTGCCCACCATGCCGGTGCTCAAAAACATGGACCGTGAGGTCTATCCCATCAAGTTCGGCTTTATTTTGGGACTCTAAACTTCAACCCAAATCGGTCATTAGAGTTTATGGCAGATTAGTATTTGTTTCGAGCAGATTGGGCGCATCACTGGCGAAGGCGTAGCGGGCTACGGCGAGACAGGGATGTGGACAAGATGCCGAAAGAAATGCTAATATGGCATAAACAGACCTGAAAAAGACGAGATTGATTGAAAAGTCGGTCTAATGACCGATTTGGGTTCAAGCCAGAACAGGTACTTTTCTAACTATAAATGAAATGAGAGGCGTTCCGCAAGGGGTGCCTCTCTTTCTGTGAGGGTATTACTATAGTTTGACAAGTATAATCAGTCTTTGATTAGTCGTTGAAGCAACCATCAAGGGTCGTCATTTATTCGCTCGTTATTCGCTCGTTTTCCCTTTCAGAAAGGGAAAACGATGGGAAACATATCGAAAAACGATAAGATAAAGAACGACGCAACACCGAGCCCGGAAGGCACGCAGAGGAACGTTGGAGACAAATAAGTGACATTATAGGAACGGTGACGAAAGTTGACGAAAGGTGGCGTAATCCCTCACAGAATAAAACGTAACTTCCGCGCGAAGCGGCAATCGTCTCGCTGAATTGTTGATATGTTGGAACGTTGATACGTTTTGTGTTGATACGACTCGCATCATATCAACATATCAACGTATCAACATATCAACAAAAAAAATCGACATATCAACGGACAACGATGACGGAAACAAGAGATGAAGCTTGTCAAACGTTGGTTATTACCTTCTGGATTTGCCCCTTCTGCTCGGCAGCGGGTCTTCGGGTTTGCTGCGGTCGCCTAAAAGACGGCGCGCGCCGATATAGCGCTTGGCATAATATTCCTCGGTGGAGTAGGAGTAGATGACCCCTGTCGAGGTGGCGGCATGGATGAAACGGAACACGCCCGTCGTTGTGTCCACCTCGGTCACAATGCCCGTGTGGCCTACACCGCCTTTGCCGGACCGGCCTTGGAAAAAGACCAGGTCGCCCTTCTGCAGTTTTGTGCGCTCCTTGACGCTCCGTCCTAAACGGTATTGCGGCGCCGAGCCGCCCGGCAGAGTGAAGCCGAACTTCTGGTACACATAGCGGGCAAAACCGGCACAGTCGAATGCCTTGGGACCCTTGCCGCCATAGTGGTAGGGCTTGCCCAGGTGGGTCATGGCCTCCTCGATAAGGCGGTCGGCGCTGTCGGGCAGGTTTTTCATCTGCTCCACGGTTTCGCTTAATAGGGGTACGGTGGCGACACTGACAGTCCACGCATGGTTGTTCCACGGTGCTTTGCCCGTGAGACTTTGCGCCCAGGTCTGACCCATAACGCAAAGGAATGTGGCTACCAACATCCTATGCTTCATCTTCGGGGAATGGTGTTTCGGTGATGGATTTGCTTTCGTCCTTTTTTTCGCTATAGACATCCAAGGCCACCACCACGGCGGTGAAGGCCCAGAAAGGCACCGACAACTTGTCGGTGTCGAGGAAGTTGTTGAACACGCCGTGTATGTAGTAGGTCAGCAGGCTCAGGGTGAAGGCCAATGCCATGTCGGCCACCTGTCTGTCCTTGGCAGTGCGATATACTCGCACCCCTGTGGCAAAGGTGGCCATAAAGATGCACACCACGAGCAGCACGCCCGGTATGCCCTGCTCTGTCATAGGGCCGATATATTCGCTGTGGGCGTTGCCCAGGTTGCCGGCATTGGTACTGATGGTCGAAAGCTGATAGCTGCGCTGATAACTGGCATAGCGGAACTGGTAGGTGCCGGGACCGCATCCCAGCATGGGGTTCTCTTTCCACATGCGCAGCGCCGATGCCCAGCGGTTGAGCCGCTCCAGATTGCTGGCATCGGTGGAGATGTTTGAAATGCTTTTAATCTGCCCGGCCAGGTCGTAGGAACTGTCCTGATGGTTCTTGCCCAGTTTGTAGAGTACATCGCTCTGATACACGAAAAACACCCCGACACCCAAGCCGAACAGCAACACCATCCACTTCACCTTCATTCCCATGCGTATCAGCACATACACGCCAATGGCACCCAGCACGCTCAGCCAGGCGGCTCGGCAGTAGGAGAAGAACAGGCCCACCAGCAACAGCGCCATGATGGCAAACGACAGCAGTCGCGACCAACCCTTGCTGGCTCTGCTGAAAAGGAAGTAGAACGCTGCCGGCAGCATCAGTGCAATCACGCAGCCGTAGGCTGTATGGTCATTGTAGAATGGCTTCATGACACGGTGCAGGGTCTGCAGGTCGCTGAAGTTGCCCACTGTCTTGGCGGTGGCAAGGCAGATGACGGCAATCAACCCGATGGCATAGCACCAGAAGAACTGGCGTATGCGGGTTTTGTTGCGGAAGATCTGGGCGGCTGCAAAAAAGAACGGCACCACAAACCACAGTCGCGCCAGCCAGTATTTGAACGACACGAAGGGCATTGACGAGGTGCATGTGGTGACCAGCATCCATCCCATCGACGCCAGCAGCAGGATGCTCACCGGGTGCCGCAACAGACGGGTGTCGTAGTTGCGCGCCACCAGCACCCTGAAGAAGAACATCAGGGTGAAGAGTATCATCATCGGCTCCACCGGCATGGAAAGTTCCATCTTGGGCATCAGCGCCATGTTGATGGCAAAAGGTGTCAGTAATGCCATGCTGAGCAGTCCGGTCTCGAAGCGCGTGATGAAAAGCAGCAGCACCAGACCCGCCAGCGGGATAAGCGACAGATAGTAGAAATCCTTCAGCAGAAGCACCGCGTTGGCCACGGCAAACAGCAGGGTCACCGCCACGGCGATGACGGCTGCCTTGTTTCTTTTGAGCCAGGAGTTCTGCAAGGTTGAAAGACTTTTTCTGATTATACTGAATATTCTGAATATTCCGATTATTCAGAATAATCTGATTCTTCAGATTGTTTCTTCTTTTTTCACACGGCCAACTATGAGCAGTGCCAGGATGCACATCACCACGGCGCCGAAGGTGCCGAGCAGCACGATAATGGCGCGTTTGGGGTAGGCTTTCTTGTCGGGGGCTACGGCCTCGTCGAGGAGGAACTTGTAGCTGACATTCTCGTTGGCGTCCACCTGTGTCTGGGCGGCGCGTGTCTCGAGGTCGGCCAGTTCATGGCACTTCTCGTCGATGAGTTTCGAGAGTCCCTGCTGGTACTGCGGGTTGCGGCGAAGGCTGTCCTGAAGGTCTTTGATTTCCTGTCCCACGCGGTTGCACACTCCCTGCATCAGGTCGGCGGCGTTAAGCGCACGGGCATGATGGATGCGGTGGCATACCGTGTCGTAGTTGGCTGCAATGAAGTTGGCCATGTCGGCAGCCCACTGCGGGTCGACGTCGAGCACCGACACCTCCACGCCAAGGAACTCCGTGCGTCGCACGTTCACATTGCCGCGGTATTGTTCGTGGAGTTTGAACATCTTGTGCGGGTCGTTGGGGCTTATGCCGTAATGCTCCAATAGGTTGAACCGCTTGCACACATCACGCTCCATCGACTCGGAGGAAAGAATCTGTATGCAGTACTCGCAGTCGCGCTCGATGCCATAGTCCATGAAGTCCAGGCTGTAGTGGTAGTCCATCACGGCCTTGCTCAGGCGGTTGGAGTTGGTGGGGAACAGCGTTGCGGTGGCTTTGTAACGAGGGGTGATGAGCAGCGAAACAACAAGCGAGGCTACCAAGGCGATAGCGGCCACCCATACCAATAGTTTCCACCAACGGCTGAAGAATTGTATTGTGGCGCGGTGGTCGTAGTCATTACCAAAGGTTTTTTCAGGCATAGAAAACATATTTAATGTTAATAATAGTTTCATAAACGATGAATGACAGAAAATATTGCTTTGCGAGAAAAAAATGATTGGAAATACAGATAATAGCGGTTCCCCGGTACCGGCATCCTTACAGGACTTAAGTTTTTTTTATGTAATAATTGTCTGTTTTGTTGTGTGTTATCACGTATTGTCGTGTAAAGTGGCAATTTTTTTTTTCATTTTTTCTTGTTTATTTGAAAAAGTGTTGTACCTTTGCAGTGTATTAGTTAGGTAATACACCAATACAATAAGCTTGTATTTGTATTGAAAACTAATATGTTGACAAAAATAATAAAACGAATAAAAACAAATAAAAACGAAAAAATTATGATTGAGATTAGAAATTTGGACTTCTCGTACAAGAAGACACCGGTGTTCCACAACATCAATCTCTCGTTCAATCCGGGTTGTATCTACGGCCTGCTGGGCGAGAACGGAGTGGGAAAGACCACCCTGCTCAAGATTATCAGTGGTCTGCAGGAACCCCAGGTAGGGAGTTGCACAGTGGATGGCCGCGTAAGCTTTGCCCGCGAGCCGGAGATGCTGCAGAACATCGTGTTTCTGCCGGACGAGGTGACGGTTCCCGAAGACGAGACTCCGTCGAAATATGTAAAGGCCCTGTCGCCTTTTTATCCTAATTATGCCTACGGTACCTTCCTGCACCTGATGCAGGAAATGGGTGTGGAACCTGAAAGGAAGTTCCGGGAAATGTCCTACGGCCAGCAGAAGAAGTCGTTGATTGCCTGCACACTTTCGCTTGGCACGGACTATGTGCTGCTTGACGAGCCCACCAACGGGTTGGACATTCCCAGCAAGGCCGATTTCCGCACACTGCTGTCCAAGCGCGCCACCGAGGGGACGACAATCATCATCTCCACCCACCAGGTGAAGGATGTGGAGAATCTGATTGACCCCATCATCATTCTGAACAATGACGATGTGCTGCTCAATGCCAATGTGGAGACCATCACGCGTAAGCTCTGCTTCAACTACGATATGGCACCCGACCCCGAGGCACTCTACACGGAGCAGATGCCGGGCGGCTGCCTGAATGTATGCGTGAACAAAGAGGGCGTCGAGAGCCAATTGAATATCGAGGGGCTGTTCAACGCCGTGCTGCGCAACAAGAATATGATTAAAGAGTTGTTTAAATAATAATTGAATCGGAGTATTCGGAATTTTCGGAATACGCTGAATAATCAGAATAAAAAACAATATACCATGAATAATACATTTGATTGGACGCGTTTTTGCAAGGTCGTCCGTAAGGATTTCAACAATATCTGGCAGAACGCCGGAACGTCGCTTTTGATTATAACGCTGTTGCCATTGGGTGCATGGCTGTTTTGGTGGGCACTCAGTGGAGTGCGGGACTTGCCGGCAATAGTGCCGGAGGTGCGCTGGATTTTCATCGCTGGTGTGATATATCTGTCCATGATGGTGACACCGTCGCGTATGCACCGTACGTGCAACCTGCAGAAGGAGGGTATATACTTTGCGATGTTGCCCGCGTCGAAACTGGAGAAGTATTTGAGCATGTTGCTCTTCTCGGTGGTGATATGCCCGTTGATTTGCTTCCTCGGGAGCATGGTGCTCGACTATTTCCTGACGCTACTGCCTTTCGGCCCGTACAGAAGATGGCTGTGGCAGACCGACTATCTGGCCAGCGGATTGGATTACTACAGATTGCTGGTGTCGGGAGATGTTCCCAATGTGGATTCAGATGAAATAAGGGTGCTTACCGAGGTGGTTACTCCGGGCAAGGGAGTGCTTTATGGTTTGGTGTCGTACCTGAGCACGGTGGCACTGTTCTTGTTCACCAACACAATCTTCAAGAAGCATAAGGTGTTGCAAACCCTGTTGTGGACATGGCTTATCAGTTTCGCAATTAATCTTGTCTGCACTCCCATCATGGGTGCCATGGTGCTCAACGGCAACTGGGTGGAGGCAATCCTTCAATCCGTCGACCCGGTGAGAGGTTTCAATATTGCATATTGGGCCGCAACAGCATGGGGCATCCTGCTGACCGTGGTGTTCCTCTGGTGGACGGCTTATAGGCTGAAACGCATGAAATATTAGTCAGTTGAGAAAAGAATGTTGAAAAATGAAAAGAAAGAAATCATGAAAAATATAGGAATTTCAGTAGCATTGGGTCTGGTCCTGATGGGCGCAATGACCATGAGCGGTTGCAAACTCAGCACCGGAAAGACTGTCGATGAGTTGATGGAGGAATTCGGTCAAGTGCATCTGGGTAATAAAGACAATGAGAACAATTATGTCATAGGCTCGGGACAGACCAGTGTATGGCCTGTGGAGAAGTTGACCATAGATTGGATGTATGATTCAGTGACCATTGTTGCCCACGACCATAATGGAGTTGAGTTTAGCGAGACTGCCGACAAACCCCTTAACGACAGCACCATGATGTATTACTCTTTTGGTCACGACGGTGAACTGAATATCACGTTTGGCAAGCCTGGCATAAAGCTGGATAAAAAGGATCTGCCTCACAAGCGCCTCATTGTCCGTGTGCCGCGTACGTACAAACTGGATGAGATTGTCATAAATGGTGTTGGCCATACCTTCAGGATGGACAGCGTGCCATGCGAGCATCTTGAACTGAACAATGTGGCGAACCAGATCGTCTTGAACGAGTGTGAGGTGAAGGAGATTGAGGTGAATTCGGTGAGTTCCGATGTGGAAGCCACTTTCAGCCGTATGCCGGAGGATATTGAGCTCAACAATGTCAGTGGCAAAACGGTGCTATATGTGCCAAAAGATGCCGGCATGACTGTGGAAATGGCTGGTGTAAACGACGACTTCTACAGCGAACTGCCAGTCGGGAAAAAAGGCGGCAAGAAAGTGATAGGCAACGGCGCCTGCAATATAGAGTGCAACTCGCTTAGCGGCGACCTGAAAATAAAAAACAAAAAGAGTAACTAATAAAAAGTTGTTGAAAGATGAAAAGCAAGTCTTTAATATTAGCAATGGTTTTTACAGCGACAGGGCTGCTGACGCTGAGCGGCTGCAAGCTTCATAACACCAATGATTATGAGAATTTGATGGAGCACTATATGAACAAGTATGGCGACGTGACGTTGGGTGACAGCAAGGATGCCAAATATTATGTGATGGGTGGTGCCACGTTGGCCGCCTCTGACGTGAGTGAGTTGAACATCGACTGGGTCAGCGGCACTGTCACCATTGAAGCCTACGACGGCACGGAGGTGGCCATCAGCGAGACCTCTGAAGACGCTCTGACCGACTCCACCACGATGCATTACTATTTGGAGTCAGACGGAACGCTGAACATCCGGTTTGGCATACCCGGCATGAAGTCGCAAGGGGAGAATCTTCCCGACAAGAATCTCTTGGTGCGTGTGCCGCGTACATTGCGGTTAGACGAAGTGGAGATGAACGGCCTCGGTCGGAGTATCCAAATGGACAGTGTGCGTTGCAGCACCTTGGAGATGAATAGTGTGTCGCGGCAAATAGCCTTAAACGAATGTGAGATTGACGACATCGAAGTAAATAGTGTCAGCACCAATGTGCAGGCCACCTTCAGCATAATGCCCGAGACTGTAGAATTGAACAATGTATCGGGGAGCACATTACTCTATGTGCCTGAAGATGCCGGCATCACACTGGAATACAACGGGCTGATAAGCAGCTTTCATAGCGACCTGCCTGTAGCCAATAAGGGTAAGAAAAAGGTTATTGGCAACGGTGCCTGCGCGATTGAATGCAACTCAGTGAGCGGAGGAATTGATATTCAAGTAAAAAAATAATTGACCATGGACTTCAAGAAACAAAAACCGATATATCTCCAGATAGCCGACACGCTCAGTGAGCGTATCTTGGCTGGAGAGTGGCAGGTGGACGAGCGCGTGCCTTCGGTGCGCGACGTGGCTGCCGAGCTGGGTGTGAACCCCAACACGGTGATGCGCACCTACGACTACCTGCAGAATGCAGAGATAATCTACAACCGCCGAGGTGTGGGCTACTTTGTAGAGCCCAAGGCTGGAGAGCGTATCCGCAAGATGCACCGGCAGGAATTCCTCGACGATGAGCTGCCCTATTTCGTGCAGCGCATGAATATGCTGGGCTTTACTTGGGACGAATTGATTAATGAAAGTAAACAGAATTAGTAATCACAATATCATGAAAAAGATAGCTTGCTTTATACTTCTTAGTTCTTACCTCTTAGTCTTTACCTCTCTTCAGGCGCAGAGCGTGAGTGTCAAAGGCACGGTGCGCGACGCTAAGACAGGCGAGGTGCTACCCATGGTAAACGTGGGACTGATGCGCGTGGCAGACACGGTGTTTGTACGCGGTGCTGCCACCGAGTTCGACGGCACCTTCCACATCAAAGACGTGAAGCCCGGGAAATACCTGCTGCAAGCCAGCTTCGTGGGCTACGAGAAGTATCTGAGGGAACTAGAAGTACGAGGAAATCTAGACAAACTGGAGATTTCACTCAAAGGCGGCACCACGCTCGGTGAGGTGAAGATCGTGGCCGAGAAGCCCCTCTATGTGATGGATGGCGAGAAGAACATGTACAACACCAAGGAGGATGTCTCCATCCAGACGGGTACCGCCAGCGACGCCCTGCAGAATGCACCGGGCGTGGAGGTGGACGCCGAGGGCAACATCACCCTGCGGGGTGTGAGCAGTGTGGAGATATGGGTCAACGACCGTCCCTCGCACATGAACGAGGAGGCGTTGAAACAGTACATCAAACAGATGCCCGCCAACGCCATCGAGCGCATCGAGGTCATCACCAATCCCTCGGCACGCTACTCCACCACAGGCGGTGTCATCAATATCGTCACCAACCAGAAGATTACCCGCAACGAGTTGCTGTGCGTGGGTGTCAGGTCAAGGACATCGCCCAGCGTGTCGCCGTGGGCTTCGTATGTGTGGGCCAACGAGAAGGTGGACTTCAACTTCTATATCAATGCCGACTACTCGCACCACCGTATGGAGGGCGACGGCACCAACACCCTTTTCACAGCCAATGGCGACACCAGCCGCTTCCAAAGCAGCAACCGGAAGACCGAGGCTAACAATCTCGGTGGCTACACCGGACTCAACCTCAACTGGAACATCTCGGATAAGACAAACCTCTCCACATGGATGGGCGTGTATCCCTACTGGGGCCGTGACCACAGCAACATCGACCTCCAGTATCGCGAGTATTTCCCCACGTTGCGCAACTTGGGCTATCATTACACGGAGGACAACGGCGACGGCTTCGGCTGGGGCGGCTATGCAGGTGCTTGGCTGGAACATCGCTTCGACACCACCGGACGCAAGCTCTCTTTCAGTTTCAACGGCAACACATGGAACGACCGTAGCACGGGCAACGAGACCTTTGCCTACTACGACCCCGCACGCGACACCCTTGTACGCCGCACAGAAAATAGAAGCAGCAATCCGTCGGGCAGCCTGTCACTGGACTATACCCACCCGCTGAAGAACCAGTTCGAGTTACAGGTGGGTGCGGAGACGGAGTTTGGCGGCGGCACAGAGTATATATGTCTCGACACCCTCAATGGTTCCGTCTATGAACAGGTGCTGCTGCGCTCTCGCGAAGGCGTGGAACGTGGCACAGGTCTCAACGGCTATGTAACGTTGCAGAAACGCTGGGGCGGCTTCACCGCCAAGGTGGGTCTGCGTGGCGAACAGGAGTGGAAAAAGAGTACATGGAACTACCTGAACGGCACCGGCACCACCAGTGTGGACACCGCCTTCTTCGGCCTTGTGCCCAGCATCCACCTGAGTTATCAGACCAAGACCTTCACAAGTTACAGTTTGAGTTACACCCGCCGTCACAGAACACCCGGCATGACGCAGTTGTCCACCTTCCGCCGCTTCGACGACTACAGCTACGAGACGGGCAACCCCAACCTCCTCATCAGCTACACCCACAATCTGGAGGCCGCCTTTAACAAATACATCATGGGCTTCGGCAACATCGGCATCAACGCCTATTACCGCGCCAACACCGACGAGATCGGCACCATGGCATACGCCGGCTATGCACCCGAGTATTTCGGCCCGGTGCTGGTCAACTACACCATGCCGGAGAATATTGGCAGCAGCCACACCGAGGGCTTGGAGGCAAACATCACCTACCGCCCCACAGGCTTCCTCAATGTGCGCCTCAATGCATCGGTGTTTAACTATGGCTACAACTACAAGGATTTCTCCGACAGCAAGGTGAGCTGGAGCGCCCGCCTCAACGTGTGGGCCAAGCTGTGGGGCTGGCTGGAAGTGTTCGCCAACGCCCATTACAGCTCCCCCCGTCTGGGCCTCTACAGCATGAGTGTCGCCAACAAGGGCGTGGACTTCGGTGTGAGCAGCGACTTCTTCAACCGCAAGCTGAGTGTGAACCTCAATGTCCGCGACATCTTCGGCATGGCGCAGTGGGGTAACAACACCACGGCTCCCAGCTATCAGACCACCGGCAGCCAGCGCTACGACTCGCGCTTTGTCAGCCTCGGCCTCACCTGGCGTATGGGTAAGATGGAGCTGGAAAGCAAAGCCCGCCAAGGTGCCACTGAGAGCATGGGAACCCCGCAACTGAACTAAGAACTAAGAGCTAAGAAGTAATGAAAACTCCTGTTTTGATAATCTCTTTGTTACTCTTTTCCTCCCTTACTTCTATTTCTGCGCAGGAGGACTACCTGACCCTTCGCGGGCATGTCACCGACCGTGACACCCGCGAGGGATTGCCTGCCGTGACCGTCTATGTGGCGGGGCAGGCCATCTACACCCAGACAAACAACGACGGCGAGTATGTTCTGAAAGTGCCAGTCGAGCATCGCGACGGCAGCGTGGTGTATGCCCTGATGGGTTACCTGCGCGACACGGTCAGCGTTGCCAAGGCACAGCGCAAACCCGACGTGGCTCTTGTCTCCGACGGCGGCCGTTGGCTGAAAGAGGTGACCGTGACAGAGTACTCGCCCAAGGCGGCGGCACAGCTATTGATAGATGCGGTGAACCGCATACCGCAGAACTACCAAACCGACAGCGTGGTAGGCACATGGTTCTACCGCGATGTGAGAATGATGAACGACGAACTGTTCCTCTTCGACGAGATGGTGTTTGATGCCCTGCGTGTAGGATACGACAAACACCATGCGCTGAAAAAACTGAATAACAGAAAGGGAGCCTACGGCTTGGTGGAATTAGGCTATAAACGTCCTATCGAAAGCAACTACACCAGCATCCGCCACGACCGTTTGCTGCTGTGCGACACGGCTTATGTAAAGAATCAAGTGTCAGGGGAAGTGTCAGGCGATTATATCGGTTACGAAGAGAACGAAGTGCTGTACGACCCAGTGGAGATTCCGAATACCACGACTCGCCTGTCGCAGAAACGCTTGGAAAAGGCAAAGAAGCGCAATAATTTCCATGTGACGGAAATGGTCGATGCTGAAGGGCACCAGTATTATGTCGTTACCTCAAGATATAATTCTTCAGGCGGACCGTTCCGTGGAAATGGGTCTGTGCGCATCGTGATTGCAAAAGGAAATCTTGCCATCACCTGTATAGAAGAAACGAACTACTTCGCAATGCGTCCTTTCTTTCCGTTGAAGAAGGTGTTTCGAGAGGCTGGCGTGGATTCGTTGGCAAGGAGAGAGCATGTGGTGTATAACTATGGCTTGGTGGAAGGCAAATATACATTGACTTCCTACACTCGCGACGAGGGCACGGACTTCTATTGCAACGCCAATAGCCCCAAAGGTGCTGGGTTGAACTCTTTGGATAATCATTGCCAATGTGTGCTGACCGGCGAACACAAGGAAGGCTCATCCTTCTTGATGAATAACACCATCCAGCCACCGGGAAGCGTGCTGGTACCACAACGCCGTGCCGACCACAAGCAGTACGACGAAGCCTTCTGGCAACAGTATAACTTCATCCCCCTCGAGGCCTCAATACGTCAAAAACTGGAGAAAAAGCTTAAAAAATATTAAATATCAACACCCCTGTGTAAGATTTTGCCCTCTTAAACGATTATTGTATATACACGAATGAAAATAAAAAAATAACAACATGAAGACTACACTAAAAACGTTAGCCATCGTCACGGTGGCCGCATCCTTGGCCTTTGCCGGTTGCAAGAAAGAAAAAGTTGAACCTGTCACCCCTGAAACCCCTGAAACCCCAGAGGTGGAAACTCCCGAGAACATCTATGAAGGCACTTCGTGGATTGCCCACATGGAAAACACCTATTATTACCAGGGCATGCTGCAAATGGATGTCACCTACGACGTGTCGCTCGACTTCCTCGACTCGGTAAGCGGAGAACTGTTCCATGATATCAATATCGATGTACCCGACTACCCCGCAGCCTCCCAGAACCAGAACATGACAGAAGCGTTCACCTACACCTTCAGCAACGACAGCGTGATTTTGAAATGCCAATATTACGATGATGAACTGGGCGACACAGCCTACTATTCCTACGAACTGGTTTACGACACGGTGGCCAAGACACTGACCCTTGATTTCGACGACCCCGACATGGAAGAGATAATGGGAACCTCAGTGGTGGTGTTCACACAGGTGCCTGTTGAGCCCGCCAAGGCCATCATCCCCGGTGCCAAGACTGCAAAAGGCAAGGTGAACTGGAACAATATTGTGGGCAAAATTGCCCGTGCTTTGAAAAATTGATAACAGAGCATTGCTATGAAACCGAACAAGGTATTATTACTGGCTGCAGCGGTGCTGATGCTTGGCACCGCTGTCGCCGCACCTGTGAATCCCAAACGGGCTGCCAGGGTGGCACAGAACTTTTACGCCTCGTTAAGTGGCGTGAAAGGGAACGCCACATTGACTGCGACCCCCGCTGAATGGCAATATAAAGGCATCTACCTGTTTGCAGCCTCAGAGGGCGGTTTTGTGCTGGTGGCTGCCGACGATGCGGTGCGCCCCATCTTAGGCTATTCGCTCACGGGTACGCTCGACCCCACCGACATGCCTCCCGCTCTCCAACAGTGGCTGCATGCCTACCAGCAGGAAATTGATGCGGTAGCCAATTCTCAATTCTCAAATCTCAATTCTCAATTCCCCGAGTGGTATGCCTTAGAGAACAATCTGATGCCCAAGGATGGCGACACCACCGGTGTGGCTCCCTTGCTCACCACTTATTGGGATCAGACCTATCCCTACAATGGCTACTGTCCCGGCGGCTCGGCAACGGGCTGTGCCGCCACTGCGCAGGCGCAGGTGATGAACTTCTGGCAATACCCCGCCTTCGGCATGGGCAGCCACAGCTACACGCATGCGAGCTATGGGGAGCAGAAGGCCGACTTCGGCCATACTCTCTACGACTGGGCCAACATGCCGGCACGAGCCAACTACAACTCCCCCATGGAGCAGAAAGAGGCTGTGGCAACGCTGATGTACCACTGCGGTGTGAGTCTGGAAATGCAGTATGACCCCAGTGGCAGTGCGGCGGCGGGCTTGGCCGGAATCGAAGGCATACCCAGCATCGACAATTCACTGAAAGACTACTTCGGCTATAGTGCCGAGATGCGTGTCGTGCACAGGGAATTCTACACCAAAGACCAGTGGCGCGACATGCTCATGGCCGAGCTCGACTTGGGTCATCCCATCGTCTACACCGGCTCGGGCGATGCGGGCGGCCACGGCTTTGTGTGCGACGGCTACGACAGCCGCGGCTACATGCACTTCAACTTCGGCTGGAGCGGCCGGGGCGACGGGTTCTTCCCCGTCGATTCCATCAGCCCCGGCGTGGGCGGTGTGGGTGGCAACGGCACCTATACCTTTAACGACAACAACGCTGCTCTCCTCGGCCTCGTGCCCGACTACCGTATGCGGGTCAGCGACACCCTCTTCTCCATAAGCCGCGACGGCGGCGAGGACACCCTGCTCTTCTGCATCAACGACACCGTCGATGCACCGTGGAGCATGACGTGCGACGCCGATTGGGTTCTTTTTGCCGAGAACCACTTCGACCGGGCCGGCAAGATATTCTTCCAGGTCAGGGAGAACAACAGCGGGCAGGAGCGCACGGCCGTAATCACCTTCACGCAGGGCAACGGGCAGTGCACCGTCCGTGTGGTGCAGAACGCCTATAGCGAAGAGGAAATGTGTCCGGTGACCGTGGTGATGGAAAGCAGCCACGGCGAGTCCTGGCAGGGAGGAGCCTTCCTGTCGCTCCAGTCGGCCTCGGGCTATGTCTATGGCACTGCCCGCCTGGAGCAGGGCACCAAAGACTCCGTCGACAGACTGGTCGCCCCGAGCGATGTCTATGTCGTGTGGCACAAAGGCGGTGGCACCGACCGCTATGTCAGCTACACGGTCAAGAACCGCCACGGCGAGGCTCTGGTGTCCGTGAGGAATGCCTACCGCAACAGCGGCACCCACCGAATGGAATGGCCTTGTGCCCATTTGGGGATAGAAGAGGCAGCAGGCGAGGATGCCGTGCGGCTGTATCCCAACCCGGTGTCCGATGTGCTGAATATCCAGGCAGAGAGACTGCATAAAGTCGAGCTGATGGATATGAGTGGCCGCTGCATCATGACCGTCTCCGAACCTCGTATGGACCTCGGCCGGCTGCCTGTCGGTGCCTACTTCGTCCGCGTCGTGACTGCCGACGGCGTAACCGTAAAACGGATTGTAAAGAAGTGAGATGTCCATAAAGGGGACTTCTATAAATCACCCCGAAGGGGTGAGACTATTAATAACACGGTACAAGCCGAAGGCGCAGTGCCGTGATACTCAGACATCAGGAAACTGCGTCCCGACGGGACGCGACAATGAAAACAAATAAATAGAACAACCCTAAAGTACCGAAAATTGAAAATCGGGAACCGGCCTCTGCCGATTCCCGATTTTCAATTCCCATACAGGGCGTCACAGTCGGATAATCTCCTCGATGATGTCTTTGATAAGGCGGTCGATGGCGGTGTCGTCGCAGTCGTAGTTGTTGCACAGGATGGCAAAGCTGAACATCTCGTCGTCGGCATCGGTGAAATAGCCCACAAAGTTCCTCACGCCTGGAGCCACACCGCTCTTGATGCGCAGCGAGCAGTCCTCGGGCACAGTGGGGATGATGTCGTATTCCGGTATGCGGCGGCTGATGCCCAGCGCACCGGCAAAGTCGTAGAAGAACGGCTGCCGTGCCACCGCATCAAGGAATTGGCACACAAACCAGGCCGTCACCCTGTTGTCGCGCGACAGGCCGCTCCCGTCCACCATGTTCACCTCCGAGACATCCAGGTCCAGTTCGCGGAAATACTCATACATAAACTGCCGTCCCGAGGCAAAGGTGCCGTGGCCGTCGCGCAGGTAGCCCAGCAGTTTGAAAAGGCTCTCGGCGGCGATATTGTTGGTTGTCTGTGTGGTGAGGGCGGCGGTCACGAATAGGTTGAAGGCGGTGTCGACACATAGCTTGCGATACTGCTTGGGCATGGTGAAGTGTGCCGAAGGGTCGCCTGTCACGGCGACACCGTGGCTGCGCAAGTATTTGGTGAACTCATTGGCCATGTGGAAGGCGGGCTGGGGCAGCGATGCGCGGAAGTGGGTGTCGGCGGTGCCTAAGGGGATAACCCCGCGGCAGATGCGCCCGTTCTGTTCGGGCGAGCCGAAGAAACAGATGTCGAACACCGTGTCGCGCGGCCCGGTGACCACGTGGTTGGTGATGGGGATGTCAGGGTGAGTGCTGGTGATTACTGCAGGGTCGCCCACCTTGCGGCCCGAACGCAGGTGCACGTCTACCGAGTTCTCGTTGTAGTTGATGCCGCAGGCACCGCTTCCGTAGTGGTTGCCGATGTCGTCCCAGCGCCACGACGGGTGTATCATGTCGCCCTCGAAGATGCTTGTGTCGGCATAGATGTGGCCGTTGATGCGGCGTATGCCCATCTTCTTGATGGCCTCGGTCAGCCGGTGGAAGGTCGAGTCGGTGTGGGGGAAGCGGTCGGAACAGAAGAAGGGGTCGCCGGCGCCCACCACGATGATGTCGCCCTGCAGGGTGCCGCTCCGGTCGATAGAGCCGGAATAGTACAGGTAGTTCTCGAAAGTGAACTTGGGCCCCATGCGGCTGAACGCCGCTGCGGTGGTGAAGAGCTTGTTGAGGGCTGCGGGCACCATGGCAAGGTCTTCGTTGCGTGAATAGACGGTGCTGTCTTTGGTGATGTTGTGCACACATACCGACAGCGAGGCATGCTTCACGGCGGGCTTCATTGCCGCACGGCGGACCACGAAGTCCAGCCGGTCGGTGTTCTGGGCGGCGGCGGCAAGGCTCAGCAGCATGGCTACGGCTGCCAGCAGCATTCTTTTATTATGTGTGGTTGTCATCTTGGGGGTTGGGGTTTTTCAGTTGTTTGTTGATTTCATCTATGTGGTTCAGCAGGTGGTCGCGGCCCGACTTGGTGACCGACGAGGTCATCAGGATGGTGGGCAGCTCCTCCCATGTCTCGTGGAGCACCTGCTTCATTTTGTTCACTGTCGCGGCTATCTCTTTCTGTTTCTGTTTGTCGGTCTTGGTGTAGACGATGGTCAGCGGGATGCCGTTGCCACCCAGGAAGTTGATAAAGTCTATGTCTATCTGCTGGGGCGGGATGCGCGAGTCCACCAGCACATACACATTCGCCAACGCCTCGCGTTTCAGCATGTAGTCGGTGATCATCTTCTGCCACTTCGCGCGCGACTCCTTCGAGGTGCGGGCATAGCCGTACCCCGGCAGGTCAACCAGATACCACTCGTTGTTGATGAGGAAGTGGTTGATGAGCTGTGTCTTTCCGGGCTTGATGCTCGTCTTGGCAAGGCCCTTGTTGTTGGTGAGCATATTGATGAGCGACGATTTCCCCACATTGCTGCGGCCGATAAAGGCATACTCCGGTAGGCCTGTGTCGGGACACTTGCGGTAGTCGCTGTTGCTGACGACGAATGTGGCTTTCTTTATCTCCATGCGGATGGGGGTGTGTGGTTAATGGGCGGCGGGGTGTTCTCTGTTCGTGGCTTGTTGGCCGCGCAGGGCGTTCCCCTTGCGGCTGTTGCTCTCTGCTATTTGCTGGTCTCGTTTTTGGTCTTTGCTCTCTTGCGGCGGCGGTTGGCGCTGCTGTTGCTCTTGTTTTTTTCCGCGGCCTCCTTGAGGTGCTTCAGCCGTTTCAGCTCTGTGCGCTCGCTCTCGTTTATCTGTTTCCACCAGGGTTGTTCCTTCATGTTGATGCGGAACAGGCGCAGTCGGTCGAGCACGCGGTTCTTCGTGTCGTATGACTCGATATAGCGTTTGCGCTTCTCCGGCACCAGGTCGCGCAGCGACACCAGGATGCCCGTCTCGTCAGTCTCGCCAAACTCGTGGTTCATCGCCGTGCCGAAAGAGCGCATGGTGGGCGACAGGTTCATGTAGGCGTTGATCATGGCGGGCACCGACGACCCCAGGGCGCGCACATTGCGCACCAGTATCTGGAAGTCCTCCTTGTAGTTGCGGCCGTTGAACAGATTGTGCAGCTCGTTATAGTCCGAGGCTATCTGAAGCGGCTCGGCAGGCCATGCCAGGCCGTCCTTGTCGGGGAAATGCTTCTGGTAGAAGTAGAGGACCAGGTCTTTGGCGCGGCGGTTCATCTGGGGATACATCGTGATCTTGCCGAAGAAATACAGCGTCTCCGGTATCTCCAATGCCAGCGCGCCCAGCCCGTCCCACAGGTTGTCGAGCGAGTAGATGCCTTTGCGCAGGTTGTTGCCGGGCTGGAAGTCGGGCTGCACAAACGCGCGCCCCAGCTCGACGGTATAGGGCAGGTAGTTGTTGATAAACTCGTCCGAATACTGGAACAGCTCCGACGTCGGCGAGGCGATGCTCCCGTCCTCGCGCCGCAGCATGTTGCTGCCGTGGATAAAACGGTAGCCGCCCACAATCTCCTCGTCCTCAGGACTCCACACAAACAGCTGTTTGAAGCAGTGGGGTTCGGGCATCGTGTCAAACTCGTCAATGTCGCACTCCTTGCCCGTGCCGCCTCCGTCCAAGGCATAGCTCAGCTCGCGCAGGCGGCCGATCTCCCGCATGATGTTGGGCGAGAGATGGGCGGTGGTGATGTATATTTCCTTGTTCCCGCTGTTGGTCTTGCGCAGGAAGTTCTTGTGCTTCAGTTCTGCTCTGATTTCATCCCTTGGAACCCGCGGGATGATGTACGAAGTGTCGATGTCCATGTCAAAGAAAAAAGCTATAAACAATAAACTAAAACTATCGTGGTGTCACGCCTGTCGGTGATGCCGTGGCGCGATGTTCTCTATTTGACGGGTTGGAGGAACTCTGCGTCCGGGTTGTCCTTCAGCCGGTAGCAGTGGTCCTTGACCATCTGCGCCCACTCCTTGGCCGTGTGACGGTCGTCGAAGGTGGTGTAGGGTATCGGCTTGCCGAAGGTGAAGCGCATCGTCTTGCCCCGCTGGGCAAACATCTCGCCCGGCAGCAGCGCCATCTCGAAATTGAACTTGATGCCCAGCCGTTCCCGCAGGCGGGCGAGGTTGTAGAACCGTTTGCGGTTGCGCGCATCGAAGAAAAACGGCACTACGTCGCGCTTGTATTTGACGGCTTTCTTAATAAATGTCGGCTTCCATTCCAGGTCGCGAATCTGTCCCCCCTTCTGTTTGCGTGAGCAGAGCCCTGCGGGGAAGTACAGCAGCACGTTCTCGCTGGCGAAGGCATTCTCCAGGGCGTTCACGTTGGCGGTGTTGCGGTTCACCTTGTCAATGGGCACGAACAGGGGGGCCAGCCCGGGCAGGTACAGCAGGAAGTCGTTCACCGGGAACTGGATGTCGTTGCGGTAGCGTCCCACCGCCGCCATCAGCGCCAGTCCGTCGGGGCCGCCCAGCGGGTGGTTGCCTGCCATAATGGGGTACCCCTCGTGCGGTATGTATTCGGGATTCACCACCTCGATGCGGGCATTCAAGTCCTCGGGACCGTTGCCCTCCAAAAAGGCGTGGACAAAGTCCAGCCCGAACTTGTCGCGGTGACGGTAGATGGTCGAATTAATCTCGTCGGCATGCAGGATACGCTCCAGCAGACGCACGGCCCAATGCGGCAGCTTGACTTTTTTTGCAGCCAGTATCTTCTCTATATCAACATGTTTCGGACCAATCTCCGAAGGGTCTAAGTGCTTTTTTTCCTCCATAAAATACGCTGTTTCGGAAATGCAAAAATACGAATAATATTTTAAACCGACAAATAAAACTTGCACAAAAAGGGGCGGCCGCTTGTGGCCGCCCCTCCTCGTCATTGTGTTTCAGGGTCAAAGTGTGGCTCTTACAAGGCTCTGCTTGTGCCGTCCACCTTAGGCTATCTCTATCTTCTGCGACAGCGCCTGCTTCTCCTCGTCGGTGATTTTGGGTAGCGTGACGGTCAGGATGCCGTGCTCCACCTTGGCTGTGATGGACTCTCTCTTGATGTTCTCCGGCAGACTGAACATCTGCTTGAACTGCAGTGTGCTGAATTCGTGGCGCAGATAGCGGCGGTCTTTCTTCTCCTCTTTCTTCTCCTCCTTTTTGACCATCTCTATCACAAGGTTGTTCTCGCTGTCAACCCGCAGGCTCAGGTCGTCTTTGGTCAAGCCGGGCACCGAAAGCTCCAGTTCGTAGTTCTTGTCGCTTTCGCTCACATTCATTTTGGGCATCGGCGTGTGCTCGTTGTAGTCGCCGCAGCTCCAGTTGTTCCAATTCATCAGTTCGTTGAATAACGAAGGCATCAGATTTTGATTTCTTGTTGTGAGTAACATGGCTTTAATCTCCTATTTTTTATTGTTGTTTGTCTTTTTTTTTTGTTTTTCCCATCGGGGGATTCCGTTTGTCTGCTTTCTTTCTCGTCCGCAGACACCCTATATCCTGCAATCCCTGTGCCACATCACTCTGCATGACAAAATTTCCGAAAAGCCGCGAATTGGTGTCTGCTTATACATGACAAATTTTCCGAATCATCTCGCGGTGTAGTCGTCTTGGCAACGCCGAAAATGCTGTTGAGAGCTCCTCGGCCACACCTCCGGGAGATGAGTCTGTTCGTTTCAACTCTCAACTCTCAACTCTCAACTTTCAACTCTAAACTCTAAACTCTAAACTCTAAACTTTTTCAGGGTTCGGCGTTGCGTCGTTCTTTATCCTGTCGATTTCCAATGTGTTTCCCTCATTTTTCCCTTTGTGAAACGGAAAAAGAGTGGAAAACGATCGAATAACGAGCGAATAAATGACGACCCTTGAGTGATTGCTTGATTGTGTTAATGTGTTAATGCTTGAATGAATGTGGGGACTTCTGGGGACTTCTATAAATCACCCCGAAGAGGTGAGACTATTAATAACGTTGCGGAGGTCGAGTGCAGAGCCGAACTTGTTCGAGCTATGCCGAGATGTAGCAACGTCAGCGTAGCTAACGTTGCGGAGGTCGAGAGCAGAGCCGAACTTGTTCGAGCTATGCCGAGATGTAGCAACGTCTCGAAGAAACATGGTACAAGCCGAAGGCGCAGTGCCGTGATTCTCAAGTGTCAGGCATTAGCGTCCCGACGGGACGCGACATATAAATATAAGCAGAATTAATAGAACACACCAGGAGTAATTAAACACAAATAAACCACACAGGAAACAAAGATTAAGAAACACCGACCTTATTTAATTGCTGTGTAATAGGCAAAATATCAAACAATTACCCCCCCCATCTGAAAAAAATGTGATAAGCAACTTGTTGTCAAATGAAAAAAAAGTAGTATTTTTGCACCCGCAAAACGAGCGTTTTCGATAAGCCGAGCACATAGGGCAAATTACTAATGTTTGCACTATGCTGAGGCAAGAAAAAGTCTGTTGCAAAACAACGGTTGTCCGGCAGATTAATGGGTTCTATCTGTTCGGATGACCAATAAGTGAATAAACAGAACCCACCTTAATAAATTAATTAAAATACAAAACAAAACACTATGCAGACAAAAACAAGACGGGAGTATGACGCTCCTATGGTTGAACTGTTCGAGGCCCGCATCGAGAAAGGCTTCCAGTTGAGTGGTACAAGAAGTGGCTCCAACGTAGAAGGGGTTTTAAATAGTAACCATAACTACGACAACTCTTTGTTCACCTGATGTATCACTATTAAAAAAGTTGAAAGATGATAAGAAATTTACAATCTTTTGCAACACTGGTTGCTTTGGTTTCCCTATTGAGTTTTACCTCATGTAAGAAAGAAGGACAGGTGGTAGCGACTTTCACCGCCACAATGGAAAGCTGCTCAGATATCCACAACGCCAAGACGGTGCTCGATGGCACTGCGTTGATGTGGGTGTCGGGCGACGAGGTGAAGATATACTCTGGCGGCACAGATGCCGTGTTCACTGCCACGCCCCAGAGCAATGCCACAACGGCAACCTTCACCACCACGGACCCCACGTTTGAAGCAGGGAACAGCTTCATTGCCTACTATCCTGCCAACAGTGTTGTCAGCCAGAATAGCGTGACCATTCCCGCAACGCAGGAGAGTGTTGACGGCTCGCTGCGAGACTTCCCGATGCACGCCTATTCGACTTCCAACGCACTACAGTTTACGAATCTCTGCGGTGTGCTGAAGCTGCACCTACAGAAGAGCGATGTGACGATCACCTCTATCGCCCTGACTACCGACCAGACCATCAACGGCACCTATCAGGTGAACAACTACAACAGCACTGAGATGGCCACGCTGAACACCACCTCGGTGACCAACGGCACCAACACCACCATTATGGAGTGCAACCAGAGCATAGACCAATCTCACGACTTCTATATCTACCTGCCCGCAGGCACCTACAGCGGATTGAAATTGGTCATTACCGCCTCGGACGGTTCGGTTTGCATCAAGGGTCCTGCCCCTGCAGGACGCGACGTGGTGATTGAGCGCAGCAAGTACAGCACCCTCACCCTCAGTGGCATTGATTTGAACTTCGAACAGCCAACTACTACTGCCAACCCGCTCACCTTCGAGGCCAAGGTGTCTGGTGCGACGGTCTCGTTTAACAGCCCTTCCAATATCGGAGCCACAATGGTGTACAGCACCGATGGAGGCAACAGCTGGACGACTTATAGCAATAATACCGATATTACTCTGGAAAATGTAGGCGACAAGGTCTCTTTCCGTGCCGAAAGCTCCAACAGTACTTTAGGTACTAGGTCCTATAGAACCAGTAGTAGATTCACCGTTAATGGTGAATGCTATCTTTATGGCAACATGATGAGCTTGCTTTATACGGAGTATGAGAACGCCACAGAGTTGAACTATTACTATTCATATACATTTTCCAATCTGTTTTATCACGTAACTGATATCTATAATCATCCGACCAAACAGCTGCTCCTCCCTGCCACCCAATTGACATCCTATTGTTATGCCCATTTGTTCGATGGCTGCACCAACCTCACCACTGCACCTGCCCTTCCTGCCAACACGCTGCAAGACTATTGTTACCAATATATGTTCAATGGCTGCACCAACCTCACCACTGCACCTGCCCTGAATGCCACCGAGCTGGATGGCTATTGTTATTCCTATATGTTCACTAACTGCACCAGCCTCACCACGGCACCTGCCCTGCCTGCCACCGAGCTGGCAAGCCATTGTTATTTTTATATGTTCTATAACTGCACCAGCCTCACCACTGCACCTGCCCTGCCTGCCACCAGTCTGGCAACCTATTGTTATTCCAATATGTTCGGCAAAACTGCACTCACCACAGCACCGGCCCTGCCTGCCACCAATCTGGCTACTTATTGTTACGGTCACATGTTCTACGATTGTAACAACCTCACCACGGCACCTGCCCTGCCTGCCACCACTCTAAAGACCGGTTGTTATCAATATATGTTCAATAGTTGTGACAACTTGACAGTGGCTCCTGACCTTCCTGCCGAAGTATTAGTAGCAAATTGCTATGAGGGTATGTTTGAGTATTGCAATCATTTGAGTAGCATAAGATGCTATGCAACCACTGGCATAGCCCAAAATGAAAGTACAGATAATTGGGTTATGAAAAATCAGTCCTATGCTACCCCCGGCATCTTCTACAAACCTGCCGGCGTGACCTGGCCCAATGCATGGAATGGCGTACTTACCAGCTTAGGCTATTGGACACTGGCTGACCTGACAGACTAAACAAATTAAAAATTAATAATTAAAAGGGGGAGGCACTCGGGAACGGGTGCTTCCCCCTTTTCTTGGTATGCTTGGCATGAACATTGTCTAACGGGTGCAAGTCCCGAGTGAGTCCAAATAGCGGGAATCACATAGCCAATAGCAAGGGTGTCCGTTGTGAGGCGGAATCTGAAAGAAGCTGACGGCAAACATCTGGCCTGACGGACAGAAACCACATAAACCCAAATCGGTCATTAGACCGACTTTTCTTTTTTTTCTCGCTTCTTCAGGTCTGTTTATGCCATATCAGCATTTCTTTATGTTCCATGACGTTACTTGGACTCGGCATAGTAAGCAAGCTTTCTATGCTCTCGAAAATAACGTTGCTCCCATTCGGTCGCGACGTAACTTTTCGCAACGTTCACCAGCGATGAGGCCAATCTGCTCGAAACAAATACTAATCTGGCATAAACCCTAACGACCGATTTAGGTTTAATATTCAATAATGAGTATCATGAATGCCCCTTTCAGGGGGTAGAGGATTCCTTGAATAATCCCGCCTACTTTTCAATTTTCACTTTTCAATTTACTTGATTACCAGGCGCTGGGTGAAGGAAGTGTCGGGGGTGCGGAGGGTGAGGAAGTAGGTGCCGGCGGGGTATTGGGAAAGTGAAAGTTGGAAGTTGAGCGTTGTGACTTTGGTGTTGAGGAGTTCGCGGCCTGCGGCGTCGGTGAGGGTCATTGAGAGTTGGGAGTTGAGAATTGAGAGTTGAGGGTTGATGGTTACCGTTACGCTGTTATGCGCGGGGTTGGGGGTAATTGAGAATTGAGAATTGAGAATTGAGAGTTGGCCGTCGGGGGCGGCGATGCCCTGGGGTGAGGCGAAGTGGGCGGTGAAGGCG
>CADAQX010000014.1 GCA_902790215.1 uncultured Bacteroidota bacterium | reverse complement strand
TCAAACAATCTCTATTTCATGAGCCAAATACATTGTGGAGTAAGTCCTTGTTTAATTCTGGGTGGGCATTGTATAAGTCAATGTTGTGCTCTGCTATCGTCTGGATTAGTTGCCATTCGTCCTCCCGTAGTGGATGGTATGATTCTCTGGGGTAGTGCATCAAGTCATCGTATTCTTCGATGTGGTCAAGTACATAGTCTGTTTCTTCCGTAATGGCTTTCAGCATATTCATTAGTTCCACCAAGGAATGGTGGTGCGCAAAATATGCAAAAAACAGGAAAGAGGCAGTCTTCTTGGTAATATCATATACTTTTGGGATGTATTCATGCAAAATTACATCGAAAGCTGATTTTCCATTGGCTGCCGTAAAGTCCTCGACTTCCTTCTGGCAGAGCATTGCTGCGGCATATAGTACATGCGTTTTATATCCCAATTCATACTCCAAGTTATTCTTCCTTTCCCTCGCCTCTGTAGGATTAAAGGTCTCAATATAGTCCAAATAAGTGCGGTACATATCCTCTCCCTCCCCAGAAAAGCCATTCATAGAGTCCAGCAGTCGGTCGGCAATCCTATCAAGCATGTCAATATTCTTCTCGCCACGATTCATGGCCTCCTGCAACATACGTGATGCGTGTTCAGCATTTTCGTGTTCCAGTTGGAGTATCCGCTTAATATTGTTGTAAAGTTCGTCGTCCATATTATTGTTCAGTTGGTCATGTAAGAGGTTCTGTGTAAGTTTTGTTAACAACCCTGTCGCGCATTAGTTTCATATCGGTGAAGTTACGGCTGATATTTTGCACCAGTTCGATATAGTTGTCAGTCCCATCCGATTTCTGGTGGTAATAGGGTTTTATGGATACACAGTTTCGATGTTCGAATAGGGTATTGAGCAAAGTGCGGTCAGATCTCCCACAGGAATGACCCATAATGCATACTTGGAATGGAGCAGACTCGATGAACTCCAACATTTTCCTATAGTTATCGGACTCCAAATAGTTGATGGATTTCATATGTCGCAAGCATTCATTGTTATTCTGTTCTTTCAGTCTGTTGTAGTTTCCATCTAATTCATCCCCATAGCCGAATATAACACTTTGTGGTTTTTCAATATGTCCGTGAATGTAATTAAGAACAACATTTGAAGAGTCTTCTATATATCGCAAGAGGGTATTGGTATAGTTAAAGTTGAGTAGCATGATACTCGATGTGGAACAATCTGATGGGACAAACTCCTTTTGTCGGGCAATTTCTATCTCCTTTAGTTGGATAGGGCAATATAGCTTCTCTTTAATTCCTTCGATTATTGAGGTTTTCATCTGGCTCTCTTGAGTCAGATATTCAATCAACTTTTCACGCAAAAAATCTAATTGTTTATTCAATGTAAAATAGTGGTTCCCAAATGCTTTCTCTTCGACAAGTATTGAGTAATATTCATTCTCGATATCCACCCATCCCTTAGTTTCGATACTATTATTGATTTGCTTGAAAAAAGGGCTTTTATATTTGAATTGACAATACTCTTTACTTCTGATTTGTTTAACTATTTTGTTCCCATCCCCCGGCCGAAAAAAATCTTCTTTCTCAATATAATGACATTGCTGCAATTGAAACCATGTTAAACGGTGTCCCTCTACTTTTAGATTAGATTCAAAAGAACAAAACTCATCTGATTCTTCATAAGTGGAAGCTCTCAATAAGCGCATTCCCCATTCGTTCCAATACCAGTTGATGAAATCCGCATAACTGGTCTTAAGTCCGTGTGCCAAATCGAAGCCGTTGCCTATGAGAACGAGTCTATTCATTGTACAATAATTACATGTTCATCAGGGATGTCATATATACTTTTTTAATGCATACTGGCTATTCCTCAAATGGATATGTTTCGTCATAGATATCGCTGAGGAGTATATCGTTGTATGTCCAATGAGCACCAGGGGCGATATGTTTGACGTTATACCCTTTTAACTTGGCTGATAAAGAACTAATAGATGTTTCCTCACCCTCATACAGAACTTTTCGTTCTGATATGATGGTTACTGAAACCGAAGGGTCATCTTTCCATATGAGTTTATCACCCTTTTGTAAACCCATCTCAAAGAAGTTTAGAGGAGGTCTTTTGGTTTGTGCCTTTGAACTTGCAGCCTTATCTTCATCGGTAAGATCGTTTTGAATCTCCTCGCTCACATCCTCGGTAACATCTTCATGATGAAATAGCTCTAAAATTGCCTGTGCCTGCTCAACATTGATGCGGAAAAATTCACGGTTCTGATTGATGCGCTGAGGGTCGAAGGCTTTATGCAATGCTTTCTCTATTTTGAGGCAGTCGCTTTTCTTGACCTTGCATGCGAATTTGCATTCAAACGGGACAGGAACTCCTGTTGTATATAGTTCCTTCATGCGTTTGTCTATATCCTCTTGTGTAGTCATGCCTATCTTGACTAGACCTGGCATCACAGGATTTGTAAGTAAATAAACAATGCCGTATTCCATAATATTTGTATTTATCTACGGTTCCAAGAACACAGGTGTACCTTTTTCGTGTTCAGTATGTTCTTCTGTTATTCTTTCAATCAATCGAAGTTTATTCAATTGGGTTGTATCCAGTGTTGAAGAAGAGAGTTTAAATGTCATATATGTCTTGCCTGGCTTTTGTGTTGGGTATCCTAATTCCTTTAGCTGTTGTCCCGACATCTCACAGCACGAAACTATATCATAAACCATCTGTTGGTTAGGGTGGTCTACATTATATAGCACGAGATGCGATGTCCTTTCAAACAATGCAGATTTGCCAGATATCGACCCTTTTCTTTTTCCTAATCGGATGTTGTAGATGCCTTGTTCCTGAATCCACTTCATATGTTTCTTGTCCTTGTAACACCCCAATAGGATAGTCTTATTATCACCAAAGAAGTCTATAATATATTGGTCTGCATGATTCCATTGATAATATTCGAAATCTTCTGCTGCCTTTAATATTTGGGGGTCGTCATCGATAGCATAATCAATCATTGGCGGTTTTGTGCCGATTGATTCTTGATGCTGTGTGTCTAAGACTTTATTGTATGCTTTTCGTTCTATGTCAATTTCTTGCTTCAAACGGGCGATACACTGTTTCTTGATGGCACTTATGTAAGTCTCCATGAATGAGTAGTCGACGGTTCCATTTTCTTTTATTGGTACTGATATTGTTAAGTTAGGTAGATTGTCGGTGGCATTTGTTAAATAATCTAGAAACAATACTTGAAGTTTATTAATAGATGCCACAAAGAACAAACGAACATTTTCGTTCTGTTTCCCATTCTTGAATGTTAAAGCCTTCACCCGTGTACCTATATGGAAGTCTTCGGACTGAGTAGTGGCAAGAAAAACGCCGCTATCTGCTAATGGTAGAGTTGTTTCATGATTGAACAAACGTCTATTTGTTATCCTCTCAATACGTTTTGATATACCATTGTTATCATGTTGATGACTTATTAGAGGGATGGCACCTTTTAGGGTTCTTCCTATAATAATATCTCTTCCTGTTGCGATATCAAACAATTCATCAATTTGAACTAATTTGCTACTTATCATGCCTCTTTTAATATTTCTCAAGGCATTTTCCTCTTCTTTTGTCAAATTGCAATCCTCAAAGCCTGCTTCTTGGAGATAGGCTTCGAGTTCGCGCACGCGCTCCTCTTCGAGTTCGCGCACGCGCTCCTCGATAAATGGAAAATCAATATTCTCTTTATCGTCAATGGGAAGTTGAATTGTTAACTCTTTTATTCGTGGCCATGTTCCCATATTGTTGAATGAAAATATCTTGTTTAAGTAAGTCATTTGGGCGGCCAAATAAAGACCAACTCGTTCATTCTTTACTATCTCTCCACTCAAAGAGAATACATGGTTATGTGTTGCCATCTTGTAATCAAAAGGCCGATAATAGACATTTCCTAAAAAATCAACGGTTAGAGTATTGGCAGAGAATATCTTTGCTAGTCTATCAGTTCGACCTTTTATTCCAAAATTCTGTACACCAGAATTAACGAAGAATGTACCCTTGTCATTTACATCTGATTGTTGTAAATCCACATCACCTGTCTGTGCTTCGAACAGACTGCCTATTTTGAAACTCTTAAATCCGCCCTCGGGTTCTTTCCATTTTTCCCGAGGACTGGCTATTTTCCCAGGCCACTTCCTCCTTCTTGCTTGATAACCTCTGATACTCGCCAGGCCAAATAATCTTTAACAACTTTGCGGAAGTCTTCTTCAGTGGGTATGGTCTCAATCTTTCTGTGTTGTCCGTATGTCCAATCGTTTCCGTCAAGTGTAATATGATCTTCAATATATGAGCCATTAAGATAGTTGAGATTCTCGCCGTTCAATCCCTTCCCATATCGTACCAACTTCACTACTTCGGCATATCGTTCACGGGCATTGTTGGTGTCACGCAGGTTGACGCTTTGGCTGGAATGACGGCGGTTCATACGAGAATAGCCGTCCTCGGAAAAGTCGATAAACTTGACTATAGACTCTGGAGCATGTGGCTTATTCACTTCAAATACATAAATAGCTGTTTGTACCGAAGATTTACCAATGAACAGGTCGATTGGCATCTTGATTGAGGCGATAAGCGTGTTGTTTTCCAGAATTTCTTTCGTGTAGGGAAGGCCGTTGCCACTGCCTGCGTTTTCTTGTATCAGAATAGCTGCCATTCCTCCGTGGGTCATCATCGATAAGGCTTTCTTCACAAATACAAAGCCTTTTCCTTCTGCAGAATATGGCGGATTAAGCAGAAATACTGTTGCAGGGAAGTCCTTCCCTTTCATTTCTCCTTGCTCATATTCTCCATTAAACTGGGTGAGCGAATCAGCATGAATGATATTGGCAGAGCCATCCTTCATCAAAATCATGTTGAGCACTGCCAGTAGATAGATATCGGCCAACTTCTCTATGCCCAATAATTGTTCTGTTTTGATATGAAGTATTTTCTCTGTTTTTGCCTTGGGGTTAGCTATTTTCTCTTGAGCATCGGCAATCATCAAATGCATGGCAGAGATAAGAAAACCAGCGGAACCTGTGGCGAAGTCCCATACATATGAATCTTTGTTTACTTGACATAATCTTGCCATCAGTTCAGTAACAAAGCGTGGAGTGAGCACCACATCGTTTTCGGCTCCATCAGGCACATCAACCCAAGCATTGAGAACATTGAATAGCCGTCCCGTAAAGTCGAGGTTATGTAATTCGCCTGTCAGGAAAGGAATGATGTCGGCCTTGATGTCGCGGTAGAGTGTGCGTAGGTTGCTCTCTCCGTTCTTTGCTTCTTCAAGATGTGAGTGCTGAAACACCACAGAGAGTATTTTTACTATCATGTCAATCTTCTCTGTGGGAAGTTTTTTGTTTTTGAGGTAGGACTTGATTTTTCGCATGATGACAGCACCGTCGTTGTTGTCCTCGTCAGTGTCACCGTGAAGGTCTTCCTCTTGTAAAGGCAATACCTTGTAGTTGTCTCTCTCTTTCACTCCAAGACCAGCCATAATAAGACCCGTGACAAGTTGCACTCGCTGATTGACCACTATCTGTAACTCGTCTTGCATCTTTTGGTTCAAGTCTTTCAGCTTGCGCTCGATATCATCCTCGAGTTTCGACTTCTGTTGTTCTATCTCTTCGTCAGACAGTCCGATATTGGCAATTTTATCTAATAGATTCTTTTGGTGTTTCGGCAGCAGAAATGAGAGGTCGCTATATAGAGCCACCTCTTTGGGTATAAATAAGTTTTGTCGTGATATATACCATACGCTGACCTCATATACCGTTCCAAACACAGACTCTTCATAACCATTAACCCCAATGGCAATCACTTCCTTGTAGGTAGTGTTACGCAATATTGCATTTGCATAATGTACTGCCCCATTGACAGCATACTTGGCAATATTAGTATAATTGGGTTCACCTTTCTTAGTCAGATTGTCAGGAAGTCCACTGTCGTTATCACGTTTGATAAGCGCTTCTTTTGTCCCTTTGACTTCAATCATCACAGGAATCTCACCATTGGGTGTCGAAAGTATGCATTTAATGTCGGGATAGTTGCCACCTTCTTTTCCTGACTTTGATGGACTGCTCTTAAGGGCTTTTTCAATTTGTGGATTGATAAAGTCTGTTTTGGGGTAGAGCTTCACTCCTTTCAATTGCTCTTTTGCCCATTGCTCAACAGATTCTTCTATGCTGCTGGTCTTTTTTGCCATATCTGTCTGTTTTGATTAAAATAGAACAAAATGATATTTAGATATTCTCAGACTGCCATCTTTTCTGGCATCTGCTGAATAATTTTGCCCATCAGGAGTTTGCCATTATCGTGTTTATTGCGCCTGATGCCATCGCTGCCCCACGTTCCCCATTGCTTGAAGAAGAAAGCTGAGCCTTGCCGTTCTGTCTGTTCTTGGATGGAGAGCACCCACTCTTCTTTCATCGGGCGGGCTTGGGGACCACTTTCGCCACCGACTATCACCCAGTCGATATTCTCGAGGTTCAATTCTCCCAAGTCCTCAATCAACGGCTCACAGGAGAGAAATCGTATCGGAGCGGGAAGATCACGCAGGCAGTCAATACGTGGTTTGGAAGATTGTGCCTCAACGGTCGCACCCAGCCACGCATTGGCAGGGACTTCGTGCGAATGGAAATATTCGGCCATACGCTCGGCACGTTTGGTAAGCAGCTGGTAGCGATGCTGCGGGGTGCGTCGGATGGTCTCCATCACACGGTCGATGAAATCGAAAGGCACATCCTTGTGGAAGAGGTCGCTCATGGAGCAGACAAAGATGGTATGTGGTTGCCGCCAAGCGAGTGGCTCCTCAAGGCAATCTTCATGAAGTGTGACCCGAAAACCGTTGGCATATTTCGCCAGCCCCATAGCCTTCAAGCGACGCGACATCACCTCGGCATAGCAATGCGCACAGCCCGCTGAAATCTTATCACATCCTGTGATAGGATTCCAAGTCTTGTCTGTCCATTCTATTTTGGTCGTCTTCGTAGCCATCACTTGTTGATTATTTCATGTGCAATCTTTACTGCACTTTGATTATTTGATGCACATGCGAAATGGAATATCGGGGTGTTTCTTGTATTACGCAATACTAAGGGCTGTTCAGTGGCGTACTTGAAAATAGTTTTCATCTGCTGAATGTATAGCTCAGTGATCCTTTTGATAGGCTCACCCATTTTTTCCACGACTTCGACTTCGCCGAATAGGGTGCTGTCCTGTCTGGTATTGTAAAAGTATTCCTTCAAGAAAGACTCGTCTTTTCCAAAGAATGTGGTGAGTTTCTCAATATGTGTCAGTTTGCATTTTCTATCAAGCAATCGGTTGACAATAACACCTGTAGGGATAAGTATCCATAAATCAGTGCCAGTTCCTTTTAGTCTCTCAATTGATTCCCAATCCACCTGCATTCCAAAGGGATCAAGCAATACAAGAGCCTTTAGTTTGCTGTTGTTGTGCAGTGCAGTGGCCAACTTTTTCACTTCTGTGTTGGCATCTGAATGTCGAAACTCCAGTTTTCTACCCTTGCAGATAGGGGTTAGTTTTTCCTTAAGTTGCTTGCTTGAAATTTCGTCCTTATCAATGAAATAGTAGTAGTCGAAACCTTTTTTAGAGATGTTTAGTACACGTTCAGCAGCTCCTTTATATGGTGATAATTCATCTGTTGTAACATGGTGCTCGTTTATTAAGTCTAGCATCAGCTGATTGCCCTCCTCTGGTGCAGACTCTTGTCGGGAACCGCTGCCAGCAAATCCATCGAAATATATCAGTTTCCAATCATTTTGGTCGCGATATCTATTCATAATGGTAAGGTATGCATTAACATACTTCTCAAAAGCATTGAGTTTCTCTTCCGTCCATGCTCCTCCCCACGAACTGGATGGTTCGGTGACGGTAGCCTGTCGTTCATTATTTGAGCCTGTATCGAGAGGTTTAATCATCATAAGATGATTAACGCGAAAAGGTCGTTTTTATTGCAGGAGCCTGAATAAAACTATTAGACAGATGAGTTTGTATCATGAATAGGAGAATACTCCACAAAGGGAGATCGGTGAAGGATATCGGGAGGGAGACCTAAGAGGGATGCAATTTGTTATCTGAATGTGTTTGCTTGTTAATGCGTTAACTCGTAAATCGATTAGCACATTCACACGTTATCGCATTTACACATTATTAATGCATTGATTCTGCTGTGTCCGTTTCACCAGATAAGCCTAAAATGTGTTTTAGCTTCATTTAATGGTCTCCTGTCTCTGTTCTAATTCAGCTACGGTGCGGGCCACCACCTCTTCCAGCTGGTAAGTGGCTACACCTAACGGTTTGGCTATGTCTTGCAATGACCATTCCACGATTGTTCTTTTCGCTGTCTTGCAGATAATCAAACCGACAGACTCATTGTCATCATCGCCCTTGAGAAGTTTGTCAGCAGCAGTTACATAGAAGTTCAGTTTTCCAGCATACTCTGGCTCAAACTTGACAGCTTTCAGTTCGATGATGACGTAACGTTTCTGCGGTATATGATAGAATACCAAGTCGGGGAAGAATGTTGTTTCGTCATCCATCCGCAATTCCATTTGTCGGCCTACATAAGCAAAACCTTTTCCAAGTTCCAAAAGGAAGCGTGTGACATTGGTAACGAGGGCTTCTTCCAGGTCTTTTTCACGTTTTATGTTCTCAGAAGTGATAAAGCTTAAATTATACTCGTTTTTCAACAATTCTTTGGCCAACTGGCTTTGTGGAGCGGGCAGTGTGTTGTCGAAGTTTGTAATGGCGGAGCCCTGGTTTCTATATAGATTGTGGGCAATCTGGTCTTCGAGCCAGCTGCGGCTCCAGCCCTCTACCACTACCTTGTCAATATAGAAGAGAGCCTCGTCAAGGGATTTGCTTTTGGATACAATGTAAACATGGTGTTTCCATGGTACTTGGCCGAAGATTTCAGGCATCTCTAAAAGGCCACCAACTTGGTGGCTTTTTTCTGTTGCCGCAATTAAGCCACCAGGTTGGTGGCCTTTTTCCGTCATGTCATTTGGGTCAACAACTTGCTGGCCTTTTATAACTTGTTCATAATAGAACAAATACCAGCGCTTCATGTCCTTTACATTGGAATAAGAAAAGCCTTTTGCGTCGGGGAATGCGTTTCGCATATCCAAGGCGAACTGTTTCACAATTCCGCTACCCCAATGCTCTTCTGCCTTAAGAACTGCAAGGTCACGTCCCACGCTCCAATAGAATTCCAGCAGCGCACTATTCACCTTTATAGCTGCTTTAATTTGACTGTTGCGGTAACGGCTTTTGATGTCAGCTATCCACTGCACATAATCCCTGTCGGCAGTCATGCCGTCGCGAAATACGAAATGGGGTTTGTCGGCCATAAGAATCTTCTTGTTTTAGTCTGCAAAAATACGACTTTTTTTTCAATTATAGGGGGTTCTTGCAGTTTTTTAACGTGACAGATGTAAAAGAATGTGTTAATGTGGGAATGTGTAAATGCGTTAGTCTTTTGGTTTGGGGATTCGTTATCTGAATGTGTTTGCTTGTTAATGCGTTAATTCGTAAATTGATTAGCACATTAACACGTTATCGCATTTACACATTATTAATGCATTGATTCTGCAGTGTCCGTTTCACCAGATATGCCTACTATGTGCCTTAGGGTCATTTTCTATGTTTTTTTGTCCTGGTTCTTATTGCTTGTCAAGTAATCCTCTTATCTCTTTATCGAAGTCTGAGTCAATCTTCTGGGTGGGATTAAAGAGTTTGTACTCATCGGTTGCTTTTTTATCTGCCATCGCACGACTAATTTTCCCTTTGTCTGGTAAAAGGGCGTAACGTCTGAAAGACAAGAATTCATTGACAGAAGCGGCAAACTGCTCCATGCTAAAAGCATTTTCGCGCTCTATCAGGTCCTCTATGTAGTCGAAATAACCCGACACCGCACGTTCCAATCGACGTATCTCCACCTCAGGTAGGTAGTTCTTGGCAACCTTCGTGTCGCTGAGCAGCACACGGCCATCGGGCGCATTCTTCCATGTCTGGAGCCCCATATGGTCTTTTGTGTGGTCGGCACGGGTGTAGATGATTTCAGGGGCCGTCTGACCAGTAATGGCATAATGGAAGCGATTCTGCACCATTTGATAGAACTCGCGTGTAGTGGGCGAGTTGCGGTCGTAGTCGAACGAGCACTCCGCATAGATGTCGGTAATCTGTTGCCAGATACGTCGTTCGCTGGCACGGATGCTGCGCACCTTCTCTAGTAGTTCGCGGAAATAGTCTTTGCCAAACACCGCGTTGCCTTGCTTCAAACGTTCCTCATCCAGGACAAAGCCTTTCTTGATAAACTCGTTCAGTACTTTGGTTGCCCACTGTCTAAACTTGGTTGCACGAGCCGATGATACGCGATAACCGACGGCGATAATCATGTCAAGATTATAAAAATCTATCGGCTCTTCCACCTCACCTCTTATACCTCTATTTACGACGGTTGCAATTTTTGCAACAGTCGTCTCTTGCCGTAGTTCTCCTTCTTTAAAAATATTGGATACATGGCGGCTAATGCCCGATTTGTCAATATCAAACAGTTGGGCCATGGCCTTCTGCGTAGCCCAGATGGTTTCGTTCTTGATAACCACTTGCACCTTGCCTTCATCGTCGGGCAGCTGGTATAATATGAATTGTATTTCGTTATTCATTTATTAATTTTTCGCTTTTGTGTTTGTTGCGTTTCACCCCTTCGGATCCCCAAGTGCTCCATTGCTTGAAGAAGAAAGCGGAGCCTTGCCGTTTGGTCTGTTCTTGGATGGAGAGCACCCATCCTTCTTTCATCGGGCGGGCTTGTGGACCACTTTCGCCACCGACTATCTCTTCCGTCCATGCTCCGCCCCACGAACTGGATGGTTCGGTGACGGTAGCCTGTCGTTCATTATTTGAGACTGTATCAAGTGGTTTAATCATCGTAAGATGATTAACGCGAAAAGGTCGTTTTTATTGCAGGAGTCAGAATAAAACTATTGGGCAGGTGAAATTGTAACATGGATTGGAGAATTCTCCACAAAAGGAGAGCGGTGAAGGATAGAGGGAGGGAGACCTAAGAGGGATGCAATTTGTTATCTGAATGTGTTTGCTTGTTAATGCGTTAACTCGTAAATCGATTAGCACACTCACACGTGGCGTTTCAGTATTACAGTTGTTACAGTTGGTAATGACGTTTCCGGGTGTGGGAATAGGGGAAATGGAACTGTAACGCTGTAACAACTGTAACGCTGTTGATTTTTGTATTAACACGAATTACCGTTAATTGTCGTTAATTTGTGATGATTACATGATATTTCATGTTATAGATATGATGCGAGATGCTAAACCATAATGACCGATTGTGGTTAAACACGAATTACCGTTAATTGTCATTAATTTGTGATGATTACATGATAATTCATGTTATAGGTATGATGCGAGCCGCTAACCCCAAATGACCGATTTGGGTTTAAGGGTGTTGTACCGACCTTCTGGGGTCGGTTTTGCTTCGCCTCGGGGAGCGAAGGTAGAGCGAAGGCAGAGCGAAGGCACACTGGACCTACAGCGGGGCTTCCGTTGGCGATGATACGAAAGAAGGTGCCCGCTGTTTTTGGGGACAGGCGGGCACCTTTTCAGCGTTATGAATTTGCGAATGGGCTCTTAGGGCTCTTCTATTTTCGCTTGGTTGAACTCGTCGATGGGTTTGGCGGTGGCGCTCTCATGGATGTCGCGGAGGCGTTTCTCGATGCGCTTGAGGCCGAAGAAGGCGACGATGCGCACGATGCCGTTGGCCAGGATGCCGAGTCCGAGGAGGATGCCGAGGAATGTGCCTGTGTATTCCGGCTCGCGTAGCGCCAGGAAACCCAGGATGATGCTGCAGACGCCCAGCAGCAGCATGAGCCACCAGCGGTCGTAGCCGCCTTTTTTGTAGTCGATGGAGAGGACGGAAAGCGAGACGCCTTCGAACATCACCCACATGGCGAAGACGGCGATGAGGGCAATCTCGGAGGCCAGAAGGTTGGCGGCCAGCATGAGGCCGATGATGATTTGGAACACGGCCAGCAGGGTGGTGGAGCCGGCATTGGGCAGGAAGGCCTGTGCGCGGAGTCCGAAGATGAGGGAGGAGATGCCGGACGCGAGGATGAACAAGCCCATGAGCCAGGCGGCGGAGACGAAGCCGGCGCCGGGATTGAAGATGCAGACGATGCCGAGGGCTATCAGCAGCACGGCGGTGACGATGAGGTAGATGTTGATTCGTTTCATAGGAATAATGTGTTGAGATGGTGGATTTAGGGTTTCAGGGTTTTAGGGTTTTCAGGGATTTAGGGTTTTAAGGATATAGGGTTTTAGGGTTGCTTCGGACTTTTAAACCTTCAAACCTTTAAACCTTCAAACCTTCAGTCCTTTAAACTTTTAATCCAAATAAAGGGTGAGGGTCGTGACCCTGCACCCTTTGTGATTAGTTGATTTCGTTACTTTGTGAATGTGCTAATTTTGATTGCTTGATTGTTTGAGTATTTTCACTCAAACAATTACACATTCAAGCATTAACACATTCAAGCATTCATGCAATCATTCAAGCATTAACACATTCACTCAATGGTTAGCCCTCGATTTCCTTGCGGACTTTCTTGAAGGCCTCGATGCATTTGTCGAGGTGTTCGTGTTCGTGGGCTGCGCTGATCTGTACGCGGATACGGGCCTGACCCTTCGGGACGACGGGATAGTAGAAGCCGGTGACGAAGATGCCTTCTTCCTGCATCTTGGCGGCATACTGCTGGCTCTTGGCGGCGTCGTAGATCATGACGGCGCAGATGGCGCTCTCGCTGGGTTTGCAGTCGAAGCCCTCTTCCTTCATGCGGCGGAGGAAGTAGTCGGTGTTCTCGTGCAGTTTGTCCTGCAGGGTGTTGGTCTCGCTCATCATCTCGAACATGCGGATGCCGGCAGCCACGAGGCCGGGGGCCATGCTGTTGGAGAAGAGGTAGGGACGGCTGCGCTGACGGAGCATGTCGATAATCTCTTTCTTACCGGTGGTAAAGCCACCCATTGCGCCGCCGAAGGCTTTGCCGAGGGTGCCGGTGAGGATTTCGATTTTGCCGCGCAGGTTGTAGCGCTCGGTGACACCGCGGCCGGTCTTGCCGACTACGCCGGCGGAGTGGCTCTCATCGACCATGACCATAGCGTCGTATTTGTTGGCCAGCTCGTAGATTTTGTCGAGCGGGCAGACGTTGCCGTCCATAGAGAAGACACCGTCGGTGACGATGATGCGGAAGCGGTTTTTCTGGGCAGCCTTGAGTTGCTCCTCGAGGTCGGCCATATCGGCGTTGGCGTAGCGGTAGCGCTGGGCTTTGCAGAGGCGGACACCGTCGATGATGGAGGCGTGGTTGAGGGCATCGGAGATGATGGCGTCCTCATCGGTCAGGAGGGGTTCGAAGACACCGCCGTTGGCGTCGAAGCAGGCAGCATAGAGGATGGTGTCCTCGGTGCCGAAGAACTCGGCGATTTTCTGCTCCAGTTTCTTGTGCAGGTCTTGGCAGCCGCAGATGAAGCGGACGGAGGCCATACCGTAGCCGCGGGCGTCCATACCCTTCTTGGCGGCTTCGATGAGCTCGGGATTGTCGGCGAGGCCGAGGTAGTTGTTGGCGCAGAAGTTGAGGCACTTCTTGCCTTTCACCATGATTTCGGCGCCCTGGGGGCTCTCGATGATGCGTTCGTGTTTGTACAGGCCGGCAGCTTCGATGTCAGCCAGTTCTTTCTGGAGGTGTTCTTGAAACTTTGTGTACATAATTACGATGTTTTATGTGTTTATTGTTTTTGATTTGCTTCTGCTATGAGACCATCTTGGCGATGGTGTCGATGAGCTGGTGTGTTGGCTCAAACAGGGGGTTGATTAATCCTTGTGTGGCATCAAAAGAACAGTTGTAGTCACTTTTTTCGCGCAAGGCTTGGAGCAGGGAGAAGGTGTCGGAGAATGATTCGGGCAGGATGTTTGTCTTTACATAATATTGACGGAACATCATCCCTGCGCCATGATGCGTTTTCACAGGGTATCCGTCTTTTATCAGTAGTGCGCTGGTTGCATGGAAAACTGCATAATATAGACGATTGGCGGCAGCATCCCAGTAGCCATTCTCTCTCATCAGGCATGCCTGGTTATAGGTGCTCTGCGCTTTTTCCATCTCTCTTGCCACCATTATGGCTCTGCTTTCATCGTCTAAACTCATAGTAGTATTCTTTTGTCGTGTTCAACATTGTCATAAAAAAGGGTGTAATGGTATTTCTCCCATTCAGCCTTTGAATATACCTGAGGGCTGATTGTCTCGTTGATACTCCAACCCAGTTGGCGAAGAGGGATGGATTGACGATAGTCGTCAAGCGTAAGAACATCTTTGTTCAGCAAGATAAGCAGGTCGTAGTCGCTGTCGGGGTTGGCGTCACCGCGGGCACGAGAGCCATAGAGCCACAGCGAACTACCCTCGGGCAGGATTTCTGCGGCCACTTCTTTAATCCGTTTTATGACTTCGGACTGTTCCATAAATCGCATTGCAAAAATACGAATAATTATTGATATGGTGAAAAAAAGTTTATTCATCGGGGTCTAAACCCGATTGGAGAGCCGTTGCGTCACAAGGCGGGCTATGTCGTCGGGCCGGAGGTGGGAGCCGTCGTCGCGGCGCCAGCAGCGGGAGGGGTCGGCCATATAGCGAGGCGGCACTTCGGCGGCCAGCCGCTCGATGGCTATATCTGGTCGCAGACGGCGCAGGAAGTCGGCCACAAGGGCTACATATTCATCCACCGTGAAGTGTGGCGGGATAGCAGCGGGGTCTTTACGCCACAGGCGTTCAAGCTCGGAGCCTCGCAGCAGCTGCAGCTGGTGCAGCTTGAGGGTTTCGAGCGGCAAGGCGGAGAGGATGTCGGCCTCGGCCAGCATCTGCTCCCGGCTCTCGCCCGGGAGCCCCAGGATGAGGTGTCCGCCCACGTGGATGCCGCGAGCGGCGGTATTGCGGATGGCGCGCTCGGTGCAGGCGAAGTCGTGCCCCCGATGGATGCGGCGCAGGGTGTCGTCGTAGCAGCTCTCGATGCCGTACTCCACCGCCACATAATGCTGTTGCGCCAAAGAGGCCAGGTAGTCCAACTTCTCGTCATCTACGCAGTCGGGTCGGGTGCTGACCACAAGACCGGAAATCATGGGGTGGGAGAGGGCTTCCTCATAGCGCGAGCGCAGCACCTCCAACGGGGCGTAGGTATTGCTGTAAGCCTGGAAGTAGGCCACATAGCGCGAGGCTTTCCGATGGCGGCGGGTGTGGAAACGGATGCCCTCGTCAATCTGCTGCGCGATGCTGCCCGCCGTGCGGCAATAGGAGGGGGCGAAGGCCTCGCCGTTGCAGAAGGTGCAGCCTGTGGTGCCGAGGGTGCCGTCGCGGTTGGGGCAGGAGAAGCCGCCATCGACGGCAATCTTCTGCACCGTAGTGCCGAACAGGCGGCGGCAGTAGTCAGCGTAGGTGAGGTAAGGCATCGATTTATGATTGGAGATTGTCCAGGTTGTTGCGGATGTATTGTGCCAGCAGGGGTACAAGGGGTTCGGAATAGAAGGCCTCATGCGTGGCGTTGTCCTGCTTGTCGAAGAGGTTCAGGTCAAGCAGTTTCTGGTAATCATCGTCGGTCTCGCTCTGCACACACTGGTCTATCTCGTCCCGGTGCCGCAGATACACCTCGCGGGCTTCCTGCACAATGGCTGCATGGCTTGTTGCCCCGATGGCGACGAGACTGTTGTAGAGCAGGGTGCCGTCGTCGGGGGTGTCGTGCTCGTTGGCCTCGTAGTAATAGAACCACTCGAAATAGCGCGGAGCCTCGAGATAGTTCAACACGGAGGCGTAATAGACCACCTGCGTGTATTCATTGGTGATGTCATTGGGCTCTCCCACATCGAACCATTCGACGAGGTCGAGGTCGCTGAAGTCTGCAGCCGCTTCGGCGGAGAGGCGCGGATGAGGCGCCTTTTCCAAAGATTGTTTGAAGAGTTCAACGGCATCCGACTCGCGTTTGGCCAGCAAGGCGAAGAGGGTCAAGGCGGCAATGGGTATCCAGACCACCGTGATGATGTCAACGTAGAGCAGCTGCAGCAGGGCCACAATGGCTGTGCCGCCCAGCACAAAAGCGGAAAGCAGGGCGACGGTGACCCACGGACCCCACGTGCGCGTCCACACGTAGGTGTAGGGATGGTGGCCTCTCCTGCCGCAGCGGGGACACTTGTATGGGATTATCTCGCCCTTTTGGTTTCGCAGGTCCTCGGCGGTGGCATAGCGGCCTTTCAGGTAGATGCGTTTCCCACAGTTGCAAAGAGTGTATAGTCGCATGGTGCGGTCGGTTAAAGCAAATCCCTGCGGGGGAGCGTCCTCCACAGGGATTTGACGGATGGGGACAATAGGTTACTTCACGATGAGCTTTTGCATCTTGCCGCCTGCGATGCCGTAGGCATACAGACCGGCGGGCAGGTCGCTGACGTTCACGGTGCCGTTGCCCTCAACAGGCATGCTGCGCACGGTGCGTCCCTGCATGTCCACGATGGCGAGGGTGGCGGGTTGCTCAACCGCGTAGCGGATGGCGAAAGCACCCTGTGCGGGATTGGGGTAGGCCACAGTGCGGAGCTCTTCGGCCACGTTGTCGATGCCGACAGTATTAATCTCCAGGCGGATAGTTACCGTGCTGGTGACAGTGCCATTTGTCACATTGACAGAGTAAACGCCATAAGGCTGTGCAACGGAAGCATCGACGTCAAGGTCGAGAGCGAAAGTGTTGTCAACGGCTCCAGCTTCCAGGTTAAATGGGTCGCTGTTGAGGCGGGGGAGGCATGCGCCGCCGACGCAGAGAGCCCAAACGTTGATGCCGTTTTCTTCAACGGGGGTTACGGTGGCCACCAGATTCATCAGGGCGGTGTTGCCGGTGTTCTTCAGCTGTACGTCGGAGCAGGCAACGGATCCCGGTGCCAACTTCACGGTGAAGGAAGCGCCGTCGTTGTAGGTCTGGCCGTTGTAGATGAAACCAATCTGGCCTTGCACATTGGCCAGGAACAGGCTGCTGAGCAGCAGGGTCAAGGATAAAAACTTTTTCATGTTTTACTATTTTTAATCTGTTTATATTTCTTGTTGGATTAGTTGAAAGGTTGTCGCGGATTCGCTCCCGTGCCGTCGGTATCGGCGGGTGTGGAGCGGGAGGCGGTATGCTTATGCCAAAGCGAGCAGTTCGTCCACCACCTTTTTCACTCCGGTGCCGGCTTTCTCCTGGAAGATGGTGATGGGGCGCGAGATGGGGACGGCCTTGGGGTCAACCAGGTAGCAAGGGCTGGTGCGCGGCACATAATGTATCAGTCCGGCGGCGGGATAGACATTCATCGAGGTGCCTACCACCACGAAGTAGTCGGCCTTTTCGCACAGCTCGGCGGCGGGTTCGATGTTGGGCACCGCTTCGCCGAACCATACGATGTGGGGGCGCAGCTGGGCTCCGTCGGGGGCTTTGTCTCCCAGGTGGATGTCGCGGTCGCCGATGTCGATAATCAGGTTGTCGTCGCGGTCGCTGCGGGCTTGGGTAAGGAGGCCATGCAAATGGAGGACATTGGTGCTGCCTGCCTGTTCGTGCAGGTTGTCGATGTTCTGGGTGATGATGTGTACGTCGTATTTCTCTTCCAGGCGTACCAGCTGGCGGTGTCCGTCGTTGGGCTTGACGGCGAAGAGCTGGCGGCGGCGCTCGTTGTAGAAGTTCAGCACCAGTTCGGGATTGCGCAGGTAGGCGTCGTAGGTGGCCACGTCTTCCACGCGGTATTGCTCCCAGAGACCGTCGCTGTCGCGGAAGGTGCTGATGCCGCTCTCGGCGCTGATGCCGGCTCCGGTGAGGACTACTACTTTCTTCTTGTTCATGGTGTTTTGGTTTTGTGTGTTTTTAGGAGGACCTAAGGTTTTTTAGGTTTATTTCTCTATTATGGTGAATACTGTGCGGCGGTTCTGGCGGCGGCCTTCGGGTGTGCTGTTGTCGGCCACGGGTTGCGACGGGCCGTAGCCTTTGTAGCCGAGGCGTTCCGCTGCCACCCCGTGCTGCACCAGATAGTCATAGACCGCCTTGGCGCGCTGCTCGGAGAGTTTCTGGTTCATGGCATCGCTGCCCACGTTGTCGGTGTGGCCGCCCAGCTCAATGCGCATGGTGGGGTGCTGCTGCATCATTTCCACCACTTTGTCAAGCTCTACGATGGAGATGTCCAGCAGGGTGTATTTGCCTGTCTGGAAGAAGACATTCTTCAGCGTGATGCTTTCGCCCACCTTCAGTTCCGGTGCCACCTCGGTAATCTCTTCCTTATAGACGACGGGCTCGGGACGCACCGTCTCGGGCAGGGCAAAGGAGTAGAGGTCGAGCTGCCCCTGACCGCCGAACTTGTCGCTCGAGAAGATGGCCGTGGTGCCGTCGGGGCTGACGATAAGCGAGCTCTCGTCGCCGCGGGTGTTGATAGGATAGCCCAGGTTTTGCGGCTCGCTCCAGGTGGTGTCGCCTGTGCGGCGGCATAGGAAGAGGTCCATACCTCCCATGCCTACAAGGCCGTTGCTGGAAAAGTAGAGCGTCTGGTTATCGAAAGAGATAAAGGGGCTTTTCTCGTCGCCCGGGGTGTTAATGCCGGGACCCATGTTGACGGGTTGGCTCCAGCGGCCTTCCACCAGCGTGCTGCGCCAGATGTCCATGCCGCCGTAGCCGTCCTTGCGGTCGCTGACGAAGTAGAGAGTTTGCCCGTCGATAGAGAGGCAGGGCTGCGACTCCCAGCCGCTGGTGTTGACGGCGGGGCCGAGATTCTGCGGCTGGCTCCAGCCGTTGCCCTTGCGGTAGGAAATATACAGGTCGCAGCGTCCGGCACCGTCTTTGCGCCCGCAGGCGGTGAAGTAGAGTATGCGGCCGTCCTGCGAGATGCAGCCGGCGCCCTCATTGTCGTCGCTGTTGAGGGGTTCGGCCATGCGTATGGCTTTGCTCCATTTGCCCTCGGGGGTGAGACGGCTGTAGAAGAAGTCCTCGGCCATCGAGGGGCGGTTGTAGCGGGTGAAGAGGAGCATCTTGCCGTTGGCGGTGAGCGTGGGCAGGTACTCGTCGTCGGGACTGTTCACGGCAGGCCCCATATTCTCAGGAGTGAAGGGAACGGGGTTGGCCAAGGCCGTGCGGCGGAAGGCGATGCACTTCAGGTCGTGCTCGGCACCGGCACCCCAGCGTTTGTGCTTGCCCTTGTCTGTGCGCAGGAAAGTCTGCAGGTGGGCCTCTGCCTGGTCGAGGCTGTCGTGGTCGAGATACCACGCCGCCATAGTCAGGTGCACCTCGGCAAAGGTGGGTGCGGCCTTCAGCGCTTTCTCAAAGTGCTCGAAAGCTTTCTTGGCGTTGTCGGAAAGCAGCATCTGGCCTTTCTCGAACTCGGCGACGGCCTTCTTGTTGTCAACAGTGTACTGGGCCAGCACCACAGGTGCCAGCATCGACAGCACAGCGAGGAGTATGATACGTTTTATATTCATGACATGAATATAACGAAAAACATGTCGGTTTATTGTGTTGCATGTATAGATTCAACAGGCAGCGATAACCACTAATGCAAAGGGTTTCCTGCTCTGCAAGCGGAAACCCTTTGACGGATGGAGAATGATGTTATTTTACCAGATTGAAGGTGTCGCTGGCAATGACGAACTCCTCGTCGGTGGTCACCACTACGACGGCCATCTTCGAGTCGGGGGTGCTGAGGATGATGTCCTCGCCCATGACGTTGTCGTTCTTGGAGAGGTCAACCTTGATGCCGAGGCACTCCATGTTCTCCAGGATAGGACGGCGCATGAACCAGGCGTTCTCGCCGATGCCACCGGTGAAGAGCAGCAGGTCGCAGCCGCCCATCTCGGCCATGTAGCCGCCGATGTAGCGTTTCACGCGCTGGGCAAACATGTCGAAGGCGTAAGTGCAGCGCTCGTCGCCTGCATCGCGTCCGGCGCGGATATCGCGCATATCCTGCTTGCCGCCGCTGATGCCCACGAGGCCGCTCTGCTTGTTGAGAATCTTGGTGATGTCCTTCCAATCCTTGCCGTTCTCGGTAATCTCTTTCTTGATGATGAACTCGATGACGCCGGGGTCAACATCGCCGGGACGGGAACCCATGATGAGGCCTTCCAGCGGGGTCATACCCATAGTGGTGTCGAAGCTCTTGCCCTGCTTGATGGCGCAGATAGAGGCACCGCTGCCAAGGTGGCAGCTGATGATGTTGAGCTCTTTCCAGTCGCGGCCAATCATCTTGGCAGCCTTCTCGGCCACAAACTTGTGGCTCGTGCCGTGGAAACCGTAGCGGCGCACGCCGTATTTCTCATAATACTCGTAGGGGAGGCCGTAGAGATAGCTCTTGGGGGGCAGGGTGCTGTGGAAAGCGGTGTCGAACACAGCCACCTGGGGCACGCCGGGCAGCACCTCGCGCATGGCATAGATACCAGCCAGGTTGCCGGGGGTGTGGAGGGGTGCCAGATGGGTGAGGGACTTGATAGTCTCTATCACCTCGTCGGTGATGACGACGCTGCGGTCAAAGGCCTCGCCGCCGTGGGCGATGCGGTTGCCTACAGCTCCGATCTCGTCATAGCTCTTGATGACACCCATCTTGGGGTCAATCAAAGCCTTCAGCACAATCTTGATGCCCGCCGTGTGGTCGGGGATGGGAAGTTGCTCGTAGTGCTTTTCACCATGATACTTGTGGGTGAATTCACCCATTTCCAAACCGATGCGCTCCAACAGGCCCTTGGCCATCACCTCGGCGTTGTTGGCCATGTCCACCAACTGATACTTGATTGACGAACTGCCACAATTGAGAACTAATATTTTCATAGAAGTTATTTAATTGTTTGATTGTTATTATATTTCACAAATAAGTCACTTTATTTCGAGTTTTCAAAGATACAAAGAAATCTCCAATACGCAATGTTAAATCTTGAACTTCTTCTGCAATACATTGTCATCTATTCAGTTGCATATCGCAGTTACAGCGGGGCTACATAGGTGTGCAGGACGTTTTATGAATTTTTAACCCTACAACCTGTAAGAAAAACCCCATTTGTGCGTTTATAAAAGCAAAAGATTTACGTCGCCTCCTCGGTGAAAGGTCCTGCCGGGGAGTACGGATTTACAAACAAACGGACCCGCATTAATATCATAAACAATGAAGAAATTAGCATTTTGTGCTGCAACTCTGGCTATTCTGTGCCTGATGTCTGCCTGCTCGGAAAAAGAGGGTGTCTATAGCCCGAAAAAGAAAATCGCCAAAGTCTATCAGGCTTCCACCAACATCTACGGATTTCATGAAGAAGTGTCCGGTGAATGGTTCTACGACACCAACTCGTCGCCCAAGACCCTCGCTGAGGATTGGACATGGGACGGCAGCAAGCTTTCGAAAATCACTTTCTATGAGACAGGTAGTGTGGTTTCGAAAGGTGAGGTGTCGGACATGTTCACCTTTACCTACGATGGCAAGCAGGTTACGCGCATCGAAGGCTACGATCAGTACATGACGATATCCTACGACGGAAGCAAACTGAAACAGGTGCAGATTTTTGATAAAGAAGACAACGATCTTGATGGCACCTTGGAATTTGTCCACGACGGTAAGAAAATCACCAAAATCAATGTTACTATCAATGATGAAGACTTGGTAAAGAGCCCTTCGGCAATGAACCTGCAGAAAGTGCTGTTCCGCGGCATCCTGCCCACCATCGACCAGGCCGACCGTGTTGTGGCAGCTATGGACAAGGTCGTGAAGAGCAACGGAGCCAAAGCCCAGAGAACAATTCCTGTGGAACTCACCTGGACGGGCGACAACGTCACCGGCATCTCCATGAACCAGATGGGCATGACCATGAGTGGTACGTATGTTTTCGACAACAAGAACAACCCCTACCAGAACTTCCTCTTCAGCATAATCGGCATGATGGAAGACGGCTCTATGATTGTTTTCAACAAGAATAACGTCACCAAGGCGGTTATGAAAACGCAGATGTCCTTCATGGGTCAGACCTTCACCGAGACCCAAGAGGCGAATTACAGCTACACCTACGACGGCAACTGGCCTATCACCCGCACGATGAAGAGCGTTTACACAGACGAAGAGGATGAACGCTACTCCAGCGAGACGGAAGTCGTCACCTACTTTGAATACAAGTAACAGACGGGTTGAACACCCGAACCCTACAGAAGCGGGCTGCCCCATCGGGCAGCCCGCTTCTTTTGTTTACGTGTAGCAAGAGGATGAACACACAAATCTGGCAAAAATGAAAAACGTTGATTCCTCGACTTTTCTTCGCTCGTTCTTCGCTTTTAAAGCGAAGAACAACCGAAGAACAAGCGGAGAACAACCATAGAACAAGCGAAGCTTCACAGGCCGCATGGCGGTGGAATGACAAAGTTTAGTAATTCAAAAAAAAGTCGTACCTTTGCATTTTGTTTTATATTTATAAATTATGCAACCATTGTTGATTTACAATACTCTTTCGCACCAGAAAGAGCTTTTCAAACCCCTCACGCCCGACCACGTGGGCATGTATGTCTGCGGTCCCACCGTCTATGGCGACGGTCATTTGGGCCACGCCCGGCCTGCCATCACTTTCGATGTGCTGTACCGCTACCTGATGCATTTGGGCTATAAGGTGCGCTATGTGCGCAACATCACCGATGTGGGTCACCTGGAACACGATGCCGACGAAGGCGAGGACAAGATTGCCAAGAAGGCCCGCCTGGAGCAGCTGGAGCCCATGGAGGTGGCGCAGTACTACACCAACCGCTACCACGAGGCCATGGACAAGCTGAACGTGCTGCGCCCCAGCATCGAGCCGCTGGCTTCCGGCCATGTGATGGAGCAGATTGAGCTGGTGCAGAAAATCCTTGATGCCGGTTATGCATACGTGAGCAACGGCAGCGTCTATTTCGATGTGCGCAAATACCACGAGGATTTCAAGAGCTACGGCCGCCTGAGCGGCCGCGTGATTGAGGAGATGCTCTCCACCACCCGCGACCTCGACGGCCAGGAGGAGAAGCGCTTCAGCGGCGACTTCGCCCTTTGGAAGAAGGCGCAGCCCGAACACATCATGCGCTGGAACTCCCCCTGGAGCGTGGGTTTCCCCGGCTGGCACACCGAGTGCACGGCCATGGGCACCAAATATCTGGGCGAGACTTTCGACATCCACGGCGGCGGAATGGACTTGATGTTCCCCCACCACGAGAGCGAGATAGCGCAGCAGACCTCGGTCTGCGGCCACGGCCCCTGCCGCTACTGGATGCACAACAACATGATTACCATCAACGGTCAGAAGATGGGCAAGTCGTTGGGCAATTTCATCACGCTGGACGAATTCTTCACCGGCAGCCACAAGAACCCGCAAACAGGTGAAGAGATGCTTGACCAACCCTACTCGCCCATGACCATCCGTTTCTTCATCCTGCAGGCTCACTACCGCAGCACGGTGGATTTCAGCAACGAGGCCTTGGTGGCCGCCGAGAAAGGCTACAACCGCCTGATGCAGGCCTACAAGACCCTCGGCCGTCTGCAGCCCTCAAAGAGCAGCAGTGTGGATGTGAAGGGTTACCGCCAGCTGTGCTATGATGCCATGAACGACGACCTCAACACCCCCATTGTCATCAGCCACCTGTTTGATATGGCCAAGGTCATCAACACCGTCAACGACCGCAAGGCCACCCTCACCCAGGCCGACATCGACGAGTTGAAGAGCGTTATGGACACCTTTGTCTTCTCCGTGATGGGTCTCCGTGATGAGGCCGCAGGCGACAACACCGCCCTTGTGGATGGCTTGATGCAGATGATTCTTGATGTTCGCGCCACCGCCAAAGCCAACAAGGACTGGGCCACCAGCGACAAGATTCGCGACAACCTCAATGCCCTTGGCGTAACGGTGAAGGACGGCAAGGACGGAGCCACATGGGAAATCTGATTTTTGCAGGATGTACAGCTATCAGTATCCTCGTCCAGCCCTCACTGCCGACAGTGTCATCCTTGCCCCCGATGCCGAAGGGGAGTACCGGGTGTTGCTTGTCCGGCGGGGGAATGACCCGTTCAAAGGGATGTGGGCGCTGCCGGGCGGTTTTATGGACATGGACGAGACCCTTGAGCAGTGTGCCCGCCGTGAGCTGAAAGAGGAGACCGGCGTTGATGCGCCGGTCCGCTTTGAGGAGTTGGGGAGTTTCAGCACTGTGGACCGCGACCCGCGGGGACGTACCGTCACAGTGGCGTTTCTCGCCGTGATACCTATGGCCGAAGCACGAGGGGGCGACGACGCTGCCGACGCGCAGTGGTTCCCGCTCAACGCCCTGCCGCCGTTGGCTTTTGACCACGAGGAGATTATGCAGCGGGCAATCGACCGCATGGGGCTCTCACAATAAAACAGGTTTTCTGCCGTTATCCATCCATTATGAGCGAAAAGAAGAAAACTACATATTCTCTTGGCATCGTACTCCTTGCCCTTGCCATAGGGTTGGCTGCAGGTTTTATGACTGCCCCAAAGGTCAAGCCGCAAGCCGTACCCAACGTTACGGGCATAAGCAAGCTGGGCTCGCATCTCGTGGCACTGGAATACATCATTGCCAATTACTACGTCGATGAGGTGGATTACGATTCCCTCACCACCAGCGCAATGACGGCGATGCTCGAATCCCTCGACCCCCACAGCTCCTACCTTACCCCCATTGCCAACAGCAAGGAAAACGAGATGATGCAAAGCCGTTTTGAAGGCATAGGTGTGACGCTGCACAGCATGAACGACTCGGTCTTTGCCTCAACCGTTCGTGCCGGCAGTCCCGCCCATCGTGCCGGCATCCGTGCTGGCGACCGTATCATCAAGGTCGATACCACTGTGGTTACCGGTACAGGTATGAGTGAAGAACTCTCATCTGTTGTAAATCTCATCCGGGGTCCGCGTTACAGCACCGTCACTTTGGGCATCCAGCGTCAGGGGTCGGACAAAATCAGGGAGATTAAGGTGAAGCGCGACGTGATACTCCACCCCACAGTTGTGGCCGCCATCATGATAGATAAGCACACGGGCTATGTCAACATCTCCCGGTTCTCCGAGACCACTGCTTCCGAGTTTCATGCTGCCTTGCTGCAGCTGACCAAGGAGGGCATGACCCACTTGGTTCTTGACCTTCGCGGCAACCGGGGCGGCTCGTTGGAGACCGCCATCGCCGTTGCCGACGAACTGCTTCCCAAAGGCGACCTGATTGTCTATACCGAAGGTGCCCATAGCCCCCGCAACAATCACTATGCCACCAGGGGAGGCCTCTTTGAGGAAGGCAAGCTCACTATACTTATCAACGAGTTCTCTGCCAGCGCCAGCGAAGTGGTGTCGGGAGCCATTCAGGACAACGACCGCGGAACCATTGCGGGTCGTCGCAGTTTCGGCAAAGGCCTTGTGCAGCGCCCCTTCGACCTGCCCGACGGCGATGCCATACATCTCACCATTGCCCGCTACTACACCCCTTCGGGCCGCTGCATCCAGCGTCCTTACGACAAAGGCAGCGATGCCTACTACATGGATTACCTGACCCGCATCTTTAGCGACTACCGCTCTGCCGACTCGCTCTACAACGCCACTGTCGATACAACCCAGTCTTTCCTCACCAAGAAAGGCCGCAAGGTGTATGGCGGTGGCGGTATCCAGCCCGACATCATCCTGCCTTACCTTATCGACACCAACTGGGTGTATTACAACCGCCTTGCCGACAAGCAGGTGCTCGAGCAGGTAATCTTCAACGAGCTCTTTGTCCACTACGACCAGATAGTTCAGAAATACCCCACCGCTGAGGCGTTTGTCAAAAACTACCAAGTCGATGACGCCACCTTCGAGCGCATCATCCAGTGCGCCGAGAGCAAGGGCATACGCCGTCACCCAAGCTGTATCAAGAAGTACGGCGCCAATATCCGCAACCGCTACAAGGCACTGATGGCTATGACACTCTACAACGACGACGCCTTCTATCAGGTGGCTCTTCCCTACGACACCGAGCTGCAGCGTGCCCTTAGACACAATACCACGAAAAAGAAATAACCATCCCATAAAACAACACACCTTATGAAACGTCTTTTCATCATCATTCTTATGACAGGGATTGCCGGCGGCCTCTTCGCCCAGAAGACCACCCTCAGCGGCACCTTCACCGGGCTTCCGCAGGGCGCCCGTCTTGTCCTCAGTGAAGCATCCGACAACAAGCTGAAGCCCGTTGATACCGTGCGCCTCGATGGCAAGAACTCGTTCAAGGTCACCCTCAAGCACAAAGAGCCCACACTCTATGTGCTGCAGACTACCGGCCGCGACGGTGCCATGTGCCACCTGCTGCTGGAGCCCAAGGACAAGGTGACCGTCAACATCGCCTATATCCCCGAACGCCGTGCGTTCTGCATCGTCTCTTGCAAAGGCTCCCGCAATGTGGAGCTGTACCGCCAGTTCAACGACTACCTGCTGGCAGCCAATAGCCAGGAGCTGCAGGCTCAGTTGCCCGACCGCATCGAGCATCTGCTTATGGCCAACAAGCACATCCTTATGAGTGCCTTCCTCGTCACTTTCTTTGAAAGCAATTTCGACAGCTATGTGCCGCTCTACATGGAGGTGCGCGACGCTTTGGTCAAGGACTATCCCGAACACCCCTTTATCAAACACCTCAACGAGCGTCTCAGCGGTGTGGTGCTGCCCGGTATGGATGCTCCCGACATTGTCATGACCGACCCCGAGGGCGTTGAGCGCAAGCTCTCCGACCTGCGCGGACAGATAGTGCTTGTCGATTTCTGGGCATCGTGGTGTGGTCCTTGCCGCCGCGAGAACCCCAATGTGGTGCGTCTGTACGAGAGATTCCACGACCAGGGTTTTGAGATTTACAGCGTATCCCTCGACAAAGACCGTGAGGCGTGGCTCAAAGCCATCCGCGACGACCGGCTCAGCTGGCCCAACCACGTGAGCGACCTCAACGGCTGGACCTCGTCGGGTGGCAAGACCTATGGCATCCGTTCAGTACCCTCCACCGTGCTGGTGGACCGCGAGGGCAAAGTGGTGGCCCGTAACCTGCGCGGCTCCGACCTCGAGCGCAAACTCGAACAACTCCTTGAACAATAATCTATAGACCCTATAAAATCTATATTCCCCATCTATGATAACCAAAACAATGATAGAAATGGCCTTGAGCCATGTGGATGACCCCGACCTGGGGCGCAACCTCATCGAGCTGGGCATGATTGAGAACATCGCCATCGACGGCAAGAAAGTCTCTTTCGACCTTGTGCTCACCACTCCCGCCTGCCCCATGAAGAAACGCATGAGCGACGACTGCATCAACGCCATACATGAATATGTGGACCGCGAAGCCGAAGTGAATATCAACCTCACCTCCCGCGAGGTGAAGCAGCCCGACCCCCACGACCTGGTGCCCGGCGTGAAGAATGTCATCGTTGTGGCCTCCGGCAAAGGCGGTGTGGGTAAGAGCACTGTGGCCGTCAACCTCGCCATCTCGCTGGCCAAGACCGGCGCCTCGGTGGGACTGATTGACGCCGACATCTACGGCCCCTCCATCCCCATTATGTTCAACCTCGGACAGGAGGATGTGGTAGGCGAGCAGCACGACGGCAAGACCTACATGCTGCCCATCGAACGCTACGGCATCAAGCTCATGTCTATCGGCTTCCTCGTCGATCCCGACAAAGCGCTTGCCTGGCGCGGCCCCATGGCCTCCGGCGCCCTCAAGCAGCTCGCCACCGAGACCTGGTGGGGCGAGATTGACTATCTTGTTGTCGATATGCCTCCGGGAACAGGCGACGTGCAGCTCACCCTTGCGCAGACCCTCCCCGTCACCGGCGCCATCATCGTCAGCACTCCCCAGCAGGTGGCTCTGGCCGACGTGGTGCGTGGTGTGGAACTCTTCCGCAACCCAGGCATCGACATCCCCGTGCTGGGCTTTGTGGAGAATATGGCCTACTTCACTCCCGCCGAGCTCCCCAACAACAAGTACTACATCTTCGGCAAGGAAGGCTGCAAAAAACTGGCGCAGGAGATGAACATCCCCCTGCTGGGCGAGATACCCCTGGTGCAGAGCATTGCCGAGAGTGGCGACAACGGCAAACCCGTCGCCCTGTGGTCCGATGCCGAGACCCCCGAGAGCAAAGCCTTCATGCAGGTGGCCGAGAACACCATCCGCGAAATCTGCAAGCTGAAGTAACGCCACCGGCCCCCTCAGCCATCCCAGTCACCCAACCCCTAAAAACATCAAAACAATGACAGATCAAGAAAGACCCCTCGTCGAAGCCCGCGTCAAGAACGCCCTCGAACAGATACGCCCCTACCTCCAGCAGGACGGCGGCGATGTGGAATATGTCGATATCACCAACGAAGGCGTCGTCATGGTGCGCCTGCAGGGCCACTGCGGCTCCTGCCCCCACGCCATGCAGACCCTCAAGCAGGGCATCGAGAGCGCCATCAAGCGCGTCATCCCCGAGGTGAAGTCCGTCGAAAGGGTGTAATGTCCACCTAAAGGAAACGACTATGATATACACCAAGACCGGCGACAAAGGCACCACCTCGTTGGTGGGAGGCACCCGTGTGCCCAAGTTCCACCCCCGTGTGGAGGCCTATGGCACCGTGGATGAGCTCAACGCGCACATCGGCCTGCTGGCCGAAATGATTAAGGACACCGACGGCACCCAGTACGGCCTGCTCAAGGAGGTGCAGCGCAACCTCTTTATCGTGCAGACCCTTCTCGCCACCGAGAAGGAGGTGCCGTTCCCGCTGCCCCAGCTGCCCGACACCGCTGTGGCCGATATGGAGCACAGCATCGACACCCTGCAGGCATCGCTGCCCCCGTTCCGCAGTTTCGTCATTCCCGGCGGCAACACGGCTTCGGCCCAGTGCCATGTGGCACGCACCGTCTGCCGCCGCGCCGAGCGCCGCATCGTGCAACTGGCCCAGGAGGCCGAGGTGGACAGCCTGCTGGCGTGCTACATCAACCGCCTGTCCGACTACCTCTTCGTCCTCTCGCGCCACCTCGTGCTCTCGCAGGGAGCTGAAGAGTCCGTATTCCGGTAGTAGATTGTCCTTTCTCTCCGGGTTACGCCGTCGAAAAGCCGTTCTCTGAACGGCCTTTCGGCTGGGTGTAATCGGGCTTGCAGCGGACACAGGGGACGGTGGGTGTGTTGCTGGCACGTAACTCACTGTAAATAGGTATGTAAAAACTTCTTTTTCTGCGTTAAACATATATTAATGTTTTTTTTATTTGCAGGAATGGAAAAAATATGTACTTTTGCAAAAAATTTGAACGCATTTCACGCTTCATACAATTCATCAACAGAAACTGGTTCAGTTAGTTGTGTTATTAATAGAAGAGAGTAAAAAAACAAGGAATTATGTATTGGACACTCGAATTGGCAACAAAGTTGGAAGATGCTCCGTGGCCTGCCACGAAAGATGAACTGATTGACTATGCCCAGCGCACCGGCGCTCCTATGGAGGTTATCGAGAACCTGATGGAGATAGAAGACGAGGGCGACCCCTATGACAGCATCGAGGACCTCTGGCCCGATTATCCCACCAAAGAGGACTTCTTTTTCCAGGAAGACGAATATTAGTCAAGCATGAGGATTTCCTTTATAGGATCCGGCAATGTGGCAACCCATCTGGCCCTTGCCTTCTATGGCTGCGGCCATGTGGTGGAGCAGGTGTGGTCGCGCAACATCGACCATGCAAACCTCCTCGCCGCCCGCGTCGAAGCCCAGCCCGTCAGCGACCTGGGCAAACTGCTGGGCAACGCCGATGCCTATATCCTGGCAATCCCCGACGACGCATTGTTTGAACTGGCCGGCGACCTCCGTCTGGGCAACGCCCTGTTGCTCCACACCTCGGGCGCCACACCCATCGAGGTGCTGAAGCACTGCAGCACACGCTACGGGGTGCTGTGGGCTCCTCAGTCGTTTGTGCGCGATGCAGCGATGGACTACAGCGAGCTGCCTTTCTGCATCGAGGGCTCCGACCCCAAGGCAGAGGAGGAGATAGCCGCGCTGGCCGGTACGGTATCCTCCCATATTTACCGCACCTCCCTCGGGCAAAGGCAGTACCTGCATCTTGCCGCCGTGTTTGTAAACAACTTCACCAATGGGCTCTATGCCGTCGCGCAGCAGGTGTGCCGTGAGCAGGATGTGCCGTTTGAAATCCTCTATCCCATTATCCAGACTACGGCACGCAAGGCGCAGTGGGGCGATGTGCGCTACCAGCTCACGGGTCCCGCCGTCCGCAACGACCGCAAGACCATTGATGCCCACCGCCGTCTGCTGGCTCACGACAAGCAGATGCTTGAAGTCTATGACCTGATGACGGAATTGGTACAAAAGATTAAGCATGGTTGACACGCATTGCCATCTCTATGACGAAGCTTTCGACGTTGACCGCCGCGAGGCGGTGCAGCGGGCTGTTGCCGCAGGGGTGGACACCATGCTGCTGCCCGGCATCGACAGCGCCTCCCATAGCCGTCAGGAGGCTTTGGCCGCCGAATACCCACAGTATTTCCGTCAGATGATGGGGCTGCACCCCACCTCGGTGACGGATGACTTCGAACCCGAACTGGCCATTGTGCAGGAGAAGTTGTTCAGCCCTGCGGCCGGTTATGTCGGGGTGGGGGAGATAGGACTTGATTTGTATTGGGACAAGACCTACTACGAGCAGCAGCGCGAAGTGCTGAAGAGGCAGATGCTTTGGGCGCGGGACTTGGGACTGCCTGTGTGTCTGCATGTGCGCAAGGCGTATAACGAGCTCTTCGGCCTGCTGCGCGACTTGAATTTCGGCACCTTCAGCGGGGTGATGCACTGCTTCGGCGGCAGTGTGCAGGAGGCGCACCGCGCTGTTGAGATGGGTTTCCATATCGGCATAGGCGGTGTGGTGACCTTCAAGAACGCCACGCTGGCTGCGGTGGCCGCTGCGGTGCCTCTGGAGCGCATCTTACTCGAGACCGATGCCCCCTACCTCGCCCCTGTGCCTTATAGAGGCAAGCGCAACGAGAGCGCCTACATCCCCATTATTGCCGCCAAGATAGCCGAAGTGCGCGGCACCAGTGTGGAAGAAGTCGCTGCCGTCACCACCGCCTCCGCCCAATCCCTCTTCCGCCTGTAGCTTCAGGCTTTTCCGGCAGGTATTCCCACCAGCCCCAGTCCCTCACCCAGCACCGCAAAGCCCAAACCCGAACTGTAGCACTGTAGCGCGTAGCGGTCGGTGTCCAACTGACAATGGTGACTTTCCCTTTTTTGGGCTGACATATTCGCTTGGAAAAATAATACATTTGGCAACCTCCAATTATTCGGAATTAATCATTACCAAGGTAATGCTCATTATATGATAATATGTAGAAACATGAATTTCCGTTAATTATTCATTAATTTATGGTCAATTAATGATAATTTGTGTTTATAAATCGGAATTATCATGAATTTTTAGAGGTTGCCATTTTAAAGTTTGACAAGTTCTTTCCAGTCTAGTTTGCTATTGTACAGGGTCTTGACAAGGGTGTCTCAAGAGTCCCCAAAGGGGACGACAGACCACAGGCAGGGGTGTGAACCCCTGTACGAATGGTAGAAAAAAAGAATCCCAACGGGGTGCAATATGAATAACGTTGCGGAAGTCGAGAGCAGAGCCGAACTTGTTCGAGCTATGCCGAGATGTAGCAAAGTCTCGTAGAAACACGGTACAAGCCGAAGGCGCAGTGCCGTGATTCTCAGGCACCAGGTGCCTGCGTCCCGAAGGGACGCGACATATATACAGTATCTATAGAACCCACTAAATGCAAATAATTATTTGCCGAATTAGAAAATATTTGTATTTTTGCATAATATTTAATGCATATTATTTTATGCCTAAGACGTAAATATTTAGAGATATACATAATACATTATGCACAACGGATATATATTTGACCCATATCCTTTGCCTGTCACAATGCAACGGATGGCCGAGAATCTAAAGGCTCGAAGGCTGGAAAAAAAGCTCTCCACTAAGAGTCTGTCGGCCTTGAGTGGTGTGCCGGCAGCCACCATACAGCGGTTCGAGTTGAAGCACTCTATCTCGCTTGAGTCGTATGTCAAGTTGGCAAAAGCCCTCGGCTATTCCGAAGAGCTGATGCAGTTGCTTGCCGAACCCAAATACGACACGATGGAAGAACTGTTGGAGATTAACAAAAACAAAAACAGAAAGCGAGGCGTATGATTAAGAATATAATGTGTGTCAGTGTGATGTATCACGGCCAAAGGGTGGGTACCTTGACTATGGGAAACCACTCGTGCTGCCAGTTCGAATATGACTCATACTGGCTACGCGACGGATTCTCCATCTCGCCCTTACATCTGCCCTTGAAAGCGGGTCTGTTCTCTGCCAAGTGGCAACCTTTCAACGGCAATTTCGGCATCTTTGAGGATAGTCTTCCTGGAGGATATGGAGAGTACTTGCTCCGCAAGGTAATGCGGCGTGAGGGCGTTGACTATGAAAGTCTAACGCCCGTGCAGCGGCTGAGTCTCGTTGGCAGTTCCGGCATGGGAGCATTGTGCTATGTGCCGGAAAGCAAAGTCGGCGGCAATCCTTCTAATTTGACGCTCGACGAGATGCAGGCTGTTGCCATCGAAGTGCTTTCAGAGCGTACCGACAGCGGTGCGGAAATGTTGCTCGCTAGTAGCGGGAACTCCGGGGGTGTACGTCCCAAATGCCTCTACAATGATGCCGATGGACATTGGCTTGTCAAGTTCCGCCACACCTTTGATCCTATGGATATCGGACAGCAGGAATACCACTACAACGAATTGGCACAGCAAGCGGGGATTGTCGTGCCGGAGTTCCGGTTGATGGAAGGCAAATATTTCGCCACGCGACGTTTCGACATCGACGGGCAAGGCAACCGCCTCCACATGGTCACCGCCAGCGGACTGCTCAACGAGCCCATAACACCGCCTAAGATGGACTACCATAGCCTGTTGCAGCTGACAGGTTACCTTACCCAGTCGCCCGAGGCAGTAGAACAGCAGTTCCGGCGCATGGTCTTCAACCACTATGCCCACAATTACGACGACCACGCACGCAACTTCAGTTTCCTTTTCCGTGACGGTCACTGGGAACTCGCACCCGCCTACGACCTCACCAACGACCGGAGCCTCAGCGAACACGCCACCACCGTCAACTTCCGTGGCCTCCCCACCGATGAAGACCTCATCGCCGTCGGCACCAACACCAAGATGTCCCGTCCCCGCTGCCTCCAGATAATTGACGAGGTAAAGACCGCCGTCAAACAATAACCGCCTCACCCCTCACACACTCAGCCCGAAACATCATAACACATTAACGTATTTACACATTCCCTCATATACACATTCATTTATATTTTGCCAATCCAGAAAAAATGCGTATTTTTGCAACGTGAAAATTGATTAGACATGGGATATAGCAATCAAGACAAAATAGAGTGGACGCTAATATTTGTCAGTGCCTTTGGTCAGCAGTTTGGGCTTACCTTGAAGCAGGCATTCAATTATTTGAGCCGTTATCAAGGCATTGACTTTATCGACAGACATTATGGCTATGTGCACACTCAATCGTTCCAGTCGATGATAGATGACATTAGCGAGTACTGCCATCGGAAAGGAGGGGAACTTGTATGATTCTATATCACGGCACAAATATGGCATTTAGTGAGATTGACCTATCTCGTTCGAAACCCAACAAGGATTTTGGAAGAGGGTTCTACCTCTCAGCCGATTACAACCAAGCCATGGAAATGGCATCTACTAAAGTTGACCAATTAGGAACTGGCAAACCTACTGTGATAGAATACGAAGTGGATGAAACGCACATGGGAGAAATGAGAGTGCTTCGTTTTGATTCATACAGCGAGGAGTGGGCAAAATTCATTATCCTCAATCGTAATAACCCTGCTTTGGCACCTGCCCACGACTACGACATCGTCATTGGTCCCATCGCTAATGACCGCGTAGGCGTACAACTATGGCGTTACGAGACACAGATTATCGACCTCCCGACGCTAGTCCATAATTTGCGCTATATGAAAGGCATTACCATCCAGTATTTTTTCGGCACAGAACGTGCCATAAAACTATTGAGACGAATATGAGCGAACGTGACCAAATGACCATCGACATGGTAAAGAATCTTGCCTTGCTATTAATGGAAAGAGAGCCAAGTCTCTCGATGGAGCAGGCTCTTTCTATCGTGATTAATTCTGACACCTACCAGCGTCTGCTTGACGACCGTACACGTCTTTACTACCAAAGTCCCCGCTATGTCTTTTCCTTCCTCGACAGCGAATTGAAGACAGGGGCAATAAAGTAGTGCCAGCCTACCAATGAGGACATGATTACCATCGGCAAGAGTACCAAGCTGCCCCCGTTCCCCCGCTGCTCCGCAAAGCCCAAACCCGAACTGTTACACTGTAACGCGTAACGGTCAGCATCCGACTGACGATAGTGTCTTTTCCTGTTTTTGGTTGACAGTTTTTTTGCTTTTTCCTGATGCGGTTGTCGCCAAACCCGAACTGTAGCACTGTAGCGTGTAGCACGACCCCATGAAATATACTTCTGTCACCAGAGATTGCCTAAATTAATAGGATTGTTTTTCTCCCCATTTTTGTTAAATGGTATTATGTAATCAGTTGAAATATGCGTACTTGCAATTAAATTGCCATCTTGAAAGGTGTTAGAATAGAAAAAAAACGTATATTTGCACTTGATTTTGATAGGAAAGAAGAATAATAACACAATAAAACAAGTAATTAAAAAACAGATATATAGTATTAAAATAGTTTAAAATACACATAGCGTTTACGCTCTAACTGTACCTTTTGAAGTTCCACAATTCAAATACATCAGAGTAAAGCAGTAAACGCCTGCGAGAAATCGCGGGCTTTACTTATCTGATGTATGGGTCGTGGAACACCTAAAAGGTCGTAAGCAAAGTTCCGCGATTCTTTATGCCCATAATTACTCCACAACAAGCCAAATACTACGCTCAGCTGCTCACTTCGCGTTCAGTGGGCGACAGATTGGAAAGTCTTTCTCAATCTTTGCTCAGTGCTGCTGTTGACATCAATCCCCATCAGGTAGAGGCGGCTCTTTTTGCCTTCCGTTCCCCATTGTCGAAAGGCGTTGTCCTTGCCGACGAGGTGGGCTTGGGAAAGACCATCGAGGCTGGTTTAGTTATAGGTCAGTATTGGGCAGCGGGCAAACGCAATATCATTATAGTCTGCCCTGCTGCACTCCGAAAGCAGTGGAGTGCCGAGCTGACTGACAAATTCGGCTTGCCCAACATCATCGTTGACAGCCGTAACTATCGTCAGGTAGGCTTTGGCAAACGGTGTATTGTCATTTGCTCCTACAATTTCGTAGCCCGCTACAAAGTGGACATACTCCGTCAGGGTTTCGAACTGGCGGTGGTCGATGAGGCACACAAACTACGCAATGTTTACCGCAGCAGCGCGAAGACCGCCATTGCTGTGAGCGATGCACTTAGCGGCTCGAAAAAATTACTGCTTACCGCCACACCGTTTCAGAACTCGCTGATGGAGCTTTATGGTCTTGTCAGCATCATCAACCCGCAGCTTTTCGGCAGCGAGAAATCGTTCCGTGCCACCTATGGCAAAGGGGATGAACTGCCAGAATTGCGTCGCCGCATAGCGCCACTATTCACGCGCACCCTGCGGCGCGATGTGCGGGAATACATCAACTATACCAATCGTCATGCGCTGACGCAGAAATTCCAAGCCACCGATATTGAACAGCAGCTCTATAGCGAGTTGTCGGAATTCCTACGTCGCGACGACATCTATTCTATTCCATCCCAGCAGCGAAAGCTGACGACCATGATTATCCGCAAGATTCTGGCCTCATCAACTTACGCACTCATCTTCACCCTCACCCATATTCGCCAGCGCTTGCAGCGGATGCTCAAAACATTGCAGGTGGAACGTCTCAACCCCGAAGAATTGGTTGACATCGCTGCCGAAGAGACAGAACTGTATGAACCCGAAGAGTTGTTGGACGAAGATGTTGTGGACGATAACGAGGAGGTGAATCCTGTCAAACTCAAAGCGGAGATTACACAGATAGAACGTTTCATCGAGATGGCGCGTGGCATCGACCACGACAGCAAAAGCGATGCTTTGCTCAAAGCACTAACCAAAGCCTTTAAGCAGCAAGCCGTAGAGGGTGCACCTCGCAAAGCAATTATTTTTACTGAGAGCACCCGGACACAAGCTTATCTGGTACATTTCCTCGAAGCGCATGGCTATGCCGGCCGTCTTGTCATCTTCAACGGCCGTGCAACCGACCCACAGACGACTGAGATATACAACCGCTGGTGCCGACTTCATCCCGATCGAGTTAGCGGTGTGAAGACGGCCGATAGAAGAGCCGCTGTGGTGGATTATTTCGAACACCAAGCCGACATAATGATTGCCACTGAGGCTGCTGCAGAAGGCCTCAACCTGCAGTTCTGCTCACTCGTGGTGAATTACGACCTGCCTTGGAATCCGCAGCGCATAGAGCAGCGTATAGGTCGCTGCCACCGTTACGGACAGAAACACGATGTGGTGGTGGTCAACTTCATCAATACCCGCAACTTTGCCGATGTGCGAGTATTCAACCTACTCTCCGACAAGTTCCATCTCTTCGACGACGTGTTTGGAGCCAGCGACGAGGTGCTGGGTCGTGTTGACTCGCTCGACATAGAGAGCCGCATCTACGACATTTATCAGCAATGCCGAACGGAAGCCGAGATTAAGGTCGCCTTCAGCCGTCTGCAAGCCGATATGCAAGCAGAAATCGACGAGCGTATGGACAGCGTCCGCCACGAAGTGTTGGAGAACTTCGACATCGATGTGCAGGAGCATCTGCGTATGACGCACGACACCACAGGCCTTTTCCTCAATCGCTATGAGTATATCTTCTGGGAACTGACAAAATATGTACTGCATGCTGATGCCACCTTTAACGACGAGCAGCATACTTTCATGCTGAAGAAGCCTATGGCAGGCTCTCCGTCGGGTCTCTATCGTCTCTTCTCTCAGCAGGGCGATGGCATAGCCTATCGGTTGTCGCACCCGCTGGCTCAACATGTGTTGAACGAAGCCCTCACAATCCCTTTTGATTCCACAGGCACACTCCGGTTCTCTCCCTCAACCACTCGCCTGAATGTCCAGCTGCCCGACGACCTGCGCTATCGTTCCGGCTGGATGTTGCTTTCGTGTCTGCAAGTCGATTCCCTCGACGAAGAGCAGCATCTTCTCTTCACAGCCTTCACCGATGATGGTCGATTTCTTACACAGGAGCAATGCGAACGATTGATGCTCCTGATGGCAACGATGGAGTCACCCCAAAATCTCACATCGGAGGTTCAGCAGAAACTGCAATCCAACCAGCAGCAGCACGCCACCGCCACCCTGCGCGAGATTGACAGCCGCAACACCACCTACTTCAAGCAGGAAGAGGACCGTATCTTCGCCTGGGAACATGATATGGTTGACAGCCTTGAGGTAGAGATAAAGTCGATTCGCAACGAAATACTCCGAGCGGAGCGTGATGCGCGGAATGCCCAAACCGTAGCCGAGAAGCTGACTCTCGAAAAGAAGGTGGAGGAGCTGAAGCGCAAGCGTCGCCGTTTGCGCAACGAATTGGAGGAGCGTGAGGATGAAGTCAGCGAACAGCGAAAGACGATGATAAGGGATTTGGAAAAACGTATGATACAGAACACCAAAAGCCAGGATCTGTTCACCATACGATTCACTATTGATTAAAACACAAAAAAATATGGCAACCGATTACTACAGAAAATTCATAGAGAAGCTGCAAGAAATCTTTATGATGGATCATGCTGAGCTTGACTTCGGCATCTACCGCATCATGAACCAGAAACGCGACGAGATTAATCGCTTTCTACAAGTTGATTTACTGCCACAGGTAAAGATTGCCCTGCAGGGCGATGGTGGTAATGCACAGCAAGCCAAACAGCGTATGGCAGAGATTGAGCAGATGTTTGCAGGTATGGATATAGATACGTTGCCAGACTCAAATCCTAACGTGGCTGAATACAAAAAGCTGAAAGCGCTGGTGGCGCAAGGTGGCAGCGCAGAAGATATGGAGGGGGAGGTATTCTCGCATCTGGTGACGTTCTTCAGCCGCTATTACGATGGTGGCGATTTTATATCCAAGCGACGCTACAAGGACAACACCTACGCCATCCCCTACAACGGCGAGGAGGTGAAGCTGCATTGGGCCAACAGCGACCAATATTACATCAAGACCTCGGAATATTTCCGCGACTATACCTTTGTGCTGCCCACCTCAAGGCGAAAGGTGCATTTCGTGCTGAAGGATGCCACTACGGAGCAAAACAACAACAAGGCAGCAAACAATATGGAACGTCGGTTTGCACTTTGGGAACCCGAGAATGAGGGCGAACACGTGGTTGAAGTAACTACTGAGGGTGATTTGAATATCTATTTCACCTACGAACTGATGCCAAAGGCCACCAAGCAGAAAGACCTGATGAGCAAGGCGATGGAGGCCATTGTGCCACAGGTTTCTGCCGACTTCGGAGAACTGCTCACGGTAAAGATGCCCACCAAGGACAATGCCGACCGCACCCTGCTGGAGAAACACCTGACGGATTATACAGCCAAGAACTCGTTCGACTACTTCATACATAAAGACCTGGGTGGATTCCTCAGCCGCGAGTTAGACTTCTATATCAAGAACGAAGTGCTGCATATCGACGACCTCGACCCGCAGCACATCAATAGTCAGCTGGCCATAGTGAAAGCCATCAAGCAGGTAGGGCAGAAGATTATCCAGATGCTGGCGCAGCTGGAGAACTTCCAGAAGAAACTGTGGCTGAAGAAGAAATTTGTGGTGCAGAGCGACTATTGCATCACCCTCGACCGTGTGCCCGAGAAACTCTACCCAGAGATTATTGCCAATGACGACCAGCGCAAGGAATGGGTACGCCTGTTTGCCATCGATGAGATTAAAGGCGATATTGTGACAGAATCCTATAGTGAGCCTCTGACCATAGAATTCTTGAAGCAGAATCCGTTCCTTGTTCTTGATACCGCTTTCTTTGGGACTAAGTTCAAGCACCAATTGGTAAAGAGTATGGAAAATGTAGATGAGCAGACGAATGGATTGCTGATTAATAGCGAAAATTTCCAGGCGTTAGAATTGCTGCTGGAAAAATATAGAAATAAAGTGAATGGAATATACATTGACCCGCCATATAACACTTCGGCAAGTGAAATCGTATACAAGAATAGTTATAAAAAGAGTTCTTGGTCATCAATGATTGCCGATAGGGTTTCTGCAGGGAAAAAACTCCTTGCAATTGACGGTCTTTCATGTGTAACTATTGATGATTTTCAATTGCATGAATTATATTACATTATTCAGCAATTATATGGAGAATATAATATAAGAGGAACTGTTGCGATTAAAAATAACCCATCTGGACGTTCTACAGAATCTGGTTTCTCTATTGCCCATGAATATGCAATATTTTGTTCTAAAGACGAAGACACTAAAATTGGTAGATTGGAAAGGACACAAGAACAAAATGATAGATATGGTGAGCAAGATGAAGATGGTCAATTTGAATGGGTCAATTTCAGAAAGCATGGCGGCTGGAAAGAAGATGCTCCAACAATGTATTATCCACTCTATATTACAGAATCAACAGTTAGAATTCCTAAGATGAATTGGAATAGTGAAATTGGCGAATATGAGATTTTGGAACCTTGTAATGCTGACGAAACTGTACTATATCCAATTGATGAAGAAGGGACTCCAAGAAGATGGAAGTGGGGATTAGAAAGGGCACTATCTGAGATATCTAATATGAAAATTCGTTACGACAGAACGGGGAAGTTGGCTGTGTATATTAAATCCAGATTAAATGATAAAGGAATACTTCCACTTACTATTTGGGATAAAAGTGAGTATTCTTCAACTTCTAATGGGGCAAATCTAATTAAGGGGTTATTTGGTACTGAAAATGTGTTTTCTTATCCCAAGTCCTTATATGCCGTAATAGATAGTTTGAAAGTATTAAATATTGGTGAAAATGCAATGGTTATTGATTATTTCGCAGGTTCAGGTACAACAGGGCATGCGGTAATTGAGATGAATAGAGCCGATAAAAAAAACAGAAAATTTTGTCTTGTAGAAGTAAATAACTACTTTGATGTTGCAACAAAAACTCGTGTAGTAAAGGCTATTTATTCTTCTGAATGGAAAAATGGCAAACCTGTTTCCCGCAACGGCATTTCCCAATGCTTAAAATACATCCGCTTAGAGCAATACGAGGATACGCTGAATAACCTTGAAATCAAGAAGCAACAGTTGGAGTTCCAGTCGAAGGAATTCCAGGAGAGCTATATGCTCAGCTATCTGCTCGACACAGAGACACGCGACTCGTTGCTGAATCTGAAATGGTTTGAGAATCCCTTTGCGATGACGCTGAAGACCACCAAGGACAACGAATTGGTAGAAACAAAGGTGGATATGGTGGAGACCTTCAACTACCTGATAGGCCTGAATGTGGAGACGGAAGATTGGCATCTGGACGACAACATCTGCGTGGTGCAGGGCAAGACCCATCGCGATGGATTGAAGACGCTGGTCATCTGGCGCAACTGCAAGGAGGTTGACAACGAAAAGCTCTGCGCGTTCTTCGACAAGATGGATATCCGCACCCGCGATACGGAATTTGACGTCATCTACGTGAACGGTGACAACACGCTGCCCAATATGCGCCGCGACGAGGAGCATTGGAAGGTGGTGCTGACGGAAGAAGAGTTTGCGAAACGTATGTTTGAGGAGGAGTAAGCCATGCCAAGAGGAAGAACTACGACCAGACGGCCTGCGCGCCTGCAAGAGGCGCTGGTGCTGCACAAATACATCCTGCGTCTCTTGGGGTGCAATGACCTTGAGGCGTTGAGCCGCGACCTGAAAGACCCCGCATTGGAAGGGGTGGACGACGAGGGTACCTCGAACATCTACTATGCGCTGAAGGGGCATCTGTATGTGGGTTATTACGTCACAGAGAAGGAACTCTATGACTATGACCAAAACATCGTGCGCCACACTCGCGAGATCAACGAGCGGCGTGCAGAGAAGATACAATGGAAGTACTACCAGTATCTGGCGCTGCTGTTCACGGAGATATACCTCGACCGATACTTCAGCGACCGCAAAGCGCTGTTGGAGGACATCAACATCTTCCTGCACAACGACTTCAATATGCGCACTGAGACTTGGAACGGGATGCCGGATTTCACTGACGACGACCTGAACAAGCTGGCCTTTTGGTGCGCCACAGGCTCAGGAAAGACGCTGATGATGCACATCAACATCAAGCAGTACCAATACTACGCGGAGAAACACCACGCGAAGAAGCTGAACCGCATACTAATACTGACTCCCAATGAAGGCCTCTCAGCGCAGCACTTGAAAGAGCTGAATGAGTCTAATTTCAGTGCCATGCTGTTCAACAAGTATGGACGTGGGGGGTTTATGACTGGCACCAACATCGAAGTGATAGACATCAACAAGCTGGCTGATGCAGACGGCGACAAAACGGTGGCTGTAGAGAGTTTCGAAGGCAACAACCTGGTGCTGGTGGACGAGGGCCACAAAGGCAGCGGAGGCGAGGTGTGGAAAAGCTATCGCAACACACTGACGCAGGAAGGCTTCTCGTTTGAATACTCTGCCACCTTTGGGCAGGCCATTGCCGCACAGACAGGTGCCAATAGAGACTCCTTGCTGCGAGAATATGGAAAGGCCACGCTGTTTGACTACAGCTACCGTTATTTCTACAATGATGGCTACGGCAAGGACTACCGTATCATGAATATGGCCACGTGGGACGACGAAGAACTGCTGAACATGTACCTGACCGCCTACCTGCTCAGTCTATACGAGCAGACGCTGGTGTATGAGTCCTCGCCATTGGTGAAGAACCGTTTCCTGATAGCGCGACCGCTGGGCATCTTTGTGGGCGGCTCGGTGAATGCGGTGAGAAAAGTCAGGGGATTGGAGGTGAGCGATGTTGTGCAGATACTGCTATTCCTTCAAGCCTTTGTCGATAGACAGCAGGAGTTCACGGGATACATTAGGCGCTTGTTGAATCCGGAAGACGGCATCAAGAATCCACGTGGATACTCGCTGTTTGCCAACAGTTTTATGAAGATAAAGGAGGGTATGAAGATTGGAGAAGAGGAGGCCGTTGCCCAAAAGGCATACGTCAACGTAATAGAGAAGTTGTTTCACAGCAATGCGGGGGCAATGCTTCATATTGACAAGCAGAAGGGAGGCGACAAAGAGATTGGCCTTCGGATAGGCAATGCCGACTATTTCGGGGTGATCAATGTGGGTGACAGTGACTCGTTGGTGAAGTTGTGCGAGGCCAACGGATTGGATTGTGAGACAAAGGAATTCGGCACATCATCGTTGTTCAGCCGCATCAACGAAGAAGATTCGCCAATCAACATTTTGATAGGTTCCAAGAAATTCAGCGAGGGCTGGAGCAGCTGGCGCGTGTCGGCAATGGGCCTGATGAACGTGGGACGTAGCGAGGGCTCGGAAATCATCCAATTGTTCGGTCGCGGAGTGCGACTGAAGGGTTTCAATTACTCGCTGAAACGCAGTTCGGCTCTCGACGGGAGTTACAATCCCGGCCCAATACCCAAAGGCCTTCGGGAAATAGAGACACTGAACATTTTCGGCGTAAGAGCCGACTATATGGAAACCTTCCGCCAATATCTGGAAGATGAAGGGCTGCCGGCCAACGAAGAGAGCTACACAACGGTAAAGATACCGACGGTCAATCTGCTTGGCGACAAGAAACTGAAGGTGGTGAGGTTGAAAGATGGGTATGACTTCAAGAAGGCAGTAACGGTACGTTTGGACGAGATGAAGGACAACATTATGGTGAAGGTGGATTGGCTGCCCAAGGTGGAAGCCATGTGGAGTACAGGACAGCGTGAATCAAGTACCGCTGCAGAGAGCAGCACGTATACACTTAGTCCTGCTCATCTCAGCCTGCTTGACTGGAACCGAATCTTCTTTGCCATAGAGCAGATGAAGAATGAGCGGAGCTGGTACAATATGGAAATCGATGTGGATTTGCTGAAAAGGTTGATGATGTCGCCCACATGGTACGAGCTATCCATTGAAAAAGCAGATCTGGAATTCCACGATTATGGCCGCGACGTAACAAGATGGGAAGAGATCACCATCGCCTTGTTGCGAGCCTATATCGATAGAGCCTACAAGCGTAGCAAAAGCCGTTGGGAGTCAGAATACTTAGAAACTGTTTGGCTGACGCCCAACGACCCCAATTTCTTCGAAGAATACACCGTAGAGGTACGCAACGACCAAAAAGAGTGGATAGAGAAACTGAATGAGTTAAGAGAAGCCATCAAATCTGAAAAACTGGAAAGCGATTTCCAAATCAACGGCAAATGGATGTATGCCATGCGCTTCGACCGTCATCTGTTCTACCCCATACTTTGCCTGAAAGATAAAGATGCAAATGGCAAGAAACTGTTTCTCGACGAAAACACCAACGAGCCTTTGGTGAAGATATCGCCTGTGGCATTGAATGTGGGAGAAATAACTTTTGTGAATGACATTCGTAAATACTACGAAGAGCATAAAGGTGACACCTTGCAAGGCAAGGAACTATATCTGCTACGCAATGAGAGCCGCAAGGGAATAGGTTTCTTTGAATCCAGCGGATTCTATCCCGACTTTATCCTTTGGGTGAACGAGGGAGAAAAGCAACACGTAATCTTCATTGACCCCAAGGGCATACGTAACCTTAAAGGGCTGCAAGACCCTAAGATACAGCTCTACAATCAGCTGAAGACCGAAGTGCAGCCCTTGTTAGGAGATAAGGATATTAACCTAGACAGTTACATCATTTCCAACACTCCATACAACCAATTAACCTGGTGGGGTACAAAAGAGAAATTCTATGACAACCATATTATCTTCCAAACTGACAGCAGCTATATCGATGTCCTTTTCAATAAAATATTAGCATAGGCGGCCTGCTGCCAAAGGTTGTAATAATGCATAGTCACACGTTACATGATGTTATGAATATCGAACTGTAGCACTGTAGCGTGTAGCGGTTGGTTGTCTTTTCCTGATTTGGTTGACAGTTTTTATGCTTTTTCCTGATGCGGTTGTCGTCAAATCCGAACTGTTACACTGTAACGCGTAACGGTCGTGATTTTTTTCAAAAAAAGTGTTTACGTTTAAAATTCTTTTTGTACTTTTGCATTCGATAAAACTGTCACTAATGACACAAAAATCGAATACATGGAGATTAAAATAGACACATGATTTCTCATAAAACGCAGGTAATAAATATTGCAACTGCGTAATCTAAAATGTTAGAACGCCAAGAGACGTGACATGACTACAAATAACCCAATACAAAAACTCTGCAAAATACATAATGCAACAACAAAACCTCATAAACCGCAAACAATACATGCAACAGCTTCGCAATCTGAAAGACCAGAATATTATCAAGGTGATTTCAGGGGTGCGACGTTGTGGGAAGTCAACATTACTGATGATGTTTGCCGATGAACTGATTCGTAATGGGGTACAAAAAGAACAGATACAATTCTACAACTTTGAGGATCTTGACACGTTGGCTCTTGGCGACATCTACCAGATTCACGCCCATATCAAGAATCTGCTGGTCGAAGACAAAGCAAACTATATCTTTTTGGATGAGATTCAGAATATCAAAGAGTTCCAACGGCTTGTCGATAGTCTCTATATCAAGCCCAATGTTGACATCTACATAACAGGTTCAAATGCCTACATGCTCTCCGGTGAGTTGGCCACATTGTTGACCGGACGTTATGTGGAAATCAATCTTCTTCCGCTTCAATTTATTGAATACAACGATTTTGTACATTTAAAATCGCCAAACTTATCAAATAATGAAACTTTGGCGAATTTTATACATTACGGAGGTGTACCTGAGTATGTTAAGCAACTACAGATTGGGGAGAAACAGGCTGACATGTTTGCTGACAGCATTCTGAAAACCATTGTAGAGAAAGACATTTTCCAACGACTGAATATAACCAACAAACACGACTTCAACAAAATACTTGATTTCATCTTCGACTCGGTGGGCTCATACGTTTCGCCACGTTCTATATCCGACACAATGCGTTCCAACGGCACTGTGATTGACAAGCAAACCGTTGCCAAGTATTTAGATGCAATGTGCGATGCCTACCTCATTTACAAAGTGCCACGTTATGAGATACAAGGGAAAGGACTGCTCCAAACATTGAACAAATATTATGTGGTCGATCCCTGTTTTGCTAAAGTACGGCTTAAGAAAAAGGTTCTAAAAGACCGTTCACATTGGCTTGAAAATATGGTTTACCTTGAGCTTGTCCGACGTAACAAAGATGTGTTCATCGGCAAGCGCAACAATCTTGAAGTTGACTTTGTCGTCACTGATAACGACGGTTATACATCCTATTATCAAGTGGCTTGGACAACGGAGAGTCCTGAGACATTGGAGAGGGAACTTGCCTCGCTTAGAGCTATCAAAGACTCCAATCCCAAATACCTGTTGACAACAGACAACGACTTTAACCCCGTCTATGATGGAATTAGAAAACTGAACGTGGTCGATTGGCTTTTGCAGCCTTGGCTTAACAGCGGGCTCTTATAGTCCGCAAACAATACCTGCAGCAACTGCCCAACCTGAAAGGCCATGACACCCTCAAACGCATGGGATTCTTTGGCAATAGAGGGAATGTTTTTCGAACTGTTACACTGTAACGCGTAACGGTCGGTCTTCGACTGACAAGCGGGTTTGGGGGTCGGGGTTGCTTCGCTGTGGAGCCCTTTTGGGGTCGCTTTTTGTCCGCCTCCGGGAGCGAAGGTAGAGCGAAGGCAGAGCGAAGGCACACTGGAGCTACAGCGAACGCTCCAAGGGCTGGGGTCGAGGGTCGGCTGCCGATAAGGTGAAAAAGTAAAAAAATAAACCACTTTTGGGGCGAAAAGCCATTCATTTTAAAAAAAAAGTGTATATTTGCAATTTGAAAATATTAATAAAATTGTAAATTAATATCTAATAATACTATGGGTATCAATATCTTTGCTTTGATTATCGGTGCCATCTTCGTTAACAACGTAGTGTTGGCACAGTTCCTCGGCATCTGTCCTTTCCTGGGTGTATCCAAAGATGTCAAGAGTTCCATCGGCATGGGTGGTGCAGTGCTTTTCGTCATGCTGCTGGCCACGCTGGTCACTTACCTTATCTATTACTATATTCTTGTGCCGCTCAATCTCGGATACCTGCAAACCATTGCTTATATCCTTGTCATAGCCGGTTTGGTCCAGATGGTGGAGATTATCCTCAAGAAGATTGCCCCTGCCTTGTATCAAACACTGGGTGTCTTCCTGCCGCTGATTACCACCAACTGCGCTGTGCTTGGCGTTGCCATTCTGGTAATCCAAAAGAATATGAACCTGCTGGAGAGCGTGGTGTATGCCGCCAGCATTGCCGTGGGCTTCACGCTGGCATTGGTCATCTTTGCCGGCATCCGCGAGCAGATGGAGCTGACGGGTGTGCCCAAGGGCATGAAGGGTGTGCCCATCGCACTGGTCACCGCCGGAATCCTGGCTATGGCTTTTATGGGTTTCAACGGCCTTGTTCCGCTTCCGTAAATGGAGAATAAAAGAGTTATTTTCACAGTTTTTAGCATTTAAAATTGACTGAATTTCAAGAAAAAAAGAGGTCAAAGAGGGGTATGAGCCAAATTTTAACAATGTGAATTTTAACATTTTGGACAGGCGTTAAGATTTTTTGACATTTTTTTTCTTCTTAGTCTTGGAAAATGTATTACTTTTGCACCCGATTTGAAACACAAAAGTTTCGTCAAAAACAAGCAAATTAATTAACTAGTAAAGATAACTTTAAAAAAATCAAAAAGATGAAAAAAGTAATGTTCCTTATGGCTGTCGCCGGTATGTTCGCCTTCGCAGCTTGCAACAACACCCCCGCTACTGAAGAGACCATCGATACTCCCGCTGTTGAGGAGATGGTTGAAGAGCCCGTCGTTGACACCAACGCCGTTGAGGCCGTTGTTGAAGAGGTTGCTGCTGAAGTTGCTGAATAATCAGGACACACAACCGAAAAAGAGTAGGGTCGACAATAGTCGACTCTATTTTTTTTGTATATGGTCCTTGCTGTTTTTCTTCTTAGGTCGAGTTTTTTTCGTATCTTTGCATTTCTCCGTCAGGAGGCATCCTGCGGATATTTATTTAGTATTGATATAATTATTTGTTCTAATCTATGTCTGATACCATCAAACGCGAGATTGTATGCAGCGGCATCCGCCCGACGGGCAACCTGCATCTGGGCAATTATTTCGGCGCTTTGCGCAACTTTGTCAAGATGCAGGACGAGCACGACTGCTATTTCTTCATAGCCGATTACCATTCGCTCACCACGCACCCCACACCCGACGACCTCTACGGCAACGCCCGGCAGATCCTTGTGCAGTATCTGGCTTGCGGCCTCGACCCCGAAAAGGCCACCATCTACCTGCAGAGCGACCTGCCCGAAACCATCGAGCTCTATCTCTTCTTCAACATGAACGCCTACCTGGGCGAGCTGGAGCGCGTCACCTCGTTCAAGGACAAGGTGCGCCAGAACCCCAACAACGTCAATGCCGGCCTGCTGACCTACCCCACGCTCATGGCCGCCGACATCCTGATACACAAAGCCACCAAGGTGCCCGTGGGCAAAGACCAGGAGCAGCATCTCGAAATGACGCGCACCTTTGCCCAGCGGTTCAACAATATGTACAAGAGCGAAGTGTTCCCGCTGCCCCAGGCTTTCAACTTCGGCAGCCAGCTGGTAAAAATTCCCGGTCTCGACGGCAGCGGCAAGATGGGCAAGAGCGAGGGCGAGGGCAATGCCATCTTCCTGAACGAGGACCCCAAGTCTATCCGCAAGAAGATTATGCGTGCCAAGACCGACAGCGGCCCCACGGAAATGAACCAGACCAAGCCGGTCGAGATTGAGAACCTTTTCACCCTTATGCGTGTGGTGTCCACACCCGACACCGTCGAGTACTTCGACGACCTCTACAACCGCTGCCAGATACGCTACGGCGACATGAAGAAGCAGCTGGCCGAGGATATGGTGGCCTTCACCGAGCCATTCCGCGCCCGCATAGAGGAGCTGTCGGCCAACGAGGACTACCTGCGCAAGGTGATGAACCAAGGAGCCGAGAAAGCCCGCGAGAGCGCCCGCAAGACCATCCACGAGGTCCGTCACGTAATCGGCTACAGAAACTAATTACCCCTATACCCTCTATTGCATCTATAATCTCTATAACAAATAACCATGAACAACCGTTACTGCATCATCATGGCCGGCGGCATAGGCAGCCGTTTCTGGCCTTTAAGCAAGAATAACTATCCCAAGCAGTTCCTCGACATCCTGGGGACAGGCAAGAGCTTTATCCGCTCCACCTTCGAGCGGTTCCTGCCCGTCGTCCCCGCCGAGAACTTCCTGGTGGTGACCAACGCCGCCTACAAGGCTTTGGTGCTGGAGCACCTGCCCGAATTGAAGCCCGATCAGGTGCTGTGCGAGCCCATGCGCCGCAACACCGCGCCCTGCATCGCCTACGCCAACTACCGCATCCTTTCGCGCACCCCCGAAGCCTCTATCGTGGTGACACCCGCCGACCATCTCGTCACCAACGAGGTGGAGTTTCAGCGCATCATCCGCTTGGGTATGGACTTCGTGGAAGACCCCGCCCACTGCGACGCCCTCCTCACCATCGGCATCAAGCCCTCACGTCCCGAGACGGGCTACGGCTACATCGAGGTGAGCGACCCCTCGGCGGCAACAGCCAAAGCGGAGGTGCTGCCTGTGGTCAACTTTAGGGAGAAGCCCGATCTGGAGACTGCCAAGCAATACCTCGCCGCCGGCCGCTACTTGTGGAACGCCGGCATCTTCGTGTGGTCGCTGCAGGGAATCCGCAATGCCTACCACGATTACCTGCCCGCTATGGAGCAGCTCTTCGACCAAGGGCGCAGCCTCTTCGGCACCGAGAAGGAGCAGGCCTTCATCGACGGCATGTTTGCGCAATGCGAGAACATCAGCATCGACTACGGCGTGATGGAGCGATCTCCCAACCGCTTCACCATTCCTGCCGACTTTGGCTGGAGCGACATCGGCACCTGGGGTTCCCTCTATGAGCACGCCGCCCACGACGCCGCCCAGAATGCCGTCAGCGGACACGCTGTGCTGGAGGATACCCGTTGCAGCGTCGTCAACATCGAGCCCGGCTATGAAGCCGTCGTGCAGGGTATGGAGCATTGCCTTGTGGCCTTGCGCGACCACAGCCTGCTGGTGTGCCGCCT